>UQVZ01000010.1 GCA_900544675.1 uncultured Bacteroides sp.
TCGCTTGCGTAGTTGTGGGCTCTCCCGAGGGGCTTAGGACGCTGCCCTAAGAACCCGGCAAGGGCTTTCTGCCCTATGCAACCCGACCAAAGAGTGACCCTCTCTTTGGAAACTCCGCTTATGGGTTTCACCCCTAAGAACCCCTTGCGGTTATGAGTGGAAGCAACGAACAAAATTACAAAATAACACAAATTGAATTTAAGAAAATGGCAACAAAATCAAGCATACATATCAAGCCTTGCAACGTGGCATCAAGCGAGGCTCATAACCGGAGGACTGCCGAATATATGCGCAACATCGGCAAGTCCAAAATCTACATCGTGCCCGAACTTACGGCTGATAACGAACAATGGATAAATCCGGATTTCGGCAGTCCCGAATTGCAGGCGCACTATGAGAACATCAAACGCATGGTCAAGGAAAAGACAGGCCGTGCCATGCAGGAAAAGGAGCGTGAGCGCAAAGGGAAGAACGGCAAGATTATCAAGGTTGCTGGATGCTCGCCCATCCGTGAGGGAGTCTTGCTCATCAGACCGGACACCACTTTGGCAGATGTGCGTAGGTTTGGCGAAGAGTGCCAAAAACGATGGGGCATTACACCGCTTCAAATCTTCCTGCACAAGGACGAAGGGCATTGGCTGGGCGGACAACCTGACCCGGAGGACATGGAGAGTTTCCAAGTAGGCGAAAGGTGGTTCAAACCGAATTACCATGCCCATATCGTATTCGACTGGATGAACCACGATACAGGCAAGAGCCGCAAACTTAATGACGAGGACATGACCGAAATGCAGAGTCTGGCATCCGACATTCTGCTAATGGAGCGTGGACAGTCAAAGGCTGTAACAGGCAAAGAACATCTGGAGAGGAACGATTTCATCATTGAGAAGCAGAAAGCCGAACTGCAACGCATAGAAGCCGTAAAGCGGCATAAGGAGCAACAGGTGAATCTTGCCGAACAGGAACTCAGACAGGTGAAATCGGAGATACGCACGGATAAGCTCAAAAGTGCAGCCACCGATGCCGCTACGGTCATAGCAAGCGGAGTGGGTTCTCTTTTCGGCAGCGGGAAAATGAAGAAACTGGAACAATCCAATGAAGAATTGCGTCAGGAAATTGCCAAACGGGACAAGGGCATTGATGACTTGAAAGCCCAAATGCAACGTATGCAGGAACAGCACGGCAGGCAGATACGCAACCTACAAGGAATACACAATCAGGAGCTTGAAGCCAAAGACAAGGAAATATCACGTTTGAATACTTTGCTTGAAAAGGCTTTCAAGTGGTTTCCGATGCTCAGGGAGATGTTGAGAATGGAAAAGTTGTGCGCTGCCATCGGCTTCACCAAAGAAATGATAGAGAGCCTTCTGACAAAGAAAGAAGCTATCAGATGCAACGGCAGGATTTATTCTGAAGAACACAGACGGAAGTTTGACATCAAGAATGATATTTTCAAGGTAGAGCAAAGTCCAACCGATAGCAGCAAACTCGTGCTAACCATAAACAAACAGCCAATTGGAGACTGGTTCAAGGAACAGTTTGGTAAGCTGCGGCATAGCATCCAAAGAACACTAAGTGAACCGAAAAATAGAGGCATTAAATTATAAATGGTTAAAATTCATAATGCAAAGCAATAAGTTTATACCTTTGCCTACATTTATTATAAATTGTCATTATATGGAACTCAAAAAGATTATTAGTAATTCACTTAAAGTATTGCTTATCCTACTCATTATAGTTCTTGCATACTTTGTTTATTTAGTCGTTTGGACTTACCAATTTCATGCTAACCAAGATAAAATTGTTGAAAACGTTGATTCTGTTTTCTATCAAACCTCTCAAATAATTCGTGACCCGAACGGTTATTTTGGAGTAGCCGCTACCGTAAACGGTCTATATACTGATACGCTTTTATTCGACACGCAAGCTTCTACATCTCTTGCCAAACAAGAAACACTTGACCTGTATGGAGCGGAATATTGGAGAAGGAAACCGATGCCAACATTTAATTTTTACAAACAAGTCTATTTTTCAAAACTATACAGAGTGAATAATATCACTCTTGGAGATTGTACACTGGAAAAGGTTATTTTCACGTCAGTCCCCAAAGATAATGGTATGTACAATGCGCTTTACCGTCCAGTATTGGGACGTACCATAATGGAAAATATGGTTTGGAAGTTCGATATGGATAATAATGAAATGACCATATTCTCGCTTAAAAACAAAGAAAAACTAAAACAAGAAACAACTGGATTTACTTTAGTTGAAGATGGTGTAAACAATTTACCGCTTTGCAGCGAGCAGACAGATAGCTTGAACTTGATGTTGGACTTAGGCTCGAATTACGATGTTATAATAGATAAAGATGTTTATGAGAAATTATGGCAGCATCATGTCCCGAGAAAATATGTTAATTTCCGCCGGGAGGGATTGACAGACACGATTGCCGAGTTCAGCGGAATTACAATGTATTGCAATGGCGTGGCTGTTCCGAATTGTGTGTTGGATTATATCCCTTCGATAAATAAAAATGTCGCAGGAAATCTTTTTGCAGGCAAGATGAATTTTATACTTGCCGGTGAAAATCTGTATATCAAACAACGGACTAATACACTTTTAAATGATTGCAACGGATTTCCTGCACTTGGGTTAGGTATTAATATTCGTAACGGTAGTATCTGTATCACTGCATTGGAAATAAACGGACCGGCAGAAAAATCAGGGTTAATGTTAGGAGATAAGGTAATTGCTGTTAATAACGGAACGGTAAGTGTAAATGCAATGTCCGTATCAAACGGGAAATTAGAGAAATATGTTCAGCAGACTAACAGTCTTACTTTAGAAATAGAACGCAACGGGAAAAGGCAGACATTTAACGTAACAAGAGAAAGCAAATAACGTGTATAATAGAAAAGAATAGTAAAGAGCAAAGGGGAATAAACACTTTTTGCTCTTTACTTGTATGTATACCGTATATCCGTATAGATATGGTTTTAGCAATTATTTCTAAAACTGCCATTAATAAAAACACCCGACTTTACATTATTGGGTGTAAAATCGGGTGTCTATTTTGTAAAACATTGATTTTCAATGTTTATTGCGGTGCGGACGGCACCCAGAATGCGGTAATCAGAAGAGTTTCCGTTAGCGTCTACATAGGTAAACCAACCGGTCTGTCCGTACACCTGGCGTGAATAGAAGGCATCGAATCCCAGCGAGTTACCGCTTACACCGTAACCTACGCGGAATTTCAAGTCATCGAATACATCCTGGTCTTTCATGAAGTCTTCTTCGATGATGCGCCATGCTGCAGAAACTGAAGGGAAGGTACCCCAGCGGTTATTGGCACCGAAAGCCGAAGAACCGTCACGGCGCACGGTGGCTTGCAACAGGTATTTGCTCTTATAACTGTAGTTGACGCGTCCGTAGAATGAAATCATACGCAGGGTGGCGAGATTGTTGCTGATAACATCGTTGATGTCGATGTTGTTTGCCATACCCATATTATAATATCCTAATGCGTCGCTGTAGAAATTATACACTTTCAGACCGAAACCGTCATTGTTGTCGGTTTGTTCCCAAGAATAACCCAGCATCACGCCTACCTTGTGAGTGTCGTTGAAGGTATGGTTCCAGTTGATGTAGGTTTCCATCTGTTTGCGGATGTTTTCCAGCGTGCTGCGGTCGGCTTGTCCGTGGCGGGCTGCTACGCTGGGCAATTGCGTCTTGCTGCTGTTATAGTTGCTGTAGATGTATTGTTGGTTCTGGTAAGAAAGGTTCAGGTTCCAGTCCAGTCCGTCGATGATATGGAAAGTAGCTTTTGCCACACCTTGCAGAAGTTTTTCTTTGGTGTCATAACGGTCTTCGTAAACCATCGACATCGGGTTGTAGTTCTGCGAGATAGATGTGTTGCTGTACCATGAGCCGTCTGCGTTTCTTACCGGAACCAGCGGGCTGTAATAATACATGGCGTCCAGCACGCTTTGTCCTTGCGAGCCTGTAGGTCCGGTAGAGCTGTTGCGGATGCTGGCATTCAGGCTGAACGAGAGGTCAAGCCGGTTGTTGAAAGCTTTGGTCTGTACGAAAGAGCGTGCCGTCAGCTTATCCATATTGGTTCCTCTCACTACGCCTTCACGTTCGATGAAGTTAATAGAAGCATTGTAGCTTGTTTTCTCGTTTCCTCCGTTGATGGAGACATTGTGGTTGTGGCTGAATCCGGTGCGGAGCACTTCGTCTTGCCAGTTTGTATTGGCAGGATTGGCTGCATCATAATAAGCCGAAATGTCGATGCCGTTTTCATCGGCGTATGAAAGCAGTTGGTCTGCATCCATCATGTCGACCGTTTTCATGGTTTTGTCCCATGCAACGTAGCCGCTGTAGCTTACGCTGGTCTTGCCGTCTTTGTTGCCTTTCTTGGTAGTGACGATGATAACGCCGTTGGCTGCTTTCGAACCGTAGATGGCAGTAGCCGAGGCATCGCGCAATACATCAATGCTTTCGATGTCTTCCGGTGCTACCAGCGAGAGGCTTACGCCCGGCACACCGTCGATTACATAGTAAGGTTCCATCGCTTCGCCTGCACGGAGTGAAGAGGCACCACGCAAGGAGATAGATGCCGAACCGTTCGGGTCACTGGTGTTGGCGATAGTCAGACCGGGCACCTTGCCTTGCAACAGCTGTGCCGGAGTGGTGTAAACACCTACGTTCAGGTCTTCGGCTTTCACCGTAATGATAGAACTGGTCACGTCTTTGCGTTCCATCGAACCGTAACCGATAACTACCACTTCGTCCAGCAGCTGGGCGTCTTCGCTCATTGTTACATTGATGGTGTTCGACTGGACTTCGATTTCTTGAGTCAGGTATCCGATGTAAGAGAATACCAACATCTTTCCTTTTTCTACTTTTACAGAATATTTTCCATCGATGTCGGTTACATTACCATTGGTTGTACCTTTTTCAACCACACTTACCCCGATTAAAGGCATACCGGTTTTGTCTGTAACAGTACCGGTCACTACGTTTTGGGCAAATGCATACGTACTTACCAATAGGAAAACTGCCAAGGAAAGAAGCTTCCTCAGCCCGTGTTTGTTTGTAATAAGTTTGCTTTGCATAAGTTCGTTGTTTAATATGGTTTAAATTCGTTGCAAAAATATAATTGTGATTTTGCAAAACCGTTTCACACATATTTCATTTGTGCGCAATTCTTATTACAAACCTGTTAAATCAGGGGGATATTCTGTCATTTGTTCAAAAAAAGACGAGAAAATCAGGAGCAAGCGGTCAAAACAGAGACACGAAGTTACGAAATGTCTCTCAGGTCTAAATTGGGGAAGCATGGATGAAGGCTGGAAACCACCTTCAAAGTACATTGCTTCCCCGATGCATCTACCTGCATTTACTGGAAGATTAATAATCTTACAGCCGGAAGATTAATAATCTTATCGCTTGAAGATTATTAATCTTGTCAGAAACGAAGCTATCTGCCCCGTTGCAGGCAGTAGGATGTATGGGTGTTTTTTAGCCTTGTTATGAATGGTAAGAGAATAGTCGGAGGGCGGAGAATCATAAAACCGGAAACCCTTGCATCGCAGCTGACGTCATCCCGACGGTAGACAGCGATACAAGGGTTAGTTATTGTAGATTAGAAATTTAAAAAATGAATGTTCAATTATTATTCATATCCCGGATTCTGTTTCCAGTTAGAATTGGTGTTCAGCATATCTTGATGTATCGGGAATATACGGTGTGTTTTGTCGAAGTTGGCAGTGGGGAAATCCAGTCTGTGGAATCCGTATTCACTTTCGAATGTCCCGAAACGAATCATGTCGTTTCTACGCCAGTTCTCATCGAAGAATTCACGTCCGCGTTCATCCAGCAAATCCTGCAAAGTGGGGTCTGTTGTAAGGAGCGGAGCTTCTGCGTATTCACGGATTTGGTTGAACAAACTCATCGGTGTATCGCCATTGGTAGCCGTACCGCCCCGGACTATCGCTTCAGCCTTGGTCAGCAGGATATCTGCATAACGGAATATAGGCAAGTCATTCGACTGGTTTCTGCTATTCTTGAAGTCATCATCAATGACAAAGAATTTGACTGAACGATAACCTTGGTTGTAACCGTTGATGTCATCGCCTACATCCAGCATCGCATCATTCGCGTTTTTAAGTGTAACCGTCTTTGTCAGTACAATGGGATTGCCACTTTCGTCCAATGCTACTTCCGAGGTAGGTTGATAGGTCCTCGAATCGTAAACATATACCGTATCACCGATGATGCTGTTGTTGCGCACATCGCCTTCCAGACAGAACAGGGCGGAGTATTCCGGATTCATAGTCATGTATCCGCCAGCTGAATTGCTTAATGCCATACCATAATAACTCTTGGCTACATCGCCTGCTTTTTTCCATGTGCGGGCACGTCCGTACTGCATGCCGGTTGCTGTATAGGTATCGTAAGGCATGGCATAGATGAAGTCTTCTACTTGTGAGCCGTTATCGGGACCGAATTTTTCAGCGTAAGGCATCGAACCCAAGTTGAACAAGCCAGACTGAATGATATCGTCACAGTAAGCGATACAGTCGTTGAGTTTTTCGTTGACAGCTGTTGCTGCGTCATATTGGTCAACCGACGGGGCAGTGTACACAGCCCAGTTGATGTAAAGTTTTACCAACAACGCTTCTGCCATCCATTTGTTAGGTTTGCCATACGTATTGTCACTCACTTCGTCTGTAAGCTGGGGAATGATTTCCAGCAATTCCTTTTCGATATAGCGGGCTACATCGGCACGCGGAGAGCGGTCTACCAGCTCACCTTCGGTAAGAAGATGGTCCAGGATAGGCACATCTCCCCAACAGTCCATAATGATAAAGTGGAAGAAAGCACGCATGGCACGGGCAGGAGCGATACGTTCTCCGGCTTCGTCACCGCCTAAGTCGCGTATGACTGTGTTGGCTTTGGTAATACCGGCTATAACTACTCCCATCCAGTCGATTGTGGCATCTTCGGGACGGTAATTGTGAAGGGTAGGATGAGAATAAGCGCCACTATCATACCAACCGCCCCCGTAAGAAACAGCGGTATATTGGTCGCTTGATAAAGACATCGCTTCCATATATCTACGTCCGAATACATCACGCAATTGGAAATATACATCAGCCATTTTGGCTTCTACAGCAATATCGTTGGTAGGATATTGCGTATATTGGGATTCAATTTTCACGTCCAAGTCTGTACATCCGGTAAATAATGCGGCAGTACAAACGGCAAGTATAGATTTTATATTCGTTTTCATATTTAATAATGTCTGTTGATGATTAGAAATTAACCTTTAAACCAATCATAGTAGTACGGGTATGCGGATATGCGCTCCAGCGGTAGTCAACGCCGGGAGCCAGACCACCCATGTTTACTTCCGGGTCAAGACCCTTGTAGCTGGTAATGGTGAACAGGTTGTTGCAATTGATGTACAGTTGTACATTCTGCAGCCAGTTGTCGAAGTTCTTGAATGTGTAACCTAACGTAAAGTTAGCCAGACGCAGGTAAGAACCGTTTTCAATGAACCGGTCGGAAGGACGGTTGTTGGATGTATCGGTTGCCGGACGTTCGTAGATGAATTCTTTCAGCACATTCTTGCCGTTTGAGAAGTTTTCCGGGCTGGTATAGTTGGCACGTGAGCCATTGTAAATGTCGTTACCGAATACACCGGTCAGGAAGATAGTGGCATTCCAGTTCTTCCAGGTAAAGGTGTTGTTCCATCCGAAGTTCAGTTTGGGTTGTGCACAGCCGGTAATGGTACGGTCTTCGTATCCCGGTTCGGTAGTGGTTGCTCCTGTACGTTCGCCGGTTTCAGGGTCTCTTTCGTAATAAGTAGCGATACCATCGTCGTTATATCCGGCAAATTCGAAGGTATAGAAAGTACCGAGAGGTTCACCTTCGATGATACGTTGGGTATAACCTTCAGCCGATACGCCGGCAACCATCGGGTCACCTTGAGTGAACCGGCCTACTTCGAACTGGTCGTTAGACAGTCTGTCTACTGTGTTCTTGTTATGTGAGAGGGTAACGGTTGTACTCCATTCAAAATTCCGGGTACGGACCGGAACGGCATTGATAGAGATTTCAATACCACGGTTGGTGATTTCGCCGACATTGGCTTGGATGTCACTGAACGGATAGAGGTTGGTAGAAACCGGATAATTCCAAATCAAGTCTTTGGTCTTCTTGTTATACCATTCGATGGTACCGTTGAGGCGTCCGTTGAAGAAAGCGTAATCGAGACCGATGTTGAACATGCCGGTAGATTCCCATTTCAGGTTAGGATTGGCATTTTTGGTAGCTGCCAGTGTACGCCAGCTCTTGCCGTTATAAGTAAAGAAGCCCGATGCACCGTAAGTCTCATACGGTGTATAAGCGCCGAAGCCGAGGGCATTACCGCTGACACCATAACCCAAGCGGAGTTTCAGGTTGCTGAATACGTCTTGCTCCTTCATGAAGTCTTCTTCTGTGATGTTCCATGCCACGCTGACAGAAGGGAATGTACCCCAGCGGTTGTCTTTGCCGAATACAGAAGAACCGTCGCGGCGGATGGTTGCCTGAATCATGTACTTGCTGTTGTACGAATAGCCGATACGGCCGTAGAATGAAATGTTACGTACTGTTTCCTTTGTTCCACTTTCGATAGCCGGAATGCCGTCGATGGTGCTGGCGTAAGTCAGTTGGTTCCATTTCAATACGTCATCATAGAAATCGTGTACAGTCAGTCCGAAACCGTCGTTCGACATTCTTTCTTCCCATGAATAACCTGCCATGATAGACAACTTGTGTGCGTCATTGATAACGGTATCATAGTTTCCGTAAGTTTCGAAGATGTGTTCATGACCGAAATAGGTATTACGTTTAGCCTGGCCGTTTTGCGCGTTGATACCCGGTTGCTGGGTATTGTGTGTATGATATTCGCTATACGTACTTTGATTGTTGGTGAATGAATAGTTGGCACTCCACTTCAGGCCTTTGATAATCTCCAAAGTAGCTTTACCAATAAGTTGTGTGTTTTTGTAAATGGTTTCCGATGTATCTTCATATATTAATGACATCGGGTTCATGTTCTGGCTGCCTGAAGCTTGTGTCCAGTTCCCGTTTTCATCACGTACCGGAAGCATCGGCGAGAAATAGTTCATGGCATCAAGTACCGAAACGCCTTCATTGCTCATGGGGACACCTACAGCTTTACCATATCTGGCATTTACACCTGCCGACAATTCCAAACGGTCTTTCAGTACTTTGGTTGTCAGCAACGAACGTACGTTCAGACGGTCCATGTTTGTACCTTTGATGACACCTTCGCGGTCTTGGTAGTTGATACTTGCCATATAGGTTGTTTTGTCTGAACCTCCGTTGATAGAGAGGTTATGATTATGGCTCACTGCCGTGCGGAGCACTTCGTCCTGCCAGTCGGTATTGGCGCCCATATCATTAGATAAGGTCAAGCCGTTTTTCTCGGCGTATGCCCGCAGGTCGTCGGCTGTAGCCATATCCATTTTCTTCAGAATCTTGTCGAATGCCACATAACCGCTATAACTTACGTTTGTACGTCCTTTCTTTCCTTTCTTGGTGTTAATGATGATAACGCCGTTGGCTGCTTTCGAACCGTAGATGGCGGTTGCGGTAGCATCGCGGAGGACATCAATGCTTTCGATATCATCCGGAGCTACCATCGAGATGTCAACGCCCGGAATACCATCAATTACATAATAAGGTTGCATAGCTGCACCTTCGCGCAACGAAGAAGCACCACGCAAGGTAATGCTTGGGCTTCCGTTCGGGTCGCCCGAGGTAGTGATGGCCAAACCAGGAACTTTGCCTTGCAGCAATTGGGCTGGGTCTGTGTAAACACCTACGTTCAGGTCTTCCGCTTTGACGGTTGTGATGGAACTGGTTACGTCTTTACGCTGCATGCTACCGTAACCGATGACTACTACTTCTTCCAATGCTTGTGCATCTTCGTGCATCAGAATGTTCAACTTGTTTGAGGTAACTTGTACTTCTTCGGTAAGATAACCAATGTAAGAGAATACCAAGGTTTTGCCTTTAGCTACATTGATTGAGAACTTACCGTTCATGTCGGTAATGTTACCGTTTGTTGTACCTTTTTCTACTACACTTACTCCAATCAGCGGTTCGCCTGTATTGTCTTTCACAATACCCGTCACCACGTTCTGGGCAAATGCATAAGTACTCACTAAAAGAAAAATCGCAAGAGAAAAGAGTTTTCTCTGCATCCACTTGTTGGTAGTTTGTTTACTTTGCATAAATTATTAGATTAAGTATTTAACGTATCGTTGCAAAATTAAATGATTTTTTCTTATGATTAGTATACAAACAAGTCTTTTTTGATATAGAAATATTTCATAAATGTCAATTTATATGTCGAACAACATAATCTGAGGGGATTTTTACATTTTTTATTATCTTTGATGAAAAAATTGTTACAATTAGACGGATTGGCAATTTGTACAAATTAGTGTGTATTTACGTTTTAAAATAAAGCATAATGGCTGCAAAATGTTTTGCAGGCAGAGTGAGCATAGCTTTGTTGACAGATACATATATATTCGTTGGCAGTTTCAGTACAGGTGAAACTACAGATGAATATATATTTGTGGACAAAGACTATAATCTTTGCTGATTGTAACATAAAATAGGGAAATCCCTATACCGAAATAGGGAATTCCTATTTGCAGAATAGAAGATTGTGATTAACTTTGTATTGCTGAAAATGGCATCGGTCCCGATTGCCTTTTTTTGAATGATAACAAAATTATTTCAATGCGTATGAAGATAAGAACAAAATTAGGAGCAGTGTTGCTGATAGCCTGCTTGCCATGGCTGGCTATGGCACAGAATGATGACCTCTATTTCGTTCCGAAAAAGGAGAAGAAAACGGAACAGGAGGCGCAGGAGCGTCAGGTCACCAGGCAGACTACGACGACCACTACTACTACCACTACTACATCCTCAGTCTCTCCGGCTCCGGCTGTAGTGGTGAAAGATGTGACGGGAAAGACGCGTGACATCGATGAGTACAACCGCCGGTATACGTCGAGAGAAAACACCTTCTCGGTGGAAAACGACACGTTGTATATAGAGGAGAAACCTTATAATGAACGGGGCGAGTGGGTAAACGGTTTCGAAGGTTCGCAAGACGATTATGAATATGCGATGCGGATTATCCGTTTCCGCAGTCCGGCATACGCCATTCCTATCAGCAGCCCGCTGTATTGGGATGTAGTGTATGGCGCATTCCCGTCGTGGGACTGGAATGTGTACGATGACGGATTGTACGCTTACGTGTTCCCTACCTTCTCTAATCCGCTTTGGTGGGACTGGCGTTGGAACTGGAGCATAGCCGGTCCACGCTGGGGATTCGGTTGGAGCTGGTATTCGCCGTGGTATTACAGCAGTTGGTACTCGCCGTACTGGTATGGCGGATACTGGGGTGGCTGGTATGCCGGTTATTGGGGAGGATGGCATCATCCGCATCCCTACTGGGGCGGTGCCGGATGGCGTCCTCATTATTCTTATAATAACAGGCGAGGTGAAATCGGCATACCGAGACGGAATTATTCTTCAGCCCGTCCGATAGGTGCCAGTTCGTCTTACCGCCGAAGTGCATACGACCGCAACGGACGTACAGGAGGACGGGTGGTTTCCGGCTCCCGCAATGCAGCATCTTCGATAAGAGGTGGAAGGACAACGGGATATACGCGTCAAAGCCAGTTGCAGAATGACAACCGAGGAACTTATACCCGCCCAAGCAGCACCCGGACCAATTCGTACCGGAATACCAATGCTTTCAACCGGATGAACAACAATAACAACAGCTCGCGGTTCAACAATGTTAACCGGGGAAGCAGCAACCGGGGATATTCCGGCGGTTCGTCTTTCGGTGGAAGCAGAAACCAGTCGGGTGGCGGAGTAACCCGTAGTGTAGGCGGAGGTGGAGGAGCACGCCGCAGATAAGTAAGAATTATAGCATAGAGGAACATATATGAAACGTATTATAATAGGTGTAACTGCCTTGTTGTCGTGTGGAGTCTGTGCCGTAGCGCAGACTCAATACGATGCAGTCCGTTTTTCGGATAAGGAGTTAAATGGAACAGCCCGTTTTGTCGGGATGGGTGGCGCTATGGGCGCATTGGGAGCTGATATCTCGGTGATGAGTACCAATCCCGCAGGTATCGGCTTATTTCGTAGTCACGATGTATCTGCTTCTTTCGGATTTAATTCGACGAAGACGCAGAGTGATTTTTCAGGAAGCCAGTTGAGTGACAAGAAGCTGAAGGCTTCGTTTGACCAGATTGGTTTTGTATATTCAAGCAAGATAGGCAACCGCACAACATTGAGATACCTGAATTTTGGCTTCAATTATCATAAAAGCTCGAATTTCAACGCGTTATTCCAGTCTGGCGGATTCTTGGACGGTTTGTCGCAGACGCAACAGATGGCGAATATGATAGACGGATCTATTGAAAAACTTACCGAAATCGATGATATCTATAACTATAACGGCACCGGTCCGGGTCCGTACAGCCCGACGGCGGTAGACTATCCATATTTGGGCGTTATGGGTGTTCGCACCGAGTTGGTGTCGATAGATAATAATGAATTGGTCGGCTGGAACGGTGAAGCGAACGGATATCGCAGCCGTGAGGAAGGCGGAATCAGTGAGTATGATTTCAATGTATCCGCCAATATCGAAGACCGGATTTATCTGGGATTGACTTTGGGTGTGTATGACGTCAACTATTCACGCTCTACGTATTATACCGAAGATGTCTTTTATGACAATGGAAGAACTTCGGGCGAAGGGTATTATGAATTGCGGAACGCTTTCCGTACCGATGGAAACGGATTTGATTTGAAATTAGGCGCCATTTTCCGTCCGGTATTGGAGTCACCCTTCCGTTTCGGAATAGCTGTACATACGCCTACCTGGTATGCGTTGACCGACCGGTACACTTCCGAATTGTATACTGACTTGAGTTATAGCGACGGGTCAAGGTTTGAAGGAACCGAGTCGCCTGCCAATTATGTAGGCGGAGAAACGGTCAGAGAATACCGGTTGAAGACACCGTGGCGCTTTAATGTAAGCATGGGTACCGTATTGGGAGGTAGAGTGGCCGTTGGTGCGGAGTATGAATATGCCGCTTATCCTTCTACGGAGTTGAGCTATGTCGATGGCTATAAGATGGAGAACCAGAACGCTTATATTGACGAGGACTTGAAAGGGGCTCATACGGTACGTGTCGGGATGGAAGCGCGCCTCACTCCTTCCTTCAGCTTGCGGTTAGGTTATAATTACGATACGTCCATATTCAAGGAAACGGCTTATAAGGCTTTGGAATATAACGACATGCGTACCGATGTGGAATACACCAACCGTTTCGGGAGACATACGGCAACGGCGGGAATCGGCTATGCCGGCAAATTGTTTTATGCGGATTTAGCGTATATGTACAAGACGTACAAATCTGATTTCTACGCATTCAGTTCCGAAGACCTTCCTGCCACCAAAGTGAATACCGACCGGCACCAGTTGCTGTTTACGCTGGGTGTGAATTTCTAATGGGTGAAATATATGGAAGTTTATCATGGAAGTTATATACCCATACCTTTCCCTAAAATCATCAAAGGAAAATTCTCAAAAGATTTTGGGGAAGGTTTTTATTGTACAGAGTTAAAAAAGCAATCGGTGAAATGGGCAAGGCGTTACGATACTCCGATAGTGAACGTATATGATTATTGTCCGAATGCAGCTTTGAAGGTTTTATGTTTTGAGAAAATGACAGATGAATGGCTGGATTTCATTGTTGCGTGCCGGAGTGGGCAACCACATAATTATGATATTGTTATTGGGGCGATGGCAGATGATCAGATTTATAATTATGTAGCGGATTTTATGAATGGTGTGCTGACTAGGGAGCAGTTTTGGGTATTGGCTCAGTTCAAATATCCGACGCATCAGATAAACTTCTGTACACCGGAGGCTTTGAAATGTATTGTGTTTAAAGGTTACGAGGAGGTGAAAGAATGAACGGACGGGAAGATAGCCGGCGGAATGACTTGTTTTTTGTTTGTAGCCTGATTGAATATGTGGCTCGTGTGACAAAAAACGAACGTAAAACCGTGGTCAATGCATTAGGCCGTAAAGGCTTGGAACATTATTATGAGTTGGCAGAGGTCTATCATTGCGAGAATATAGACAAGGTTACGGATGAACTAATCAATAAATATGGGATTCAAACTGGGCAATATGATAATGTGGCAAAATCAAAAGATGCTGTTCCTACTTATTGGGATATCGGAAAGGTGATGCAACGGTTGGTGTTGAAGGTAGCCGAAGCTTCCCATCAGGATGTAATCAGTTCGCTTATGGAAGTCTATAATTCATGGATTATTCCTAAGATTGACAACTATAACAGTTCGATGTATTATGAAAATACAAGTTATCAGTATGCATCGTATTGTGCAGGAAAGGCTTTATAAATAAATGAACACAGAGGCACAAAGTCGCGAAGAAGATAAGTGAGAATCATCACCTATGAATGAAACTCCGTGTCTTTGTGTCTCTGTGTTCAATTCATTTCAACGCATCCGCCTTTGGGTAGAATGCGATGTCATTTATGCAATACGACCCGTTTGATGGTGCCGTCTTCGTTGAATTCCAGGCGGTCGATGCATACCTCGCGGTGTACGCCCGGACCTTTGTCTTTATCTATGTAATTCTTATTGATACGGTGGTATACGATGTACCATTCATCAGTACCTGGTTTGCGTACTACGGAATTATGAGCCGGTCCGTAAATCTCTTTTGACGGATCCTGAATAGTGACAATCGGGTCTTTGGCTACTTGGATAGGACCCAGCGGAGAATCCGACGTGCCGTATGCCACGTGGTAATTGGGTGAACCGGTATCGTCTACCGACCAAAGGAAATAATAGATGCCCTTGCGATAGAACACGTACGGGGCTTCGCGATAGGCATAATCCTTCAGCGAACCGCCCTTCGGGGTCAGAACCCGGATAGTCTCTTTCTTGACCGATACCATGTCGCTGTTCAATTCGGCTCCTGCCATGTATCCGTTGCCCCAATATAAATAAGGTGTACCGGTCATCGGGTCGGTAAACACATCCACGTCTATCTGTTGGCCATTTCCTGTAGGTGATTCAGTAATGAGAGGTTGTCCCATATCCTTAAATGGGCCTGTAGGCGAATCGGCTATGGCTACCCCGATTTGTTTGCCCGAATTATCGTTCGGGTTTCCGTTGTAATAGAAAAAGTATTTGTATTTTCCGTCAATCAGTTTTTCTTCGATGGCGGGTGCCCAGGCATTTCCATTAGCCCAAGGAACTTGCGGAGAACGTAAGTCGAGGATGACGCCTTCGTAAGTCCAATCTTTCAGGTCGGGCGAAGAATAGGCGGTGAAATACCACCCTCCCCATCCCGGTTGGCCGTCGGTAGTAGAGTAGATGTAGTATTTATCTGTCTTTTTCGAATAAAGGATCTCAGGGTCGGCATGGAAGCCAGGGATAGCAGGATTCTGTGGTAATTCACCAAGACCTTCTGGTTTTCCCCATTTGTCGGTAACCCGTTTCAATTCGGCACGGGTGATAGGGATGACTGTACCATGACGCGGATGGAAATCCATGCTGATAGCGTGGTCAATCACCTTGAAATGTTCCAGGTCGGTAGTTTCCGTAAACTGGTATTTGCCTTTCATGTAAACGTCGTACATCAGGATGTATTTGTCCTCGCCTATCAGCTTGAAAGTGCCTGCGCCTTCTACGGCTTCTTTGGTCTGCTGTTTATAGTCGGGACTTTCCGTCCATTTGCCCGAGGTAAGCGAACGGGTAGTGGCAACTTTGATGCCGTTGCCATGACCTTCCGTTTTATAGAACAGGTGATAAACGCCGTCTTTGTACACGATATCACCGTCGATGCACGATTTTTTGTCGGCAGGAACGAACAGCGGCTTCGGTTCTCCTGTCAGGTCGGTAAAGTCATCGTTGGCATACGCATAGTAGATGACGTCAGGACCTCCGTCGTATTGCATCGACCAATACACCATGTATTTCCCGGCTTCTTTATCGAAGACGGTTTGGGGTGCCCATACGCGTTTCAGCTTTTCCTGTCCCTGATAACGCTTTTGCATATTAATAATGGAGTGGGTCCAGTTTACCAGGTCATTCGATTTCAGCATGACCAGGGCACGGTTGGAGTCCCAGCCGTTATCGGATACCATATCGGTCAGCACCATATAAAAAGTGGTGCCGTCTTCGCCTCGCAGGATGTGCGGGTCGCGCACGCCTCCGGTCGAACTGATGACTTTCGAGTCGAGCACAGGCTTGTTGTCGTTCAGCGCCCAGTAAGTGTATCCGTCTGTGCTGACGGCAAAACATACGGCTTCTTCACTGATGTGGTTTCCGGTGAAATAGGTGAAAAGATAACCTGCATAGTCCTTTTCTTCCACCAAAGACGCTCGCGTCACCGAAGTGGTGAGTAAGAAAAAAGCGAGCAAAGTCAGAATACGGTTTTTGTAATTCATGGTTTTTAGGTTTATAAATTAAGTTGTATCATCCGGCTTTTCATAACAAAGATAAATCTTTCTGCGTTACGATGTATATCTTTATCGGCTTTTGACCGTTTTGTAACCCTAATTTGATTGATTATTCCCTATTCGGACGATTCTATTTTCGCTATCTTTGTACAGTAATCAAGATATGATGTAAATAATTTGTTAACTTAAAAAAGAATCGTATGAATAAATGGGCAACTATTGGCGTATCGCTTTTACTTTCATGGGGAGCGATGGCTGGATTCCAGTCGTGTACGCCGAAAGCCGAAAGCGGTACGTTCGAGGCTGGAAAAGGAACCTTTCTTCTTAATGGCGAGCCTTTTGTCGTGAAGGCTGCCGAATTGCATTATCCCCGTATTCCCCGTGCTTATTGGGAGCATCGCATCAAGCAGTGCAAGGCGTTAGGGATGAATACCATCTGTCTGTATGTTTTTTGGAACTTCCATGAAGAAAAACCGGGTCAGTTTGATTTTACTGGTCAGAAAGATTTAGCAGAGTTTTGTCGTCTTTGTCAGAAAAATGATATGTATGTCATCCTTCGTCCCGGACCGTATGTATGTGCCGAGTGGGAGATGGGCGGACTGCCTTGGTGGTTGCTGAAGAAAAAAGATATCCGCTTGCGTGAAGACGACCCTTACTTTCTGGAGCGTGTGGCTATCTTCGAGAAGGAAGTGGCAAAACAGGTGGCTGGACTGACTATCCAAAAGGGTGGTCCTATTATTATGGTACAGGTGGAGAATGAGTATGGCTCGTATGGCGAAAGCAAGGAATATGTGGCGAAGATACGCGACATCGTGCGTGAGAACTATGGAGATGTGACATTGTTCCAATGCGACTGGTCATCCAATTTCCAGTTGAACGCGCTCGATGACCTGATATGGACCATGAACTTTGGCACCGGAGCGAACATTGACGAACAGTTTGCCCCCTTGAAAAAGGTGCGTCCCGACAGCCCGTTAATGTGCAGCGAGTTTTGGAGCGGCTGGTTCGACAAGTGGGGAGCCAATCACGAGACCCGTCCGGCTGCCGACATGATAGCAGGTATCGATGAAATGCTTTCGAAGAACATTTCGTTTAGTTTGTATATGACTCATGGAGGCACCAACTGGGGACATTGGGCAGGAGCCAACTCTCCGGGCTTTGCGCCGGACGTGACTTCGTATGACTATGATGCACCTATCAGCGAGTCGGGCAAGACCACTCCGAAGTATTGGGAACTGCGGAAGGCATTAGAGAAATACATGGACGGCAAGAAGCAGGCAAAGGTGCCCGATGAGATTCCGACTGTCAGTGTGCCTGCTTTCCAGTTTACAGAAGTGGCTCCCTTGTTTGCCAATTTGCCTGAACCCAGACAGGATGACACCATCCGTACGATGGAAGAATACGACCAAGGTTTCGGGAGCATCCTTTACCGTACCAACCTGCCTAAAATCAGCAATACGGCAACGCTTACTGTAACCGAAGCTCACGATTATGCGCAAATTTTTGTAGATGGTAAATATATAGGTAAGCTGGACCGCCGCAATGGCGAGAAACAGCTTGACCTGCCTGCATGTGCCGAAGGGGCGCAACTGGATATCCTGGTAGAAGCTATGGGCCGTATCAATTTCGGACGCGCCATCAAAGACTTCAAGGGCATTACCGAAAAGGTAGAACTGAAGCAGGCAGGGCGTACCACCGAGCTGAAAGGCTGGACCGTTTATAACCTGGAAGACCGTTACGACTTTTATACGGGGCTGAAGTTCGAACCGCTGAAGTCCGTTACAGACAAAAAGGGGCAACGTGTGCCGGGCTGTTACCGTGCTACATTTAATATAGAGAAGACGGGCGATACGTTCCTGAACTTCGAGACATGGGGTAAAGGACTGGTCTACGTCAACGGATATGGCATAGGGCGCATTTGGGAAATCGGTCCCCAGCAGACGCTTTACGTGCCCGGATGCTGGCTGAAGGAAGGCGAGAACGAAATCCTGGTATTTGATATCGTCGGTCCGAAAGAAGCTCGCACGGAAGGTTTGGAAGAACCTATCCTGAACCAACTCTTGGTGAACAAGCCTTTGACTCATCGTAATGAGGGAGAAAAGCTTAACCTGGCAGGCGAGAAAGCTGTGTTGAGCGGAAGCTTTAAGCCGGGCAACGGTTGGCAGGAAATGAAGTTTGGCAATCCGGTGACAGGACGTTACATCTGTTTGGAAGCCTTGAATGCATTGGATGGCAAAGCCTTGGCATGTATCGCTGAGATGTATGTGTTAGACGAAAAAGGGGAACGTTTATCGCGTGAACCGTGGATTGTAAAATATGCAGATAGCGAAGATGTGTCGAACGTCAACCGCTCGGCAGATAAAATATTTGACCTGCAAGAATCTACTTATTGGAGCACAACTGAAGGAAGTGCTTATCCGCATTCGGTTGTTATCGACTTAGGAGCCGAGCATACATTAAGTGGCATTCAGTATTTGCCACGTATGGAAAGCGGCGTGCCTGGCGGCATTAAAGACTTTAAAGTATATGTGAAAAAAGAGAATTTCAACTATTAGTAGATATAAGGTTTGTTTGTCTCTACCTCTGGTTGGGCATTTGGCAATTTGTTTGCCTGATGTTCCTTCCAGGGGTATTTTTTATTGACTTATTCTATGCTGTATAACATAAGTTATTGTAATAGAAATGAAATAATGTCATTTTTTTGTGTTAAAGACGAAAAAAAAAAGATTTTTCATTTTGGATTGTTTTTTTAATTACTAATTTTGAGGTGTTAATGAAATAACATTTTTTATGTAATTAATAACCTTAATATAACAGCTATGAGTTATTTACGATTTGACAAGACGCTGATGACGAATTTGGAGGAATCACTGACCCGCGAAATCCTTCGGACAAATCGTTCAGGCGCATACCATTGCTCTACAATAGTAGACTGTAACACTCGCAAATACCATGGTTTATTAGTCATTCCTGTTCCGGAATTGGATGATGAAAACCATGTATTGCTATCTTCGCTCGATGAAACGGTTATCCAGCATGGAGCAGAGTTTAACTTAGGACTCCATAAATATCATGGAGATACCTTTAGTCCACGGGGTCATAAGTATATCCGCGAGTTCGAGTGTGAGAAGGTTCCTACTACTATTTATAGAGTGGGAGGTGTAGTATTGAAAAAGGAAAAGTTGTTTGTCCATCATGAAAATCGAATTTTGATTCGTTACACATTGTTGGAAGCTCATTCCACAACCACACTTCGTTTGCGTCCGTTCCTTGCTTTCCGTAGTGTGCGTCAATACACACATGAAAATGCTCAGGCAAGCCGTAAGTATGATGCGGTAAAGAACGGAATCAAGACGTGTATGTATCCGGGTTATCCCGAACTGTTCATGCAGACTAATTGTGCGAATGAGTTCCATTTCCAGCCAGATTGGTATCGAGGAATCGAATATCCGAAAGAGCAGGAACGTGGATATGATTTCAATGAGGATTTGTATGTTCCGGGATATTTCGAGATGGAAATTAAAAAAGGAGAGCCGATTGTATTTTCTGGAGGCATTTCGGAAATTGAAACAGCTAACCTGAATCAACTTTTCTCTGAAGAAGTAGACCGTCGTACGCCGAGAGACAATTTCAAACATTGTTTGATTAATGCAGCTCACCAGTTTCTGAACAAACAGGGGGATGAATATTATGTCCTTGCAGGTTATCCATGGTTTAAATGCCGTGCACGTGATATGTTTATTTCATTGCCAGGACTGATGCTTGCTGTAGGAGAGGTTGAGAAATTTGAAATGGTAATGGCTACGGCAACGAAAGCCGTTTACGAATTTATTAAAGGAGATCCCATTACACTGAAGGTTTATGAAATGGAACACCCTGATGTGTTAATGTGGGCTGTATGGACTATTCAGCAGTATGCAAAGATGGTATCACGCGAAGGTGCACGTGCTAAATACGGAACCTTGTTAAAAGATATCATGACATTTTTGCTGGATGGTAAACATCCGAATTTGAAAGTTTGCGAAAATGGCTTGGTATATTCGGAAGGCAGGGATAAAGCTATCACTTGGATGAATGCTACGGTAAATGGACGTCCGGTTACTCCACGTACAGGATTTATTGTAGAATTTAATACGTTATGGTATAACGCGCTTATGTTTGTAAGCGAGTTGTTGCGCGAAGGAGGTGATAACGAATTTGCTGACCGCTTAAGCCAAGTAGCAGAAAAGACAGGACAATCCTTTGTTAGTACATTCTTGAATGAGTATGGTTACTTGCTTGATTATGTAGATGGTGACATGATGGATTGGAGCGTACGTCCGAACATGATTTTTGCAGCTGCGTTTGATTATTCTCCGTTAAGTGCCAAACAGAAGAAAGGTGTGGTAGATATCGTAACGAAGGAGTTGCTTACACCGAAAGGTCTTCGTTCGTTGAGTCCGAAGAGTGGCGGTTACAATCCTAATTATGTAGGTCCGCAGATACAACGTGACTATGCTTATCATCAGGGAACAGCATGGCCGTGGTTGGAAGGATTCTATCTCGAAGCTTATTTGCGTATTTATAAGCGTAGTGCTATATCGTTCGTTGAACGGCAGATGATTAGTTATGAAGATGAAATGACTCTTCATTGTGTAGGCTGTATTCCGGAATTATTTGACGGTAATCCTCCATTCCGTGGACGTGGAGCTGTTTCATTTGCAATGAACGTAGCACAAATTTTGAGAACTTTAAATCTGTTAGAAAAATATGACAATCAGTAAAAGGGAGGAAATACTATGAAAGTTTTAATGTTTGGATGGGAGTTTCCTCCCCATATCTTGGGAGGTTTGGGTACGGCCAGTTATGGTCTAACCAAAGGTCTGGCAGCTCAGTCGGATATGCAGATTACTTTTTGCATTCCTAAACCATGGGGAGACGAAGACCAAAGCTTCATGAAAATTATCGGTATGAACAGTGTGCCTATCGTATGGCGTGATGTTCAATGGGATTACGTAAAGAGCCGGGTAGGGAACTATATGGACCCACAATTGTATTACGACTTGCGTGACCACATTTATGCCGATTTCAATTATATGCATACCAATGATTTGGGATGCCTTGAGTTCTCCGGACGTTATCCGGATAATCTGCAGGAAGAGATAAACAATTATTCCATCGTAGCGGGTGTGGTTGCCCGTCAACAAGAATTTGATATCATTCACTCACATGATTGGTTGACTTATCCGGCAGGTATTCATGCTAAACAGGTATCAGGTAAACCGTTGGTTATCCATGTTCATGCTACTGATTTTGACCGTAGCCGTGGTAATGTGAATCCGACTGTTTATTCTATTGAAAAGAACGGTATGGACCATGCCGATTGTATCATGTGTGTGAGTGAACTGACACGACAGACGGTTATTCATAAATATTATCAGGATCCGCGTAAAGTCTTTACAGTTCATAATGCGGTAGCTCCGTTGTCGCAAGAAATTCAGGAGATTGTACCGCACAAGAATCCAAAAGAGAAAATCGTTACGTTCTTGGGACGTATCACTATGCAGAAAGGACCTGAATATTTCGTTGAAGCTGCTGCAATGGTATTAAAACGTGCACACCATGTACGTTTCGTCATGGCTGGTAGCGGTGATATGATGAATGCCATGATTCGTCTGGCTGCAGAAAGAGGCATTGCTGACCGTTTCCACTTCCCTGGATTTATGAAAGGAAAACAAGTGTACGAAGTTTTGAAAGCCAGTGATGTCTATATCATGCCTTCTGTTTCTGAACCGTTCGGTATCTCGCCGTTGGAAGCCATGCAATGTAGTGTTCCTACAATTATTTCCAAACAGTCGGGGTGTGCCGAGATTCTGAGCAAATGTATTAAGATAGACTATTGGGATATTCACGCGATGGCAGATGCTATTCATGCTATTTGTACTTATCCTGCGCTGTATGAATACTTGCGCGATGAAGGTAAGAAAGAGGTAGATGGCATCGTATGGGAAAAAGTCGGAGTGTTAATCCGCAGTTTATATGAACAGACTTTAAAAAATTATGGTAAATAACATTATACTCAAATTGATATGAAAACAATCTGTCTTTACTTTGAAATACATCAGATCATCCATCTGAAACGTTATCGTTTCTTTGAAATTGGTACGGATCATTACTATTATGATGATTATGCCAACGAACAAAGCATTAATGATGTAGCTGAACGTTCGTACATCCCGGCATTGACTACTTTAATTGAAATGGTGAAGAACAGCGACGGTGCGTTTAAGGTCGCTCTCTCTATATCAGGTGTTGCGCTTGAACAATTGGAAATGCATGCTCCTGCTGTCATCGAACTGTTGCAGGAATTGAATGCTACCGGTTGCTGTGAATTTATTTGTGAACCTTATTCTCATGGTCTGTCTTCATTGGCAAATGAAGAATGCTTCCGCGAAGAAGTAGAAGTGATGCGTAAGAAAATCAAAGATTACTTTGGACAAGAGCCGAAAGTATTCCGTAATTCCAGCTTGATTTATGATAATGAAATCGGTGGTATTGTTGCCAGCATGGGATTCAAAGGACAATTGATAGAAGGTGCTAAGCATGTATTGGGATGGAAGAGCCCGCACTACTTGTATCATTGTACAGAAAATCCGAGTTTGAAATTGTTGATGCGTGACTTCAAGCTTTCTGATGATATCAGTTTACGTTTCTCTAATTCGGAATGGAGTGAATATCCGTTGTTTGCAGATACATATATTGATTGGATTGCTGCTTTGCCTGAAAACGAACAAGTTATCAATATCTTTATGGAACTTTCAGCTTTGGGTATTTCCCAGCCGTTGTCTTCCAATATTTTGGAATTCCTGAAAGCGTTGCCGGCTTGTGCTAAACAGAAAGGCATTACATTCTCTACTCCGACAGAAATCGTTACGAAGCTGAAATCGGTAGATATGATGGATGTACCTTATCCGATGTCTTGGTCTGATGAAGAAAGAGATATCAGCCCATGGTTGGGTAATGTGTTGCAGCGTGAAGCTTTCAACAAATTGTATAGTGTAGCCGAACGTGTACATCTGTGCAATGACCGTCGTATCAAGCAAGACTGGTATTATTTGCAGGCAAGCAATAACTTCCGTTTCATGACAACGAAAGATACCGGTGTAGGTCTTGACAGGGGTATTTATGATTCACCATACGATGCGTTTACAAATTACATGAATATCTTGGGCGACTTCCTGGCACGTGTCAACTCGTTGTATCCAGCTGATATGGATAACGAAGAGTTGGGCTCTTTGTTGACCACCATCAAGAATCAAGGCGAGGAATTGGTTCAGTTGAATGATGAAGTTACTAAGTTGCAGTCGGAATTGAAGAAAGCTGAAGGTAAAAAACCGGCAGCTGCAAAGAAGACCACTACAGCAACTAAGAAGACAACTCCTAAGAAAGAAAAATAATCAATCATTTCTCAAGAATCAGAAAAGCTCGGTTTCCTAAAGAGACCGAGCTTTTCTGATTCTTATCGATTACTTACTGACAACAACACGGATCGTCACAATGACTTCCCGGCATTTCGCATTCTACGGTGCTGTGTTGAATGCCGTGTTCGCGCAGCTCTTCTTTTACGGCGTGTTTTACCTTCTCCATCTCGGACAAGTCTTTCAATACAATGTGTATGGTGGCTGCATTTTCGGTAGTGCTTATTGCCCATACGTGAAAGTGATGGTAGCTTTCTACTCCGGGCACATGGGCAATGTGTTCCTCCACTTCATGCAGGTTGATGTTTTCGGGTACGGCATCGAGCGAGAGGAAAAGGCTTTCTTTCAGCAGTTTCCAGGTCGAAATCAGAATCAGGAAGGCAATGACCAGACTGATGAGTGTATCAATCAGCACGAATCCGGTCAACATGATGATGATGCCCGAAATAACCACTCCTACAGAGACCAGTGTATCCATCGCCATGTGGAGAAAGGCGCCCCGTACGTTCAAATCGTGTTTCTGGCTTTTCATCAAGAGCCATGCCGTGACTCCGTTGACGATGATGCCAATACCTGCCGTCCATGATACGGCTGCACCCGAGACGTGTTCGGGCTCTTTAAGCTTATAGATGCTTTCGATGATGATGCCGCCTACGGCAATCAGCAGGATAATGGCGTTGAGCAACGATACCAGTACGGTGCTTTTCTTGTATCCGTAGGTGAAATGGTCGGTGCTGCGATGTTTCGACATACGGAAGGCGAAGAGCGAGAGCAGCAGGCTGAATACGTCGCTCAGGTTATGTCCGGCGTCGGAAAGCAGACCCAGTGAGTTGAAGATGAAACCTGCACCTGCCTCGATGATGACAAAGAGCAGGTTGATGACGATGCATACGATGAAAATCGAGTTGAGCGATGTCAGCGTATGATTGTGTTCGTGTGCGTGTACGTGTACATGAGTGTGTGACATAATTGTTGGTTTTTTATTTGCTGCAAAGGTAAGCCGAATCTTCAGGATGGTCAATACCCGAAAGTGTTGATTTTGCATGAGAAAGCCTTGTTTGCAACTTGGTTGCAATGGAATAAGGCCTTAAATACTAAATAATGTAAAAAAGAGAGGGCGAACAGCTATACATTGAGTTATTTATATTTACTTTGAAAATGTTTAAGGTCAAATATAGAAAAAGCTATGAACGAATTAATTGCAAAAATCAAGGAATTGAACGAAACCTTACTTGCAGATGCCGAATTGCAGGCATCGAAAGGTAACAAAGCTGCCGGTACACGTGCCCGCAAAGTTTCTTTGGAATTGGAAAAGGTATTGAAAGAATTTAGAAAAGTGTCTTTAGAGGAATCTAAAAAATAACGATTCTTTCACGTGGTATGAAGAGGTTGTACCATCCGGTCTTTTTGGGGTCCGATGGTATAGCCTCTTTTTAATTGGTAGTGAGCGGGTGTCTTTATGCGGATTATACGGTATATAGCTTGGTTGGGAGTGGGGCTCGTATGGCTCTGTTCGGCTTGCGGCGGGCAGGTCGGACGGATGGAGTCGTGGTGTCAGGCCGATTCGTTGAACCGCCTTGCCTATGATTTGCGTTACCGCGACCTGGACCGGTCTGTAGAAGCCGCTCAAGAGGCGTTCAGGTTGGCCGACGGTAATTCCGACCTTCGTGCCGAAGCCTTGAACAACGAGGCTTTCTGTGCCTTTATGCGCATGGACTTCGAGCGTGCGGAACGTCTTTACCTTCAGGCTTCGGAAACCGGGGATAATGAGATAGAACGCCTGATAGCGGATGTGGGGAGGATGAAGATATGTCAGCGCACGGCCATGAACAAGGAGTTTTATGATTATCGGAATAACGCCCTGCGGCGGATGAGCCGTATCCGTGAGGACGAAAGCCAGATAACCGACGCGCACACCAGGCTTCGTCTGAACTACGGAGTCTCGGAGTTTTACATCGTTTCGGGGATTTATTTTTATTACCTTCAGCAGCAGGACGCTTCGTTGCAGGCGATTGATGCCATTGACGTGGACGCTATCCGGAGCGATACGGCGCAATGGCTGTATTATGCGTATATGCGTGGCTCGGGAGGCATGTACGAAGCGCCTACACGCGAGGAGTTGCTTGCGGGCGAATTGAATTACCTGGCCAATTGCCTGATGGTGAGCCGGGCAAAGGGATATGTTTATTTCGAGGCGAATGCCTTGCAGGCGCTTGCCGAACTGTTGAATTTCAGGCAGAACCGCGAGATTCTTTCCCGGAGCAGTTCGGGCGTGTTGCGTCTCGTCAACGATAAAGGCCTGCCTCTCGACAGCCTTCCGCTTTCGTACGCGCGTCGGGCGTTGGCTTTGTTCAAGCGATACGGCGACTGGTATCAGATATCGGGCACTTACCGCACGATTGCCACCTATTATAATTATATGGATTGTCCCGAAAAGGCGTTGCCCCACCTGGATACCGCCTTGCATTACGTCAATCTGCATCACGAGAAATATTACCATTGCACCGATACGCTCGACCGCTTGCGCACCTATATCCCTGACAATGACCGCTCCATTGAGCTGAAATGGATTACAGACGAAGGCATCAAGACCGTTCCCGAATGGATTTTGCGCTTGCGCGAGCAGTTGAGCCGCACTTATTCGGCTATGGGGATGAAGCGTGAGTCCGACTATAACCGCAACATTTATCTCGACCTGCTGGATTATACGCGTCAGGACAAGTTGCTGGAAAGCCGTTATACAGCCTTGGAGAGCGAGACGAAGCAGCTCAATGCCTTGTTGTTTCTGGTCTTGCTGGCATTGGGCGTACTGATTGTGCTCTTCGTGATACTAAACCGCAGATGGAAGAAGCGTAACCGGTTGTATCTGTCGGTGCTGAAGCAGGTGTTCGGCCTGTGTCGTAAAATCATCTCGGCGGTACCGGCTTCTGCCCGTGATATGGATGCGGTGGTCGGGTCGGTCTTGTCGGCGGTAAGGGAAGATTTCCTTCGTATCTTTGGTGCGGAGGATATGCAGATTTTCTTAAAGGACGAAAATACAGACGCCTTGCCCGATGCTTCTTCTTTTCCGCATGCTGAAGGAGCATCGGTCTTTCGCCTTGATTTGATTGCGCCCGAGGACGAGCATGTTATCGGATGTGTGTGGCTGGCATCGAAGCGCCCCTTATCCAAAGAAGGGAAGTTCCTGTTGCAACTGGTTTCGCCTTACTTGGCATGGGCATTGGTCAACGGAGCCAATCTGGTGTCGCTGGAAGAAGAACGGAGGCAGGTAGAGAAGGAGCAATATGTCCATCAGCAGCATCTGGCGGAGAACAAGAAAGAGAATGCGGTGAAGAAAGCCTGTCTGGCTATTGTGACCGGCATTGTGCCTTACATTGACAGGGTCGTTAATGAAGTGCACAAGTTGAAGTCGGCTCCTTACGCGCGTCAGGCAGAGGTAAAGAAGGGCAAGTATGTCTATATTGACGAACTGATAGCGCGTATCAATGAGTACAACGATATCCTGGCGCTTTGGATTAAGATGCGCCGGGGAGTGGTAAGCCTGAACATCGAAAACTTTGCATTAAGCGAATTGTTTGACATGATAGGCAAGGGAAGGCGTTCTTTCGAGATGAAACATCAGCAGCTGGTGATTCATCCGACCGGTTCGGTGGTGAAAGCTGACCGTGCCTTAACCTTGTTCATGATAAATACCTTGGCTGAAAACGCACGGAAATATACGCCCGAAGGAGGACGTGTGGAACTGAAGGCCGAAGAGACGGACACATACGTGGAAATCTCTGTATCAGATAACGGGGCGGGGCTTTCAGCGGAAGATGTACGCCGCATCTTGGATGAGAAAGTCTATGATTCGGGCACCATCGGGCTGGATACGGCAAGCGATGTACAATCGTTACGCAAGCAGAAAGGGCATGGCTTCGGGCTGATGAACTGTAAAGGCATTATCGAGAAATACCGGAAGACCAATGCGGTTTTCAGTGTATGCTGTTTCGATATCGAAAGTACGCCCGGTAAAGGAAGCCGGTTCTACTTCCGTCTGCCCAAAGGTTTAAGGCGGGTCTTGTGCGTAGCAGGTGCCTTGTGGCTGACATTGGCAGGGAGCGGATGCAGTCATACTCAGGCGACGGTGGGGGAGGATGCGTCCCGTCAAGTGGCAGCATACGACAGCTTGCTGGCTATAGCTAATGATTATGCCAACTTGGTGTACGAATGCAATGTAGGAGGCTATTATGCCGATGCGCTGGTGTATGCCGATAGCGTGCTTTATTATCTGAATGCACACTATGTGCGCTATTCCGGATACGATGCCCCTTTGCTGCAATTGTATCGGAGCGACCATGTGATAACCGAACAAGACTGGCTGGATAAAGAGTTCGATACTGATTATTATATCTTGCTGGATGTGCGGAACGAGGCGGCGGTGGCAGCTTTAGCCATCAAAGATTTTCCTACCTATTATTATAATAACCTTGCCTATACCTCGCTTTATAAGCAAATCAGCAAAGACCGTTCGCTGGAGCAGTATTGTGTGCAGATGCGCCAGTCGGCTAACAATAAGATGATAGCGTTGGCATTGCTCGTGTTGCTGGCTGTGATTTGTCTGGTAGGTTATTATTTGTTGTATTGGCGGCACCGTCTGCATTACCGTTATAATATGGAGCAGGTGTTTGTTATCAATCGGGTTATTTTTGCTTCTACGCGGCTCAATGCTGAAGGCGAGATTATGTCGGATGTATTGTTGGCTCAGTTAGGCCATGAGTTGAACGAGCTTTTTCCTGTCTTTGCGTTGGGGTTGGCGCTCTTCGACGAAGATTCGTCCGCGTTGCATTGGCATTTTTCAGAGGAAGCCGATTCCGATGAGGCGCGTACCCTTATGTCGCGTTGTTGGGAAAAACGGGTGGTGACGTGCGGAGACTCGTCGGGATGGGTCGCCTTGCCGCTTCGGCTGGAGGTGGGCGGAGAGAACCATCATACGGGAGTGTTTGCCCTGCGCACCCTGCCGCAAGGGTTGGACGAGGAAGATATCTTGCTAGTTGAGCTGGTCGTAGATTATCTGGCCGTAGTGCTCTATAACGCCGTGGTGCGGGTCCGTCAGAAGTACAACGACATCGAGTTGGCGCAGGATGATGCCCGTCGGGCATTGTATGAGGAGAATATGTTGCATGTACAGAATATGGTGCTCGACAATTGCCTTTCCACCATCAAGCATGAAACCATTTATTATCCCAACCGGATTAAGCAGATTATCGACCGGCTGAACGAAGGCAAGGTGGCTTCGGAAGCGGAAGACCACGAGCAGTTGCAGACGGTAGACGAGCTGGTGAATTATTATAAGGATATTTTGGGTTTGCTCAGTTCGTGTGCGGCACGTCAGTTGGATGAGGTTACGTTCAGGCGTACCGAAGTCAGTTCGGAATACCTGGATGAAAAGCTTTGCCGTTATTTCCGGAAAGTAAGCCGTAAATTGCCTTTCGGGCTTACGCTTGACACCCGGGTTCCTGCCGGCTTGATTATGTCGGG
Source organism: uncultured Bacteroides sp. (assembly GCA_900544675.1). GTDB lineage: Bacteria > Bacteroidota > Bacteroidia > Bacteroidales > Bacteroidaceae > Phocaeicola. Next base: position 29,600 of record UQVZ01000010.1, read on the forward strand.
CGATGCAGTACTCTTGGAGTTTTTATTCGAGAATCTGATTAACGAAGCGGTGCGTTATGCCGAAGCCGGCACAATTCGGGTATCAGCCAGTGCCGGTCATAACGGTTTTGTGCAGTTCCGATTTACCGATACACGCCGTACGTTTACTCAAGAAGAGTTGAACGGTCTGTTCTATCCATCCCTTTCGCGCATGTATGCCGGTACGGGCAATGAATTGGTAGGCACAGAGTTTCTCGTATGTAAGCAGATTATCCGTGACCACGATGAGTTTGCAGGCAGGAGAGGATGCCGCATCAATGCCTGTCCCGAGCCCGAAGGCGGCTACACGGTATGGTTTACTATTCCGCAGAAATAAAACGTGTGAGTGGAACAGGCTGGATGCCCAAATTATTGGTTATCCACTTGCAGATATCACGGATTTTTGAGAACATTGCATGTAAATTGAGCCTAATTTAAATATTTAATTCTGCCAACGGATTTATGGAGAAATTTAAAGTCATCATCGTTGAAGATGTAAAATTGGAATTGAAAGGTACGGAAGAAATTTTCCGTCACGAGATACCTAATGCGGAAGTGATAGGAACAGCTATGACCGAAGCTGAATTCTGGACTTTGCTCGAACAGCAGACTCCTGACTTGGTCTTGCTTGATTTGGGACTGGGAGGGTCTACTACGATTGGAGTGTCTATTTGTGCTCGTTTGCACAAGGAACGTCCTGAACTGAAAGTGTTGATATTTACAGGTGAAGTGTTGAACGAAAAGCTTTGGGTGGATGCTTTGAATGCCGGGGCGGACGGAATTATCCTGAAGACCGGCGAATTGTTGACGGCTACCGATGTGGAAGCGGTTATGGCTGGCAAGAAGCTGGTGTTCAATTATCCGATACTGGAAAAGATAGTGGAACGTTTCAAGCAATCGGTCCTTGCCGAGCAACGCCGCCAGGAGGCGCTTATCGATTACGACATTGATGAGTACGATGAACGCTTGTTGCGCCACCTTGCCTTAGGCTATACAAAAGAGATGATAACCAATTTGAAAGGGATGCCTTTCGGGGTGAAATCCATTGAGAAGCGTCAGAATGACTTGATAAACTGTTTGTTCCGTTCCGATGAGCGGACAGGTGTGAATGCCTGCCGCTTGGTGACCCGTGCCTTTGAGTTGCGCATCCTGGATATTGATAACTTGGAACCCGACGATGAATAGACATTTCCTGCATCCCGCCACCCTGTTCTTCCTGCTTACGCTGCTTACGGCTTTCATGTCGTGGATAGGCAGCGTGTATGGCTGGGAAGGCGTGCAGAGCTTGCTTAGCGCCGAAGGGTTGCGCTGGCAGTTACGTCATGCGGTCACGGGGTTCTTGCAGGCACCTTTCTTGGGGCATTTGCTGATACTGGCATTCGGGGCAGGGTTGTGGATGCATGCGGGGTTGGGTAGCCTTTGCCTGCGTCTGTTCCGGAAGGACGGACGTTGTACGCGGAAGGAGAAGCGGGCTTTGTGTTGGAGTGTGGCATCGGGAGCGGTCTGTGTCATGGTAGGTATTCTCTTGGCATGGGGACCTTGGGGAATTGTGCGAAGCATTACGGGGGGACTGGATAATTCGCCTTTGGCAGATGGATGCTCTTACCTGCTGTCGCTGACAATCAGCCTGATGGCTATGGTGTATGCTTTTGCCGTCGATTATTACCGTACCGATCGTGATGTGGTGAGAGGTCTGTCGTACGGCTTTGTCCGTTTTTCCGGTTATTTCATCACCCTTTTCTTTGTGGTGCAATTCTTCACTTCGGTGCACTATACCGGCTTTGATGTATTTTTCGGAGTCGGTCCTGCGGCATTTCAAGCTTGTTATACGGTATGTGCTTTAGGCATGTTGCTTTTCTCTATGGATAGCCCTTCCAGAAGGTGATGGCATATATGAAACTGTCCTGAAGTATATCTTCGTTTGGGAAGCCTGCGCAGTGGCGGCGTATGGGCATTCGTTTTCTTAATTATATAAAGATGTTTATATGATTAAAAAATGTAAAAAATAAGAGGGCTTCTCGTTTTGTCAAAGAAAAAGCGTATATTTGCTCGACGAAAATTATTTATAACAATCATAAAGTATGAAAACATTTTTGTGGATGGCAACCGCCGGTGTATTGGCGCTTGCTTCATGTCAGAACAAACCGAGTTACACAATCAACGGTACAATTGCCGATGTAGCTGATGGTGAAATGGTGTATTTGCAGAACTTCGTAGATGGTCAGATGGTCAATCTTGATTCTGCTGTAGTTAAAGGTGGAGCTTTCCAGTTTAAGGGAGACGCAGACACAATCGCGATAAGCCGCATCGTGTCATACGCTCCGAAGGGCATCAGCTCTCCGGTATTTCTTGAAGCGGGAACCATTACCTTGGAATTGAACAATGAATTGTCTAAAGTAGCTGGAACGGTTTGCAATGATGTTTACCAGAAATTCATTGAAGAATTCTATGCAATCAACAAAGAAATGCGTTCGTTGTACGAACAGTCTCAGAATGATTCTTTGAGCGAAGACCAACGCAAGGCTGCTGAAGCACAACTTGAAGAAAAAGACAGCTTGAGCCGTGAGATTATTCTGAATACGATTTCTTCGAATATCACAAACGTGGCTGGTGTGCAGTTGCTGACCCGTTTCTCCAGTTCATTCTCTCCCGAACAGATTCAGCCGCTGGTTGACCAGATTCCGGCATCTATCGCCGCTAACGTAGAAGGTGTAACCGAACTGAAAGAACAACTGGCTACTTTGGCAAAAACTGCTGTAGGTCAGAAATACATTGATTTTACTATGAATACTCCTGAAGGTGAAAGCGTGAAATTGTCTGACTTCATCGGTAAGAACAAATATACTTTGATTGATTTCTGGGCAAGTTGGTGTGGTCCTTGCCGTGCAGAGATGCCGAATGTAGTAGCTGCTTACAACAAATACAAAGCAAAAGGTTTCGGTATTGTAGGCGTATCTTTGGACCGTGATGCTGAAGCTTGGAAACAGGCTATCAAAGACCTGAAAATCACTTGGCCGCAGATGTCTGACCTGAAATTCTGGGATTGCGAAGGTGCTAAGCTGTATGGTGTACGTGCCATCCCCGCAACTGTATTGGTTGACCAGGAAGGTACAATCGTTGCACGCGACTTGCGTGGCGAAGACATTGCTAACAAGCTGAAAGAACTTTTGAAGTAATTTCTTTGATTCCTAATATATAAAAAGAGGTGTGTCTGCAGAAGGGCACACCTCTTTTTATATATTAGGCTGTAAGGGCAGGGAAGGGAACTGTTATAAGGTTCCCTTGCTCGAAGGCACTTCGTAGTGATAGATATCACGGCGGATGGCCATTTTCAGGCTTCGGGCAAAGGCTTTGAAGATGCCTTCTATCTTGTGATGTTCGTTTTCGCCTTCGGCACGGATGTTCAGGTTCATGCGGGCAGCGTCGCTCAGCGACTTGAAGAAATGCAGGAACATCTCGGTAGGCATCTCGCCTATTTTCTCCCGACGGAACGAAGCGTCCCATACCAACCAGGGACGGCCTCCGAAATCAAGTGCTACTTGGCACAGGCAATCGTCCATCGGCAGGCAATAACCGTAGCGTTCGATGCCGCGCTTGTTGCCTAAAGCTTGGTTCAGGCATTCGCCCAAGGCAAGGGCTGTATCTTCGATGGTATGGTGCTCGTCTACATATAGGTCGCCTTTCACCTCAATGGTCAGGTCAATGCCTCCGTGTTTGCCTATTTGTTCCAGCATGTGGTCGAAGAATCCCAGTCCGGTATGGATATGGCATGTGCCGTTTCCGTCCAGGTTGATACTGATGCGGATATCGGTTTCTTTGGTTGTGCGGCGCACTTCAGCCTTCCGTTCGCCGGCAAAGAGAAATTCAGCAATGTGGTCCCAGTCTGTAGTGGCTAAAGCACATACCTGTTCCAGTCCGGTTCCTGCCAATGCCGATGCGTCGGGCTGCAACAGGATAGCCCGGCATCTCAGGTTGTATGCCAGTTCTACATCCGTTGCACGGTCGCCTATCACGAAACTTCCGGCAAGGTCGTAAGCATCATTCCCGATATAGTCGGTCAGCATGCCTGTGCGGGGCTTGCGTGTAGGGGCATTGTCTTCGGGGAAAGAGCGGTCGATACAGATGCGGTCGAAAGTAATGCCTTCGTTCTCGAAGGTTTTCAGTACCAGATTATGTACGGGCCAGAAGGTATTTTCAGGGAACGAGCTGGTGCCTAATCCGTCTTGATTGGTTACCATGACCAGTTCGAAATCCAGCTTTGTACGGATAAAATACAGGTTGCGGATGACTTTGGGGTAAAATTCCAGCTTCTCGAAAGCATCGAGCTGGTAGTCGACAGGAGGCTCGATGACGAGTGTCCCGTCGCGGTCTATAAATAGGACTTTCTTTTTCATTTCCATTTATTCTACAGTATAGTTGCGTAATGCTTCCAGCAGTTTGTCGTTTTCGGGACGTGTGCCTACGGTGATGCGCAGACAGTCTTCACACAGCTGGATGTTCGAGCGGTTGCGTACGATGATGCCTTGCTCTACCAGGTAGTTATAGATGGCTTTCGCATCGGTTACTCGTGTCAGGAAAAAGTTGGCGTCCGAAGGGAACACCCGTTTGCAACAGGGCAGTGCGGAGAAAGCTTTCATCAGCCGTGTACGTTCTTCCAGCAGCGTGTTTACCCAGCGTTGCACCTCGTAGTGGCGTTGCATCATGGTGATGGCTTCCTGTTGGGTAAGCCGGTTGATGTTGTAGGGGTATTTTATCTTGGTAAAGATGCCGATGATTTCGGGCGAAGCGAATGCCATGCCCAGGCGGATGGCTGCACATCCCCAGGCTTTCGAAAAAGTCTGCAGGATAAGTAGGTTAGGATAATCGTCCAAAATGCTTATGAAAGAAGGTTGGTCCGAAAAATCGATGTAGGCTTCGTCTACGATAACAATGCCTTGAAACGCATTGAGCAGGGTGATGATTTCCTTGGAGTCGAGATTATTTCCTGTAGGATTGTTGGGCGAGCAGAGGAAAATCAGTTTGGTGTTTTCGTCCGAAGCTTTCAGCAAGTCTTCGGCTTTGAACTGGAATTTGTCATCCAGTAATACCTTGCGGTATTCCACATCGTTGATGTCGGCGCATACCTGATACATGCCGTAGGTAGGATGAATGGCTACCACATTATCTATCCCCGGGCGGCAGAAGGCTCGAAAGGCCAGGTCGATGGCTTCGTCACTTCCGTTTCCCAGGAAGATTTGTTCGGGTTTCACCTTTTTTACCGGTGCTATCAGATCTTTCAGTTCTCGCTGTAACGGGTCGGGATACCGGTTGTTCGGGGTATTGTATGGGTTTTCGTTTGCGTCCAGAAAGACGGAAGCTGCCTTTCCGCTGTATTCGTCGCGGGCGGAAGAGTAGGGCTTCAGTGCCCAGATATTGGGACGGGTCAGTTCTTTAAGGGATTTCATTCATTTACAGTTTAGTTGTTTTTGGAATGGGTGATTTTATTCAGCGAGCCGTACCGTTACAGCATTCTTGTGCGCGTCCAGGTGCTCGTTGGCAGCCAGTGTCTGAATGGTAGGGCCTAAGCGGCGGATACCTTCTTGCGTGATTTCCTGGAAAGTGATTTTCCTGATAAAGCTGTCCAGGCTGACTCCGCTATAAGCTTTGGCATATCCGTTGGTTGGCAGCGTATGGTTGGTGCCCGAAGCGTAGTCGCCTGCACTTTCAGGAGCATACGGACCGAGGAATACCGAGCCGGCATTGATGATGCGCTCGCCTGTTTCGACATAGTCGCGTGTCTCGATTATCAGGTGTTCGGGAGCATATTCGTTCACCATATCGATGGCTTCGTCCATGTCTTTCACCAGAATCAGCTTGCTGGACTTAAGCGATTGTTCTGTCAAGGCTTTCCGCGGCAATACAGCCAGTTGGCGTTCTACTTCGGATTGAACCTTTTCCAATAAGGCTTCGGAGGTCGTAATCAGTATCGCTTGGCTGTCTGCTCCATGTTCGGCTTGCGATAGAAGGTCGGAAGCTACATAAACTGGATTGGCAGTTTCATCGGCAAGTACAGCTACTTCCGACGGACCGGCAGGCATGTCGATGGCTACATCGCGCAGAGAAACCTGTTGCTTGGCTACAGTGACATATTGGTTTCCCGGACCGAATATTTTATAGACTTTCGGAATGCTTTCCGTGCCGTAAGCCATAGCCGCTATGGCTTGCACTCCTCCGGCTTTGAACACTTTCTTCACTCCTGCTATGCGGGCGGCATAGAGAATGGCAGGGTGTATTTTCCCTTCCTTGCCGGGAGGCGAGCACAAGACGATTTCCTTGCAGCCGGCTATTTGGGCAGGTGTGGCAAGCATCAGCACGGTAGAAAAGAGGGGGGCAGTTCCTCCGGGCACATACAGTCCGACTTTCTCAATGGGCACTGCTTTTTGCCAGCAGGTTACTCCCGGTACGGTTTCTACCTTCTTGCTTTCGAAACGTTGGGCTGCATGGAAGGTGCGGATGTTGGCGGCAGCCTGTACGATAGCTTCTTTCAGTTCGGTACTGACAGCCTTTTCGGCTTCTTCAAATTCAGCTTCGCTTACCTTGAGCGAGTCCAGTTTCACTTTGTCGAATTGTTCTTCGCAGGCAAAGACGGCACGGTCTCCTTCCTGTCGGATGCGGTCTATGATGCCGGTGACCGCTTGGCGTATGTCTTCGGTGTGGAGTGCCGAGCGTTTCAATACTTCTTTCCAGTCGGCACGTTCCGGATAACGGATGATATTCATGGCTATTAGTGTTTTTATAGGGGAAACTTATAAAATCATTTTCTCGATGGGGATGACCAGGATGCCTTGTGCGCCGAGCGCTTTCAGCTTGCCGATGATTTCCCAAAAGCATTTCTGGTCGATGACCGTATGCACGCTGCTCCATCCCTCTGTAGCCAAGGGCATGATAGTAGGGCTTTTCACGCCCGGCAATACGTCGATAATCTCCTGCAACTTGTCGGTGGGTGCGTTCATCAGTACATATTTTTTGTCTTCGGCAGCCTTTACGGCTTCGATGCGGAACAACAGCTCTTGCAGTATCTCTTTCTTTTCGGGCGAAAGTCCGGGATAGCCTATCAGGACAGCTTCGCTTTTCATCACTACTTCCACTTCTTTCAGGTTGTTGCTGATAAGGGTGGAACCTGAGCTTACAATATCGAAAATAGCATCTGCCAGTCCGATGCCCGGCGCTATTTCTACCGAGCCGGTAATGACATGGATATCAGCCTGGATGCCATTCTTGTCGAGGAAAGTGCGGAGAATACCCGGATAAGAGGTGGCTATCTTCTTGCCGTTGAACCACGGCAGTCCCTGATAGTCTTCTTCTTTATGGATGGCAAGCGAGAGGCGGCATTTGCTGAATCCCAGCCGGTAAATGATGTCGGCTTTCTCATTGCGTTCTACAAATTCATTTTCGCCTACGATGCCTAAGTCGGCTACTCCGCTGGCGATGGTTTGGGGAATGTCGTCATCGCGCAGGAACAGAACTTCGACGGGGAAGTTGCTGGCTTGGGTAAGCAACGTGCGTTTCGATGTGGAAATCTTGATGTCTGCTTCGGCAAACAGGGCCATTGTGTCTTCAAACAAGCGGCCTTTGGATTGTACGGCAATTCTAAGCATGATATTTTTCTGTTTTAATGGTTTCGGAAAAAAGAGAGGCTCACCGTTTCCACGGCAAGCCTCTCCTGTATATCTTATAATAATTATTATATTACACGACTTTCAGCCTACCGTATGCATTTACGTCAGGTAATGATGATGGTGGCGGTGTGTAGTGTAATTTCTCATAATTGTTTTTCTGTTTTCTTTTATTTTGCTTCGCAAATGTAAAGTATTTGGTTGTATTATCCAAATAATTATCAGAAAAACTTTTGGTTTGCTTTCAAGTTTTGATATTTCTTGGGGATAATCTGCTTGATTGGCTCAATGAAAAACACGCTAAAAAGGCTCCAGAAAAGCGTTCGGGTCTAAGTCGCCTTTCTGAATGTGTGAAGCGACGTCTTTGGCTATGTCATAAAAAGAGTGGTCTTCGTCTTGTATGAACAGGTTTTTATATTGGTCCAACACTTCGGGAGTATATACAGCACCTTGTATCAGGTATTTCATCATTTGTTCCTGGCAATCCATGCCATAAAGTGCGAATGCCATGAAATAGCCATACAGATGCGCTTGGTCGGGATGTGTCTCGAAGAACATCTGGTAGATGAATTGGGCTTCGAGGTAATACTTTTTATATAAGAGCACGAGCCCAATGGAAACAGGCAGCTTGATATTGTCGGGATTGTGCTCCATGGCACTCAGGAAACTTGCCAACGCTTCTTTTACATATCCGTTCATCAGTTGGATTTCTCCTTTCATCAAAAAGGTGCGGTAGTCTTCGGGAGCATACAATATGCCTAACCTTACGCTTTCGTTGAATGTCTTTTCGTCTGACAGGTAAAGGCTGGCAATGGCACGTTTGTAGCATACTTCCACATAGTCTATTTCGTCTGCCAGTTGTTCGTGGTGGGCGATAAGTTTTTGCGTGTATGCCATCACCTCTTCGTATTGATGCATTTCGAAGGAAAGCAGCGTGAGCATATTCCATACATATCCTTTCTCGGATAGATTGTCCAGTTTGTGACTGTCCAGGTATTTGAAACATTTCAGGGCTTCTTCCTTATCATCATTCATCAGGTGGCATTCGCCTTTCAGCCTCCAGTTGGTCAGGTCGTTTTCATCTGCCACCATGGCAAAATCAATGGCTTCGAAAGCTTTCGTCAGGTCGTCTTTGTACACATAGCACCGGGCGAGGTTTTGCCATGCCGTCAAGTTGTACGGCTCTTCGTCCAGTATTTGATTGAACAGGTCGATGGCTTCGTCTATGTTTTGCGAGGCATGTTGGAAGCACGCCATCAGCTCTATGGCTTCCAGATTGTCCGGCTCCTGGCGCAGGGCTTTCTGTATCCACGGATAGGCATAATCCTTCATCTGGTAGTCCATATACAGTTGGGCGATATCGAGCGCGGTGTCGGTTTCCGGATAGCTTTCGTACAGGTCGTTGAAGAGTTGCTGGGTTTCATTGGTTTCCCCTTTCAGCAGATACAATTCGCCATACAGCAGTTTTGCCTCATAATCGCTTTGGTCGGGCAGGGTGCGTATTAAGTGCTCGGCTTCGGGTATTTGCAAAGTGCTTAGCAGGGAATGGCATTTGAAGATGAGCACATCTTGGTTGTCCGGATAAAGGGTCAGGGCATAGTCGATAACCTTGTCCGAAGCCTCAGGCTTTCCTTTGCTGGCATAATACTCTGCGAGGAGTGTCAGCTCGTCGGAGTCAAAAAACACCCGTTTGCCTTGGCTTAGCATATTTTCGTATCTGGCAAGGGTTTCTTTAAATTCCGGGCGGCTGAATAAGGAGGACAAGTCTTCTCTCATACTGTTTATGATTCGATGGTTGTATATGATAGAATAGACCCAGTGGTCCGGCTTCGGGAACATATCCGATGCAGAACCACTGGGAGAATGATTATTTCTTGCTGATTTTGCTCCAGGTGTCTTTCAGCGATACGGTGCGGTTGAACACCAGATGGCCGGGAGCCGACTCCTTGTCCGGAGTAAAGTAACCGATGCGCTGGAACTGCAGGTAGTCGAGCGGCTTGGTATCGGCAAGGAACTTCTCTACGTAGCATTCCTTCAGCACGTGCAGCGAGTCGGGGTTAATCATTTCCTGCATGGCTTCCAGTGCCGAGCAGTTCTTTTCCTCGCGGATGGCTGCCATGGCGTCGCGCGGGTTCTCTTCTTTCCACAAGCGGTCGTACAGACGTACCTCGGCTTTCAGGCAATGGTTGCAGCTTACCCAGTGCAGGGTTCCTTTCACCTTGCGGTTGGCTTCGGGCATGCCGCTCTTCGTGTTCGGGTCGTATTCGGCGTATACTTCCACCACGTTGCCGTTCTCGTCTTTCTTGCATCCCGTGCATTTCACGATGTAAGCGTTCTTCAGTCGTACTTCCTGTCCCGGCGTCATGCGGAAGTATTTCTTCGGCGCGTCTTCCATGAAGTCATCGCGCTCCATCCACAACTCGCGGCTGAACTCGATGATGTGGGTAGGCGAGTTCGGGTCTTCCGGATTGTTGATGGCTTCCATTTCCTCTACCTTTCCTTCGGGATAGTTGGTCAGAATCAGTTTGACCGGATTCAGTACAGCCGATACGCGGGTGGCACGTGTGTTGAGGTCTTCGCGCACGGCACTTTCCAGCAGGGCGAAGTCGTTCAGCGCATCGTAGGTAGTGTAGCCGATTTTATCGATGAACTTATGGATGGACTCGGGCGAATAGCCACGGCGGCGGAAACCGCAGATGGTCGGCATGCGCGGGTCGTCCCATCCGTCTACCAGCCCTTCTTTTACCAGAATCAGCAGGTTGCGCTTGCTCATCAGGGTATAGCTCAGGTTCAGTTTGTTGAACTCGTATTGGTGCGGACGGTTATCGTCCAGGTCTTTGCCTTCTTTCACCCAGTCGACGAACAAGTCGTATAAGGGGCGGTGAACCACGAACTCCAGCGTGCAAAGCGAGTGGGTCACTCCTTCGAAATAGTCGCTTTGGCCGTGTGCGAAGTCATACATCGGATAGGCTTTCCATTTATCGCCCGTGCGGTGGTGAGGTGTTTTCACTACACGGTAGATAATCGGGTCGCGGAAGTGCATGTTCGGGTTAGCCATGTCAATCTTGGCACGGAGCACCATCTTGCCCTCTTCTATTTCTCCGGCATTCATCTTTTGGAACAGTTCCAGGCTTTCTTCAATGGGTCGGTTGCGGTAGGGACTTTCTATACCCGGCTGGGTAGGCGTTCCTTTTTGGGCGGCTATCTCTTCCGAGGTCTGTTCGTCAATGTAAGCCTTGCCTTCCTTGATGAGGCGGATGGCAAAGTCCCACAACTGCTGGAAGTAGTCCGAGGCATAATATTCGTGTCCCCACTGGAATCCCAGCCATTGGATGTCTTCCTTGATGGCTTCCACGTATTCCATGTCTTCTTTCGTGGGGTTGGTGTCGTCGAAGCGCAGGTTACATACGCCTCCGTATTTTTTGGCAATGCCAAAGTCCATGCAGATAGCTTTGGCATGTCCGATATGCAAGTATCCGTTAGGCTCGGGCGGGAAGCGGGTCTGTATCCTTCCGCCGTTCTTGCCTTCTTTTAAATCTTTCTCTACAATCTGTTCGATGAAGTTCAGGCTTTTCTTTTCCGAACTTTCCGTTGCATTCATTTCAGTCATAACGCTATTGTTTTACACTTATCGGATGCAAAAATAGTGATTCTCTTTCTAAATAGAAAATCTTCTTAAATTGAAATTGAAAAAGGATGTAGCCTCATGCCTAATCTGTTGTGCTTATCTTTCCTTTCGTAACTAGTTGCGATAGCGTATGAATATAGATGTAGAAGGGTGCGAATATACTTGCATGAGGCAATGCTTTTATATGCCGTTAAAAGGCATTTAGGATTACTGTGCCGTTTGCAGTTTGTTCATGTTGCTTTGGGCTATCGAGATAAATTCCTTAATCATGGGATTTTCTTTGAACGAGGCAGGAGCTCCGTCAATGATTTCTTGCATGACAGGAGTCAGAACAGGATAAGGCATCCCGTAACACATAATAATGAACACTTCCGGACCCAGCACGTTTTCGTAATTGGACTGAATAAAGGTTTTAGCAAGGCTGTCTACTTGATTGGATAACAAGGTACGTTGTTTCTCGATTTCATGGTGTACTTTATCTGGGTCTTGTCCGTCTAGAATCATGCGTGCCTCCATGTGTTCTACTTCATCCGCACGGTCGCTCAGCGAATTTCGTTTCATGATGAAATCGTTGAAGCTATCGTTCAATGGCGTACCTTTGATGGTAAAACCTGCATTGTTGATGTTGATGTCGATTTTTCCTTTTTCGATGACTACCGGCATAATGCATCTGTCATCCATAAACAGGGAGGCAACTACCGTAGAGTCTACTTTCCCTTCCATTTTGAAAAGTCCATGTATTACTTCTGCTGAGTCGATATTGACCAATTGAGCGCCTGAAGGCACTTTGATAAAAAGCATTTTTCCGTCCAGACTTGAAACTGAGGAAACACCTTCTATCCTGTATTTTTTACCGCATGAAGTAAGAATTGCGGCACAAATAAGCATGAACAAATACCATCTATACATGAAATAAGCCTTTATGATTCACGGAGGCAAAGGTATAATGTTTCGATTTTTCGAGGAAATAAATTACCAAAAATTAAACTTAATAGAGGATTATTACTGAATATACGTGTTCGGAACGCTTTTTTCCGTATCTTTGTTCGCTGAATCGAAATGAAAATGAAATAATAAATAGTAAAATTAGCAAGAAAGACATGAGAAAACTGAAACTATTGGCGTTTGCACTGATTTGTGCGGTATTCTCGCCGGTGAAAGCCGACGAGGGTATGTGGCTCCTTCAGTTGATGCAGGAGCAGAATCTTGCCGACCGGATGAAGGCAAGAGGGTTAAAGATGGATATTGACGGCATTTACAGCCCCAATCAGGTGGCGTTGAAGGATGCGGTAGGCATCTTCGGACGTGGATGTACGGGAGAAATCATTTCGCCCGACGGTCTGATATTGACCAACCACCATTGCGGATACGACGCTATCCAGCAACACAGCTCGGTGGAGCACGACTACCTGACCGACGGTTTCTGGGCAAAGAGCCGTGCCGAAGAACTTCCTACGCCGGGACTGACATTCAAGTTTGTGGAACGCATCGTGGATGTTACCGACAAGGTAAACCAGGACATCAAGGACGGAAAGGTGAGCGAACTCAACTCGTTCGGCTCGGAATACCTGGGCAAGCTGGCGGACGAAGAACTGAAAAAGAGCGACCTGAAAGGAAAACCGGGCATTACGGCATTGGCTTTGCCTTTCTATCAGGGAAACAAATTCTACCTGTTCTACATCAAGACGTATAGCGATGTGCGCATGGTAGCTGCTCCTCCTTCGTCTATCGGTAAGTTCGGAGGCGAGACCGATAACTGGATGTGGCCGCGTCATACGGGCGACTTTTCGATGTTCCGTATCTATGCCGACAAGGACGGCAATCCTGCCGCATACAGCCCCGAGAATGTTCCCTTGAAGGTGAAGAAGCATCTTGCCATTTCGTTGAAAGGCTTGCAGGAAGGCGACTATGCGATGATTATGGGATTCCCCGGCAGCACAAGCCGTTATCTGACGCAGAGCGAAGTGAAATTGCGCATGGAAGGTACCAACACGCCGCGCATCCAGGTGCGCGAGGCACGCCAGAATGTATTGCGGAAAGAAATGGCGGCCAGCGACAAGGTGCGTATCCAGTATGCCAGCAAGTTCGCTTCTTCCAGCAACTATTGGAAGAACTCCATCGGCATGAACAAGGCGATTATCGACAATCGTGTGCTGGAGACCAAGGCGGAACAGGAAGCCAACTTCGCCCGCTTTGCCAAGGAAAAGAACGATGCCGACTATGCTTCGGTGGTAGCTAAAATCAACGATTACGTGGCAAGAGTGACTCCGATAGCCAAGCAGATGACGTATTTCAGCGAAACCTTCCGTTCGGGCATCGAGTTCGGAGCCACTTATCTGATATTCGATAACCTGAAAGCGGCGTTGGAGAAGAACAAGAAGAAGGATATCGAAAAGGCTATCGAACAATTGAAGGAAGGCTATGCCAACGTGCATAACAAGGATTACGACCACGAAGTGGACCGCAAGGTAGCGAAAGTGCTGATTCCGCTTTATGCGCAGAGTGTGCCGGCAGACGCGCTTCCCGCTTTTTACGAAACAATCAAAACTCAATTTGGTGGCGATTACAATGCTTATATCGACGCGCTGTATGATACCAGCATCTTTGCCAACCAGAAGAATTTCGATGCGTTCATTGCCAATCCCACGGTAGAAGCTATCAACAATGATTTGGCTATCCAGTATTCTACCAGCAAGAACGCTATGGCGAAAAAGCTGTACGAAGATTATGATAAGGCTTGCGGCGACATCGACCTGCTGCATAAAACATACGTACGCGGACTGTGCGAAATGTATGCTCCCACACCGAAAGCTCCGGACGCAAACTTCACTATCCGTCTGACTTACGGCAACGTGAAATCGTATGACCCGAAAGACGGCGTGCACTATAAATATTACACTACGCTGAAGGGAGTAATGGAGAAGGAAGATCCCAATAATCCGGAGTTTGTCGTACCTGCCAAGTTGAAAGAGCTGTACGCTACGAAGAACTACGGCCGCTATGCATTGCCTAACGGCGAAATGCCGACCTGTTTCCTGACTACCAACGACATTACGGGCGGTAATTCCGGTTCGCCGGTAATGAACGGCAACGGCGAATTGATTGGCGCAGCCTTCGACGGCAACTGGGAATCGCTTTCGGGCGACATCAATTTCGATAACAACCTGCAGCGTTGCATCGCCGTAGACATCCGTTATGTGTTGTTCCTCGTCGAGAAACTGGGCGGTTGCAAGAACCTGATTGATGAAATGACAATTGTAGAATAAAAATAGTCTGAATCTGTTTCACCACGGATTACACAGATTCTTTTTGTCTATATATAATATATAGGTATAGGAAGAATGGATTTGTGTATTCTGTGGTGAACTTTTAATGAAGCATTATGAAGAAAACTATATTGACCACATTGTTGGCTTCGTGCCTTTTTACGGCGTATGCCGATGAAGGCATGTGGATGCTGACCGACCTGAAAAAGCAGAACGCGGCGGTGATGCAGGACTTAGGGCTGGATATCAGCATGGACGAGGTGTATTGTTCCGACGATATCAGCCTGAAGGATGCCGTCGTACATTTCGGCGGAGGATGTACGGGAGAAGTGGTATCGGCAGAAGGTCTGGTGCTCACCAATCATCATTGCGGATACGGATACATCCAGCAGCACAGTTCGGTGGAGCATGATTACTTGACCGACGGGTTTTGGGCAAATTCGTATGCCGAAGAGCTTCCCTGCAAGGGACTGACCGTTACTTTTATCGACCGTATTCTGGATGTGACCGATTATGTGCTGGAACAGTTGAAGAAAGACGATGACCCCGAAGGACTGAATTATCTTTCACCTTCGTATCTGGAGAAAGTGGCTGAGCGTTTCGCCAAGAAAGAGAAAATCAAGACCGATGATTTTACCCGCCTGGAGTTGAAACCGTTCTATGGTGCCAACAAATATTATCTTTTCGTCAAGACGGTTTATAAGGACATCCGTATGGTAGGCGCTCCTCCTTCGTCTATCGGTAAGTTCGGCGCGGATACCGATAACTGGATGTGGCCGCGCCATTGCGGTGATTTTTCCATTTTCCGTATCTATGCGTCGAAAGACGGGAAGCCTGCCCTTTACTCGGCGGAGAATGTGCCCCTCAAGGTGAAGAAGCATCTGACCATCAACCTGAAAGGTGTAAAGGAAGGCGATTTTACTTTCGTAATGGGATTTCCCGGACGTAACTGGCGATATATGATTAGCGACGAGGTGGAAGAACGCATGAACACGACCAACTTTATGCGCGATACCGTGCGCGGCGTGCGGCTTCGGGTGTTGGGTGAAGAAATGGCAAAGGATGCCAAGACACGTATCCAGTATGCCGCCAAGTATGCTTCGTCCGCCAATTATTGGAAGAATGCTATCGGCATGAATGAAGGGCTGGTGCGTCTGAAAGTGCTCGATCGCAAGAAAGCGGAGCAGGAACGTCTGTTGGCTTACGGGAAGGAAACAGGAAACGAGGCCTATCGTCAGGCATACGATGCTATCCGTGAGATTGTAGCGAAACGTCATGACGCCGTCTACCATCAGCAAGCCATTTACGAAGCCTTGATGCTGGGCACGGAGTTTTCGAAGATTCCGGATACCGACGCTTTGCTGAAGGCTTTGGAGAAAGGCAATAAGAAAGACATCGCTCAAGAAGTTTCGGCACTGAAAGCGGCGGGACTGAAATTCTTCAATAAAGACTATAATGCGGAAGTGGACCGGAAAGTATCGAAGCAATTGATTGCCCTCTATGCCCGGCTGATTCCGGAAGCTCAGCGCATCAGCATCTTTCAGGTGATAGACGGAGAGTTCGGCGGAAACACCGATGCTTTTGTCGATGCTTGTTTCGACCGTTCCGTTTTCCGTTCGTCCGAAGCTTGGGAAGCTTTCTTGAGCCATCCGGATGCCGGTGAATTGAAAAATGACCTGATGGTGCAATATGCCCGTTCGGTAAAAGAAGGTTATCAGGCTACGGGGAAGGAGATGGAAGCCGAGACCCAGGCATACAACCGCGCGCACAAGACTTGGGTGGCAGGTATGATAGCCTTGAGGCAGAAGGAAGGGAAACTGATTTATCCCGACGCCAATTCTACCCTGCGTCTGACTTACGGTAAAATCGGTTCGTATGAGCCTGCCGACGGGGAAGAATATCTGTATTATACCACGCTGAAGGGCGTGATGGAGAAGGAAGATCCCGGTAATCCCGAATTTATTGTTCCGGAGAAATTGAAGGAATTGTATCGTAACAAGGATTTCGGACCCTACGCCATGCCCGACGGACGCATGCCCGTATGCTTTGCGACGGGCACTGACAATACAGGAGGCAACTCAGGTTCACCTGTATTCAATGCGAAAGGAGAATTGATAGGCATTGCGTTCGACCGTAATTACGAAGGGTTGACGGGTGATATCGCCTACAATCCCCAGCTTCAGCGAGCCGCCTGTGTGGATATTCGCTATGTGTTGTTCATTATCGACAAGTATGCGGGCATACAGCGGTTGATAGATGAAATGACCATTAATAAAAATTGATGTGAATAGAAAAAAGTCAGAAGAAGTTGCGGGTAGTAACTTCTTCTGACTTTTTAATAGATTCAATTCTTTTCTTTCTCTTCTTCCTGCGGGATGCGGAATGCTGTATAGAGTTCCAGTACGGCGGCGATGGTAAGGCACAACACCCATTCGTTACGATGCCAGAGAATCATCATGATACCGGTCAGGACCAGCAGGCAAGCTCCTAAAATTTGTTGACGGCGCAAACGTTTGATAATCACATTTTGTCCGTGATATCCGCTCATGACTTGCACATACGCGAACAGGACAGCTCCTGCCAGGTACACATACGGAGCCCATACGGCTTGGGTAATTTGGATGATAGCCCCTGCCAGAATCAGGACGGCACCGATAACGGTCATTGCCGGATAATATTTATTCATCATTTCTTGTTCAGGTTTTCTTCGAAGATATAGATATCCTCGTTTGGTTTCTTCATCAGGTATTTCTCACGCGCCACTTGTTCCAGCATCTCCGGATTCGAAGTCAGTTCTTTCAGTTCTTCACTGCTTTTCTCGTACTGTTCACGGTAATGCTTGATTTCGCGCTTCAGTTCATAGATTTCACGTTTGTGCCTGACGCGTTGTATCAGGCTGTTTTCTTCGTCTAATACGCCGATAATCAGCAGAAATGCCAAAATCGTTATCAGGTATTTATGGCGGCGAATGTAGTTCCACACGGCTTTCAGTTTGCTCATATCGAAAAGGTTTATGCTCGGATAATGGGACAAAGATAAAAAGATTTCGCGGCAACTCCTTAAGAAAACCGAGATTTTATGTACTTTTGTACTATTGAACTAAATCAACAGCATCGGAAGTATGGAGAATAATTATATTGTATCGGCACGGAAATACCGTCCTTCGACCTTCGACACGGTTGTGGGACAAAGGGCATTGACAACCACATTGAAGAACGCGATAGCCAATCACAAGCTGGCGCACGCTTATCTGTTTTGTGGTCCACGCGGAGTAGGAAAGACCACTTGTGCCCGTATCTTTGCCAAGACAATCAATTGCCTTCATCCGACCGCGGAAGGAGAAGCGTGCAATGAGTGCGAATCGTGTGTGGCATTCAATGAGCAACGCTCGTATAACATCCACGAACTGGACGCGGCTTCGAATAACTCGGTCGAGGATATCCGTTCGCTGATAGAGCAAGTGCGCATCCCGCCTCAGGTAGGCAAGTATAAGGTATATATCATCGACGAGGTGCACATGCTTTCGCAAGCGGCTTTCAATGCTTTTCTGAAGACACTGGAAGAACCGCCCCGCCATGCCATCTTCATCCTTGCCACGACCGAGAAGCACAAGATATTGCCTACTATCCTGAGCCGTTGCCAGATTTACGACTTCAACCGTATCAGTGTCAACGATATGGTAGAGCATCTGGAGAGTGTGGCTTCGAAGGAACATATCGAGGCGGAACCCGAAGCGTTGACCGTGATAGCCCAGAAGGCGGACGGAGGTATGCGCGATGCCTTGTCCATCTTCGATCAGGTGGTGAGCTTTACCAACGGGCACATTACCTATAAAAGTGTCATCGAGAACCTGAATGTGCTGGACTATGAATATTACTTCCGGTTGACCGATTTTATCTTGCAGAACAAGGTATCCGATTGCCTCCTTACTTTCAATGAGGTGTTGCAAAAAGGTTTTGACGGGAATCATTTCATTACAGGGCTGGCTTCGCACTTTCGCGATTTACTGGTCAGTCATGACCCTGCCACCTTGCCTTTGCTGGAAGTGGGAGCTTCCATCCGTGAACGGTACCTGGCACAGGCACAGAAGTGTACGCCTCCTTTTCTTTTCAAGGCCATGAAGCTGTGCAACGATTGCGACCTGAATTATCGGGTGAGCAAGAACAAGCGTTTGCTGATAGAGCTTACGTTAATTCAGTTGGCTCAGCTGACCGAAGGGGATAGCGAAGGTGAGGGGCGTAGCCCTAAGCAGACCATCAAACCCTTATTCAATCAAGCTCAGCCGGCTCAGGCATCCCGGCCCCAATCCCAACCTCAGCCTCAACCTCAGCAAGTGGCAGAGCCTCAACCTGTCTATCAGCAGACAGCCCAGTCTCAGCCTGCACCTGCGGCGCAAAGTCATGCCAGTCCGATTCCGAAACAGGAAACAGGAAAAAAGATTCCGGTGATGAAGGCGGGCAGTATGGGGATTTCCATCCGTCATTCGCATGCTGCGCAGACAAAGGAAGCCACGAAGGCGCAGGTCAATGTGCAGGATGCTTCCGAGGACAAAGATTACGAAGATTATCTGATTACCGAACGAGACTTGAACGTGTATTGGACCGAGTTTGCAGTCAATCTTCCGAAAGAAGAGGCTGCCAATGCCGCACGTATGCGTAACATCCATCCGCATCTGCTGGAAGATGGCGTGACTTTTGAGGTTGTGGTAGACAATGAAATGGTGCAGAAGTATATGGCTAATTTGAGTGCAAGTATCGAGACACATCTGCGCGACCGCCTTCATAACCGGAAAATCACGATGAAGGTGAGGGTAAGTGCTCCCAACGAAAATGTACGTGCCTATAGCCATCTGGAGCGTTTCCAGATGATGAGTAAGAAAAATCCTGCCCTTCTTAAGCTAAAAGAAGAATTAGGGCTGGAGCTTAGTTGAAATCAGGGGTGAAAGGAGTTAGAGAAGTTAAAGAAGTTATCACCCGCTTTGCTCGTTAGAAGTTAAAGATAATATTTGACTTCTAACGGAGCGAATATATTAATAGGCATTCTTTTCGCCGTGGATGGCATTTCGTACTGTCCGGTAAATGATGTAGAGGTCAAGTCCGAAACTCCAGTGTTCAATATACCAGATGTCACCCAATATACGTCCTTCCATATCTTTCAACTCTTTGGTCTCGCCCCGATAGCCTGTGACTTGGCTCCAGCCTGTGATGCCAGGTTTTACAAAATGGCGTACCATGTATTTATTGATGAGTTTGGAATATTCTTCGGTATGTTTCAGCATGTGGGGGCGCGGGCCTACAATGCTCATATCGCCCAACAGGACATTGATGAATTGAGGCAATTCGTCAATATTGGTTTTTCGCATAATATCTCCCCATTTGGTTTTTCGCGGGTCGTTTTTAGTAGCTTGCAGCGTATCTGCATCTTTGTTTACCCTCATCGAGCGGAACTTGATGCAATAAAATTCTTTATCATTCAGTCCGTTGCGTTTCTGGCAGAAGAAGATAGGTCCCGGCATGGTCAGTTTGGTGATGATAGTCACAATGATGAGAATGATGGGGAAGAGGGTGCACAAAAACAAAAGTGAGAAAGCGATGTCAAAGGCACGCTTTAAGAATTTGTTTTCCGGGCGACTCAATGGGTCGGGGCGTAAACTCAGGTAAGGGACATTGCCCATCATGTTGAAATATACCCGATTGTGCAGGTAATTGCGCAGATTGGGTACACTATAGAAATGTACGACATTGTTTTCGCAATAATTGATGATAGGGAGGATGATGTTGGCTTTGCGCGAAGGAAGACAACAGAATAAATAATGAATGTTCGGATGAGCGGCAAGATAGGCATTGACTTCTTCCGGTTTACCGAGGTACGTGCAGTGTAGGGTATCCAGTTCTGTGTTGGGTTCCTCATCGAAGTAGCCGACAACTGAATAACCATCGGCAGGGTCGCTGGTCAGTTCATGATACAATTCAATATTATTCGCCGTACTGCCCACCAGGACAACGTAACGTATGTTGTTCTTGTTATTCCGGTACGCTGTGATACACGCGCGGAAAAACAGCCGGTAGATGCTTAGTATTAAGAAGAGGGTAGAAAGGTAGACGGCGTAGAATAAGGAAATCACATCGAAATGCATCCCTATGGTTAGCAGAAAGCCGCTTACAATAGAAAAATAGAAAACGTTGCGGAGTGTACGGACAATGATTTGAAATCTGCGTACTTTCCGCCGGTGGAGGATAACGCCTCCACGTATAGTGCACAATAAATAGCTAAGCGATAATACAATGAGAATCTGAGGCACTGTAGCATTAAATGTAACAGGTTTTTCCATGTATTCAGCCCCTTGGCAGAAAGCATAAAACAGTCCGTTGCAAATGCATAAATCTCCTAAAATGACAAGCGTTTGGATGATACTGTTATATCGTACGGTGCGATTGTTATAATTCTCCATATACTATATAAGGCTTTATGTTGGGTATGTAGTAATCTTATTTTAATTTAGCGACTTGTCTGTTTGTGTATTTATTTCTTTTACAAAAATGCTTGTAATTTTGAAGAAATGCAAATTTTGAGGGACAAAAGCGCGCGTTGCGTATTAATTTATATTAAATCTAGAAAATAATCCGGTTATTTGTATGTTGAATAACATAAAATATCTATCTTTGCGTCGTGTTTTTCATGGTATTAGATTTAAGGTTAATGAAGATTGGGAATCTGGGAAGATTCCCTTTTTTTATGCTTGTATTTTTTTGTATGTGGGCAGAGGTTGTGGCGTTTGTTTGTCCACTAAATTCGTTAGCAGACCGGATTGGAATGACTGGTAGAATTAGATTATCTTACTTTGTCGGAGCATATATATTCGTGGGCGGTTGTATCTATCTGCAATTGGCGATGCAATAGTACTTACTTGACCGATGCAGTCAGATTCGCCGGAACATTAGAGATATGTGTGTCATAAGAGTGTCTGCTCTCTCCAAGTGAACCATGCCTACAGAGCATTAAATATGTTCGTTCACTTTTTGTTTTCATTATTTTCCTGCCTGGCTTGTTTGGAAAATCATAATCTTTCCGTATATTTGTTTCACCGTTTTTCATTACGGTATATTAAATAAGGTAGGCTATTATGAATATAAAACTCCGATTGATAGTGATGAACTTCCTGCAGTTTGCCGTGTGGGGAGCCTATTTGACTTCGATGGGGACTTATCTGGCTGGAATCGGGCTGGGTAGCCACATCGGATTATTTTATGCCATGCAGGGCATCGTGTCTTTGTTTATGCCGGCCATACTGGGTATTATAGCCGACCGGTGGGTGCCTGCGCAACGCTTGCTGGGATTGAGCCATCTGCTGGCTGCCTTGTTTATGGCAGGAGCCGGATATTACGGCTTTACGGTAGGCGATCAGGTATCGTTTCCGGTTTTGTTCGCTTTCTATTCGATGAGCGTGGCGTTTTATATGCCTACGTTGGCACTGGCGAACTCGGTGGCATATACGGCTCTCGACCGTGCGGGGCTGGATACCATCAAGGCTTTTCCTCCTATCCGTACGTGCGGGACAATCGGCTTTATTTGCTCGATGTGGCTGGTCGACCTGTGGGGCTTCCAGTCTAACTATATGCAATTCTTCGTGTGCGCGGGCTGGGGCGTGTTGCTTGCCATATATGCCAATACGCTGCCCGATTGTCCGGTAAACCGCGGAAAAGGAGAGAAGAAATCACTGGCAGAAGCTTTGGGGCTGAAAGCGTTCCTGCTGTTCCGCCAGCGCAAGATGGCTATCTTCTTCGTGTTCTCGATGTTGCTGGGCGTATCCTTACAGATAACCAATGGCTTTGCCAATCCTTATATTACCAGTTTCAGTGCGATACCCGAATATGCGGATACGTTTGGCGTGCAGCATGCCAATCTGCTTATTTCGCTTTCGCAGGTCAGCGAGACGTGTTGCATTTTGCTGATACCTTTTTTCTTGAGCCGTTTCGGCATCAAGAAGGTCATGCTTATTGCCATGGTGGCATGGGTGTTGCGTTTCGGGCTGTTTGGCTTAGGTAATCCGGGCGATGGAGTGTGGATGTTTATCCTTTCGATGATTGTATATGGTGTGGCGTTTGATTTCTTTAATGTGTCGGGTTCATTGTTCGTTGACAAGGAGACAGATGTTGATGTCCGTTCAAGTGCACAGGGATTGTTCATTATTATGACCAATGGGTTGGGAGCTACAATCGGCACACTGAGTGCGCAGGCAGTGGTCAACATGTTTGTTGATTTCGGAAGTCCGGAGCCTCAGATTGAAGGATGGAGCCGGGCGTGGCTCATATTTGCGGCATACGCATTGGCGGTGGCTGTTATGTTTGCCATCGTCTTTAAATACAAACACGTAAAGGAATGAAAACAGAAATTGAATTGAAGTTTTTAGACATGTCATCGGTTTTGAAACCGTCTGATTCGTTTGCGTTGGTTTTGGAAGAAGTGGGGGGAGAAGAACGAAAATTGGCATTGATTATTGGAGCTGTAGAAGCCCAGAGTATCAAAATGGCGGAAATGAACTATAAGCCGCCTCGCCCATTTACACACGATTTGATATTGGGTGTGATGAAAATAGGGGAGTTGACGTGTGTGAAAGGCGTGATTTATCAGGTGCGCAACGGGATTTACTATACCTATTTATATATAAAGCGCCTGGATGGTGAAATCGAGTTGGTAGATGCACGTACATCAGATGCCGTTGTCTTGTCATTGCGGATGGGCTTCCCGATTTATGTGTATGAAGATATTTTGGAAAAAGAACATTTGCGCAACATTTCGCCGAACGGAAGCTTTACATTGCCGGTTAATTCGGCAGATGTAGAGATGCTGAAGAAAGCGATGGACGAGGCGGTACAGCGTGAAGACTATGAACGGGCTTCGCAATTGCGGGACGAAATCCGCAAGCGGGAGCACGAGGAAAAGAAAGAAAACTAATACTTGGTATATATGCATACATTTTATACGCCCGATATAGCGGTTAGTCAGGAGCTGCCCGAGGAAGAGGCTGCTCATTGCCTGCGTGTGTTGCGGTTGACCACTGGCGACGAAGTGCTGTTGACCGACGGGAAAGGCTTTTTTTATAAGGCAATGATTGACAGCATAAGCGGGAAGCGTTGTCATGTGAAGCTGTTGGAGAAGACGGAGCAGGAGCCGCTATGGAGAGGACACCTGCATCTGGCTATGGCTCCTACGAAGAATATCGACCGTACGGAGTGGTTGGTGGAAAAAGCCACCGAAATCGGTTTCGACGAGTTGACTTTCCTGAATTGCCGTTTCTCGGAACGGAAGGTGGTGAAGAACGAACGCATCGAAAAGATTGTGGTTTCTGCGGTCAAGCAATCGTTAAAAGCCCGTAAGCCTGTGGTAAACGGCATGATAGATTTTGCCAAGTTCGTGCGCCAGGATTTTGCGGGACAGAAGTTCATCGCTCATTGCTACGAGGGCGAAAAGCCTTTTCTGCGCGATGTGCTGGATGCGGATGCCGATGCCTTGGTGCTGATAGGTCCTGAAGGAGACTTCAGCCAGGAAGAAGTGAAGCAGGCGGAAGCAGCCGGATTCCGTTCGGTCAGCCTGGGCAGGTCGCGTCTTCGTACAGAGACGGCGGCGCTGGTAGCGGTGCATCTGATGAACTTGGCACATGTAGTGGAATAATAAAAAACGAGAGAATTATGCGAAACAGGATGAAATGGAATGTATGGGCAGGATGTCTGGCGATGGCTCTTCTGATGCTGGCATCGTGTTCAGACAAAGACAATTATGAGTCGGCTTTGCCCAAGGATGCCGCGCTGGTCGTATCGGTCAATCCGGTGTCGGTTGCAGAGAAGAGCGGATTGGCGGGCGAAGAGGGTGCTGTAGCCGTCCAGCGGCTGGGAGAAGCCCTGAAGAGCGGCATGCAAGGTTCAGAACAACTGATAGACAAGATATTGAAGAATCCAGCTGAAAGCGGTATAGACTTCCGGCGGAATCTGTATTTCTTTGTTGAGTCGCAATCGGTTTCTGCCGGGATACTGGCACGTGTGGCAGACCGCGGCAAGCTGGAGACGTTGTTTGACGCTTTGAGCAAACAGCAATTGTGCCCGGCGGTGACAGAAGCCGACCATTGCTTTTGGACGGCTTTGGGCAAAGTGCTTGCCGCATACACCTCGGATGCTTTGCTGGTGCTGACCGACCCTAACGGCGGTGCGCCGGAAGATATGTTGCATACGGCATCGATGTTGTTGCGTCAGGGTGAAGAAGAAGGCTATCGTTCTACTCCCGATTTCGGTCGGATCAAGCAAGGGAAAGGTGACATCATCGCTTTGGGTTCGCTCGATTTGGTTCCGGGCAGGTATGTGACGCCGATGTTGATGGGCATTTCCGGCAACATGAAGTTGAAAGATGTGAAATGTCTGGCAGAACTGACCTTTGGCCAAGGGAAAATAACGGTGGATTTCACCGACCTGACTACAGACCGGGTGATGAAACAGATGCAGGAGAAACAGATGCAGGCATTCGGGAAGATAGACGGTAAATACTTGGATTATTTTCCTGCCAATACAGGATTCTGGATGTCGATGCATCTGGATGGACAAAAGATGTATGAGCTATTGAAGGAGCATCCGATGTTCAATAACGAGTTGGAAAGTTCGATGGTTCCGGTTGACTTTGAGGCTATTTTCGGTTCGCTGAAAGGAGATATGGCACTGGCAGGCGATTGGGCATCGGGTTCGTTCATCCTGTATGCCGATGTGACGGATGAGAGATTCTTGCAGACCTTCGAAGACCTGAAGCCTTTGTTGGCATTGACGGCAGGGCAGATGCAGTTGGTCAACCGGGGTGCTACGGCATACGAGTTCCGCATGGCGGACGGAAGTCTTTTCGGGATGCGTCCGGGTTATGTGGCTTTCTGGTTCGGTGTGTCCGACGGGCATTTCTACCTGACGAACCGCCTGCAATGGATTGACGCAAGTGTAGAAGGATTGACCTTGCGCTCTTGCCCGTGGGGAAAAGCCGTGAGCGGGAAGCGTTGTTATTATGCGATGAATCTTGCCGGGCTGGCAGAGGCAGGCTCAGCGTATGCCAACCGTCCGGAGATGCAGGCGTTTCAGTTCTTGAAAGGACTGGATTATCTGACGGTGGAAATGACGGATGCAAGTCGGGTGCGCATGGAACTGGCGGTGAAAGAGCAGAACCGGAATATCCTCCGCTCGCTGCTGGAAGCATTGAATTAAAGGAAAAAGCAAATGGAAACAATCGAAATGCAACAGACTTTGCCGGAAGTATTTGCCGGCAAAGATGCGGTTATCTCTGATGTATGGCATCGGCAGATAGCTTTTCAGAAAGGGAAGATTTACTTGCTGGAGGCAGC
Organism: uncultured Bacteroides sp.; assembly: GCA_900544675.1. Lineage (GTDB taxonomy): Bacteria > Bacteroidota > Bacteroidia > Bacteroidales > Bacteroidaceae > Phocaeicola. The sequence continues at coordinate 55,535 of UQVZ01000010.1, forward strand.
TTCGGGAACGGGTAAGTCTTCTCTTTGCAGTTTTATTTATGGATACCGGAAGGACTATCAAGGCATTATTGCTTTCGACGGGCAGAACATACGTAATCTTTCGGTGCGCGAATGGGTGAATATACGGAAGCGTTCGTTGGGCATGCTTTTTCAGGAACTTCGTCTGTTTAGCGAGCTGACCGCCCTTGAGAATGTCCGGCTGAAAAATAGCTTGACGGGATATTGTTCGCGCAAACAGATAGACGAATGGTTCTTGCGGCTGGGCATCGACGGGAAAAAAGACGAAAAGATAGGGCGCATGTCGTTCGGTCAGCAACAGCGGGTGGCGTTTGTGCGTGCTCTTTGCCAGCCTTTCGATTTTCTGTTCTTAGACGAGCCGGTCAGCCACCTTGATGATGGAAACGGACGGGTGATGGCAGATATCCTCCGTGAGGAAGTCGGTAAGCGTGGGGCAGGAGCGGTCGTTACCTCCATCGGAAAACATTTGCCTTTGGAATACGACCGGGTGTTGAAATTGTAAAAGTTTTATTTGGAATCAATTAGTTGTTATTCAAAAGATATGATTTGGAAATTGTTGAAACAACACGTAAGCCCTTCGCAGTTGCTCGGCTTTTCTTTGGCAAATGTGTGTGGCATGGTCATCGTGTTGCTTGCGGTGCAGTTTTATCGTGATATTTTGCCTGTATTCACCCAAGGGGACAGCTTCCTGAAAGGAGACTATCTTGTGATAAGCAAGAAAGTAAGCACTTTGGGTACGCTTGTAGGCAAGGAGACGACTTTTTCTTCGGGCGACATTGCCGAGATAGAGGAACAACCCTTTGTAAAGCGGGTGGGAAGCTTTTTGCCTTCCCAATTCAAGGTAGCGGCAGGGATGGGGCTGCAAGGCATTAACATGTCTACCGATTTGTTCTTCGAATCGGTGCCCGATGCGTATGTGGATGTGCAGTCGGACAAATGGAAATTCAATCCCGAATCGGGTGTCATTCCTATTATTATTCCCCGGAATTACTTGAATCTGTATAATTTCGGCTTTGCACAAAGCCGGAACTTGCCGCAGTTGTCCGAAGGGGTGATAGGCATGGTGAACTTGGATATCCGTTTGACCGGCAACGGCAAGGCCGAACAGATGAAAGGGCATATTGTGGGCTTCTCCAGCCGGCTGAACACCATTTTGGTGCCCGAAGCGTTTATCCGTTGGGCGAATGCACGTTTTGGTACAGGGCGTGATGCCGAGCCTTCTCGTCTGATAGTCGAGGTAGGCAATCCGGCAGACGAACGTATCGTGCAGTATTTTCAGCGCAAAGGTTATGAGATGGAAGGAAATGAGCTGGAAGCAGGAAAGGCGACTTGGTTCTTGAAAGTGATTGTAGGGGTCGTATTGTCGGTAGGATTGCTTATCAGCGTATTGTCTTTCTATATTCTGATACTCAGCATCTATTTGCTTTTGCAGAAGAATATGCGGAAGCTGGAGACGCTGTTGCTGATTGGATACAGCCCGGCTCAGGTGGCGCGTCCTTACCAGTTGCTTACGATTGGATTGAACTTGCTGGTATTGCTATTAGGGGTTGGCATTGTTATGGGAGTCCGTAGCCTGTATTTGCCGGTTATCGCTACGCTTCTTCCCGATGCGGGAAGCGGGACTTTGCTTCCGTCATTGTTGACGGGAATCCTCGTTTTCCTGTTGGTCTCTGTATTGAATGTGATGATTGTCCGCCGGAAGATAAACGATATCTGGATACGTAAAAACTAACAGTGATGGAGTGTCTAGTTGTATAGTACGACTATCCGGGAAGTGTCTACTAACTCCGTTTATAAAACAAAAAAGTGTCTAATGAATCAGGAAAAGATACAACCCAAACCGTTAAAAGACATATATTTTTTATGTCCTCCAATTGGAGGACGTACATCCTTGGTATGGAGGACGTATATCCCCCGATTGGAGGACGTACGTCCCCGGTACGGAGGACATGAAACCTAACCGGATGAAAACAGATTGTCAACTGTTCTAAAAAGCCTTGGCACACGGCTTGCCGAAGGTTTGCAAAATGTGTACATTCATCAAAAACGAATATGAATTATGATTGAACAAGTAGAATTTACTTTGAAGCCCCGCACCAGAGGCTTTCATCTGATAACGCAGGAAGTGGCAGCCCATTTGCCGGAACTTCCCGAGAAAGGTTTGTTGCATTTGTTTGTGAAACATACCAGTTGCGCCTTGAGCGTGAACGAGAATTACGACCCCAGCGTGCGCAGCGATATGGAGCGTATCTACAACAACCTGGTGAAAGAGAACCAGGCGTATTATACCCATACGGATGAAGGTCCCGATGATATGCCCAGCCATGCCAAGTGCAGTCTGACCGGTGTGTCGCTGACTATCCCTATTACGGGCGGACGTATGAATTTAGGAACTTGGCAAGGCATATATTTGTGCGAATTCCGAGATTACGGTGGAGCACGTAAAGTGGTGGCTACTGTTATTTATTGATATAAATCAAGAATTGTTCACGTGCACGGAGCGTTAGGTGTGTGAATAAATGTTTAAAAAGAGGGTCATGATGACAACTCTGTTAATGCTTTGTTTCATATTCGATAGAGAAAGTGGTTTTTTTATAAAAAAATGTTATGCAGAATAACACGTGTATAAGATATTTATATAAATTTGCGTAGATGATTAGTAAAACGTTGAACAAATAGTAAACCTGTTTTTCAGGTCACAAAAAAATAGTTGAATCTATAATAAATAAAGAGTAAAGCTTATGTCAAAAATCGTTGGACACATTTCGCAGGTAATCGGTCCGGTGGTTGATGTGTACTTCAAATTGGAAGAAGGGCAGGATGTAGAAAAATCCTTGCCGAAAATCCACGATGCGTTGACTATCGCTCGTAACGATGGCCGTACGTTGGTAATCGAAGTACAGCAACATATCGGTGAAGATACCGTACGTTGCGTCGCAATGGACAGTACGGACGGATTGAAGCGTGGAATGGAAGTCGTACCTGCCGGTCACCCGATTTCTATGCCGGTAGGAAACCAGATTAAAGGACGTGTGATGAACGTAGTCGGTGAAGCGATTGACGGTATGAAGGAACTGGACAGAAAAGACGGATTCCCGATTCACCGCGAACCGCCTAAATTCGAAGATCTGGCTACATCGCAGGAAGTCCTTTTTACGGGTATCAAAGTGATTGACCTTTTGGAACCTTACTTGAAAGGAGGTAAAATCGGTCTGTTTGGTGGCGCGGGTGTAGGAAAAACCGTGCTTATCAAAGAGTTGATTAACAACATTGCCAAGAAGCACAATGGTTTCTCGGTCTTTGCCGGTGTGGGTGAACGTACCCGTGAAGGTAACGACTTGCTGCGGGAAATGATTGAGTCGGGTGTAATCCGTTACGGGGATGAGTTCCTCAAGAGCATGGAAGAAGGCAATTGGGACTTGTCGAAGGTAGATTACAACGAAGTGGAAAAATCGCAAGTATCCATGGTGTTCGGACAGATGAATGAGCCTCCTGGCGCACGTCAGTCTGTAGCCTTGTCCGGTTTGACGCTTGCGGAATCTTTCCGCGACCGTGAGACAGGCGAGAACGGTCCGCGTGATATCTTGTTCTTCATCGATAACATCTTCCGTTTCACGCAGGCAGGTTCCGAGGTATCAGCCTTGTTGGGACGTATGCCCTCGGCGGTAGGTTATCAGCCGACATTGGCAACCGAAATGGGACAGATGCAGGAGCGTATCACTTCTACCAAGAACGGTTCTATCACTTCCGTACAGGCTGTATACGTGCCTGCCGACGACTTGACCGACCCGGCTCCGGCTACTACATTTACTCACTTGGATGCGACAACCGTGTTGAGCCGTAAGATTACCGAGCTGGGTATCTATCCGGCAGTAGACCCGTTGGATTCTACTTCGCGTATCTTGGACCCGCTGATTGTGGGTAAGGAACATTACGAGACCGCCCAGCGCGTGAAGCAGATTCTGCAACGTAACAAAGAGCTGCAGGATATCATCTCTATCTTGGGTATGGACGAATTGTCTGATGAAGACCGCCTGACTGTAAACCGCGCACGTCGTGTGCAGCGTTTCTTGTCTCAGCCGTTTGCCGTAGCCGAACAGTTTACCGGCGTACCGGGCGTGATGGTTTCTATCGAAGATACCATTAAGGGCTTCAAGATGATTCTCGACGGCGAGGTAGATTACTTGCCCGAACAGGCATTCTTGAATGTCGGTACGATCGAAGATGCTATCAAGAAAGGTGAGAAACTGCTTGCAGCAGCTAAGGGATAAGGATTTTAGTTTTTGGGCAGTCGGCTTTTTTGAGGTTTCTTAAAAGCAGGCTGGTTGGAAACTGAAAACTGAAAGAACTAAAAAAACGAACAACGAATGAAAGAACTTCATCTGGTTATCGCTTCACCCGAACGGACTGTTTACGATGGGAAAGTAGATATGGCTGTTTTGCCGGGAGAACTTGGAGAATTCCAGGTACTGGTCAACCATGCCCCCTTGATATCATCGTTGGCAGCTGGAGAAGTGAGGTACACGGCAGGAAAAGAATCGCAGTCTTTGCAAATCAAAGGCGGATTTGTGGAAGTCAGAGACAATCAGATATCGGTTTGCGCTGAACTCTGAGAAAAGAGAGAGGAAAGGCGCAGTTAAAGCTTTTTTTGATGTAATGTTGCTGAAGACAATAAAGAAGAAATTTATTCGCGAGCTTACCGTGGCTGGAGTTATCCTGACGGCGTTGGTAGGATTGGTTTACCATTTCCTCGTTCCGCAGTGGTATTTCTCTTGTTTCCCGCTGGTTCCGGTATTTTTCTATGCTTTTGGCTTTTTATACATTTACCTGTTTCTTTTCAGCTATCAGCTGGGAGCAGACAAAATAGCGATGACTTATCTGATATGCAAGGTGCTGAAATTGATATTAAGTGCTTTGGTGCTGGTTTTCTACGGATTTGTAATAGGAGAGGATGTGGTGGCGTTTGTGGCTGCTTTTGTCTTTTACTATTTTGCGTTTCTGTTTTTTGAGACTCGTTTCTTCCTTCGTTTCGAAGCGGAACTGAAATTAAGTAAACAAGTTAAAAATGAAAAAAATACGGTACATAGTATTGACGCTGCTGCTGTTGCTGGCAATTCCGGCAACGACGCTGAAAGCGGAGACCGGCGGTGAAGGGGAAATAGATGTGAACGAATTGATTTTCGGTCATATCGGTGACGCTTACGAGTGGCACGTAGTCACTTTGGGCGATACCCACCTGACCATTCCGCTTCCGGTCATCGTGAAAAGCAGTACAGGCTGGCATGTGTTCTGTTCTTCCCGCCTGGAAGAAGGCAAGGAGTACGAAGGCCTGTATATCGCTGAAGGCGGAGCCAACGACGGCAAGATAGTAGAGCGGAATGCTGCCGGTGAAGAGGTGAGGCCGTTAGACATTTCCATTACCAAAAACGTGTTGGGCTTGTTCATAAACAGCACCTTATTGGTGGTGATTATGCTGAGCTGCGCGCGCTGGTATAAGAAACACGCTTTAGAGCAAGGCGCTCCGAAGGGTGGCGTGGGGATGATCGAAGCTACGGTAATGTCCATCTACAACGATGTGATTAAAGGTTGCGTAGGTGAGGATTACAAACGGTATGCGCCTTATTTGCTGACCGCTTTCTTCTTTGTGCTGGTGAACAACCTGATGGGACTGATTCCGATATTCCCGGGCGGTGCTACGGTGACGGGTAATATAGCCGTGACGTTGGTATTGGCTCTGTGTACGTTCCTTTTTACCAACTTGTTTGGTACGAAGGCATATTGGAAGGACATTTTCTGGCCCGAAGTCCCTACCTGGCTGAAGGTTCCTATACCTATGATGCCGTTGATTGAATTCTTCGGTATATTCACTAAACCGTTTGCCCTGATGATTCGTCTTTTTGCCAATATGATGGCGGGCCATGCTGCCATGTTGAGCTTGATTGCGATTATCTTCATTACGGTCAAGGCAGGTGCTGTCATCAATGGCTCTATGACGGTAGTGGCTGTGGCATTCGGTATTTTCATGAATGCGCTCGAACTTTTGGTCGCATTCATCCAAGCGTACGTGTTCACGATGCTTTCGGCGGTGTTTATCGGTCTGTCGAGAGTGAAAGGACACAATGAATGATAAAGACAATAAATTAAAAGTATAACCAATTAAAATTTTTAGAATTATGTTATTATCAGTTTTATTGCAGGCTGCTGCAGGTGTTGGCATTAGTAAATTGGGCGCTGCTATCGGCGCAGGTATTGCAGTATTGGGTGCAGGTATCGGTATCGGTAAAATCGGTGGTGCCGCCATGGAAGCTATGGCTCGTCAGCCGGAAGCATCAGGCGATTTGCGTATGAACATGATTATCGCCGCTGCCTTGGTCGAAGGTGTTGCCCTGATTGCAATCGTGGTTTGTTTGTTGACATTGTTCTTGTAAAAATTAGTAGATTATGGGATTATTAACTCCGGATCCGGGTCTGGTGTTTTGGATGATTATCACGTTCGGAGTCGTTTTCGTCCTGTTGGCGAAATACGGTTTCCCCGTAATCATTAAAGCAGTAGAGGACCGGAAAGCATATATTGACAATTCGCTCAAGGCGGCACGTGAAGCCAACGAACAGTTGGCCAACGTGAAGCTGGAAGGCGAAAAGATTCTGGCTCAGGCACGCGAAGAGCAGAACCGTATCTTGAGCGAGGCAGCCGTTACGCGCGACCGCATCGTGAAAGACGCTCAGGATAAGGCTATCACCGAAGGCCAGCGTCTGATGGCGGAAATCAAGAAGCAGATTGAGACAGAGAAAGAAAGTGCAATCCGCGATATCCGTCGTCAGGTAGCTGTACTCTCGGTAGAGATTGCCGAAAAGGTGATGCGCAGCAAACTTTCCGATGCCAAAGAGCAGAATGCTTTGATTGACCGTATGCTGGATGAAATGCTTGAATCTTCAAAAAAATAAATAGGTTATGAATACGGGAGTTGTTTCCAGACGTTATGCGAAGGCGTTGCTTGCTTATGCCAAAGCGGCAAAGAAAGAAGACAAGGTTTACCAGGAGGTGAGGACACTTGCCGGATACTTTGACCGTGTAGCTGGCTTGCGCCATGCGGTGGAGAATCCTGTATTGGATATCCAGACAAAACTGAAACTGCTGCGCGAAGCTGCCGGCGGAAAAAGTGTGAGCAACGAGCTGATGCGTTTCTTCAGTCTGGTATTGGAAGAAAAAAGAGAAAAATTCTTGCAGTTCATGACCTGGTCATACATTGACCTGTATCGTGAGGATAAAAACATTCTCATTGGCAAGTTGACGACTGCTGTGCCCTCGCCCAAATTGGAGGCTTATCTGACGAAAGTATTGTCGGAAAAAAACGGCAATGCGACCATTGAGCTGGAAACGAAGGTAGACCCCAACTTGATAGGAGGATATGTTGTCGAGGTGGCTGGACGCAGGATGGATGCCAGCGTATCCAATCAGCTGCAACGCATCGAACAGCAGTTTATAGCGAAAAACAGGAGAATCATTTAATGGAATTTTCAGAAACAGGAAAAGGAGGGGCTCTGTTCCTCCGGCTTCTGTTCCTGATTTTCAATTTTCAATTTAATTAAGCTTATGCCAGAAAATAATAATATAAAACCCAGTGAAGTTTCCGAAGTGTTGCTCCAGCAGTTGCAGGGGATTGATACTTCGTTGAAATTCGATGAAGTGGGCACCGTGCTTCAGGTGAGCGATGGCGTGGCTCGTATTTACGGATTGCGTAATGCCGAAGCCAATGAGTTGCTTCAGTTCGAAAACGGTCTCATGGGAGTCGTGATGAATCTGGAGGAAGACAATGTCGGAGCCGTATTGCTGGGTCCGACCGATCAGGTGAAGGAAGGTATGGTGGTGAAGCGCACCAATCGTATCGCCTCGATTAATGTAGGCGAAGGCATGTTGGGACGTGTCATCGACCCGTTGGGCGTGCCTTTGGACGGCCGTGGCGAAATCGGAGGAGATACCTGCGAAATGCCCTTGGAACGCAAGGCACCTGGAGTTATCTTCCGTCAGCCGGTGACCGAGCCGTTGCAGACAGGTCTGAAGGCTATCGATGCCATGATTCCTATCGGCCGCGGACAGCGTGAGTTGATTATCGGCGACCGCCAGACAGGTAAGACGGCTATTGCCATCGATACCATTATCAACCAACGTCATAATTACGAAGCCGGCGACCCGGTATATTGTATCTATGTAGCAGTAGGACAGAAAGGTTCTACCGTAGCCAGCCTGGTTAATGTATTGCGCGAAAAAGGTGCTATGGATTATACCATAGTGGTAGCCGCTACCGCTTCCGACCCTGCTGCGTTGCAATATTTTGCTCCGTTCGCAGGCGCTGCTATCGGCGAGTATTTCCGCGATACCGGCCGTCATGCCCTGGTAGTTTACGACGACTTGTCGAAGCAGGCCGTCGCTTATCGTGAGGTGTCTTTGATTTTGCGCCGTCCGTCAGGACGTGAGGCTTATCCGGGCGATATCTTCTACCTGCACTCCCGTCTGTTGGAACGTGCCGCCAAGATTATCAGCCAGCAGGAAGTGGCAGAGCAGATGAACGACCTGCCCGCCAGCCTGAAGGGGAAGGTGAAAGCCGGTGGCTCGCTCACCGCCCTGCCTATCATCGAGACGCAGGCAGGCGACGTTTCCGCTTACATTCCTACCAACGTGATTTCCATCACCGACGGTCAGATCTTCTTGGAGACCGACTTGTTCAATCAAGGTTTCCGTCCGGCCATCAATGTAGGTATCTCGGTATCCCGTGTGGGTGGTAGTGCTCAGGTGAAGAGTATGAAGAAAGTGGCAGGTACGCTGAAGATCGACCAGGCTCAGTATCGCGAGTTGGAAGCATTCTCCAAATTCAGCAGCGACATGGACCCTGTTACAGCCATGGCTATCGACCGTGGACGTAAGAACAATCAGTTGCTTATCCAGCCTCAGTATTCACCTATGCCGGTAGGCGAACAGGTCGCTATCCTGTATTGCGGAACGCATGCATTGATGCGCGATATTCCTATCGACAAGGTCCGTGCCTTCCAGGACGCATTCCTTACTACCATGCGCGCCAACCATCAGAAAGATGTGCTGGATGTGCTGGCAAGCGGGAAAATCAGCGACGATGTAACGGCAATCATCGAAAAAGTAGCGGCAGATACAGTAGGACAATTTAAAGAAAAATAATCATCATGGCATCACTGAAAGAAGTAAAAGGAAGAATCAACTCCATCAACGGGACGCTGAAAATCACTTCGGCGATGAAGATGGTGGCATCTGCCAAGTTACACAAGGCACAAGCCGACATCGAAAACATGCTTCCTTACGAACGAAGACTGCACCACATGCTGACCAATTTCTTGGGCGCAGGGCTGAGCGTGGAGTCGCCTTTCATTGTGAAACGTGATGTGAGGAAGATTGCTATTGTCGTATTTGCGTCGAACAGTAGTTTGTGCGGTGGGTTCAATGCGAATGTAATCCGTCATTTGCAGGAATTGGTTGCTACGTACACCCAGTCTGTGGGGAAAGATAACATCTTGATTTATCCGGTAGGACGCAAGGTGGCTGATGCCGTAAAGAAGATGGGATTTACTCCCATGGGCGACTATCAGCACATGAGCGGAAAGCCGAATTACAAGGAAGCATCCGATTTGGCATCCGAGTTAATCAGCCGTTATCTATCCGATGAAGTGCAGGAAGTCATTTTGTTGTACAATCATTTCAAGTCTTCGTCTTCTCAGGTCTTGACGAAAGAGGCTTACCTGCCTCTCGATTTGTCTGCCGGGCAGACGGCCGGCAATGCCGAAGAAGACAGCCGGAAGCCACAAATACTTCCCGATTATATTATCGAACCGTCGGCAGAGCGGGTGATGCAGGAATTGTTGCCTAAAGTGCTTCGCCTGAAAATCTATACCGTATTGCTCGATTCGGCGGCAGCCGAACATGCAGCCCGTACGGTAGCGATGCAGATTGCGACAGACAATGCAAACGACCTGCTTCAGGATCTTACTTTACTCTACAACAAGAGCCGCCAGCAGGCTATTACCAACGAGTTGCTCGATATTGTGGGCGGCTCTATGGCTTGATTGTAAAACTTGTAAATTATACACAAAAAGAGGTTGTCTCATAAGGTGGGGCAATCTCTTTTTGTGTATTCAGTTGAACATGCATTTAATTATTTATTTCCGATTATATGTGTAGATAGAATCTTTTCATTAGTTTTGTACGGTCATAACATAAAAATAGAAATGGAAGATTCATTTGCTAAAAACGTATATGCAGGAAATAACCGGAAGAACAGCCTGATAAACCAGAAAATGATATGTCGTATCCTGGGACTCCTGCTATTTATCGAGGGCGTGATGCTGATGGTGTGTGCCGCCGTCTCGCTTTACTATCAGGAGAAAGATTACATTTACTTTGTCTACTCTACGCTGATTACGGCAGGAGCAGGAGGCGTGCTGGTGTTTTTGGGGCGGAAAGCTGAGAACAGGCTGACCCGGCGCGACGGGTATTGCATTGTGGCGTTTACGTGGATTCTGTTTTCGGTATTCGGAATGCTGCCTTTTTATATCAGCGGAGCCATTCCTTCCATTCCTGATGCCTTTTTCGAGATTGTATCCGGATTCACCACGACGGGTGCCACGATACTCGACAACATCGAGTCGCTTTCGCACGGCATCTTGTTCTGGCGCAGTTTCTCGCATTGGATAGGTGGTTTGGGAATCGTGTTCTTCACCATCGCCGTATTGCCCATCTTCGGCGTGGGAAACCAGGTGTTGTTTTCGGCGGAAGCCACGGGCGTGACTCACGACAAGATTCACCCGAAGGTAAGTGTCATGGCCAAATGGTTATGGACTGTCTATCTGATTCTGACCGTATCGGAGACCTTGTTGCTGGTATGGGGCGGTATGGGCTGGTTCGATGCCGTCTGTCATGCGTTCTCTACGACGGCCACGGGAGGCTTTTCCACCAAACAGTCGAGCGTGGCGTATTGGAATTCGCCTTTTATCGAGTATGTCATCGCTATCTTCATGATGCTTTCCGCGCTCAATTTCTCGTTGTACTTCATGTGTCTGAAGGGAAAGTTCCGCCATTTGTGGAAGGACGATGAAGTAAGAGGCTTTTTTATTTCAGTGTTTACCGTGACGCTGATTATTACTATCGCGCTGGTGTTGCATAACCATTACGATGTGGAGAAAGCTTTCCGCAAAGCCCTGTTCCAGGTGGTCACGGTGCATAGCTCTACCGGCTTTACCACCGACGATTATAATTTCTGGCCTCCGTTCACGTGGTTACTGATTGTGTACGCCACGGTGGTGGGAGGCTGTACCGGTTCTACCAGCGGAGGCATCAAGGTGATGCGTCTGCTCATTTTGTTGCGCAATGCCAGGAACGAGATGGCGCGCCTTATCCATCCGCGTGCCGTATTTCCCGTGAAGGTAAACCGCCAGACGGTCAGCCCGATTACCATTTCTGCGGTCACGACTTTTACATTGTTGTTCCTGATTTGTGGTTTTGTAGGCTGGATAGTCCTGATGATGATGGGTGTGGAGCTGGGAGACGCGTTTGGTGTGGTTTATTCCAGCATGGGTAATGCCGGTGTGGGATTGGGCCATTACGGTCCCGCATTCTCGTGGAGCGGACTTCCTGACGGGGCGAAATGGGTCTTGTCGTTCCTGATGTTGCTGGGACGTCTGGAACTGTATGCCATCCTGCTGATGTTTGTACCCAGCTTCTGGCACAACCGTTAAGGGGGCGCATGCTTGCCGGATGTTGTCTGTTTCCGATTCGTATGTAATATATATATAATAGGTGTCCTTATGAAGATATTGATAGTAGAAGACGACAAAGACTTGCGGGAGATAACCACCCGTTCATTGGAAAAGGAACGGTATGTGGTGTCGCAGGCTCCCGATTATCGTACCGCATTGCAAAAGGTGGAGGACTATGATTACGACTGCATCTTGCTGGATATCATGTTGCCCGACGGAAATGGGCTGGACTTGCTGAAAGAACTTCAGGCATTGGGCAAGCGCACGAATGTCATCATCCTCTCGGCAAAAGACTCGCTGGAGGACAAGGTGGCTGGTCTCGACCTAGGTGCCGACGATTATCTGCCCAAGCCTTTCCATCTGGCAGAGTTGCATGCTCGCTTGAAAAGCCTTTTCCGGCGCAGCCAGCGTGAAGGCGAGCATAAGCTTCAGGTAGGGAATATCGAGTTGTTCCCCGACCAGTTCCGTGTGCAAGTAGGGGGCAATCCGGTAGAGCTGAACCGGAAAGAATACGACATCCTGTATTATTTCATGTCGCGTCCGGGCAGGCTGGTCAATAAGAATACGCTTGCCGAATCGGTATGGGGCGACCATATCGACCAGGTGGACAATTTCGATTTCATCTATGCCCAGATAAAGAATCTCCGCAAACGGCTAAAAGATGCGGGAGCTACTCCCGAGCTGAAGTCGGTATATGGGTTCGGCTATAAATTTGTGGTGGAATGAAACTGTTTCATTTAGTCTTGTGGCGCTTGTCGCTGGCATTGATAGTGGTGTTGGGCGTATGGGCGGGGCTTTTCTATATGGCGGTGATGGAAGAAGTGAATGATGAGGTGGATGATTCGCTGGAAGATTACTCCGAACAGCTTATCATCCGTGCCTTGCAAGGCGAGGAAATGCCGGTGGCAAGCAATGGCTCGAACAACCAGTATTACCTATACGAGGTAAGCAAGGAATATGCAGCTTCGTATCCGCAGATTTCGTATCGCGACGAGATGGTCTATATCACCGAGAAAAAGGAAGAAGAGCCGGCACGAGTGCTTATTACCATTTTCCGTGCTTCGGGTGACCGCTATATGGAACTGGTGGTCTATACGCCTACCATCGAGAAGATGGATTTGAAACGCGCCATTACGGGATGGATTGTCTTTCTGTATGTCTTGCTCTTGCTGGTTATCCTGCTGATTACCGCCTGGGTTTACTATCGGAACATGAAACCGCTGTACCGACTGTTGAGATGGCTGGACCGTTATCGGCTGGGACATCCCAATGAACCCTTGGATAACCCGACAAGCATTACGGAGTTTGCCCGGCTGAACGAGGCCGCGACGGACTTTGCCGGACGCAATGAGAAGCTTTTCGATCAGCAGAAGCAATTCATCGGGAACGCTTCGCACGAGATGCAGACTCCGCTTGCCATCTGCCGGAACCGTATCGAGATGCTGATGGAGGACGAGGCCCTCTCCGAGCGCCAGTTGGAAGAACTGGCTAAGACCCACCGCACACTTGAAAACCTGACCCGCATGAACCGTTCGTTGCTGCTCTTGTGCAAGATAGAGAACGGGCAGTATATGGACAAGCATCCGGTATGCTTGAACGAAGTGCTGAAACATTATGTAGAAGACTATCAGGAGGTGTACGCTTATCGGCATATCCGTATGGAGATGCATCTGGACACTTCTTTTTGTGTGGAAATGAACGAGTCGCTGGCATCTATCTTGATAACGAACCTGCTGAAGAATGCCTATGTGCACAATGTGGATGACGGACTTATCCGCATAGAGACCGACGGGCAGGCTTTCCGGATTTACAATACCGGGAAAGAGCCGCTGGACGGAACCCGCATTTTCGAACGCTTCTATCAGGGGACCAAGAAAGAAGGGTCTACCGGCTTGGGACTGGCATTGGTCGACACGATTTGCAAGACAAGCCAGCTCGGTATCCGGTATTTTTATGAAAACGGGCTACATTGTTTTGAGATTTCAAAATCTTTTCAGATTCCTTCCTCATCTTTGTAGTGGAATCAGACAACAAATGTTTTTTAATTTTTAAAAGTGTATAGCTATGAAGAAGTGGATTTTATTATTGGTGTGTGCGTTGAGTATTCAGGTAGTAGCTTTGGCAGATAATGACAAACCTATCCAGATAGGTCAGTTGCCTACAAAGGCGCAGACTTTTATCACGACGTATTTCAAGAACCATAAGGTGGCATTGGCGAAGATGGAGTCGGGATTGTTCTATAAGTCGTATGATGTCATTTTCACCAATGGCGAGAAGCTGGAGTTTGACAAGTCGGGCGATTGGACGGAAATCCAATGCAAGATGTCCGAAGTGCCGGCACAGGCAGTGCCTGCCGAAATCCGCACGTATGTGTCAAACAATTATCCTGATGTGAAAATCTTGCAGATTGAGCGTGACGGAAAAGAGTATGACGTGAAACTCTCCAACCGTTGGGAAATCACGTTCAACAATAAATTCCAGGTGATTGACATCGATGATTGATGTCCTATATTGGGAAGAGATAAAAAAAGACAGGGGTACCGGTGCTTGTAAGGCATATCCGGTGTCCCTGTCCTTTTTTATAGATGCTTATGAGTTCATGCTCATCAGGAACTCGTCGTTGTCTTTGGTCTTTTCCAAATGGTCTTTCACCGAGTTCATGGCTTCTATCGGGTTCATGTCTGCCAAGAACTTACGCAGAATCCACATACGGTCCAGTGTAGTCTTGTCAAGCAACAGGTCGTCGCGGCGTGTGCTGGAAGCGGTCAGGTTTACGGCTGGGAAGATACGCTTGTTGCTCAGGTTGCGGTCGAGCTGGAGTTCCATGTTGCCGGTTCCCTTGAACTCTTCGAATATCACTTCGTCCATCTTCGAACCGGTATCAATCAAGGCAGTGGCGATAATGGTCAGCGAACCGCCTCCTTCGATATTACGGGCAGCACCGAAGAAACGTTTCGGCTTATGCAAGGCATTGGCGTCTACACCACCCGAAAGCACTTTACCCGATGCCGGTGAAACCGTGTTGTAAGCACGAGCCAGACGGGTGATAGAATCAAGGAAGATGACCACATCGTGTCCGCACTCTACCATGCGTTTTGCCTTTTCCAATACGATGCCAGCAATCTTGACGTGACGTTCTGCCGGTTCGTCGAAGGTAGAGGCTATCACTTCTGCATTGACGCTGCGCGACATGTCGGTCACTTCTTCGGGACGTTCGTCTATCAGCAGCATAATCATGTAAACTTCCGGATGGTTGGCAGCTATCGCGTTGGCAATGTCTTTCATCAGGATAGTTTTACCTGTCTTGGGTTGTGCTACAATCAATGCACGTTGGCCTTTGCCAATAGGGGCGAACAAGTCGACGATGCGTACCGAGAGATTGTCGTTAGCTCCTGTGCAAAGCTTGAATTTCTCATCCGGGAAGAGCGGAGTCAAATGGTCGAAAGGCACACGGTCGCGTACCAGTTCGGGAGGAAGGCCGTTGATTTTCGAAACCTTTACCAAGGGGAAATATTTCTCGCCTTCTTTGGGAGGGCGGATTGTTCCGTCTACCACGTCGCCGGTTTTCAGACCGAACAGTTTGATTTGGGATTGCGAAACATAAATGTCATCGGGTGAAGACAGGTAATTGTAATCGGAAGAACGGAGGAAACCGTAACCGTCGGGCATGATTTCCAATACACCCGAACCTTTCAGTATATCGTCGAACTCGTATGGTTTTTCCGTAGGTTTGGCTGGAAGGGGTTCTGCTGTGTTTGCAGTGGTTGCAGGCAGATTTTCTGTTGTAGCCTGGACGGGCTGGTTGGTGTTGTTAGGACGTCCGTTGGCTTGTCGGTTATTGTTATTGCGGCGTTGCTGGAAGCGGTTGTTTGCCTGTTTGTTTTCTTTGTCGGCAGCGGCAGGCTGTTCCATCTTGGTTGCTTCAAATTTGCCGAGCAGTTCGGTAGGCAGTTCGATATGGTCGGAAGGAAGGTCTTCGATAGCAATGAAATCATCGTTGCTGGTCATGTCCAAAGTTGGAAGCTCCGCTTCATTTTCAATGGCAGGAGCTTGTTCGGCTGTCAGTTGAGCCATTTCGTTTTCGTGGGCTTGCATTTGTTCTCTTGCTAAAGTCGATTTGTTTTTGCTTCCGGGTTTTCTTCCGCGTTTGGCTTTAGGTTTTTCTTCTACAACCGGTTCTGCAGTAGTTTCCGGCGTTTCAACGGTCGGGGTTGTCGTAGGAATGCTGTCCGTCTTGAATAAAGGAGCCGGTGCAGGAAGCGGAGGTGTGTTAGCTTCCAGTTTTTGTGCTTTGTCTTTGGTGGCGGTGTATACTTTGTCTCCTTCTTTTTTCACACTGATACGCGAACGCTTACGCGGTTGTCCGTCTTTTCGTTCTTCATTTGTTGTTTTGGCAGCAGCTTTTTTAGTAGCTCCTACAATAGCCTGTTCATCCAAAATGCGGTATACCAGTTCTTCCTTTCGTAGAGTGCTGGTCTTTTTTAATCCCAACTCTTTGGCAATCTCTTGCAATTCGGATAAATCCTTGTCATTTAATTGAATAATGTTATACATAAGTATAGGTTGTAATGAATTGTGTAATACTTGTAAGCGTACATAGTTACGATGCAGGCATCCGTCAAGGGATGTGCGTCGGTATGCGTTACACTTGTCAATAATTACGGATTTTAATGATTAGTTTTTGATTTTGTTTTGAAGTGAGTCTGCAAAAATATTTTTTGTTTATCTCACGCTTTGACATGACAAAAGTAGGCATTTTTTTCAATATGCCCTATATTTTCGTTAATTTTTTTTTGATTATCTCCTTTTGATTGGTGGAAAAGTGCTAATTTAGCGGTGAATTTAGACAATGTTTTACGGGTGTCTATATAAAATGCAGATTTTTGCAGGAAATAAGGGAAAGATTGTCCGCTGATTCGTGTAAGATGCCCGTAAGCTTAAATTATTAACCTAAACAGATTAATTGAAACAATGAAGAAAGTGATTTTTACAGAGAAAGCTCCTGCTGCCATTGGTCCTTATAGCCAGGCTATCGAAGCAAACGGAATGGTTTTTGTATCTGGTCAGTTGCCGGTTGACCCTGCTACAGGTGAATTTGCTCCCGGCGGTGTAGCTGAACAGACTACTCAGTCGTTTGAAAACATCAAGAGTATCTTGGCAGAAGCCGGTCTGACTACAGCCAATATTGTAAAGACTACGGTTTTCCTGTCGGATATGGCGCTGTTTGCCGAGATGAACGGCGTTTATGCCAAGTATTTCGAAGGTGATTTCCCGGCACGTTCGGCAGTAGCAGTAAAAGCCTTGCCTAAAGGAGCGTTGGTAGAAATCGAATGCATCGCCGTGCGATAAGGCAGATTTTCCACAGGGGCTGATAAAAGTTTCTATCGGTCTCTGTGCTGATTTAAAGACTCGGATTGGCATGATTTCAATCCTCAAAAAAACACGATGACACATGGAGAAAAATAAAAGGATGTATATATCACCCGGTTCGTGGTTCTCGCTGGCATACCCGTCCGGCTGGCGGGAGTTTGAAGATACCGAAGAAAGCTTCTTGTTTTATAATCCCGATAAATGGACGGGCAATTTCCGTATTTCAGCCTATCGTGGGGACAACCGTGGATATGCCAAAGCGTGTATGGACGATGAATTGGCACATACACGGGGAGCCAGACTGGTACAGGTCGGTCCGTGGAAGTGCGTTTATCTTACAGAAAGCTTTCAGGAGAACGGAAGCTGGTACACGTCGCATTTCTGGATTACGGGGCAGGATGCCGTATCGGTAGAATGTTCGTTCACGGTAGCGAAAGGAGAAAGCATCAAGGTCGCTGAAGAAATCATTGCTTCACTTCGGGTAAAGCGGGCAGATGAGAAACCGTGGAAGGCTGTAATTCCGGTGCGGGTACTCGAAATCAATTTCATTAATGAGTCATACGATTGGGCGGTGTCTGCCATCAAAAAGCAGTTGACTAAAGACTTTACCGGAAGCAAAGCCGATGTGGAAAGTATCCAGAAAGTGATAGATAGCGGACGTTATAAGCCCGACCAGTATCAGGCATGGGAAAGTTTCGGCATTGCTTTTGGTACGATACTGGTCAACGAGATGGACGGAATGGACTGGGTGACGGTTATCGACGGAAAGCAAGAGTTTCCTGCCTTGCGTTTTGCCGATACGGAAGTGATGGTTTATCCCACCCGTTTGATAGGAGAGAAGATGAAGCGTGGAGAAGTGTGCAACCTGAAAGATGAATACGCGCGCATTCAGCATGAAGTGGAAGCGACGCTGAATAAAGAAGGGTAGCCGGTTTTCAAATTGAATGTATGATATCTTATTTACAAGTAGAGAATTTAACAAAATCGTTTGGTGATTTGGTGTTGTTCCGTCGTATCTCGTTTGGCATAGCCCAAGGTCAGCGCATCGGGTTGATTGCAAAGAACGGGAGCGGGAAGACCACCTTATTAAATATATTGGCGGGCAAGGAAGGTTACGACGAAGGGCAAATCACCTACCGGCGCGACTTGCGTGTCGGTTATCTGGAGCAAAGCCCTGTGTATCCGCCCGAACTGACTGTATTGGAGGCTTGTTTCCATCAAGGCAATGCCATAGTAGAGCTTATCAAAGAATACGAGGCATGTATGGCTGCTCCGGGCAATCCCGGGTTGGATGCTCTGCTGGAGCGGATGGAGCACGAAAAGGCATGGGACTATGAACGGCAGGTGAAACAGATTCTTTCGCAACTGAAAATACGCGACTTCAACCAGCCGGTCAAGAACCTTTCCGGAGGACAGCTGAAACGGGTGGCATTGGCTAATGTCCTGATTACAGAGCCCGACTTGCTTATCCTGGACGAGCCTACCAACCATTTGGACCTGGATATGACCGAATGGCTGGAAGGATATCTGAGCCGTTCCAAGCTCAGCTTGCTGATGGTGACGCACGACCGTTATTTCCTCGACCGTGTGTGTTCCGAGATTATGGAGATAGACAATCGCCAGCTTTATTCGTACAAAGGGAATTACAGTTATTACCTGGAGAAACGCCAGCAACGCATCGATGCCACGAATGCCGAAATAGCCCGTGCCAACAACCTGTATCGCACAGAGCTGGAGTGGATGCGCCGGATGCCGCAAGCGCGCGGACATAAGGCACGCTATCGCGAAGAAGCCTTTTACGAGCTGGAGAAAGTGGCGAAGCAACGCATCTACGACGCCAATGTGAAGCTCGATGTAAAAGCTTCTTATATCGGCTCGAAGATATTCGAGGCAGACCATTTGTGCAAACGTTTCGGCGATATCACGATATTGGATGATTTCTCCTACATCTTTTCCCGTTACGAGAAGATGGGCATTATCGGCAATAACGGTACAGGCAAGTCTACTTTTATCAAGATTCTGATGGGGTTGGAGAAGCCCGATAGCGGCACGCTCAATATCGGTGAAACTGTACGCTTCGGCTATTATTCGCAAGAAGGGCTGAAGTTCGACGAGCAGATGAAGGTCATCGATGTCATCACATCGGTAGCGGAGGTCATCGAGTTAGGGAATGGCAAGCGGCTTACGGCGTCCCAGTTCCTGCAGCATTTTCTTTTTTCGCCCGAAAAGCAATACAGTTATGTGTATAAGTTGAGCGGCGGGGAACGGCGCAGACTGTACTTATGTATGGTGCTGATGAAGAATCCCAACTTCTTGGTGCTGGACGAACCTACCAACGACCTGGATATCGTTACCCTGCAAGTATTGGAAGAATACCTGCAAAGTTTCAAGGGATGCGTCATTGTTGTAAGCCACGACCGTTATTTTATGGATAAGGTGGTCGACCATTTGCTGGTATTCAACGGGCAGGGAGATATTCGTGATTTTCCGGGGAATTATACAGATTACCGCGACTGGAAGGCGGCAAAGGCAGCTTTCGAGAAAGAGAATGCTCCGAAGGTCAAGAAAGAAAGCAAACCCCAGCGTGAACGTCCCGAAGGCAAGCGCCGCATGACGTTCAAGGAACGGAAGGAGTTCGAACAGTTGGAGCAGGAGATAGCCGCGCTCGAAGAAGAAAAGAAAACGATAGAGACCGCCTTGTGCAGCGGTACGCTTTCGGTAGAAGAGTTGACAGAGAAGTCGAAACGCCTTCCTGTACTCAATGAGGAATTGGACGAAAAAAGCCTTCGCTGGCTGGAATTGAGCGAGATAGAAGGATAAAATAGAGAGAAAACACGGGATTGGCACAGCTTTTTCTTATGCAAAAAAGCCTGTGCCATCCGTGTAAAAGTGTCCGGCAGAGTTAACATCCCGTCCCGTCTAGGTTGCATGTGATGCCTTTGGCTATTTTTATTTGTGAAAGGGTAGGAGACTTGAAAAAGGTTCCTTCGCATAATAAGGGAGCAGGAACTTGATGAAACCTTCCTTTACTTCCTTGTTCGGAAAACCCAAGCCATAAATGTCAAACACCTTGTCATAGTTTTGGATGGTGAGGTAGCCGCTCTGATAGATGACCGGAATAGGATCTCCGTTATCGTAAATGCCGTTTAAGATATCTTTGTCCGTTTCTACATGGTCTAAATCTTCCAACTTGTAATGTTCCCGTTTCAGCAGTTCCACCAGATAAGTGGGTGTGCCCGTCTCGAACCAATACGAACCGAATTCTTTTTTGTCGAATGTGTTCAGCAGGCTGAACGGATTATATATGCCTTCCGCATAGGGAGTAAAGTGATAACCATCATACATTTCTTTCAGTTTTTTACAAACCTCTTCGTATGTCAGGTCTTGTGCGGAAGCCAATTCATGCAGTTCTTCTTCCAAGTTAGTATGGATTTCTTCTTCGGTGATGCCGCAAAGCGAGACATATCGTTTATCCATGGAAATGTCACTCAGGTTATTCAGGTCGCTGAATACACTTACCTTGCCGAACTTCGTCACTCCGGTCAGCAAGGCAAACTGAATGCATCCGTCCATCGTTTTCATCACCCCATAGAAAGACTTTAGCGTGTTGCGGAAGTTTTCTTGCAATTCCTTGTTGCCAATGGCCTGAAGCAGCGGCTTATCATATTCATCCACTAAGATAACCACCCGCATGCCCGAACTCTTGTACGCCCGTTCAATGACTCCGGCAAAACGCATAGGTAATGTCTGTTCCGAAGGGTCACTGCCATACACCTTTTCCCAAGCTGTCACATACCTGTTCAACAGTTTGTCCAGGCTTTCCGGTGTATCATATTTGTCGATGTTCAAGTCCAGATGCAATATGGGATATGTTTTCCAGTTCTTCTCCAGCTTCTCGACAGCCAAACCTTCAAACAGTTCCTTCTTGCCCGAGAAGTAAGCCTCAAGGGTGGAAACCAGCAGACTCTTGCCGAAACGGCGCGGACGGCTCAGAAAGTAATAGCTACCTGTGTTGACCATTTGATAAATCAGTGCGGTCTTATCTATGTAAAGGTAGTTTTCCTTGCGGAGCTTCTCAAATTGCTGTATGCCTATCGGATATTTCATCATGCCGGTTGTTTTTATAAAATTAGTACCAACACAAATATAGAGAATTTATTCGGAATACATTCTCCTTTTTTATAATGTTTTTATCGTAAGCGTCTAATTCTGACATACCCCTGCTTTTCAGGGGGTATGTTTAAAATAAAATTTAGTGGATAGTTGTAATCTATTCGGGTCCGTCTGCTATAATTCTACAATTTCTCCCATGCTAAAATCTGTCACTTTGGAAATGATTTCAGCGGAAATGCCTGATTCTTTCCCCGTTTTCAGATACTTTACCCATTCTTCCAGCGGAGTCTTCGCCACTTGATTGAACTCGTTTACACGTATCAGGTAATATTCTGGAAACATTTCATTCGGCAACTTCTGTATGATGACACTCTCTTCCTTAGCGGTTACCGAAAGTTTATCATTCGTATGAATACCGATGAAAGGATTCCTACCGTGATACACATAGTCACTTCCTTTACCAAAATCGAAATACAGGATGTCTATCAAATTCAGAATGATAAAATCAAAAGCGATATTTTACAATTTCTTAGTATATCGTCTAAATTAAAATGTCCGGACGAATGATTTTCATTTACATTGATATGAAAAGTAGGAAGCTCTTCAAAGTACAGATTATGGTTGACCGGAAGCCGTTTCAATCGCGCATAATCGCTCTTAATGGGAAATTTTTTTACGGTTGTGGATTTTGAAAGCCAGACATTGTCTTTCATATTTGACGACAAAGCTATAAAAGAGGGGAGACTAAACAGTACGCTGTATGGGTGGAATACCTCAGTATATGATAAAATTCAGATTGCTTTTTTTAATATGAGGAGGTTATAAGTTGTATGAAAAGACATAATAATATTATTTATTGTTGTAGATATAATTTTTCGTATTCTAGTTGCATTTTATTTAAATTAAAATGTGATTGAGCATAATGGTAAGTTCTTTTAATTAATTCATTCCGATTAATTTTATATATGATATCATCGAATAATTGTATATATTCTTCAACAGAATTATTATTTACTTTTAAAATATAATCTTTAGGTAGTGTTTCATTTAATCCATTAATGTTATTGATTATCACAAGAGTCTTATTTATTGAAGATTCTATTGATAGTGAATTAAGGCCTTCATATTCACTTGGGATAAATACATAGTCAAATGATGTTAAATATTTAGCTATATCAAAAATAGGAGAAGTTATTTTAACATTTTTATAATTTCCTAATTCTTGAAGAAGAAGATCATGATATTCTCCTTTTCCTGCTATATGAAATACTAAATTTTTATTTTTAACTTGTTTTATTACTTTAATTAGTATGGGTATTCCTTTTTGTTTAACGAATCTACCTGCAAATAAAATATTGATTTTGTTTTTTTCTATATTAGGATATTTTTCTTGCTGGGATTCTGAGAATCCGTTGTATATTAGTTGGATATTTTTGTCAGTGCCGAATTCTGATTCATATGTTTGAGTTATCATCTGGCTTGTACTAATATTTGCCTTATGATTTTGCATGAATTTTTCAACAATATGTCCAATTCTTTTCCATTTGTTCCATAATTGTGTATTGTGTATTGTTCTTATTATTCTTATGCCTTTAAATAACGAAGGATAGAGCATATAAGACCAGTATAAACTTATATCTGGTATTTCAGTATGTGTATGTATTGCTGTCGGGTTTAACGATTTAATTAATTTATAAAGTCGATAGGGGAACATAATAATTCCTATTTTACTTGATAAATAAGGACTTGTATAATAATGTATTCCAGCCTCTTCCATTTCTTTAATGTATTTTTTAGAAAAAGAGGATGTGCCTTTTATTACTTCAATCATATGGTAATCAATATTGTTTTGTTTTGATTTAGCTATATTTATAGCAATCCTTTCTGCTCCTCCTAAATCGAAGTGAGATACAATTTGAATGACATTCATGTTTTTATGTTTAAATATATTGTAAAATTGTATAACTTTTTAAAGTTTAATCAATGATTACAGCAATAGTAAACTTTATTATTATTGATGCTTTCTTTTAAAATATTCCAAAGAAACAACGTGTTTCCGATAATATATCTTCTCCACATCCGTTTCGGTTCTTTTATCAAGCGGTAGAGCCATTCCAGGCTATGCTGTTGCCACCATAGTGGGGCACGTTCTACAGTACCGGCAAAGAAGTCAAACACTGCACCAATTGTCCCTGTATGACAATGAATTTTCAAATCATCCCAATGTTCATACGTCCATTTTTCCTGTTTGGGAGCTGTCATGCCTATCCACAGTAAATCAGGATTAGCCCAGTTAATGGCATCGATGATACGTCTATTATCATCATCCGAAAATGCCGGCTTATATGGAGGTGAATACGTTTCAATTTGAATATTCGGATAATCAATGGCGGCACGCCTTTTTATCAGTTCAAGTACTTTTTCACTGCTTCCCATGAAAAAACATTTCCCACCTTTTTCGTTCAGCCTTTCCATTTCCATACTAAACAAATCCCATCCGGCAATCCGTTCTTTAGGCTGCGATTTGGCATGAATCCATTTGCAAGCTTTTACGATGCTGGCACCGTCCGGTATCAACGCATCTCCCTTCATCAGAGCATCAGCAAACAGACTGTCTTTCAGTGCTGTGTTATATGAGTGTGCATTAATGGTGTTTATCAAGACCTTGCCTTCCGGCAATGTCTTCAGTGCGTCCATACTTTCTACGATGGACAAAGATTTCAGTCTGAACATAATTACAAGAACAAAATAAAATAGTAAATTGCAGTGTTTTTACAATTTGCCGGTGTTATGAAAGAATTCAACGTAAAACGCTTTTTTGAACTCTATTCGCAGATGAGTAAGCAAGAATGTAAATCATTTCTGTGTACCCTACACGATTTACATATTATTAATATAGAATGTTATACCTATTCCGAAGTACCTGGCATCAAGCATATTTTTTTCTATTTTGATGGAGAAAAAGATGCCATCCCTTATTTCATGCTAGAGAAAGAGACACTGCTTCAGATTCAAGAATTACTTGATGATTTTTGTGGATGCTGATAGCCTTTGCTTTCCAATCAACAGGTTTTTCTGTATATTGATATTGGCTTTGCCATACAAAAGAACACTTTATTTCAAAATCTGTAAGGAAAAATTGGTAGGGGAACTCAGGATAAGCTTTTTAAAATATTTTTCATCCTGTTTTCAAACTGTTCCAACGTAAACTCTCGTTCTAACTTTTTTCTGCCTGCTATGCCCATTGCCTTACAAAGTTCAGGTTGTTCCATCAGTTGTTCAATTTTCTCAGCCAATATCTGAGGTTGGTGCTTTTCTACTACATATCCCGTTATTCTATCGTCAATGATAGCAGAAATACCTCCTTCATTCGTACTAATGCAAGCTATTCCTTGTTCCATTGCTTCTAATAATACCAATGGAAAACATTCATTATTATAGTAAGTTGGAAATACAAATACATCTGCTTTTTGAAAAAAAACATCCTTTTCCTCTCCATATCTTGCGCCATAAGCAGTAATAGCATCTTCAAGATTCATATTAGCGATTCTGTCTTTAAAAGTGTTCGCTGTAATATCACTCCATTTTCCTACAAAGTGACAATGAAACGATTTTCCCTTTTCTTTTAAAATTCGACAGGATTCCACCAAATCCCATACTCCTTTTTCCTCCATTATATTGGAAAGGAAAAGGATATTAAATTCTTCATGATTTATTCGGTTAGGAATCTCTTTTCTTATAGGAATACCATTGGGACAAATTAGCACATTCTTTCTGTCTACATACTTACCGATATCTTTATATAGCGGTTCAGCCAAAAGAATCACTTTTAACCCTTTAAAAAAGCGTTGGTATAACCAATTATCTATGATTCTGTTTTGACGTATTGCAACTCCTTTATTATGATAATGTACAACTATTTTCTGCCTCATAGCCTTCAGCATCATTACGACTACAAAGTCTTTATAAAAAGCTCCACCCTTCGCATTGGGAGTCACATAACAAAGATCAGGCTGAAATAATTTTATCGCTCTGTATATTCGCCGTAATAGAAATAAATAGTTAACCAGTTTTCTGAATCCACCTTTTCCAACATCTTGCAAATTTTTTGCTAATGTCAGGTTAATATAACTGCAATCAAAAGCCTCATTAATTATCCGGCTATCATGAATATATTTTCCCATCATTGCTGCTCCATGAACAGGGGGAGGCAGGTGGAGAATGAATAATATTTTAGATTTCGACATAATTTTATTTTCTCTTACTCTTCATTGTTGTATTAACAAATTTATCTGATAATATCCTTTAACTCTTAATTTCTCTATATCAATCGTAACGAGTTGTTAGCTGACAAAATAAGTATTACATCAAATTATAAATAATAACATGACGAAACTCCGATAGTATCACTGTAAAGTCAATAAAGACTATTTAAACGGCTTATAAGTTTTTTCATTAATTCAACAAAACTAACTTGCATGTTAGATACATTGTGCAAATTAGGTATCAGTTTACATTTTTCAATAGAACGAATTAGATCATCTACCGAATAAGGATCGAATGTATATCCATTAATACCATTTTCAATTAAGCAACTGGAACCTGCATTCTGTGAAACCACACACAAACATCCAGCCAATAGAGCTTCATTAGTCACCGCTCCAAAAGCTTCTTTATAACTTGGTAAGATGAAAATATCTGCTGCTTTATACCAACGATATAAGTCATTTCCTTCCTGTTGTCCTATAAAATGTACTTTTATTCTCAGTTCATCGCAAAGAAGCTTTAGTTCTTCCTTCTTTTCCCCGTCACCAATAATGAAAAGTTCATATTTATCTTGTAGTGCTTTATAGGCATGTAGAAGCGAGGGAATATTTTTTACATCTATCAGTCGACCCACGAATAATAATATTGCTTTATTTCTATATATACACCTGATATCATTAGCTTTCTCTTCCAATGTTTGCAAATATGGAAGCATTATTTTTTCATTTCTAATGATAGGCATCCATATTCCTTTATGATATTTTTGTTGATACCATTTCACTGCTTTCTTGTCTACCAGTATAATTTCATCAATAAAAGGCATTACTATTTTACGTGCATAATGATGTAATTTTGAAAACCCATTACCTTGTATCATATCGTAACTATCATCACAAACAGACACAATCTTAACTTTTTTTCGGTTCCACATCTTATATAGAATTACTTGAATAGTAGTAATAGAAAATTCTGGAACGAAAATAATTTTAGGATTATATCGTTTAATCACAGACATTATGTTGGTAACAATGTTACGATGACCTATTTTTTTCGCCTTTAGATATTTGGGCGTATACAGGCATTGCTTTTCTAAGTTTTCAGAAGAAAAAAGTTGTCCGATAAACCCCTTTTGCTCAAAATAGATTTCACAATTGAAATGCTCATATAGGTAATTATAAAAATCCAATCTATATGGAGCAAGCAATACATTAAAAGATATATTTCGCATATTAATTTATATGGAACAGATAAGTTTCACTTTTATATCAGATAAATAGCAGTTCAAAATTTCCAAGCTTATACATATTTATATTTTTCAAGAAGATTGCTATATTATACAGGCAAAACTTCAGAATGTATACTGGCTATTTTTCATATTCAGAAATAGGTTGCGTCCAATAACGAACCTCCTCTGCACCATTGAAATTAAGAATTTTCGCGGGTACACCACCTACAATTGCATTATCAGGAATGTCCTTTGTTACAACTGCATTTGCACCTACAACAACATTATTACCGATCTTAACCTTTCCTATAATTTTTGCCCCACATCCGATAAATACATTACTGCCTATTGTAGGAAAACCAGCCCTGTTTCCACCTCTGGAGCTACCAATTGTAACTTGCTGCATTACTGTTACGTTATCGCCAATGGAACATTCACTAATCATAATAGAGAAGCAATGTGAAATACAAAAACCTTTGCCAATAATTGCTTTTTTATCAATATATACATTATAATGTGTAGATAACAAACGGCTTACTGCTTTGCATATCCATGAAGTAATTAGTAAGTTTTTTTTACCCCCTAATGTATATTCTAGTCTATAGATTAGGATTCGCTTGAAAGATTGATTCAAAAAACAAGCGGATATCCAGTTTAAAATAGAATCATTCTTTCTGATTTTCAATAAATCAGATCTTAATAATGCAATTGTGTGCCCCATAGAATGTATGAAAATTACACAAATAATAACCAATACAACGTATAAAATCTAAATTACGCACGACAATCATTTTTGTATCGGAAAATCTATGTTTGTGCGGAAAAAAGGTGCTCTTAAAAGAGAATGAATTAAAATCTTAGCATGAGTGAATTTTAATGTAAATATAGCTTTTAGCAGTAGTAGTCCTTTCGATAGACAGAATCGCAATATGGGTAATGGTTTTCTCCAATAACCATTTCTTGCCAAAAAAAGTTGATTTCTATACATATAGAAATAAAGTCGTAATCGATGGAGGTCTTTTTCTTTCAAGAAATCCAAACCTTGAGTCATAGTCCTCAGATGCTGCACTATACTTTTTCCAACTTGATAGCAAGGTAAATGGTTAGAAAGTCTTAATGTATATTCTGTATCATCTCCCCAGATAAAAAAATCTTTTAATGGTAATCCATATTGATAGATACTTTTGGTTTGCACAAAAACAGAAACAAAGCTTGCTTGTCTTACTTTTATTAAGCCGATTGCTAACTTTTCTCCCCAATTTGGTTCCTTACTGGGAGATTTTCTGAAATCAATTTCCGGAACATTCGTAAGATTATTATTGGTATCAATTACAGTACTACACAAAAAGCCCCAATCTTGAGAAGAAAGGCTATGCGTTACATTGATGAATTCTTCTAAAGCTGTAGGTTGACATACAACATCGTCATCCATAAACCAGCAATATTCAAAGTTATTTTCTGCAACATATTTTAGACCTGTATAAAAGCCTCCGGCTCCTCCCAAATTTTCTTGATGGATTACAATTAAATCCGCCTGTTCTTCCAGCCATTGTTTTGTATTGTCTGTGGAGCCATTATTTATGACTATGATTTGTTTGTTCAAATAAGTTTGATTCCGCAAAGATTGCACATTCTTTTTCAATACTTCAAGTCTGTTGTATGTAACAACTACAATTCCGATTTGTTTCATATTGAGCATTTTATAAATTAAAATTATATTTTCCCAAAGCGTCCCAAACAAACAGTTGATTACCGGACAACAATATTATTTTTATATAATAAATTATTGTAAATAAAATGAGATATTTCCGAATTAATAATTCGTATTTGTTTTTGGGAGGATATTGTAAAATGAACACGATTAGAAAGGCTCCAAACATATAAAATGTCATGAAACAACGTTTAAGGAGTTCATAGTTATAGAATAGTTGCAACATAATATTTGTGATACAAAATAAATTATAATAAAAGGTTATGTTGCTATTAGAGGTGCTTCTGGGAACTTTTCTTATAGCGGAATAAGATAAAACCATGATTGACACATCGAAACATGCAATCATGATTTTTGATAATAACCCCCTGGTATATGCTTCTCGGAAAGCATCGTCCCCAAACCAACGATCTGCGTTTGCCATATATCCCCCAATAAGACTATCATCAAGAAATGGAAATATCAGTAAAACAGCATTGACAACGGTAAGTAATTGTGCTTTGTAAATAAATGTCGAGAGCAAATAGACACATGTGTATATTTTCGAATTAATCAATTGATTTTTCAACATATAGACTCCCAATATGATTATGATGAAGACAATACTTCCACTATGAATAAATAAAGATATGAGAGCGAATAGCGAAGCTTTAAGATACTTCTTTTTTAAAAGATATAGTATAAAGATAAAGACAAAAGAGAAAGCAAAACTTTGACGTACAAAACATTCGAATCCTTGTAAAGCAAATACTATAGCAATTGGTAATATATATTTAATATGTTTGCATCCTTCATGTCTTGCCAAAATTAACAACCCCCAAATCCAACAAAATGAATAAAATATTAGTAAACACCAAAATGGAAGATTTATTAAATGGAATAATGATTGAATGATGTTATATACAAATTCAACATCATACCCATATATGCCATATTTATAGTATAAAGCATAATTAAGATAGTCTGTTCCTCGCAAATACCTTACTCCTTCTATTACGGAAAATATCAAACTGTAAATGATGGCATCTCTCCTCCATGATGTATTATTTGAATTGCTTAATTTTTTTGCATAATATAAAGTGATAATAGCTAAAAAGACATAGATACAGATATAATCAAATTTAATACCCGTACTATAGCTTGCAAATACATCATATGCGTTATATATCCACAATTGATCCTCCATTATATATATTAGTTTTATGCAAGTACACAATTCAGATGCTTCCTTTACTTTTGGTAGAATATCTAAATTAATCTTAAAATTCGATTAGTTTTATGTCTTGTATATTTCATGCAAGGCATTGAAGTGTAGATTTTAGTTGACTAGTGACTATGTTTTAGTTCATTAACCAAATTTGTTATTGCGATTTTTATCTTATCTTTTTTATACCTTTGTTAATCTCAGTAGTTTAGCTATGTTTTTAACCTGCTTTGTTTGTCTGAATATTTACACTGATTTATTATGTATTTCTACAAGTTAAGTAAACTAACTATTCTTTTTGGATAGTTTGTTTAAATGCATTTATGTTTACAATGTGACGGTAGCCATAAGTATTTACGTTGGCAATACGTCTGGTTGAGATGCTTACAATTACAATACTTGTTTTATATGGATAATTTGAGATCATTTCTGTAATCATAGTGTTTTGATACAAGCCCCAGCTTGCTTAACAAATACCTTATTCTTTTTTTTATCGGTAATTTGACCTTGCATTTTTGTAAAGGAGTATTTTTCCATTGTGTCAACTGACGATATTTAAAAAATTCCGATTTAAAAGGATGATCACACCCTTTCATCCATGGTTTTATTCTGTCTAAATAGTGGATGATGTACGGTTTGTTAATGGCTTCTTCCAAGTCTTTTTCGTATTCCCATGATATTTGTAGTTGGTTGCATAGAAAACCATTTTGCACATTATATTTTAGAGGTAGAGCTTTTTTCTTATTTCTTAAAATATAATTCAATATATCTTGATCATGGTTTACAACTCTATCAGGATGTTTTTTTAAAAAAAACAGGTATTCATTCTGTAAATTGTATTTACGCCAATATGCTAAATTAATAAGTAAAACACCAGAATTAAAATATCCAAGGGCTTGAGGATATTTTAGCCTGTTGTAAAAGAGTATTAAGCTTTCACATTGATCCGCTACACAACCTACTGCATAATTAGTTATATCTGTGTCCCATAATTCCTTTAAACTATAACGCACTATTATATCGCAATCTAGGTATAATATTTTGTTAATTTCATTAGGTAATATATTAGCTAAAAATAGTCGATAATAAGCTGCTACAGTTATATGTTGTAATTGGTCTTTGTGTCCAACAGGCAGTAGATAATTCAGGCTGCTGTCAGCACAATAAAAGGATACTTCTTGATGATAGTGCTGAATTTCTTCAAGTAAAGATTGCTTGTTTTTTTCTGATAGTGTATTGTCTCCAATGATATGAAATTTGATTTTTTCTGTTTTATTATTTTCACAAATAGAACAAATCAAAACTCCGGCAGGCATAACATAATTATTGTCTGTACAAATTACTATATCCATTACTGATTGTTTTTTAGTAGTTGAAATATCATTTTTAGTTCTTGAAATTTGAATAAGTAAGCTCCTGTTGCATAGGTAATACATCCTATAGCGATTCCGCCTAATAACTCAATCCATGCATTCGTGATATAGTAAAGAAAGCATAACACTATGCTTCCCATCAAACTGGATAAAAGAAGAATTGGCATAAGCTTCCTGACAATACCAGATAGGGTAACAGCTGGAAGCAATTTTTTAGCGAAACGAGTGATGATAAATAAGTCTGCCAGTGAATAAAGAATTAACCCCACACACATTATTTTTATACCAAAAGGTATTGTTGCGAATAGGATACAAAATGCCGTTATTTTTTTTAGTATTTCTGATTTTAAGGAGTAATCGCTCCGATGTTTGGCATTCAACAAATCCCATGTCATTCGCATAATTGGATCCCACATATAGGCTGCACACATAATTTGTGCATAAGGTACCACACCCAGCCATTTGTCTGTTAGTATAATTCGAACAAACGGTTCACATAAAACAGCCAATCCTGTCATCATAGGAAACACAATAAATGCAATGCAACGGATAAAAGAGAAATATTTCTGTTGTAGCAGCTCATTATTCTGTTGCAGTTGACATTCTACCGGATAGGTTACTCTTGTTACAATACCGGTAATATTTGTAGAAGGATATTGTGTGATAGAAAAAGCTCTGCTAAAGTAACCTAGATCAGTGGCATTAAAGAATTTACCTATAATTAATGTGTACATATTGGCATAAATTGTGTGAAGAAGTCCGCCTGCCAATAATTTGGAGCCAAAACTAAACAGCTCTTTAAAGGATTTCCAAGAAAAGACTTTTAAAGGAAACCAACGGGCAGTCAGCCATAAGAGAAGTACTGTAATGCCATTATTTAGTAATGTCTGATAAACAAGCGTCCAAACGCCATAACCGTTATAAGCCATCCATACAGCCATGCTGCCGCTTATCACCACCGCAACAATGGAAATATAGGCCTGCAGTTTGAAATTCAGTTCTACCGTCAGCTTGGCTCGTTGCACAGTAGCCAGTGATGAAATAATAAAGTTCAGACCTACCCAGCCTATAATGGAAGTGAGCAGCGGAGCATTGTAAAAAGCTGAAATCCAAGGTGCACTGAAAAGGAACAGAAAATACATCACAACTGCCACCGCTACATTGAAATAGAATACGGTGGAATAATCAACATTTGTCCTGTCCTGCTTTTGAATCAGCGCATTGGAAAACCCGGAATCAATAAAACTCTGTGCGATGGCCATAAATATGCCTAGCATAGCAATAAGACCATAATCAGAAGGTGACAGTTGTCGTGCAATGACGAATGACAGTACGAACTGTACACCTTGTACGGAAAAACGTTCGATTCCGCTCCAAACAACACCTTGGGCAACTGCGTTCCTATTGTTTTGCATCATTAATTATGTAATATAAGCGTCCAATTCAGACGTACCCCTTGCTTTTCAGTCGGTACGTTTAAAATAGTAAGCATCCACCCCTATGCACACACCCCTTAACCCCCAGTATTTACAGAGGGTTATGGGTAGATAGGAAGTTGATTGGAAGAGATGTTTTTTGTAAGGGTTAACACAGAAGTGCTTTGGTTATGGCTTTGTAGGTTGTTATCTATCCGGACATCTCCTCTGTTCACATATCTGGGGAGTTCCTTTATGTTGTTTAGAGCCTAGAGAAATTTCTTGGAGAAATGACCCACGCTACGTGCCGATTGTATTATGCCCTAAACTGAGTGTCGTTGAAAAACATGTTGTAGTGGAATATACTCCTACTTATCCCTGTCTCAGTTCTTCTTCTGCCATCTTTTTCAGTATAGGCAGCAAATCTTCAATCTGGGAAGAATATACAACGTTGTTCTTGAAATCCAAGTCGTCTAAAATCTCAATGGCTTGGTCGTCGGACATGTCGCCTCCCTAACCTATGGCAACAATGGCAACAGACTGTAGCCGGCGGGCAACTTTGGCAGTGACCGGGTTGTGCATGACTTGCGACAATTCGTAGGGTAGACCCTCGAAGACAATGTTGCAGGCACGAAGCAACTCTGGAAAGTCTTCTGACTCGGTGAGGTAAGCTGTAAGCATCTCTTCCTCAAATTTACGAAGCAGGTAGAAGCTCTTGAGCTTGGGCAGCTTCTTGACCAAAGATCTGCTCATCACCCAAAACAGGGCGTGAGACACGATGATGTGGTCTTCGTCGGGATGCTTGTTCGGGAGCACACAGTGATTGAAAGTGGGCTTCCATCGCATCTATCAGTTGCTGGCGGTGAGGTGACAACATAAGATTAGCGTTTATTGATTTTTTATTATTATTTCTGTATCACCCAATCCCCCAATGTTTTCTTTTCACCATCGAAATTGATACCTACTTTCACTACCGGCAATCCGCAGAGGAAGAAGCGTTCGGGATAGTTCTTCAAGTCGATTTGGCGCAGGGCGGCTTCGGCACTCTTGTCCAGCTTCAACTCTATGATATATAAGGTATGGGCGGTGCGCATCACCACATCCACCCTGCCACGGGGAGTGCGTACTTCCACATCCACATACATCCCCAACAGGCTGAAGATGACATAGAGCATCTGTTGGTAATGACCCTCGTAATCGGTATTGTCGCAATAGGGGACGGTCAGAAGGAACTGCTGCAACAGGCGCAAGGCTCCGTCCATATCGTCTTTGGTCAGCGCCTCATAAAACAAGGCTACTGTCGTCAGGCCATCAGACGTATACTGATGTACGTAATTGGGCAGTAAGGACTGCATTAGCCCTGTACGGACTTCGGTGTTGGGGAAATCCAACCGGTAAAGGCGGGTCAACGGAGAATAATCCTTGATAGTGATGTAACCGCTTTGGTAAAGCAAGGGCGTGATGTCCGTCATGCGCTCGGTAGGCGCGTCAAAAGCGGAGGCCATCACCGTGCGACCTCCTATCTGTTGAGGAGTCACCTGATATTTGCGCAACATTTCTATCAGGTAAGTGGGTGTGCCGCTGCCGAACCAGTAAGAATCTATCCTGCCTTTGTTGAAAGCGTTGAACAGGCTGTAAGGGTTGTAGATGTCCGGCGAAGGCCATGTGAAATGGTAGCCGTCGTAGTTGGCTTTCAGTTGGGTCAGAAGACCTTCCTTATTCGTATGAAGTTTGGCGGCAAACGCTTCCAAGTCCGCGTCCATCTGCGAGCGCATCTCTTCTTCCGTGATGCCGCAAATGGCAGCATATTGCTCGTCCATGCTGATGTTTTCAATGTTGTTCAGTTCGCTGAATA
Source organism: uncultured Bacteroides sp. (assembly GCA_900544675.1). GTDB lineage: Bacteria > Bacteroidota > Bacteroidia > Bacteroidales > Bacteroidaceae > Phocaeicola. The sequence continues at coordinate 89,863 of UQVZ01000010.1, forward strand.
TACTGAGCTGGGAGAACTTGGTGATACCTGTCAGGAAGACATAGCGCAGGTAAGGACCGCAGGCCTTCAGGGGGCTGTAGAAATTGCGCATGACGTTACGCAGCACGGGCAGATTCTCGTCCTCGTGCATCACGTCGAGCAAGGGGGCATCGTATTCGTCGATGAGCACCACTACCTGGGAATTATATTTCCTATAAGTATCCTTAATCAGGTTTCCCAAACGGATGTTTACATCGATTGTTTCACGGGGAGTGATACCCAAACTGATTTCATTGTCCTGCAACTGACTATGCAGGTAGCGGTTCAAGGCGTCCTTGTCCATGTGCTTACCCAGGCTCATATCGAAATGCAACACGGGATATGACGTCCACTCCTTTTCCAACCGCTCCATGGCCAAACCTTGAAACAGTTCCTTCCGTCCCTCGAAATAAGCCTGCAGCGTGCTGACCAGCAGGGATTTTCCAAAACGGCGGGGACGGCTGAGAAACATATACTTGGAGGCGGAATGTGTCATGCGATAGACTTGTTCCGTCTTGTCGATATACAGATAGCCATCTTCACGGAGTTCGGAAAAGGTCTGAATCCCTACCGGGTATAGTTTCAATGCCTGCTGTTCCATAATCTTGCTTTATTGGATTAGTTAGGACAAAGATAATGAAAGTTTTTCTTTTAGAAGTTAAAGAAGTTAGAGAAGTTATCACTCCGCTTCGCTTCGTTAGAAGTTAAAGCCAATAGTTTTTCTTTTTAGGAGTTAAGTAGTTAAGAAGTTAAGAAGTTAAGCCAATAGTTTTGTTAATGGTATTCAAAACCTAGTCAACTAGTTACCTAACACTTGCCTCACTTCAGCCATTCTTCCAAATTCACTTCCTATAAATCTGCTCTAATCACCGTTACGCGCTTTTGCACTTAGCTGCAACTGTCTTCGCACTTAGCTGCATTTGCCATCGCACTTAGCTGCAATCGCCTTCGCACCTAGCTGCGTTTGCCATCGCACTTAGTTGCAATCGCCTTCGCACCTAGCTGCGTTTGCCTTTGCACTTAATTTCTTTTAGAAGTTAGAGAAGTTATCATTCCGCTTTGCTCCGTTAGAAGTTAAAGTTTAATAGTTGATAAGGTTTTTTGAAACGCAGATTCACGCAGATTTTCGCGGATTATTATTTTCACCACAGAATTCCACGGATTTATTCAGTAATTATTAATTCTCTCCGTGCGCTTTGCTTTCTCAAAAAATAAAAAAACTTTGCGTCTCTGCGTTCAATAAAATATTAAAAACATCAGCAGATGTATTGGCTTTAACTCCTTTAATTTCTAACTAGAAAAAGCTCTACGCCTTCGTATCTCTGTGTTTCCTCCAATTTATTGTTCCTTTTGTTCTATTGCCAGCAATATTTCCTTGACGGTCGCAAGCATTTGCGGGAGATTATTTTTTACTACATCAAACACTATTTCCGCGTCCAAATCGAAATAGTGATGAGCGATTATATCTCTGATCCCCATAGCACCTTTCCAGTCTACCATCGGATATTGAGGAAACAATTCTTTATGAGTGAGTTTGTCTATTCCTTTTATGCTCTCGCCTATTGCAATAAGCAGCATACAAGTACTTTCCAAACGTTCCATACCTGCCGAAGTATTGTAATAATAATGATAGGAATCAATTGCTTCGGAATTATGAATAATCCGCTCCAACGTCTGCTCCACTTTCCGCAGAAGATGTAAAACATGCTCTTCCTTATACATAGATGCCCTCCTTTAAAATGTCTTGTTTCAACAAAGCATCCATGTTCTGACGCATACGGACCACATCTACTTCACAACCGAATAATTGACACAATTCTTCTTTGATATGAACCAGGCTAAACAGGCTGGGGGTCTTCAAATCTACACAAATATCCACATCGCTTCCTTCCGTATGTTCGCCTCGGGCTACCGAACCGAATATACCGATACGTGATATGCCGTAAAGCATACCCCGACTTTCTTTATAGTCCTTCAACAATTGTAAATATTCTCGTGTAGTTTTCATACAAATATACCCCGTTGTTTACCGACAAAGATAAAATTTTCAGATTAGAATTACAAAGTTTTGCGCGGATTATTATTTTTACCATTGATTACACAGCTTCTTATTCAGTAATCTGTCTAGTAAGATGGAGGTTTTAGACTCATCCGTCTCTGCTTGCAGTATGCATTTATAGGAGATAAGTATGCGTCAGAGATCTTCCATTAGCCCTTGTTTCCATCCGGGGAAGGGGCAATGGTCATTTATTTCATGGTAAAGTTTCAAGCAATAGTTGATGAGCAAGCTTGCTTCTTCCACTAATGTCTGATCACCCAAAATCGCTATCAACGTGCGGGAAGTGTCGGTCGGGAGGATTTTGCATATTCCCATGTCACCGGCGGGAAAGGTCACCACTTCGTAACCTGATTCGCCTGTGAAGAGTTTCACCACTTCCGGACAAGAACGGTCCAACATGCGGAATAGCTTGTCTTTGTCAGTGTGATTGGTTACCCGCTTGAAGAAACTTCCCCAACCAGCCAAAAGCATGACTTGATCCTTGCCATAAAAAAGGAAGTTGACGACACCATAAAAACCATTTGATATCTTCATGATATATTCTACATGGTCTTTTCGGACGGCAAAAGTCATAGATAATCCGCGGAAGAATGTCGCTCCGGCTGTTTGTTGCAGAAATGTACGCATAATTTTAATCGTTTGATGGATAATTGAGCGGGTACGGACCGTCTTCTATTTCAATCAGTTCTTTCATCTGCTGGAATTCTTTCTGTTTTATCGTGCCTCTATCGCAATAGACAAAATGACCCGCCACGGGGAAGCCTAAATTCAGGTCATCAACGGCCACGTATGCGGTGATTTCCTGATGTTGGTCCAGATAGTCGCGAATGTCGGCTGCTCTTGTATCGTAAGGTTCTCTTTCTTTCCGGATAGAATAAAAATATTTTTGCGCACGGGCTTGCCGCTCGTTAGGCGAATAGGACAAGCCTTCCAACATGCCATAGAAATATTTGTCAAGTCCGTGAACAGCTAAAACTAATTTTATCAAAAATTCTCCTCCGTCTCTCCAGTCTGACGAGACAACAATTTTCGCGTCATATTGTTCAAGCACTTCCCTAAGGTATCCGACGGCTTCTTTTGACCAATCGAAATAAACGGCACCCAGACCGCATTTTCTGGTATAAGCAGTATAGTTGACTCCCGGATATTTTTCGGCTGTCACAAATTTGTAATACTCGTATCCGGGAATTTCCGCGTCAAGTCTTTTGGCGATTTCTTCCATTTCGCCTAAATGCTCGAAGCGTTCTTGCTTCCATGTAGGCTGTATCACCCCGTCTATATCAAGAAAAATAACTTTCATAACCGATTTGTCTTTCTTATCCTGCTTTTATTTTACATGGTACAAAAGTAAATAAAAAAATCGATTTTTTACACGTTTGGTGTATTAAGAAATTCATGGCCATTTTTTGATATGTCTTTAATTTAGGCTTCGTTCTTCAGGTCACTCTTAAACTTTCCCCAATAAGCCCTCCCATACAGCATCCAGGCACCTGTGGCGCATACTGCCAGGAAGATGATTCCAATCACAATGATTTTCCGGCTGGTCCCGGACGGTTGCAAAGGGACTACGGCTGGTTCTACTACGGCAAATACCGGCTTTTCTTCTTGTACTTTGGCACGGGCTATCTGTAGTTGTTGGGCTACCTGGCTGTACACCTGATAAGCAAGGCTCATGTCGTTTTGCAGGCGCTCACGTTCGGCCATCGTACTTTGGAAAACCATGTTGCTGTTGGCATCTACGTAGCGGGCATAGCGCTGCTGGGCTTCGTAGTATTCCTGCTGACGTTCTTTATACAGTGTTTCCAGATAGGCGCAGTCTTCTTTGGCTTTGCTGGTACGATAGGCTGTGATGTATTGTTGAAGTTTGGCTACTACGCTGTCGGCCACGGTTGCGGTCACTTTAGGGTCTTGCAGCGTAACCGTCAGCGTGGTAATGGCAGTCTTTTTATCAACTTCTGCTGTAATCAGTTTGCGCAGGCTTTCCAGTTTCTTTGCGTCTTCTTCACTTAATTCAATAGTTCCTTTGGGGGCAGATTCAGTTGTTGACTTTTCTTTTTCACCCAATAAGGACTTGATGCCGCTAATCGCTATGCCGGGAGCTTTAAGAATATAGCCCCACCACGGAACTTTTTCCTTTTCCAGATAAGCGGTAAAGGTTGTATCGATAGTCTTATCCTGGTCGATGACTCGGGCATTAAACAATTCGAGTAGGAATGGGGTAGAGGCTACGATGTCGGGTGCTAACGAAGCATTCAGTGCGTCGGGGCTGTCTGAGCCTATGCTTGTACCTAAAAAAGAGGCTGCCATGCTTGCCAGTCCGCTGCCTGATTTCCCACTGCTTACTTCAGGGGAAAGGGTTACACTTACAGTATATTGTTTGGGAATGCTCAAGGCAATAATGATGCCTGCAACCAGTCCGATGCCGGCTGCCTTGTATAAGCTTTTGCGTATGGCGATGATACGGCGCAGGATATCCATCCAGTCGATTTCCAGTTCATCGTCTTCTTCTGTTTCCGGCTTGTATGCCGGTTCTTGATAATGTTTGTTTTCTTCCATGAAAGGTTGGTAAGTTTTTGAGTTTTTTAGTTTTTTTAGTTTTTAAGTTGACAAGGTATCAGTTGACAAGTTGACAAGGCTTTTTTGAAACGCAGATTTT
>UQVZ01000011.1 GCA_900544675.1 uncultured Bacteroides sp.
ATTCTTTGGGCGGATTAACCGCTGTCAATGTTGGCAAACATAGTAACTTACAGCTTGAAGATTAATAATCTTACACGCACAAGATTATTAATCTTGCAGGAAAGATTCTGTATTGCCTCTGTTTTTTCTGCCCAAAATAATGTGTAACTTTGCACCTTATTGAATGAATGTGTTGCATACACCTTATTATATAATGACAGATATGACAGATACTTCTATTTTTCAGAATAAAAAGGCGGCTTATTATACGTTGGGTTGTAAACTGAATTTTGCCGAGACCTCTGCTGTCGGCAAGATGCTGCAGGAAGCAGGCGTGCAAACGGTGCGCAAAGGCGAGAAAGCCGATATATGTGTAATCAATACTTGTTCGGTCACGGAAGTGGCGGATAAGAAGTGCCGGCAGGCCATTCACCGGATGGTGAAAGAACATCCGGGAGCTTTTGTGGTGGTGATGGGGTGTTATGCCCAGCTGAAGCCCGAGCAGGTGGCAAGTATTGAGGGAGTAGACTTGGTGTTGGGGGCTGAACAAAAGGGAGAACTGATGAATTATCTGGGTACGCTGGAGAAACGCGGGCATGGAGAGGCGGTTACTACGGCTTTGAAAGATATCCGTACGTTTGTGCCTTCTTGTTCCAGAGGAGACCGTACTCGTTATTTCTTAAAGGTACAAGACGGTTGCGATTATTTCTGTTCGTATTGCACCATACCTTTTGCCCGCGGAAGGAGCCGTAACGGGAAGATAGCCGATTTGGTGGAGCAGGCACGCCAGGTAGCTGCCGAAGGTGGTAAAGAGATTGTGTTGACCGGAGTCAATATCGGCGATTTCGGTAAGACGACAGGCGAGACATTTTATGAATTGGTTCAGGCGCTCGATGAGGTGGAAGGCATTGAGCGTTATCGTATATCTTCTATTGAACCCAATTTGCTGACCGATGAAATCATTGCTTTTGTTGCCCGGTCAAAACGCTTTATGCCACATTTCCATATTCCTTTGCAGTCGGGATGCGATGAGGTTTTGAAACTGATGCGCCGCAGATACGACACGCAATTATTTGCTTCGAAAGTGCATACGATTAAGTCGTATATGCCCGATGCTTTTATCGGAGTAGATGTGATTGTCGGTACACGTGGCGAAACAGCCGAATATTTTGAGCAGGCTTACCGTTTCATTGAAGGATTGGATGTGACCCAGCTGCATGTGTTCAGTTATTCGGAACGTCCGGGCACACAGGCTTTAAAAATTGATTACGTGGTTTCGCCGGAAGAAAAGCACGTACGTAGCCAGCGCCTGATTGCTTTGTCTGAAGAGAAAACACGTGCGTTTTATACTCGTCATATCGGGCAAGAGGCGGTGGTATTGATGGAGCATGCCAAGCCAGGGGCTCCGATGCATGGATTCACATCCAATTATATCCGGGTAGAGTTACCAGGAGATGAAGGCTTGGACAACCAGTTGGTACGGGTACGTATGGGAGAGTTAAATGAAGATGGAACAGCTTTGAAAGGGATATTGTGCGACTGATGACTAATAAGAGGGGGATATATGGCTAAAACAAAAGTTGCTGTTGTTGTTTTAAACTGGAACGGTGCGCAAATGCTTCGTCAGTTTTTACCTTCTGTCATCGAACAGTCTCAGGGAGAAAATGTAGAAATAGTTGTGGCTGATAACGCTTCGACTGACGATTCGTGTGCAGTAGTGGAAAAAGAGTTTCCTGGTGTGCGTTTGATTAAGTTAGAGCAGAATTATGGATTTGCAGAAGGATATAATCAGGCGTTGCAGCAAGTAGAAGCCGAGTATGTGGTGCTGCTTAACAGTGATGTAGAAGTAGGCAAGCAGTGGTTGCAGCCGATGGTGGAATATCTGGACGAACATCCGAACGTAGCTGCTTGCCAGCCTAAAATATTGAATTGGCGTGCAAAAAACATGTTTGAATATGCCGGAGCTGCTGGCGGATTTATTGACCGTTATGGCTATCCGTTTTGTAGAGGAAGGGTATTTGACGACATCGAAGAAGACCGTGGACAATATGATGATGCTATTCCGGTATTTTGGGCGTCAGGGGCTGCCTTGCTTATCAGGCTTTCGGTGTATCGTGAAGTAGGCGGATTGGACGGACGTTTTTTTGCACACATGGAAGAAATTGATTTATGCTGGCGTTTACACAGTCGTGGATATCAGATTTTGTGTTTACCGATGTGCGAAGTGTACCATGTAGGTGGGGCTACGTTAAAGAAAAGCAATCCGAAGAAGACATTTCTGAATTTTCGCAACAATTTGCTGATGCTTTATAAAAATTTACCTCCTCAGGAGTTGAAGCCGGTATTGTGTGTGCGGAAATGCTTGGATTACCTGGCATGTTGTTTTTATGCCTGTAAAGGCGAATGGGCTAATGCTCGCGCTGTGTTGCAAGCCCGAAAGGAGTTTGCGACTTTGCGTCCGCAGTTTGCGGCTGACCGTAAAGAGAATCTGGAGAAAACCGTCTGTTCGGATATTCGTGAACGGTATCGGTTTAGCTTGTTGTGGCAAGTGAAAATAAAGGGGCGGAAGACTTATTTAAAGCTGATGGAATAAGGGGTGTCTTGATTCTTGTTTTATACTTTTTGTTTTTTGAGATTTTAATTCTTTAGACAAATTAATTGCCCAGGTTTTTGAGATAGATGTTATATAATACCTGGGCAATTATTATTAATAATGGTGTGCAGATTATTGATAGATGGCTTTCTTTCCAGCAAGTAGTGTGTTGCGCATCAAGGAAACAATGGTCATTGGACCTACTCCTCCCGGTACAGGAGTGATGAACGAACATTTGGGGGCTACTTCATCAAACTTCACGTCACCGGTTAATTTGAATCCTGATTTCTTGCTTGCATCCGGAACACGGGTTGTACCTACATCGATGACAACAGCCCCTTCTTTTACCATGTCGGCTTTTACGAAATTAGGTTGTCCCATAGCGGCAATGATGATATCAGCTTCCTGACACTCTTTTACCAAGTCTTTGCTACGGCTGTGGCAGACAGTAACCGTTGCGTCACCCGGATAGCTCTTTTGCATCATCAGCATGGCCATCGGTTTGCCTACGATGTTGCTTCGTCCCAACACAACACATTTTTTACCTTGTGTTTCGATGTGGTAACGTTTGAGTAATTCCATGATGCCGTTGGGCGTTGCTGAAATGTAGCAGGGTAGACCAATCGACATACGTCCTACATTGATAGGATGGAAACCGTCTACATCCTTGCGGTAATCAATTGTTTCGATGACTTTTTGTTCTGAGATATGTTTAGGCAAGGGCAACTGGACAATGAAGCCATCAATGTCGGCGTCTTCATTCAATTCGCGGACTTTAGCCAACAGTTCTTCTTCTGTTACGTTGTCTTCATAACGAATCAATGTTGACTTGAAACCACATACTTCACATGCTTTTACTTTTGATGCCACATAGGTTTCGCTTCCGCCGTCGTGTCCTACTAAAATAGCAGCCAGATGCGGACGTTTTCCGCCATGAGCTACAATATCAGCCACTTCTGCTGCAATTTCTTGCTTGATTTGTTCCGAAATAGCTTTTCCGTCAATCAATGTCATAATTCCTTCTGTTTAAAACGTTAGTATAATTAACAAAGTTAGCATTTTCTGCTCATATCTTTCAACTTATCTTTCGCTTTATGCTTTATTAACGCGAGATACCCAATAAGGTAAATCAGTCTGTCTTTATAGTATGGAGTAAAGGGATTTGCTTTTTATGTCGGATTTTTTAGTAGGATAAATAAGGGGAAATAGCGAATGTCTATAAAAAAGTTTCCTGAAAATTTGTAGATTTAAAATAAATCGCTACCTTTGCACTCGCTTTTGAGAGGTAATCAACATGGTGACTATAGTTCAGTTGGTTAGAGCGTCAGATTGTGGTTCTGAATGTCGTGGGTTCGAGTCCCACTAGTCACCCTTTCTTAAGCAAGCATTCATATTCTATCTCCAACATGGTGACTATAGTTCAGTTGGTTAGAGCGTCAGATTGTGGTTCTGAATGTCGTGGGTTCGAGTCCCACTAGTCACCCGCTTTTAGCAGTAATGCATTGACCGGACGGTTTGATGTGTCGCTGCTTTTTTCTTTTATTTATTCCCCTATTTGATTTGTGTTTTTCTAATTATTTATTTATATTTGCAAAAAAATATAAATAATATGATCGGCAAGGTAGGTGTTATAGTTTCTATTATTCTTTTCTGTATTGCAGTGGGATTCTATAGTTTTGCCCAGCTCAGTATGGCTGATAAAGGCAAGGATGTCGATTTGTTATCTTTTGTGCCGTTGGATTGTGCAGGGGTGCTTGAGACGGATAATCCGGATTTTTTGGTCAATGAATTTCCTCAGACTACATACGGTCTTCAGTTGGATACATTGCGTCAGAGCGGCTTGTTTCCGATGGTATTGAAAGCTGTTTTTCCCAATGCCGACAGCACCGTCCATCGGTTGAGTAATCGCATCGAACGAATGATGATTAGTTTTCATTCTCCTGTTTCGGCACGTAATGTAGTGATGTATTTTCATACGCATGACTCAGGTCGTGATTTTTTGCAGCAGATGATGCAAAGGCAAGGTGTGAAATTCGTGCCTAAAAGAGAGTCGTACCGTGGAAAGGATATTGATATCTATGCACTTGATAATGGTGATTTTATTTCAGCTTATTGTGGCAAAGGTTTTTGTGTGTTGAGTTACCAGAAAAATCTGATAGAACAGGTGATTGATGCTCGTAAAGATGAAACATCTTTACGTGAAGACCCGCTGTTCTTGGGGTGTTATGAGGATAAAGCGGTTAATTTTATTACGTTGTATGGCCATGCCGCTTCGCTACCTTTACTTGTAGAAGACCATGCACAGTGCTGGAGTAGTTTTGATATTCATCTGAGTAGTGAAGTTTTCTATTTAAGTGGGTCGACTGTGCTTCCAGACTCTTGTCAGGCGCATGTGGATGGAAAATTGCATTGCATAGCTCCTGTCGAGACAGACGGGGTACTGGCATTATCCGGGCAAGAGAGAATTGATTCGTGCTTATCTCATGTGATAGCGGTTCCACAGCATACTTTGTTTCAGGAATGCATCTCTAATCTGTCTCGTGATGCTTCGTTTATCTTTGTGGCAGATATGGATAAGGTCGAGGGAGATGCCTTGAAAGGGTGTCAGCCTTATTTGCCTAAGTTTGTCGTGCGCCATGCTGATTTGTTCCGTTCGTTCATTCTTTCTATCCAGATAACGAAAGTGGGTAACAAGCTTTCGCATATTTTTGTTTTTACTTATAAGAACTAAGTCTGAGAGTGTACGCTTCGCTCTTTAGTTCTTTTTTCTTTCAACGTAACCGGTTCTGCTGGAAGTGCGGACCTGCTTTCAAGTGAAAATAGAACAACGAAACGACGGTCAGGACAGCTCCGAACAGATAGGCATCCCTGAACGAAGCTATTTCGGCAATGTATCCTCCGGTCAGCATACCGATACCCAGTCCTACATCCCACGAGGTAAGATAGGTGCTGGTAGCCGTTCCACGCTGGCTGTTGGGAGCCAGATTAACGAACAGGGTGTTATAGGCAGGAAACATGGTGCCGAAACCGATGCCCAACAGCAGGGCTATCGCAAAGAAGAGCAGGGTGGTGAACATATAATTCCACTCGATAATCCATCCGCATACGCTCAGGGCAAAATAGCAGAAGCATACCAGATACAGTCCTGCCGCAATTACTTGCGTGATTTTTCCTTTGTCTACCAAGTGTCCGCTGAATATCCGGCTGATAGCCATTCCCACTGCCATCAGTGTAAAGAAGAATCCGGTTTCCGCCGTGATGCCAATCTGCTTGGCATACATGGCTACGTAGTTGGTTGTCATTCCGTAAGGGATGGAGAGCAGCAACAGGCTGAATCCGGCAGGCAATCCTTTCAGCAGAATAAATCGGTCGAGCGAGATGGGTTCCCGCTTGATGGGAGGTCTGTAAGGAGTCTTGACGCACGAGGCTGCAATAAACCCCAGGATGCACGAACCCAGTCCGTAAGAGAAAATAGCTATGTACGAAGTCCCTGCGCTGTGCAGGAACAATCCGAACATCGGTCCGATAGACATGGCAAGATTGTTTGCCAGTCCGTAATACCCCAATCCTTCACCTCTTCGGGAAGAAGGCATGATGTCGATGACTACCGTGTTTCCGCCTACCGTGACCATGCCGAACGAGATACCGTGGATAATGCGGTAGATGATGAACATCGTCAGCAGGCTGGCGAACATATAGCCTACGAACACCAGGGTGAAAATGAAATAGGCAAAGAGATAAAGAGGCTTGCGTGCGAACGTGTCGAGCAGGTAGCCCGAGAACGGGCGGATGCAAAGAGAAGAAATAGTGTAACACGAAAGCACGATGCCGATAACGGCATTTGAGGCATGGAAGTTTTCTGCCAGATAAAACGGGAGTACCGGCGTAAGCAGCCAGAAGCCGAAATAGAGCAGGAAATTGGCTGCCAGGATGCAACAATAGCTTGGGGTAATCAGACGTTGCTTTTCCATTGTTCCATAAAGTAAAGTTAGGTCTTTTCACAAAAAAGACACAAAGCCCACAATTTGCTTTTGCACTGTGACCTTTGTGTCCTCTTGCGATGAAAGAATATCGGTTAATTGGCTGCTTCGAACTCTTCAAGGAAACGGGTATCGTTTTCCGAGAACATACGCAGGTCTTTTACTTTGTATTTCAGGTTGGTGATACGTTCTACACCCAGTCCGAACGCATAACCCGAATAGACTTTGCTGTCGATTCCGCAGGCGTCCAGCACAGCAGGGTCGACCATACCGCATCCCAGGATTTCTACCCAACCCGTGTACTTGCAGAAGGGACATCCTTTGCCGCCGCAGATGTCACAGCTGATATCCATTTCGGCGCTGGGTTCGGTAAATGGGAAATAAGACGGGCGCAGACGGATTTTGGTTTCCGGACCGAACATCTCCTGGGCGAACTGCAACAGCACTTGTTTCAAGTCAGTAAAGGATACGTTCTTGTCGATATACAGTCCTTCAATCTGATGGAAGAAGCAGTGTGCGCGGTAGCTGATAGCTTCATTGCGGTACACACGTCCCGGGCAGATAACCCGAATAGGCGGTTGGGTCACTTCCATGGTGCGTGCCTGTACGCTGCTGGTATGTGTACGCAGGATGATGTTCTTTGTCACTTCATCGGGGTTAGTTTCTACGAAGAAGGTATCCTGCATGTCGCGTGCCGGATGGTCGGCGGCAAAGTTCAGCATGGTAAATACGTGCATGTCGTCCTCCACTTCCGGTCCGTCGGCGATGGTGAAGCCCAGACGGCTGAAGATATCGATAATCTGGTTGCGGACAATGTTCAGCGGATGGCGTGTTCCCAGCTTGATAGGATAAGCCGTGCGCGTCAGGTCGATGTCAGACATGTCGGCGTCTTGGTTCTCGAAAGTCTCTTTCAGCGCGGCGATGCGTTCTTGTGTACGGTTTTTCAGTTCGTTCAGTTTCATGCCGACTTGCTTTTTTTGGTCGGCAGGCACGTTGCGGAAATCTGCCATCAAGGCATTGATGATTCCCTTTTTACTCAGGTACTTGATGCGGAGCGCCTCCAGTTCTTCGGCATTGGAGGCGGTCAGCTGGTCAACTTCCTGAAGCAATTCTTCTATTTTCGTTAACATAACCTATTCTTTTATTTTATTCTTGCGCAAAGGTAAGGATTTAAACTGAATTTTTATCTTTTTCTCCCGACAAAAAAGAAAACTGGCAGTCTTTTGCCTTACAAATGAAAAAAAGAAGTAATTTTGCGCTTGATTTTTCAGAAGCACTAATTATGAAAAAAATTGTATTGGGATGTTGTTTGCTTGTATGGGTAACAGCTTCCTGCGGAGGTGGAAAGAAAAAGGCGGACCCTTTCGAGGCACTGACAGCGCAGATTGATTCCCTGTCCGTCGCATCCGACAGTGTGTCGGTGGATACGGCTCCTGTCCGTCCCGAAGTGATACCGGCTACAGCCGACGAAAGCTTTGCCGACTTTTTCTACAACTTTGCTTCGAACGAACGTTTCCAGCATTCGCGTATCGTTTTCCCTCTCTCTTATTATAAAGGTAAGGAAGTGACACGCATTGCGAAGGATGAATGGACGTACGACCCTTTGTTCAGCCGTGACCCGGTCTATACCGTGCTTTTCGACAAGGAAGAAGAAATGGAGATGGAGAAAGACACAGCTGTACGGAGCGTGCAGGTAGACTGGATTTACCTGAAGGAGCGCAACGTGAAGCGCTATTATTTTCAGCGCATCAATGACACGTGGTTTTTGGAGGCGATGAACAAAGAGAAACTGGCGCATGCGAAAGAGGAGAAAGAAGACTTTTTCGATTTCTACTATCGTTTTGCCAACGATTCGGTGTTCCAGTCCGAGCGTCTTGCCAATCCCTTGTCGTTTGTGACGGTCGACCCTGAAGATGAATTTCAGATTCTGGAAACTACACTCGATGAAGGGCAGTGGTTCTCTTTCCGTCCACCGTTGTTGAAAGAACGTCTGACCAACGTGCACTATGGTCAGGAAGCCTTACCCGATACCGATACGAAGATTGTGGAATTTAAAGGATTCGGAAACGGATTCAGCAATACTTTGTATTTCAAGTACCGGCATGGGGAATGGCGGCTGGTGCAGTTTGAAGATTTGAGCGACTGATTTTCGGATAAAGAAAGACTGAAGATGAAAGATTTACAAAACTATTCATTATTGTCCCATAACACTTTCGGCATGGATGTATGTGCCGCCCGTTTTGTCGAATATGAGTCGGAAGACGAACTCCGTTCGTTTTTAAAGCAAGAGGGAATACCGCAGCCGGTGTTGCCGGTCGGCTCAGGAAGTAACCTGCTTTTCTTGGGCGATTTTAGGGGAACCGTATTGCATTCTGCCATATCGGGTGTTCGTGTTCTGCGCGAAACAGACGAAGTGGTGGAAGTCTGTGTCGGTTCGGGTGTCGTATGGGATGAGTTTGTGGCATATACTGTATCCCGCGGATGGTATGGTGCCGAGAATCTTTCTTTTATACCCGGCGAGGTCGGTGCATCGGCTGTGCAGAACATCGGAGCATACGGTGTAGAAGCCAAAGACCTGATTACGGCGGTCGATACGGTATGTATAACCACGGGCGAACCTCGCCGTTTCACGAATGAGGAATGCCGTTATGCTTATCGGCAAAGCATTTTCAAGCAGGAGCTGAAGGGGCAGTATGTCGTGACGCACGTTACCTTCCGCTTGAGCAAGCAGCCTGTATGGCAGTTGGATTATGGCAATATCCGTGCCGAATTGGAAAAAATGCATGCCGAACCGACTCTGCAAACCTTGAGAGATATCATTATCCGCATCCGGAAAGCCAAATTACCCGATCCTGCAGAAGTGGGCAATGCCGGCAGCTTTTTCATGAATCCGGTCATTCCCGTGTCGCAATACGAGACCTTGCGTGTTTCCTATCCCGATATGCCGCATTATCCGGCAGGAGAGGGGAAGGTGAAAGTGCCGGCAGGCTGGCTGATTGACCGTTGCGGCTGGAAAGGAAAGAAGCAAGGACGGGTAGGCGTGTACGACAAGCAGGCTTTGGTCTTGGTAAATCTGGGCGGAGCGACCGGCGAAGAAGTGCGCCGGCTTGCCGATGAAGTGGCGGCTTCGGTGAAAGCGAAGTTCGGCATCGAAATCAGGCTCGAGGTGAATTATATTTAATGGTCATGAAGCGAATGTCCGCATACATAGTAACGGTATGCAGATGTTCGTAGGTATATATAAATAAGGTATATGAAAGTAACTGTATTGGGAAGTGGCACTTCGACAGGTGTGCCGCAGGTTGGATGCACCTGTCCGGTCTGTATCAGTACCGATGAGCATGACAAGCGGTTGCGTTGCTCCGGGCTGGTGGAAGTGGAGGGAGTGCGTATCTTGATTGATTGTGGTCCCGATTTCCGGGAACAGGCACTCCGTCTGCCTGCGTATTTGCCGATTGATGGTGTTTTGATTACACATGAACATTACGACCATGTAGGCGGATTGGATGATTTGCGTCCGTTTTGCCGGTTTCGTGATGTGCCAGTATATGCCGAAGCCTATACTGCCGACCGTTTGTTGAAACGTATCCCTTATTGTTTCGATGAGCATCCTTATCCGGGAGTTCCCCGCATTCCGTTGACGAAGATAGAACCGTTTGTTTCTTTTCAGGTGGCCAATGCCGAAGGTCATGCGGTAGAAGTCATGCCTTTCCGTGTCATCCATGGCAGACTTCCCATTTTAGGTTTCCGTATCGGCAAGATGGCATGGATAACGGATATGTCTTATATGCCTGCCGAATCCTATCCCTGTCTGGAAGGGTTGGACTGTCTGTTCATGAACGCTTTGCGCATTATGCCGCATCCTACGCACCAGTCATTGGAAGAAGCCTTAAAGCAGACTGAACGCATCCAGGCACGTGAAACCTATTTCATTCATATCAGTCATCAGTTGGGGCTGCATGCCGAAGTAGAAAAGACACTTCCTCCTCATGTACATTTGGCATTCGACGGGATGGAAGTGGAAATAAGATGAAATGTTGAGGGCTTTTTGTAGTAAAAGAAAATTAAGCGGAATGGAAGGACATCTGTATATGGAAAAGACTCATCCTCTTTGAAGAAGAATATGAGTCTTTTCGTAACGGGTGTAGAGCTATTTTCAGCAATTTACTTTTCTGTTTTGACCGCGTTTTCTTCGCTGTTCTCTGGGTCAGGCAGGTAGGCTGGTTTAGGCTGTGGAATGGTGAAATCCTTATCGGAAAAGAGTGCAGCCAGTCCGGATATCTGTTTCAGACGTAACAGTTCATCGCGGTCCATACCGATATTTCTCATAATCCACTGGTCGCTCATGCCGGCTTTGTCCAGTTCGGCTACAATGTTCGACATCAGGTCTACATCGTGTGTACCGCGGGCACGGTTATGGCGGATGGTAGACCCGATACGGTTCGACAGGTCTTTATCGATGACCACCACGGGCAGCAAGCCTTTTTCGCGTTCGTATATACGCTTCGATTTCTTTAGTACCGTATAGCGGTGGAATCCGTCTACTAGGATGTATTCGTCTTTTTCTTGGTCGTGATAGCACACGCAGGGCATGGTGAAACCGTCTTCCCAGATAGACAGTTCGAGCAGCTTCATTTCGGGCGGAGCTACTCTGTTTGGATTATAATCATTGGCATGTACTTTTTCTACCGGGACAGCAATCACGTTGTACACCGGGCTTTTATAGTCTTGGGCGGGTTGTTCTTCTGTCTGTTCTTTTTTCTTTCTCATTTCCAGATGTGTTTATAATTTTCCATGATTTGGTTTTTCTTGCTGATTTCTTCCTTATTGGGCGAGAATCCCATATACTTGCAGGCATGGTCATTCCGTAAGATGCAGATACACATACGCTTATAGGTCGGTATTTCCCTGAATTCGGGAATGTCGATATCTTCTTGGTATTCCATGCGGACCGGATGTTTCTTGGTCTTGTAGTTGCTTTTGTCTACAATTTCGATGGGTATCTTGGCGTCAAGTAGTTTTTGGATAACTTCATCACTCAGGCATCCCCCCTTGTTGCGCCAGAATTTGATGCTGACATCCAGCTTGCGCAGGTAGCCGTTCCGAGTTTCTTCGGGAAGGGTAGACAACAGGAAGAACATAAATGATTTCCAGGTGTAACCTTTAGGAAGTTTGATTTTGTTTCGTGCTGTAGCATGGGTGGAACCGTAAATACTGGCAAAGTTTACTCCGTTGATTCTTCCAATCATTCGTCCCCACATATCCGGGTCAATCGCTTTGTAGAGCGAAAGGCTTTCGATGGCTTCTCCGATGAACGGGCTAGCCACACGCATACGTTCGATGCTGACTCCTGCCTTATAATACAAGTCGTATAAATGATTGTAGTCCCATCCGAATTTCCCGTTGGCTACCCATACATCAGAGGTGCGCCAGTCGTAGATAGGATAGGCATTGTAAACATCGTTGTTGATTTTGCAGGTCCAGATATAGCGGTGATACAGGAGCGATTTCGGAGTCTGGTAGATACACCGCCATCGGTTGAAACTTTCTTGGGTACGGATACCTACCAGACAGCATGTCCGTATGGCTTTCTTTTTCAGGTGCAGCCAGTTGGCGAAATAAAGCTGGAAGTCGTAATCCCACATTTCTGGCTTGAATCCTTCAAAGCAGTCGGCTGTAGTGGCATCCTTAGGCATTGGACGCACCCAGATGTCTTCTTTGCCTTTTTCCCATGGCCGCCAGTAGGATTGATACATTGAGGTGCTGGTAGCTACCCGGAAGGGCACGCATATCCGATATACTTCGAGGATGTCTTTATTCGCCTCGAAGATACGTTCTACATAGTCGATTGTCATTTTGTATTGCACTTCATAGTCCATGAAGTAGACACCAATCTTGCGTCCGGGCTGGTGGCTCCGAATGTAGTCAATACACATATTTAATAATACGCCGCTGTCTTTCCCTCCGGAAAAGGAAACATAAACGTTATCAAATTCTTTAAATATAATGTCCAGTCGCTCTTGTGCTAGTTGGTAAACATTTTTATCAGTCGTTTCTTTCATTTTTTCTTTCCATTTTTAGGTATAGTTTCCATTCTTTGACGGTTTGGAATCCCTCTTGGCTGAACAGGTCTTTGTGGATGGTTTGTACCACGGCATCCAGTGCAGGGGCTTTGTCCCTATAATAATTGCATACGGCATGCAGCAGGCACGAAAGGATTTCGTCGTGCCCTTCCTGTTGTGCATAATAATTATTGATGATGATTTCTCCTTTTTTCAATTCGACCGGGATGAAACCGATGGCTTTTTCCTGATCGTCGGTCGCGATGTGCCATACGTATTTCTCTCCGGTCTTGAAAGGATAGCGGTTGTTATATTTTAGCACAGAAGGGTTCATTACGAGCGGTCCTACCAGAGGATACAGCTCGGGGTCCGTTCCGCTTAGTCGCAGAATATGTATCATAGTTTATGACTTTTAATGTAATCGGTGAGCAAATATATAAAATCCTCGGCGAATAACCGCACGATGGTTTTCATTTCTTTTTCAGTTCGATTACTACCACTTCGCTGGGTGTAAAGAGCCGGATGTCCTTTCGCGAGGTTCCCAGTCCGTTTGTGATGATAATGGGGATGCCCTGGCTGTTGTGTTTCAGTCCCGTCAGGAACCGGTTCCCGTATTTCGAGAAATGGGCGGGAGTCCATCTTTTGAAGAGGCTGACTTGTCCTCCGTGCGTGTGTCCGGCTAATGCCAGGTCGGTATTCGATACGTCGGTATCTTCCACATAGTCGGGCGTATGCACCAGCAGGATGACAAAGTCGGACGGATGAAGCGAAAGCGTAGGCGATATGCCGTTCCGTTTCAGGTCGAACGGGTTGCGTATGCCGCAGAGCAGGATGTATTCATTTCCCTTTCGGAGGGTATCCGTTTCGTGTTCCAGCAGACGGACTCCCGTCTGCTGCATGGCTTGGCGCACCAGTGCGTCGTTTTCCCCTTGGTCATGGTTGCCCATCACGGCATACGTTCCGTAGGGTGTCTTCACCTGCTCGAGTGCCGTAAAAAGTTCGAGCAGATTCCCTCCGTTTCGTCCTCGGTAGTCTCCTCCCAGTAACAATACATCGGCATCGGTCGCTTGCAGGGCACGGATGGCATTGGGCAGACGTTTGGATGTAAACCGGCTTTCGTAATGAAAATCGGAAGCGAAAGCGATGCGGAACCCGTCAAAAGAGTCGGGCAATTGTTCGCTATACAGTTCGTAATGCTTGATACGTCCCACACCTTTGTATTTTGAAAGTGAAGCTGTAGCACACGAAGAAAGCAGAATACAAATGCTTATCAATATCAGGTAATGTCTATGCATAGGTTAAATCTGTTAAGTAAAACAAAGGTAGGCATTTAAATTAAGAATGAAAAAACAATGTTCGATGAACTTTTATCGTTGTTAGGTTTCATCTTTGAATTGTAGTTTAAATATGAAGTAACGATTTTACAGCAAATAATAAAAGATTTTATCTAGCTGTTTTAACCTTGATCATGTAATAAAGTTGCAAGTTGATTTTCAATAAGTAATATAGAATCGTCACTTCATATTTATACGCAATTGAGATTGGTCGAATATTTATGATTATTTTATTTGCGCAAAATCTTGCTAATCATTTTCCGATTGGCTTTCACAACTCCTTCCGTATCGATAGAAGAAAGGTAAATTTGAGTGGTTTTCAGGCTTTCATGTCCCAGTCCTTTACTGACAATAGACAGGCTGACTCCCATATCTCTCATTGTGCTGGCCCAACTGTGTCGCCCAACGTAGGTTGTGAGTGGCATCTGCAATCCTACCATATTCCCGATTTTTTTCAGATGATAGTTTATTTTATGTTCCATTCGTTCGTATTGTTGGCGTTCCGTACCGTCTTGGACAGTAATTATAGGCAGCAGATACGGACTGTTTACGGTCAGATGAGCATAAGTATCTACAATGTCCTGCATAGCTGGTTCCCAACCAATGGACAGGCTTTGTCCGGTTTTCTTACGACTATATTGTAATAGACCGTTCTTTATGCTGTCCTTTTTCAGGTAAGCCATGTCTACAAATGAGATTCCTTGTAAGTAGATACTTAGCATAAACATGTCTCTTGCAAAGGCAAGAGCGGAATCTTCTGGTAGGTTGAGCTGTCGGATAGCACGTATGGAATCTAATGGGAGGGCACGTTTGACAGTATGGGCAAAGCCCGTGAAGACGTGGCGGAAAATATCTTTATCAGTGGTCAGCCCTGTTTCCACCGCTTTCCGGTATAGGGTGCGTAACGTTCGCAGGTAGCATGACGAAGAATTGCGCTTCACTCCGCGTCCTTTCAGCCAGGCTTCGTATTGATTCATTGTTTCTGCATCCAGTGCATAGATGGTCATATCTTCTCCATTTCGGAAATGAGAAAAACTTGCTAATGCGTCGCGATAGGTTTTGGCCGTTCCTTTCCGGTCTATGCGAAGCTTTTTTGTAATCATGCTGTGTATAAAGCTGAACCAGGTTTGGCAGGGAGGAAGAAGCCTGAAAGCCGATACGATTTCGTCTACGGTATATTCTACCAGCGCCAATTCTTTTTCCTTGATAAGCGTGGTAAGTTGTTTGCTGTCCCATTGCACTTTGGAAGCGATTAATTGTAGTCCAGCTTGTCTTTCGGGGGTTCCAATAATGCGTACGAATGAGTTTTTTTCATCCCATTCTTCCGGTCTGATATGATAACCGGTGTAAACTGTTCGCGTACTTCGGCGGTGAATTACTTGAAAATAAAGGGTTCCTTCTTTGTCCTGGGTGGTCGAAGGGCGGAATTTCAGTTTAAATGATGTCATGTTATCTGATTTTAATAAGTTGTTAAAACTGAAAATACGCAGAAGCCACCAATTTTGTTATTTGGTTTTAGGGAGCAATGATTGCTGAGCGGTCAATTTGTATTAGAATATTCCTGTCCGTCAGAGTGCATTGTGCTTTTCTTATTATTTATAATGGTGCTAAACTAAAAATGAACCGTACTCCAAAGTTAGACATAAAATTTTGGAGATACGGTTCATTTAAAATGAAATGAGGGAGTATATCTATATGTTTAGGAAAGTTAGTGTTGTTGACAGATAGAGATACGTTAATGTGGATTTACCAGCAAGGTTTTGTGTTTGTTGGCAAATCGGACATTCATATTTCACGTATCTCTGTGGTTGACAAGTCAATTACTGTATTTCCTTAATGGCCTCTACCAGACGCTTGAAGTCTTCGGGGAATACGTCGCCGATGTTTCCGATGCGGAAGGTGTCGGCTTGCGAAATCTTGCCCGGGTAGATGACGAAGCCTTTGGCTTTCAGCTTCTGATAGAAATCCTTGAAGTTGAAGTCTGCCGTCGGGTAGTAGAAAGAGGTGATGACAGGCGACTGTTCTTCGTCGGTCAGCAAGGTGCGGAAGCCCAGCGAGCGCATTCCTTCTACCAGCACGCGGTGGTTCTCCCGGTAGCGGGCGTGGCGTGCGGCGATGCCTCCTTCTGCCTGCAATTCCTTCAGGGCTTGCATGAAGGCACGTACCACATGGGTAGGCGAGGTGAAACGCCATTTGCCGTGACCCTTCTCCATGGTGTCCCATTGGTCGTACAGGTCGAGCGAGAGCGAGCGTGCCACGCCTTTGCATTGTTCCAGCAACGAGCGGCGGGCAAGAATGAAGCCGAATCCCGGAACACCCTGGATACACTTGTTGGCAGAGCTGATCATAAAGTCGATGCCCAGTTGAGCCATGTCGATGGGCACGCCTCCGAAGCTGCTCATGGCGTCCACTATCAACACTTTGCCGTGGCGTTTCACCACTTCGGCGATGGCTTCCAGCGGGTTGAGCACACCGGTAGTCGTTTCGCAGTGCACCACGGATACGTGGGTCACTTCGGGATGCTCGTTGAGGTAAGCGTCTACCTGCGCCGGGTCTACCTGTTCAGTCTCGTCAAACTTCATCAGGTGATAATTCAGGTGGTAATAGTCGGCAATCACGCCCATGCGTTTGCCATATGCGCCGTTGGCTGCCACCAGCAAGTGGTCTTCGGGGCGGACAACCGAACCCAGCGTGGCTTCTACGCAGAAGCTTCCGCTTCCCTGCATCAATACGGCGGTATATTCTTCGGGACGGCTGCTTGCCAGTTCCACCAGTTCCTTGCGGATTACTTCCACAATGCCTACGTTATAGTCTTCGTCCCACGTACACCAGTCGCTCATCATGGCTTCTTTTACGGTTTCACTCGTGGTCAACGGTCCGGGGGTCAATAATAAATACGGTCTCATGTTTGCTAATGTATTTAAAGAAGTAAAGTTTTATGTTCGTAAAATCTCAGTGGTTTATTCGTTGTTCATCCGTTTGTTGATGGCTTCAATCAGCTGGGGAAGCTCTTCGATGGAGTCTACCACGTAGTGCGCTCCGGCGGCATACATGCGGTATCTCACGTCGAGCATGCGGCGTTTCAGCTCGTCAGCAGGCATGTTCTGCACTTCTTCCTCGGTCAGTCCCAGCTCGTTGCTTCCCAGGATAACGCCTACGCTCCATACGCCGGCGTTCACACCTTCGCGTATGTCGGAGATGGTATCGCCGTATTTCAGCACCGAGAAGCGTGAAGGGATGGCCAGGTCGCACATGTTCTTGTAAATCATATACGGATAGGGACGGCCGGCGGGCAGGTCGTCGGAGGTGACGCAATTGTCCACACGGTATCCTTGTTCGGCGGCCGCAGGGATGACGATGTCCATCATCTCGCGGGTGTATCCCGTGGTAGAGCCTATCAGGATGCCCATGCCGCGCAGGGTGTCGATGGTTTCCACCACGTTGGCTATCGGTCCCGAATAGTCGCGCAGGCTGCTGAAGAGCAGGCGTTGGAACTCGGCGTAGCAGGCCTGGATGTCGTTCTCGTTGTAGTCACGTCCGTATTTCTCGCGGAACGCCTGGCTTACATGGTCGATGCGGAACAGGGCGCGTATCTCTTCAATCTTGGTCAGCCCCATGTGGGCGCGTGTCTCGGCGGCACTCACTTCCAGTCCCATGGTTCGGAAACTTTCGATAAAAGCCGATACCGGAGCAAAACATCCATAATCAACGGCGGTTCCCGCCCAATCCAGAATCACACATTCAATCTTTTTCATATAGCAGTAGTTGTTAAGTATATATTATTTTCTTTTTCAGTCTTTTCGGTTTTCGGCTGGTCTGCCTGCTCGGGCAGGGGACCCTGTTTGCGGTTGCGGGCATGTATCATGTAGACCAGCGAGGCGATGAAGGCAAGGCAGCACGCGGTTCCGATATAGAAGCTCATGTGGTTGTAGAAGGATGCCCAGTCGATGTGCGAGGCAAAGAACTCCTTGAAAAGTAAGAGTGCCAGGGTGCCCAAGTAACCCACAAAGTCGATGGTGATGATGAAGAATCCCACGTTCCCCTTTATCTTGAAGCAAGCGATGAAGCGCTCGAAGAAGATGGTCTGGAAGCTCAGGTAGGCGATGTCCAAGCAAAGGCTCTGGAGGAAAAGCCAGATGGTGGTGGGGATGGTTTCGTTTCCTTCGGTCGCTCCCAGGAAAGCCAGGATGCCCATGCCTACCGTAGAGAGGATGAGGAGCATGCAGAGCACCTTGAGGTGATTGTAAGTTGTGGCGAGCAGAGCGAATACCGCCAGCAGGACAAAGGTGGCGATGGAGTCGATTTGCGCGAATGCCCACGAGGAGATGGTCTGCACGTCGATGATGCACACGATGAAGTCTTCCTTCACGTCGCGCTGTACGGTGAGCAGGAGGTTGGCTCCGAAGAGCAGGATGAGCAGCGGCATGAAGCGGCGGAACAACATCCAACGCTGATGCCCGTTTAGGGTGACGCGTTCCGAGCGTGAGGCGATGTCGGCCGCCGTAGGCTTGGGGAAACGGGTCATCATCCATCCCGTGAAGCAGAGCAGCGGGAAGGCCAGGGCGCCGATAAGGGCAGGCATCCAGAACTCGCTTACGTGAAGCTGGTGGAGGGCATACAATCCCAACGACTTCGCCACGCCCGAACTGAGCGCCATGCTCACTCCCATGATGCTGGCCAGTATGTCGGTGGTGCGCCGTCCTTCGAGGAAACTGAATATCACTCCCCACATGCATCCCAGCGAAAGGCCGTTGAAATAGAGTGCCACTATATTATAAGGTATAGGAAGCAGCCCGAAAGCGATGAGCGAAATCTCGGAAAGGGCCGCCGAGCCGACGATGAACTTCAGCCGTCCTTCGGGTCTCAGTTCGGAAATATACTTGATGCCTAACAGCTTGGCACTGACATAACCCAGCAACTGGATGATGCTGACGGCTATCTTGTAATCCATTCCGCACACTTGCAGCCCTTCGAACTCGGCCGCCGTGAAAGGCTTGCGCAGGGCATAGACCAAGGAGTAGGAGAGCAGGGCTGTGCCTCCTGCCCAAAGCACGAAGAGCCAGTCGGGCATCGGGCTTTTTCTTCCGGGTGCGGTAGGTATTTGCGTTTTCATTGTTTTCTTCTTGCGTTTTTTTGATTCCGGTGCAAATGTATGACCTTGCCGCGGGACGTGAAATGAATAAAACAGGAATCATAACCGTGTAACAATTCAGAAATATTCATGAAACAGAACCTTTACAGAAAAGAAACATGGATAACACAGGAATGAAACAGAAATGTAATAAAGTTTTTTACGCATATACTTGCATGGGGCTGCGGATATAGTTGCAAGGACCGGTGCAGATAGTTTGCCGGGCGGGTGAAACTATAATGCTTGTCGGAAGCGGACTTTTCAAGAATTATGATTAACTTCGTGCCCAAACCACAATGAAACGATGGAAGACTTGAAAGAAATATACGACCGCATGACCTTCTTGAGGCAAAAAGGCATCAAGATGAAGGAAATGGCAGAGAAGGCAGGCTTTTCGCCCAGTGTGCTTTCGGCTATCTACTCGACGGTGCTTCCGGCTTATTTCAAGAACCGGGAGAAAGGGATGGACGACGACGAGGCGTTGACTCAAGCACTGGTGTGGGTCAACAATGTGTCGAAAAAGAAGTTGCTCGGCTCGCTCGGCGCCCTGAAAGACTCGTTGTATGCAATCGACTACCATGTGAAGGCGGTTCCCGAAGACGCGCGCAACCCTTTCCTGGTACAACTGGAAAACAATATGCAGGAGGCGGTAGGGCGCATACTCAACTTCAGCGGCATTTATCTCAGCTACAGTGTGTCGTCGGGCAGCAAGCAGTTGAAAGTAGAGCCTTACCTCATTGCACCGGCTGAAAACGGGGCTTATGTGGAAGTGGGGCACAACAATGCCTACGGTGTCACCCACTGGGGAACGGTCCTGATGAACGGGTTCAGCCATCTGTATCTGTTGTTCAACGAGAACCAGCCTCCCCAGTTATCCCTGTTCCACATCTGCCTGAAGCTTCCGATGTACGACCGTCCGCCCTTCCTGCGCGGGCTGTATATGTGTTTCGATTACAACTATAATCCGGTGGCAAGGCGCATCCTGTTCGTCAAGCACTCGGATAGCCTTGCCCGCGAAGATTTTCTGAAGCTGAAGGGAGAATTGAAGTCGCCCGATTCCCTGACCGCGAAAGAGCGGATTTATTACGACTACACTTGCCGGGCGGAGGACATTGTGCGGATGTGCAACATTCCTTCTCCGCAAATGACGGAAGAAGACTTGCTGGTAGAGAAGAAAATTTTATCATTATAACCGCTTTTTAAAATAATCAAGCCCTTTTTGCTTGATTTTGATGAAGTTTTATTACTTTTGTGAAACCACAGAGGGGGAAGAGCACTTAAAGAATGCAAACAAAGGAAAATGAAAGAAAAATTAAAAACATGTTTAAAGACATAAGTTTTTATTTGTTTAGTTCGGAAAAAGGCCTCATCTTTGTGGTGTTATCCTGAAAACAATCTTTTTACCTTAAAAAAAAACTAATACCTATTGAAAACTTAAAAAAGCTTCTTTGTGAAAAGAGGCTTTTTTTATGCCCTTACCTATGCGTTTTTCTAAATTTCCTTAGCTGCTTTTTCCTTTCCATCTTAAAAATCGTTACTTTTGTGGAACTAAAATTTAGAATTATGTCGCAACCTTTGGCAGAGCGGATGCGCCCGAAGACTTTGGATGACTATATCGGGCAGAAGCATCTGGTAGGAGAGGACGCCGTGCTACGACGGATGATTGACGCCGGACGTATCTCTTCCTTTATATTATGGGGACCTCCGGGAGTGGGGAAGACTACCTTGGCACAAATCATCGCCAACCGTCTGGAAGTGCCTTTCTATACGTTGAGCGCGGTCACTTCGGGAGTGAAGGAGGTGCGTGATGTCATCGAGAAAGCACGTAGCGGACGTTTCTTCTCGCAGCAAAGCCCCATCCTTTTCATCGATGAAATCCACCGGTTCAGCAAGTCGCAGCAAGATTCCCTGCTGGGAGCGGTAGAGACCGGAGTGGTCACCCTGATAGGAGCCACTACCGAGAACCCTTCGTTCGAAGTCATTCGTCCCTTGCTCTCACGGTGTCAGCTCTACGTGCTGAAACCGTTGGAGAAAGACGACCTGCTGGCTTTGCTCCGCCATGCGCTGGAGAAAGACACGGTGCTGAAAGAGAAGCATATCGAGCTGAAAGAGACCGACGCGATGCTGCGCTACTCGGGAGGCGACGCGCGGAAGTTGCTTAACATCCTGGAGCTGGTAGTGGAAGCCGACGATGCCGACCCGATTGTCATCACGGATAAGAAGGTGACGGAGCGCCTGCAACAGAACCCGTTGGCATACGACAAGGACGGGGAGATGCATTACGACATCATTTCGGCTTTCATCAAGTCGATAAGGGGAAGCGACCCTGACGGTGCCCTTTACTGGCTGGCACGCATGGTGGAAGGAGGCGAAGACCCGGCGTTCATCGCCCGCAGGCTGGTGATTTCGGCTTCGGAAGACATCGGGCTTGCCAATCCGAATGCCCTGCTGCTTGCCAATGCGGCTTTCGACGCGGTGATGAAGATAGGCTGGCCCGAGGGACGCATCCCGCTGGCAGAAGCTACGGTGTATCTTGCCACCAGCCCGAAAAGCAATTCCGCCTACATGGGCATCAATGAAGCGCTGGGTACGGTGCGCGAAACGGGAAACCTGCCCGTGCCGCTCCATCTGCGTAACGCGCCAACCAAACTGATGAAGCAATTGGGATACGGAAAGAATTATAAGTACGCGCACGATTATAAAGGACACTTTGTGGAACAACAGTTCTTGCCCGACGGCATACAGGACCGCCGCTTCTGGCATGCGCAGGAGAACCCAGCCGAGCAGAAGTTGAAGGACCGGATGGTGCAGTTATGGGGAGAACGGTTTAAAGAATAAAAAATAAAGACAGTTATGAAAATTGTAGTTTTAGACGGATATACACTGAATCCGGGAGAACGGGAATGGGATGAGTTGAAGGCTTTGGGCGAACTGACGGTGCACGACCGCACTTCGCAGGCCGATGTGATAAGAAGAGCGGAAGGTGCCGATGTGATATTGACCAACAAGGTGGTGCTCGACCGTTTTACGCTGGAGCATCTTCCCGACTTGAAATACATCGGCGTATTGGCCACGGGATATAATATCATCGACCTGAATGTGGCACGTGAGCGGGGTATCGTAGTGACCAACGTGCCTTCGTACAGCACCGACTCGGTGGTGCAGATGGCGTTTGCCCATATCCTGAATATCACCTTGCGGGTGGGGCACTATGCGCATGAGGTGCACAACGGAGTATGGAGCGCGCAAAGCGATTTCTCGTACCGCGATACATCTTTAATAGAGTTGAAGGGCAAGCGTATCGGGTTGATTGGTTTTGGAAACATCGGACGGGCGATGGCGAAAGTAGCCAGTGCTTTCGGCATGAAGGTAGTGGTTTGTCCGCACAATATGGATACGCCCCTGCCGAGAGGGTATGAAAAGGCGAAGCTGAACGATGTGTTCGCCACGTGCGACATTGTGAGCCTGCATTGCCCGCTCACTCCCGAGACCAAGGAAATGGTGAACGCGTTCCGCCTTTCGCTGATGAAGAAGAACTCGATTCTGATAAATACCGGCAGGGGAGGACTGATTGACGAGAAAGCGTTGGAGCGTGCCTTGCTCGGTGGAAAGCTGCTCGGCGCAGGGCTCGACGTGCTTTCTTCGGAACCGCCTTCGCCCGGAAACCCCTTATTGAAGCTGAAGAACTGCTTCATTACACCTCATATCGCCTGGGCTACACAGGAGGCGCGCGAGCGGTTGATGAAGCAAGTGGTAGACAACCTGCGTGCCTGGGTGGCAGGGCAACCTATTAATAATGTATTAGATTAAGAGAAAATGATGACGAAAGAAGAACGTATAGCGAAGGCCGTTTCGCTTTTCAAGGAAGGATATAATTGTTCGCAATCGGTGGTGGGAGCCTACGCCGACCTGTATGGTTTTACGCCCGAGCAGGCTTTCCACATGGCCGCATCGTTCGGAGGAGGAATCGGCAGGATGCGCGAGACCTGCGGCGCAGCTTGCGGAATGTTTTTGCTGGCAGGGCTGGAGCGGTGTGCCGTGGTGGGTGCCGACCGTGCCGGGAAAGCTGCCAATTATGCTTTGGTACAGCAGCTTGCCGCCAAGTTCAAGGAGCAGACCGGCTCGTTGCGTTGTGCCGACCTGTTGGGACTCTCGAAGAAAGAGCCGATAGTGTCGATGCCCGAAGAACGCACCCCGCAGTATTATGCCAAGCGTCCGTGTCCGAAGATGATAGAGCTGGCTGCCCGTATCTTCGGCGATTTTCTGGAAGAGCAAGGCCGTTTTGCGAAATAGAAGTTACATTCCGGATAACAAGTGGATTGTTTTCTGCTCATTTTTTATAAAAACGTGAAAGTTTTTTTACGGATAAGCACGTATGTTCCTTTTTTTTAATTACTTTTGCAAGGACTACGCAGACTTTTCTGAGTTAGTTTTTTATGTTTACTATTTAAAAGCAAAAGACTATGTTAAAAGAAAAAGCAGGTGTTATCGCCGGACAAATCTGGGAAGCACTGAATGGAAAAGGCAAAAGCATGACTCAAAAAGAGCTGAAGAAAGCAGCCAAGCTGAAAACAGACAAAGATTTGTTTTTAGGACTGGGTTGGTTATTGAGAGAAGACAAGATTGAAACAAAAGAAGAAGAAGGTGAACTGTCAGTTAAGTTGAAATAAGTTTAGAATCTTGCTACATTGAAAAGGCGTCGGATAAATCAGATTGGTTTTTCCAACGCCTTTTAGCTTTTCATTAATACGTCTTTCATTGTTTGGGTAGCTCTTTATCCAATGTAAAAACTTAATTCAATGTAAAGAGCTGTAGGGTGTCGGGTATCACCCTCTTCAAATTGTATTTTCCCTTCCCGTGCCAGCCAGCCGATGGCTGCATTCAGTTCGCGGTCTCGCAGGCCTGTTGCCTGTTTCAGTTCCTGATACTCCCATTTTCTGTTGTCACCATAGAGCAGTCTCCAGATGACGCCCGCGCTTTCTCCAATACTTTGCATGTTCATAGTCGTCATGTTTTAGGTTAATAGTTCAGTTTTTTCGAGCTATAGACAGTCTCTGTTTAGCAGTTTCTGCCTAAACTTTGTTACAAATATAGCGATTTGAATGATAAATTCCAATATTTTTTTTAATTTAGAGGCAACAAACCGGATGTTTAACTTAAATCATGAAGGCTTATGAGAAAGTATTTAGCAGAAATGATCGGGACAATGGTGCTTGTCCTGATGGGATGTGGAAGCGCGGTATTTGCCGGAAATGCGGCGGATACCTTGGGCGCGGGAGTCGGTACGCTGGGTGTGGCGTTAGCTTTTGGGTTGGCGGTGGTAGCCATGGCTTACACCATCGGTAATGTGTCGGGATGTCATATCAATCCGGCTATTACGTTGGGGGTATGGATGTCGGGACGCATGAGTAACCGGGATGCCTTGATGTATATGGTTTTCCAGGTGATAGGAGGCATTATCGGTTCATTGATTCTGGTATTGCTGATATCGACGGGAGGACATGGAGGGCCTACCATCTCAGGAGCCAACTCGTATGACGCGGGAGAAATGGCCCAGGCCTTTATCGCCGAGGCCGTGTTTACCTTTATCTTTGTGCTGGTAGTGCTGGGCGCTACCGACGAGAAGAAAGGGGCAGGCAATCTGGCGGGGCTGGCCATCGGTCTGACGCTGGTATTGATTCATATTGTCTGCATTCCCATTACGGGCACTTCGGTCAATCCTGCCCGAAGCATCGGTCCGGCATTGGTAGAAGGAGGGCAGGCGCTCGAACAGTTGTGGCTGTTTATCGTAGCTCCGTTCATCGGTGCGGCATTCAGCTCGCTGGTATGGAAGACCATAGGTGGAGGCAGGAGATAGTCCGGTAGGATGAGTAGACAGGCACTTAAATTTTATTTTTATGTATGGTTTTTCCGAAGCTTTTCCCTACTTTTGCAGGCGATAAAAGATAGGTATATGCATACAAGAGAAGAAAAAATAGAAGCTTTCGGGCGGTTGCTCGATGTGCTGGACGAGTTACGGGTGAAATGCCCGTGGGACCGGAAGCAGACCAACGAAAGTCTGCGTCCCAATACCATTGAGGAAGTGTACGAGCTTTGCGACGCGTTGATGAAAGACGACAAGAAAAACATCTGCAAAGAGCTGGGCGACGTGTTGCTTCACGTGGTGTTTTATGCCAAGATAGGGAGCGAGACAGGCGATTTCGACATCAAGGACGTGTGCGACCGCTTGTGCGAGAAACTGATTTTCCGTCATCCGCACGTGTTCGGCGAGGTAAAGGCGGATACGGCCGAACAGGTTTCCGAGAACTGGGAACAGATTAAGCTGAAAGAGAAAGACGGAAACAAGTCGGTGTTGAGCGGTGTGCCCGACGCGCTTCCTTCCCTTATCAAGGCTTACCGCATTCAGGACAAGGCGCGCAATGTGGGTTTCGACTGGGAAGACCGTGCTCAGGTATGGGACAAGGTGAAGGAAGAAATCGGCGAGTTCGAGTCCGAAGTGGTTATGATGGATAAGGAAAAGGCAGAAGCTGAGTTCGGCGATGTCTTGTTTAGCCTTATCAATGCGGCCCGTTTGTATAAAATCAATCCCGACAACGCGCTGGAGCATACGAACCAGAAGTTTATCCGCCGCTTCAATTACCTGGAAGAGCATACCCTGAAAGCGGGCAGGAAGCTGACCGATATGACGTTGGCCGAGATGGACGCTATTTGGGAAGAGGCAAAGAAGAAAGGACTTTAAAACCGTTTGGCACTGAAAAGCATTTGCTTTTTCAGTGCCTTTATTTTTATGTCCTCCGTAGCGAGGATGTATGTTTTCCAATCGGGGAATGTACGTTCTCCATACCAAGAACGTACGTCCTCCGATTGGAGGACATAAAAAGAATGTCTTTTTGACTATAAACCTGATGCGGTTATAAGGCAAATGTGGTTCTCTGTAAATATGAATACAGGGAGCCACATTCTTTTTTTCGGATGCGTATTCTTATGAATATTTGCCTGAAAACGTAATATTCCCTATCTTTGCAAGGATAACTCATGGAGTAGGTATGAAAGAAGAAAACCAAACGCTTAGTGTGCAGGGAGCCCGTGTACACAACTTGAAAAATATAGATGTAGATATTCCTCGCGACAGCCTGACGGTCATCACCGGCTTGAGCGGCAGCGGAAAGTCGTCGCTGGCCTTCGATACCATCTTTGCCGAAGGACAGCGCCGTTACATTGAAACCTTCTCGGCGTATGCCCGCAATTTCCTGGGCGGCATGGAGCGTCCGGACGTGGATAAGATTACCGGATTGAGCCCCGTCATTTCCATCGAGCAGAAGACGACCAACAAGAATCCGCGTTCTACCGTAGGGACTACCACCGAGATTTACGACTACCTGCGTCTGCTTTTCGCCCGTGCCGGAGTGGCTTACTCTTATCTTTCGGGCGAGAAAATGGTGAAGTATACCGAGGAACAGATTCTCGACCTGATTCGGCGTGACTATAAGGGCAAGCGCATTTTCATCCTGGCACCGCTGGTGCGCACCCGTAAGGGACACTATAAAGAGCTTTTCGAGCAGGTGCGCAAGAAAGGTTACCTGTATGTGCGGGTCGACGGCGAGGTGAAGGAAATCGTTCACGGGATGAAGCTGGACCGTTACAGGAACCACGATATCGAAGTGGTAATCGACAAGACCGTGGTGACGGACAAGGAAGACACCCGCCTGAAGCAGAGTGTGGCTACAGCCATGCAGCAGGGCGACGGCTTGCTGATGATACTGGACGCGCAGACGGAAAGTGTGCGCCATTACAGCAAGCGGCTGATGTGTCCCGTGACCGGGCTTTCCTATAAAGAGCCCGCCCCGCACAATTTCTCGTTCAATTCTCCGCAGGGAGCCTGTCCGCGGTGCAAAGGCTTGGGGTATGTCAATCTGATAGATGTCGACAAGGTGATTCCCGACCGTTCGTTATCGGTTTACGAAGGTGCTGTCTCTCCGCTGGGCAAATACAAGAGCGGCATGATTTTCTGGCAGATAGAAGCCTTGCTTGAGCGTTATGATGCAACGCTGAAGACTCCCGTCAACCAGCTTCCAGATGATGCCATCAATGAAATCTTATACGGATGTGACGAGCGTTTGAAGATAAAAAGTTCGGTGATACATGCCTCGTCCGATTATTTTGTGACTTATGAAGGCATTGTGAAATACATTCAGTTGATGCAGGAAAAAGACGCTTCTGCTACCGCACAGAAATGGGCGGAACAGTTTGCCAAGACTGATGTATGTCCCGATTGCCAGGGGGCACGCCTGAACAAGGAGGCCTTGCATTTCCGCATTCACGACAAGAACATCTATCAGCTGGCTACGATGGACATCAGCGAGCTTTACCGCTGGGTACAGGATGTGGAGCCTTTCCTCGAAGAAAAGCAACGCCTGATAGCCGCTGAAATCTTGAAGGAAATCCGCACGCGCCTGAAGTTTCTCCTTGATGTGGGATTGGACTATCTTTCGCTTAACCGCTCTTCGGTCAGCCTTTCGGGCGGCGAGAGCCAGCGTATCCGTCTGGCTACCCAGATCGGGTCGCAACTGGTGAATGTGCTTTATATCCTGGACGAGCCGAGCATCGGGCTTCATCAGCGCGACAACATCCGTCTGATAAATTCGTTGAAAGAGTTGCGCGACCTGGGCAATACGGTCATTGTGGTGGAACACGACAAAGACATGATGCTGGCGGCCGATTACGTGGTGGATATGGGTCCCAAGGCAGGCCGCCTGGGAGGGGAAGTGGTGTTTTCCGGAACGCCGGGAGAGATGCTGAAGACCCATACGCTGACGTCGCAATACCTGAATGGCGAGATGAAGATAGAAGTGCCTCAGCAACGCCGTAAGGGGAATGGCAAGTCCATTTGGTTGCGGGGGGCAAAAGGCAATAACCTGAAGAACATCGATGTGGAGTTTCCTTTGGGCAAGCTGATTTGCGTGACCGGCGTGTCGGGCAGCGGCAAGTCGACTCTGATTAACGATACGTTGCAGCCCATTCTTTCGCAGCACTTCTACCGCTCCTTGCAAGACCCTTTGGCATACGACGCGATAGAGGGACTGGAGTATGTAGACAAGGTGGTCAATGTCGACCAGTCTCCCCTGGGGCGCACTCCGCGCTCCAATCCGGCTACTTATACGGGTGTGTTCGGCGACATACGCAATCTTTTTGTCAGCCTTCCCGAGTCGAAGATACGGGGATATAAGCCCGGGCGTTTCTCGTTTAATGTATCGGGCGGCCGATGCGAGGCTTGTGGCGGAAACGGATACAAGATTATCGAGATGAATTTCCTGCCCGATGTGATGGTTCCCTGCGAGGTATGTCACGGCAAGCGGTACAACCGTGAAACCTTGGAAGTGCGTTTCAAGGGCAAGTCGATTGCCGATGTGCTGGATATGACCATCAACCGGGCGGTAGAGTTTTTCGAGAACGTGCCGCAGATATTAAATAAGATAAAGGTGTTGCAGGAAGTGGGATTGGGTTACATCAAGTTGGGCCAGCCTTCCACGACCTTGTCGGGAGGCGAAAGCCAGCGCGTGAAGTTGGCGACCGAACTTTCGAAACGCGACACCGGCAAGACGCTCTACATCCTGGACGAGCCTACCACCGGCTTGCATTTTGAGGATATCCGTGTGCTGATGAATGTGTTAAACCGCCTGGTGGATAAAGGAAACACGGTGATTGTCATCGAGCATAACCTGGACGTCATCAAGATGGCGGACTATATCATCGATATGGGGCCCGAAGGAGGAAAGGGTGGAGGCGAGGTGCTGTCTGCCGGTACGCCCGAAGAAGTGGCATTAAGCGGGCGTGGCTATACGCCCAGGTTCCTGAAGGAAGAATTGGAAAGAAACTGATAAAGCAACAGGAAACAAAAGGAGTTAGAAAAAACTTATGAAGATAAACAAGACCAATGTGGCGCGATTGCTGGACAAGGCGAAAGTGCATTACGAATTGATCCCTTACGAAGTGGACGAGAACGACCTGAGCGCCGTACATGTAGCGGCATCGTTGGGCGAAGATATCGAGTGTGTATTCAAGACGCTGGTGCTTCATGGCGACAAGAGCGGCTATTTCGTCTGTGTCATCCCCGGCGAGCATGAAGTGGACTTGAAGCTGGCGGCAAAGGTTTCGGGCAACAAGAAGTGCGATTTGATTCCCGTGAAAGAATTGCTTCCGCTCACGGGCTATATCCGTGGAGGCTGTTCGCCCATCGGGATGAAGAAGCATTTCCCTACCTATATCCACAAGACTTGCCTCGACTTCCCGTTCATCTATGTCAGTGCGGGCGTACGGGGACTTCAAATCAAGTTGGCTCCGCAAGACCTGATACGGGAAGCACGGGCGGAAACGGCAACGCTGTTTGCTTCCGCCGAGGAGCCGGCAGATTGAACCATACTTTCTGTCCGTTCAGACTTGTGCCGAAAGGAATAACTTTGCCGTGGCTTTGCGGATATTCTCGCGTGCGATATCCGGATGCATGGCCTGCTCCGGGGGCAAGGTGTCGGGTGATACCCGGATGCTTCCGGCGAATCCCGACTTTGCCAACAGCTCTTGGTCTTCTATTTTCCCAGCCAACAGGAAAGTGGGGATGCCGGCTCTTTTGCCCCTGTTCAGTACTCCTGCCGGCACTTTTCCGGCACAGGTCTGGCGGTCGGCCTTGCCTTCGCCGGTGATTATCAGGTCGGCGTCGGCTATCTGCCGGTCGAATTGCACCGCATCCAGCAGCAGGTCGATACCCGGTTGAAGTTTGCCTTTCAAGAAAGCGTGAAAGGCACCTCCCAGTCCTCCTGCCGCTCCGGCTCCCTCTACCTTATTTATAGGGATATGGCAATCACGCTCGATTACATCGGCCAAGTGGCGCATTCCTTCGTCCAGCAGGCGGACTTGCGTTTCGTCCGCTCCTTTTTGCCGGGCGAATACGTAAGCGGCTCCTTCGGGCCCGCAAAACGGATTCTTCACATCACAAGCCACGGTGAAGCTTGCTTGGGATAAGCCCGGATGCAACCGGCTCAGGTCTATATGGGCTATCTGCCCCATTATCTTTCCGCCATACCCCAGTTCGTTTCCTGCCTCATCGTAGAATGTCGCGCCCAATGCCCGGAGCATGCCGGTGCCTCCGTCGTTGGTGGCGCTTCCTCCGATACCGATGATGAACCGGCGGAACCCTTGCTCCAAGGCTTCCCGTATCAGTTCGCCCGTCCCGTAAGTCGTGGCACACATCGGGTCGCGTTCGTCGGCGGAAAGGGTGGTCAGCCCGTTGATTTCCGCCATTTCGACGATGGCAGTCCTCTTGTCGCCCGATATCCCGTAGCGTGCCTGCCGCATACGCATCAAAGGGTCGTGCGCCCGGGTCGTGATGAAATGCCCTTGCGTGGCCTCTGTCAGGGTGTCGAGCATGCCTTCTCCTCCGTCGGAAACAGGGACGGATACCACCCGGCAGGCAGGCGATATCCGGTGTATGGTTTCGGCTACACACCGCTCCACTTCTTTCGAAGAGAGGCAACCTTTGAACGAATCGATAGCTAAAACAATCTTTTTCATAACGTACTGCGCTTATTTCTTTGCAAAAATAAGTAATTTTCATACCTTTGTCCGTGGAAAAATGTTTTTTTTAATCATCTTAAAATAATTACATGTATGTTTGAAGGACAACCTAAAGGGCTTTATGCCCTGGCTCTCGCCAATACGGGAGAGCGATTCGGTTACTACACCATGCTGGCTATCTTCGTTTTGTTTCTGATGGACAATTTCGGCATGTCGCCGAGTACGGCCGGCAACATTTACGCTATGTTTTTAGCTTTAGTTTATTTTTTACCGTTTATCGGAGGCATTCTTGCCGATAAGTTCGGCTACGGACGGATGGTGACCGTGGGCGTCATCGCCATGTTCGCCGGATACGTCTTGCTGGCTCTGCCGGTGGGAAGCGGCACCCTGGGGCTGATAGCCATGTTTGCCGCCTTGGTGGTAATCAGTTGCGGTACGGGACTTTTCAAGGGAAACCTGCAAGTGATGGTGGGCAACCTGTACGATGACCCCCGCTATGCCAAGCGGCGCGATTCGGCGTTCAGCATCTTTTATATGGCCATCAATATCGGCGCGCTCTTCGCCCCGACAGCAGCCGTAGAGATTATGAAATATGCGCAGAACAGCTGGGGCGTGAGCGAAAACGACTCTTATCACTTTGCTTTCGGCGTGGCTTGTATCTCGCTTATCGTGTCGATGGCCATTTATTACGGCTTCCGCGGCACGTTCCGTCATGTAGAGGGAGGGGCTGTAAAGGAAGAGGATAAAGCGGCAAGCGCTGCCGTGAAGCATGAAGAGCTTTCTCCGCGTGAGACGAAAGAACGTATCGTGGCGCTCTGTCTGGTGTTTGCCGTGGTCATCTTCTTCTGGATGGCGTTCCATCAGAACGGCTTGACCCTGACTTACTTTGCAGCCCAGTTTACGGCTAAAAGCTCTACCGGACTGGAAAGCATGATGTTCAGCGTGTGGAATCTGGTTGCGGTGATATTCATCGTTTATGCCTTGTTCTCGCTCTTCCAGTCGAAGACCGGCAAGGGGAAACTCATTTCGGGCATCGTCATTCTGTTGGCTTTGGTGTTTTTAGGATACCGTTATGCGGCTCTTCCCGAAAGCACTCCGGTAGACGCTCCTATCTTCCAGCAGTTCAACCCCTTCTTTGTCGTAGCTCTTACCCCGGTATCGATGGCCATCTTCAGTTCGTTGGCAGCCCGTGGCAAAGAGCCTTCGGCTCCGCGTAAAATCGGTTTGGGCATGTTGGTGGCAGCTTGCGGCTATGTGCTGATGTTGCTGGCTTCCGTGGGCTTGCTTTCTCCGACCGACCAGGTACAGGCCATCGAGGCGGGTACGGCTTCGTTCGTGTCGCCCAACTGGCTGGTGTCTACCTATCTGGTATTGACGTTTGCCGAGTTGCTTCTTTCGCCGATGGGTATCTCGTTTGTATCGAAAGTGGCTCCTCCCAAGTATAAGGGTATGATGATGGGCGGATGGTTCGTGGCTACCGCTATCGGCAATTACCTGACATCTGTCGCGTCCTGGTTGTGGGGCGATCTCCCCTTGTATTTCGTATGGGGCGTATTGCTGGTACTCTGTCTGCTGGCTGCCCTGTTCATCTTCTCGGTAATGAAACGTTTGGAAAAGGTAGCATAAGTCAAAAAATATCTATCTCGATTAAGATATAAAGGACGCTGAAGCCGGAAAGTAGAGTCGGTTTCAGCGTCCTTTGTATTGGTTGGTAAAATGGATTTTCAGGTTTGGGAAAGTGATAGCGTGTTGAGACTTTCTTTGTTTATTTCAGTAGGGAGTCCAACCGTTGGCTGGAAACTTCCGGCAATATTTTTCTGAATTGGCATAACATTCTGTCATGTGATTCTTGCGGTGTACGGTTGGGATGGCAACCTTCTTTTCCAAACAAGCTTTCCGGAGTTGTGAGCAAAGACCATCCCCACCCATATTCCCGTCCGTGTTGGTCGTGTGGATAAATAAAGTCTTTGATTACGATATAGCCTCCCATTTCCAGTCGGGTCAGATAGGCATCAAATTTACTGCGCATTTTTGGTCCGGTAAAGCCGCATGCGGCACGCAGTTCGCGAGTGATGAGGCTGCCTTCGTTTTTCAGTGTGGTCAGGATACTTTCTTCGATGCTTCCTTCTTCCGGATAAGGGTAGACGCTCCGCCGGTAATGGCAAAAGTCGGGCCACCATTCCCGGCTGATAAAGGCAGCCTTGCGGTTGAAGAACTTTCCGTATGCACAACCGCTTTCTTGTAGGATGGAACCTTTCCATTCCCAAAGCGGCCATTCCCAGCCTCCGTCAGGCAATTGGGTGTATTGACAATCTTCGTCCATTACTTCTTCTGCCGACCATCCGGGGATTCCCATGCGTAATAGGGGCAGAAAGCCTATTTGTTGGATATAGTCAATCAATTCAGGACAAGAGTGTAAAACTTGTTTCATTTTATCTTTTCTCTGTTTATTGTTTTCATTATTATGGGTATAGTTTCATATTTAACCATGAAATGCGAACCGATATCCAGTCAACTAAATTTATAGTACTACGCAATCCAGTCCTCGTTCAGTTCTTACAGGCAAGGACTGCAATCCTTATTAGGGAAGTACTGCAATCCTTGCCTGCTACAACCCCAATCCTGGCTAGGTATGCCGGTTAAGGCAACTGGCTGCATGCAGCAAAGCAGCTAATTGTCTTTGCCGGTATAGCTATCTTCATCTTTTTAGACTTGTAGCATTATGAATTAGTTAAACACAAAAAAGTGAATAGCGGATATGTATTCTCTCGCTATTCACTTTCTTGTATGTTGATAAGGAATAAGATGATTATTCTTCAACTACCGGTGTCATTTCGCCTTCTACATAGAGGCGTACCACTTCTTGTTTAGCATTGGTACGGAGAGTAATAGACTTACGGAAATGTCCGGGGAACTTGCCCGCTCCGTTATAAGTTATGGTTATTTCTCCGCTTTCACCCGGTTTGATGGGTTCTTTGGGGTATTGAGGAATGGTGCATCCGCATGTGGCAATTACCTGATGGATGACTAACGGACCGTTTCCTGTATTGGTGAACTGGAAAGTGCAGCTTACTTTCGGGCTGTTTGCGGGGAAAGAGCCGAAGTCGTGTGTGGTCTCTTTAAACTTGATTTCGGCAGTACCTGCTGCGATGGCAACTACAACCATTGCTACAAGACATAAAGTGGTAAGAATCTTTTTCATGGAAATCGTTTTATTTTAAAAACCTTACAAAGGTAGGGGATTTTCTCTTATCTTGATGTGTATCAAGCGTTATAAAAATAAAAAATAGGGATAGACGGGCTTTTTTGAACACAGAGACACAAAGACACAGAGCATATAATCCCAATTATGGGGCGAATAAACCTCTGTGTCTTTGTGTCTCTGTGTTTGAATTATTCACGTCTCTGTATTCAATTTATCCCGTCTTTGCGTTCAAATTATCCTCGGCTGACCTGCTTTACGCCTTTCACGGTTTTTATCTTCTTGATAAGTGCCTCCAGCTTGTTGGTGTCATCTACCATGACGGTCAGCATGCCCGAGAAAAGTCCGTCGTTCGAGTCGATGCTGATGGAACGCAGCAGGATGTTGTCTTCCTTGTTGATGATGGAAGTGATGTTGGTCACGATGCCGATGTCGTCATGCCCTACGATGCGGAGCGTGATGGGGTATTGTTTTCCTTGGCTCTTGCCTGCCCAACGGGCACGCACGATGCGGTAAGGGAAGCGTGACTTCAGTTCGGGCGCATTGGGGCAATCGCACCGGTGTATCTTGATGCCTCCCGAAATGGTCACAAAGCCGAATACCTCATCGCCGTAAATCGGGTTGCAGCATTTCGCCAGTTTGAAGTCGATGCCTTTCAGGTGCTGGTCGATGACCAGTACATCGTCTTTATAGGGGTTCTTGTCGTCCGCAGCCTGCTGCATGTTGAAGCTTTCGGCGCTTCGGTAAGTCACGTCTTCACGCTGTTCGGTCTCTTTCCGTTGCATCTCCAGGTAGTGGTCAATCAGGGTGTTGACATCCGTTGTTTCGTTGGCGATGCTTTGGTAAAAGTCGGTCACGGTCTTGAAACCCGATTTCTTGATGAGGCGCATCAGGATGGCTTCATCGTATTCTATCTTGCGGTTCTTGAATTTGCGCTCCAAGGTTTCACGGGCAAACTCGGTCTGTCGTGCCACCAGTTCTTTCAGCGCCTGCCGTATCTTGTTCCGTGCTTTCGAGGTGGTGACAAAGTTCAGCCAGTCACGTTTAGGCGTCTGGGTGGTCGAAGTCATAATCTCCACCTGGTCTCCGCTGTTCAGCGTTTGCCTTAATTGCACGTTGCGGCCGTTTACCTTGGCTCCTACGCAGTGGCATCCTAAGTTGGAGTGGATGGCAAAGGCGAAATCGAGTACGGTTGCGCCTTGCGGTAACTTGTACAAATCACCCTTCGGACTGAACACGAACACTTCGTCTTTATACAGGTCCAGCTTGAACTGGTCGATGGTCTCGGCATCGTTGTCGGCATTCTCCAGTGTCTCGCGAATAGAGTTCAGCCATTCGTCCAGTCCTGTTTCGCCTTTTATCCCCTTGTAACGCCAGTGGGCAGCCAATCCCTTTTCGGCTATTTCGTCCATGCGTTCGGTACGTATCTGCACTTCCACCCATTTCCCTTCGGGACCCATTACCGTAATGTGGAGGGATTCATAGCCGTTGCTTTTAGGCACGGAAAGCCAGTCGCGCAGGCGTTTCGGGTTAGGCAGGTACATATCCGTCACTATCGAATACACTTGCCAGCATTCCTGTTTCTCCTTATCCAATGGAGAGTCGAGGATGATGCGGATGGCAAACAGGTCATACACGCCTTCGAAGGGACAACCTTGTTTCTTCATCTTCTGGTAGATGGAATGAATGGTTTTGGTGCGTCCCTTGATGTGGAACTTCAGTCCGCTTTCTTCCAGCTTTTTGCTGACAGGCTCGATGAACTGTTGGATATACCGGTCGCGTGCCGCTTTGGTGGCGTTCAGTTTCTCCTTTATATAATAGTACACATCGTGCTCGGTATATTTCAGCGACAAGTCTTCCAGTTCCGATTTCAGTTTGTACAGTCCCAGCTTGTGTGCCAGCGGTGCATACAGGTGGGCAGCCTCATGCGATACGGCCAGACGGGCTTCGTCGTTGGGACTGTCTTTGATTTGCCTCATCAGGTTCACGCGGTCGGCTATCATGATGAGGATAACGCGCATGTCTTCGGCAAACGAAAGCAG
Source organism: uncultured Bacteroides sp. (assembly GCA_900544675.1). Classification (GTDB taxonomy): domain Bacteria; phylum Bacteroidota; class Bacteroidia; order Bacteroidales; family Bacteroidaceae; genus Phocaeicola. The sequence continues at coordinate 35,892 of UQVZ01000011.1, forward strand.
CAGGTTGCGGAAGTTTTCCGATTCAATGGTCGGGCTTTTCTCGTAAAGCTCGTTAATCTTGACCAGTCCGCGTATGATGCCTGCCACGTCTTCTCCGTAGGTCTTTTGTATGGATTCGAGTGTACATAAGTGGTATTTCACCGATTCATGCAGCATGATGCCCAAGATGGAGGCGCGGCGCATGCCGATTTCTTCCGCTACGATGATGGCAGTCTGCATGTCTTTGATAATCGGGTTCATGCCGAATGCGTTACGTGGAATAGTTCCTGCTGATATGCTTTGGATGAGTTGTTGCTTCACGTTGCGGCAATCATCTTTTTGTAAAGTATCTCCTGATAGTTGTAAAAGACGTTTGTAAAGCGAAACGAGCTGCGTATGCTCTTGCGGTGTAAAAAATGCTTGCTCTTCCATAATCTTTATAGCTAACGAGTTAACCATTGACAAGGGGCTTGAACCGTTTCGTTGAACAGGTGTCTGAAGCCTTGTCAACTTACGGATTGGTACCTTGTCAACTAAATTTCGGGTAAAGTTACTTTTTTTCTTTGTTATCTGTGCATGGTTAATGGATTTTTTTATATTTTTGGGGTGGAATCATTACTATATGACTTATTCATTACTTAAATTTCTCTTATATGTTAACACACGAAGACAAAGAATTGTTGGCGCAGAAAGGAATTTCTGAGCAACAGATTGAAGAGCAACTGGCTTGTTTCGAACACGGATTTCCTTTTTTGCGCCTGGCAGCAGCTGCATCAGTAGAAAATAACGGCATTATGGTAGCCGATGAAGCCATGCAGAAAAAATACTTGGCAGCATGGGATGCCTATAAGGACGGCGACCGCAAGATTGTGAAGTTCGTTCCGGCTTCGGGAGCAGCAAGCCGTATGTTTAAGAATATGTTCGAGTTCTTAGGTGCCGATTACGATGTGCCTACTACCGATTTCGAAAAGAAATTCTTTGACCATATCCACAGCTTCGCTTTCTACAACGACCTGAATGCCGCTTGTCTGGACAACACGGGTAAGGACATCAATGCCTTGCTGGAGGAAAAGAATTACAAGGCTATTGTATCCAACTTGCTGGAAGCTGCCGGGCTGAATTACGGTTCGCTTCCGAAAGGCTTGCTCAAGTTCCACCGCTATGCCGACGGTGTGCGTACTCCGCTGGAAGAACATCTGGTAGAAGGCGCTTTGTATGCAGCCGGAAAGACAGGTAAAGTCAATGTACATTTCACCGTTTCTACCGAACATCGTGCCTTGTTTGCTAAATTGGTAGATGCCAAGGTAGGCGAGTATGCCAAGAAATATGGTGTGGAATACAACATTACGTTCTCTGAACAGAAGCCCAGCACCGATACGATTGCTGCCGATATGGAAAATAAACCTTTCCGCGACGATAAAGGGAAGCTGGTATTCCGTCCGGGTGGCCACGGTGCATTGATTGAAAACCTGAACGACCTGGATGCCGATATTGTATTCATCAAGAATATCGACAACGTGGTGCCCGACCGTTTGAAAGAAGATACCGTAACTTACAAGAAGCTGTTGGCAGGTGTATTGATTACCCTTCAGAAACAGGCATTCGATTACCTGCAATTGCTGGATAGCGGCCATTACAGCCACGAACAACTGGAAAACATCATCCGTTTCGTTCAGCAGCAGTTGCGTTGCCGTAAAGAAGATATCAAAAATATGGAAGACGCCGACCTGGTTATCTACTTGCGCAAGAAGCTGAATCGTCCGATGCGTGTATGCGGTATGGTGAAGAATGTCGGCGAACCGGGTGGAGGTCCGTTCCTGGCATACAATCCTGACGGCACGGTTTCATTGCAGATTCTGGAAAGTTCGCAGATTGATATGAAAGACCCTGAAAAGAAAGCGATGTTCGAAAAGGGAACACACTTCAATCCGGTAGACCTGGTATGTGCCGTACGCGACTATAAGGGCAATAAGTTCAATTTGCTGGAACACGTGGATAAGGCTACAGGCTTTATCTCGTATAAATCGAAGAACGGCAAAGACCTGAAAGCGCTCGAGCTTCCGGGCTTGTGGAACGGTTCGATGAGCGATTGGAATACCGTATTCGTAGAAGTGCCTCTGACTACGTTTAATCCGGTGAAGACCGTCAACGACCTGTTGCGTGAACAGCACCAATAAATCATTGAGATAAGAGACTTGAATATGAAAAAGCATAAGGCGGGAAGGGTGGTTCCTTTTCTGCTTTATGCTTTTCTTATAGCTGTTTGTGCTTAGTTTTCTTGTGCCATGAAAAAACTGATTTTTATATTTCCGGCTTTGCTTTTCTTATTGCTGACATCGTTCACACCGGAAACAGATACGCTGATAACTGAAGCTGATTATATAAGAGAAGACAGCCTGTTGTGGTATGGTTATGAAAAAGATGCAAGCGCCATCTATCGACTGATGGAGACACATCCGGAGAAAACCGATTCGTTGGAAAGTGAGTTACGTTTGCTATATGCCAAGGCCTCTATAAAGAATGTGGAATTGGCTTTAAAGTATTTTACAGTTCCGAGTGGACTGCAGCGTATATATATGGTAAGGGATTATTTGGGAAAAGAAACCCTTAAGAATGTACTGAATGCTTTGCCGAATACACTTCAAAACAATCATTATGCCGGTTATCTCCGCAATTATGTGGAAGCACGTCAGTTGACGGAGGGAGACAGGTATGTCGCATTTGATAGCCGGACTGCATCCGGAGAACAATTTGACTGGAAGGGTGTAGAGAAGAAAAACTTGCTGCTGTTGTATGATGGATTGAGTTGTATGGGTAAGGGGGGAAGAGATTACCTCAAGGAGTTATTGGATAAAACTGACCGGAAAGATTTGGAGATAGTTGTATTCTGTGTGGTTTCCAGCCTTGAAAACTTAAAGAAACTTCAGGAACAATATCCCGATTTTACACTCATATCTGATTTCCAGATGGAAGGTAATCCGATGAACATTATTTATAATACCCAAACTCGTCCTACTTGTTTCCTGATTGACCGCAAAGGTATCATTCAGGTACGGAGTGGAGGTTTGAATCCCGAACGTTTTGAAGCTTATTTGAAATCGGACGGGTGCTTGAAATAAGGATTTCTGTTTGTTAATGAATTTGCGAAACCAATCAATAGATGGTTATTCCCATAAGTGATAATCGGGTGTGGGAATAACCATCGTTTATTTTTTAGTTTTTATCGTATCGTTTATATCCTTATCGTATCATTTTTTCGGGAGGCAGGGGAGCACCTTTCGGATACCTGGGCGTCAACACCCGAGGTTTACGGTTCTGATGCTTGGGCGCGTTGAAAATCTTTTCCACCTGCCGCATGGTCAGGATTTCCTTGAACTTGTCATAATAGGTTTCCTGTACTTCGAGGCATTTCTTCCGGCATTCGAAACGGGATTGCATCCGCTGGTCCAGTTCTTCATCAGTCATTTCCTTTTTCGTGACCTGCTTGGAGTCTGCAGGACGGGCAAAGCATTCGCCCATGGCTTTCAGGTATTCCTTGTATAAGGGAAGGAATTTGGCTGATGTTTCGTCATCAAGCAACAGTTGTTTTTCCATTCGCTCCGCCTGACGCTCGATGCGTTCTTCGGGAGTCAGCTTTTTGGGGGTGCGTTCAGGTTTGTCTTGCGCGAAGAGAGAGGTGCTACAGAGCAGGGCACTTGCTAAAAAAGCATAGCATAAATACGTTGTTTTCATCTTGTCTGAATTTTTAAGTTAATATTCCGTTTGGCATGTAGGCGAGCGCTTCCCGGTACCGTTTTGAAAGCGTCAGAGCCTTTTTCCGTGCCTTTATTTATCAGACAATCGGAAAGCGGAAAAGTTTATTGCCGGATTTGCCATTTTAGTTTAAAGAGTGTCATCGAGTTTTAAAAATCAGCCTCCAGGCGGAAGTCCATCTGTTCGCCTGTTACCGGATGAATGAAAGAGAGTCCATCGGCATGCAGACAGAGTCTTTCCGCCTTTTTCCCGTATAATTCATCGCCTGTAATCGGACAATTCAATCCGTCCCGATGGGCTGCATGCACTCGTAACTGATGGGTGCGTCCCGTAAGCGGATAGAAGGCAATACGGGTTTTCCCTTCTTTTCTTTCGATGACTTGATATCGGGTCACGGCGGGTTTCCCGTGTATGAAGTCTACTTTCTGATAAGGGCGGTTGGCATAATCGGGGCAGATGGGCAGGTCGATGATGCCCTCATCGGTATCCACGATGCCGTCTAAAAGTGCCGTATAACGTTTCTTTACCTGGCGGGAAGCGAACATTTCCTGCAACTGCCCGTGGATTACCTTGGTTTTGGCAGCCAGCAGCAAGCCGGAGGTTGCCATGTCGAGCCGATGTACGATGAGCGGTCCTGTGGCTTCGGGGAAAAGCGTGCGCAGGCGGGTATAGACTGAATCGGTGGTCAGTTTGCCAGGTGCGGACAACATGCCTTCAGGTTTGTTTACGACTATCAGCCATTGGTCTTCGTAAACGATTTCCAGTTCCTTCTTTTTCTGATGAAGCTTTGCCAGCGGATTCGGTTCCACCTGTAAGCCGATGAGCATGTGTTTCAGGATAGGTTCGCACTTGCTCTTGCACGAAGGATAGAAATGTCCTGCGTGTCTGATTTCTTCTTTGGGCGATTCACCTTGCCAGAACTCCCCCATAGCCAAGGGGCGTAGCCGATGCAGGTAAGCATATTGCAGCAATTTGGGTAAGGCGCATTCGCCTGCTCCTGCCGGCGGTATCCCTTGCGGTGTATCGCGGAATATCTGGCAGAGGTCTTTGGCTTCTCCTTGTGCGTTGAGCATCCGGAATTGCCCGAACAGCTTCTGCTGGAGAGCCGCCGAGCGGGTTTTCCGTTCCTGCTTGAGCACACGCAAGGGCTCTTCGAAAGCTTTCAAGGCTTCCTTCCATGTTTCGCCTTGTTCCTTCAGTCGCTTTTCCAGGCGTTTGTATTCGGCTTTTTGGAATTGGCTTTCTTTTATCAGCCGGGCTTCTTCTTCAGCCGAAACGCCTTGTGCACGGCGTTGTTCACGGAGTTGCTTGGCTTGTTTCAGTCCGTCTTTGGCTTGAGCTAATGTTTGTTGGCAAGTCTGTTCGTATTCGTGGCAGGCGTGTTGCAGGTGCAGGTATTTTTCGTCTTTCTCCAGCAGCGCGATGCGGTGGTTGATGGCGGATATCTCATTTTCCTCTATCTTGAAAAATCCGTCGGGTTGCAGTAGGTCGTATACCGGCGGGACGAAATAGGCATGTCGGTTGCTTCCGGCAAGGTTTCCCGAAAAGGCGGCCAGATAGCCCGTCCTTCCTTCCTCGTCCTCCACGACAAGCACACCGAACATCTTTCCCTTCCGCACCTCTTCCTGCCAGTCGGTACGTGTGTGTAGGTAAGCCTGCACCTCTTCAGCCGCCAGCCGCACAAGCGGATGCGGAGTATAATGGAACGGATAGGTAAAAGCCGAAGGCAGGGGAATGCCTTCGGCAGAAGATGAAAACCTGTGTATATGTGGATCAACCATCGTCACCTCGTCATCTGTCTTTCAAATCATTTCCCTTTGCCGGCAGAAATATCCGCTGAAGATGGTGTCGATGTTTTCAATCGGTTGACGGAAAATGCCGAATACGGCAGAGCCCGAGCCCGACATGGAAGCATATACGGCACCCAGGTCGTACATCTTGTCCTTGATGGCGGCAATTTCCGGATACAAGGCGAATACCGAATCTTCGAAATCGTTTTTCAGTTCGTCTTTCCAGGTCTCTATGGGTTGGCAGATAATGTCTTTGATGGATTTCTCCGGACGGCGAGGCGTGATGCGCGCGTAGGCTTCTTTCGTTGGAACGGAGATTTGCGGCTTGACCAATATCAGCCGATAGTCGGAAAGCGAGCATTTTATGGGTTCGAATATGTTGCCTATGCCGGTGGCGAATGCAGGCTGGTTCTGGATAAAGAAAGCGCAGTCGGCACCCAGTCGGGCGGCATACTGTTCCATTTCTTTCAGGCTGAGTCCGAGTTTGAATTTCTCGTTCAATACTTTAATCATGAATGCGCCGTCGGACGAGCCTCCTCCCAGTCCGGCTCCAGTAGGAATGTGTTTGAACAGGTGGATGTCTACGGCGGGAAGGTTGTATTTCTCGCGTAGCAGGAGGTAAGCTTTTATCACCAGGTTGTCTTCGTCTTTTCCTTCCAGGGGAGTTCCCTTGATATGCAACCGGTAAGGTTCGGTTGTGTTTTCCAGCCGGTTCACTTCCAGCGCGTCTTGTAAGTTGATGGGATAGAATACAGTCTCGATGTTGTGGTATCCGTCTGTCCGTTTTTCCACAATGTTGAGCCCTAAGTTTATTTTAGCGTTCGGAAAGGTAATCATGGTAAATGCATTTAAAGTTTTCCCCAAAGGTACGATTTATTTAAACACCGAGGCACAAAGACGCGAGGAATTTTATGTTTTTCCTGTGCGTCTTTGTGCCTCTTGGGGGTATGGGTCAGTTCCCGATGTTCAGCTTATTTGTTCGGTGTGTCCCATACTTTAGTCTGGGTACATTGTAAATCAATCCACTGATCACCGCATTTCACTTTAAAGTCTCCTTTCTCCAAGGTCCATTGACCGTAATAGTTGACAAATGCCAGGTCGCTTCCTTTTATTTTTAAGGTAACAGTCTTAGTCTCGCCTGGGTTGAGCGCTATCTTGGTAAAGTTGCGCAGACGAATATTATCGGGTGTACTGCTTGCCACCAGGTCTTTCGAGAAGAGAAGGACGCTTTCTTTTCCGGCTACTTTGCCCGTGTTGGTTACGTCTACGGTGAAAGTCAGTTCGTCATCAGCATCGAATGCCGGTTTATCCACTTTCAGGTTACTGTATTTATAAGTAGTATAGCTCAGTCCGAAACCGAACGGCCATTGGATATCCATGACCGAATCATAATTGTAGTTACCGCCCATTTGTCCGATGTTTTCGCACGGTTTATAATCGTAAGTGGCAAGAGCGTTGATGTGTTTTGAATACGTGTAAGGCATTTTGCCACTGAAGTTGGCGTCACCGGCAAGCAGGTTTGCCAAGGCATCTCCTCCATAGTTTCCTGGAAGCATGATGTTTACTACAGCTTTGGCAAGCGGTTCGATGTCCTTAATCAGGCGTGGACGACCTTCATTCAGAATCAGGATGACCGGTTTGCCGGTTGCTGCCAGTGCCTTTACCAGGTTCTGCTGGTTCATCGAGAGGTTCAGGTCGGTCAGGTTGCCCGGTGTCTCGCAATACGAGTTTTCTCCGATACAGGCAATAATGACATCAGCGTTTTGGGCGGCTGCCACCGACTTTTCTATTTCCGGCGTATTCTCTTCCCACCAGTTGTCATTCTTATAAGGAGCGTAGGTTACACCCGGTTCGTAAATGATGTTTTCTTTTCCGAACTTGTTGCACAAAGCTTCATAGATGGTGTTGTATGCCTGGGCACATTCATCGGCACGGTGTCCCTGCCAGCTATACGACCACCCTCCGTTGAGGCAGCGCATCGAGTTGGCATTGGGACCGGCAAGCAAGATTTTCTTTCCTTTGGCAAGCGGCAGGATGTTGTCGGTATTCTTCAGCAATACTTCCGATTCCTCGGCAGCTTGCAGAGCTACTTTGGCAAATTCTTCTGAACCGAATTTCGGATAGTCTTCGGTGCTCCAATAAGGCTTATCGAAAAGTCCAAGGCGATATTTCAGGCGTAACACACGCGCTACAGCGTCATCAATACGGCTCATGGGCACTTCGCCTTCCTCTACCAGTTCTTTCAGGTAATCACAGAAACTTACTTCATAAGGTACCATTGACATGTCGATACCGGCATTGATGGCAATCTTGATGGCTTCTTTCTTGGTGGCTGCAATGTGGTCGCGAGTACACAGGTTATTGATGTCTGCCCAGTCTGTAACTACCAGTCCGTCCCAGTTTAGGTCTTCTTTCAGCCATTGGGTCAGAAATTCCTTGTTGGCATGGAAAGGCATTCCGTTGTCTACCCCCGAATTGACCATGACGCTTAATGCTCCGTTGCGTACAGCTGCAAGGAAAGGAGCAAAATGTTTTTCGCGCATATCACTTCGCGAAATGGAAGAAGGAGTGCGGTCTTTGCCCGATACCGGAACGCCATATCCCATATAGTGCTTCATGCAAGCAGCTACATGGTCCGGTCCGATATGGTTCGGGTCTTCGCCTTGGAATCCAGCTACGGATGCCTTGCCCATTTCGGCGTTCACGTAAGCGTCTTCACCGTAGTTCTCCCACATGCGTGACCAGCGAGGGTCTCTTCCCAGGTCGACTACAGGGGCGTATGTCCAGGGAATGCATCCCGCTTTGGTTTCGTAGGCTGATATTTCAGCTTCACGTTTCACCAGGTCGCGGTTGAATGAAGCTCCCATGTTTATTCCTTGCGGGAACATGGTTCCTCCTAAGGTATAGGTCGTTCCGTGTATTTGGTCTACCCCGTAGATACAAGGAATACCGATTTCTTTCATCGACAGTTCTTGGATTTGCCGGATAGCTTCTGCCCATTTTTCCTTGGTTTGGGCTACGCTTAACGGAACATTCAGTAATGAACCTACTTTGTATTTCCCGATAACGGTATCTAGCTTGCCTTTGTCAAGGGTGAACCCGTTCTTCTGGCTTGCCTTGAAATCAGTCACTACATCGATGGTGATTTCACACATCTGCCCGATTTTCTGTTCGAGGGTCATTTTCTTCAGCCACTCCTGTATGTTGGCTTCGATTTGCGGGTCGGACGGAATGGCAGGCTGTACCGTTTGACCCTGTGCGCTTAAACAAGCCCCCGTACACAAGACAGAAGCCAGCACAATGTTTTTCAGATTTTTCATGATACAAATTATGTTTATAAGTATTGTTTTTTTATTGTAAATATAGAAAGTTTCTTTGGGCTTTCCAAACAGACGTGTCCATCGTATCGGAAATGGATAAAATAGTATCGGTCAAGGAAAAACATACGGATTAGAAACGGATATATGTCCGTTCTCCTTTCTGTAAGTTTAATTCCAGGAAGCCGTTTACCTCTTGTGCTTTTCCATTTACAGTTACACGAGTTACGCCGGCAGGCATTTTCAGCTTGATATCGGGGTTCCAGCCTCCGGTGAGACAGATTTCTACAGGCTTGCCTTCTGCCCATTTCATGTCTACCGTGGCTCCTCCCCGTACTTTGAATCCATACAGGTTGCCTTCTTTCCATGAATCAGGAATGGCAGGAAGCAGGTTGATGAATCCGTCTTGGCTTTGTATCAGCATTTCGCTGATGCCTGAAGTACCTCCCCAATTTCCGTCCATCTGGAAAGGCGGGTGCGAACAGAACAGGTTAGGAAATGTGCCGCTTCCGTGTTGCGTGGGATTCGCTTGCGTATAGGCAGGCTGGAGCAGGCTTCGGAATAAGGTGTATGCCCGGTTTCCGTCTCCCAGCCGTGCCCAGAAATTTATCTTCCATGCACGGCTCCATCCTGTACCTTCATCTCCACGGCGGTTGAGTGTCGCTTTGCAGGCTTCTGCCAGCTCGGGGGTATTATAAAGCGAAATCTGATTGCCCGGGTGCAAACCGTATAGATGCGATACGTGGCGGTGATGAATGTCGACTTCTTCATAGTCTTCCAGCCATTCCATCAGATAACCTTTCTTGCTTATCTGGTGGGGAGGCAATAAGGCAATGGCATCCTGTAACTCTCGGACGTATGCCGAGTCGGTATGCAGGACAGAAGCAGCCTGTATGACATTGGTGTACAGTTCGCGTACCAGTTGGATATCCATCGTAGGACCCATGCAGACACTGATGGGAGTACGGTCTTTCTTTGATACATAAAATTCGTTTTCGGGTGATGAAGTGGGGGCGGTCACCAGCCATCCGTGCTTCGGTTCACGTACCATCGTCGAGTAGAAGAATGCCGAGGCTCCTTTCAGAATAGGGTAGATGTCGGCAAGGTATGCTTTGTCGCCCGTGTAGAGATAGTGTTCCCACAAGTGAGCACAAAGCCAGGCACCGCCTGTATTGGTCGCTCCCCATGACGGATGTTCGCCCGGGGCGGTGTAGTTCCATACGTTTGTCATCATGTGGAGCACCCATCCTTGTGCATCGGGACCATAGAATGCTTTGGCTGTTTTCTCTCCGTCGGGCACCAACCGCTTGACCAGCGCTATCAGGGGTTGGTAGAGTTCCGAAAGGTTACAGGGCTCTACCGGCCAGTGATTCATCTGGATGTTGATGTTGGTATGATAGTCTCCGTTCCACGGAGTAGCAGGTTCGTTCGCCCATAATCCTTGCAGGTTGGGTGGCAGGCTTCCCGGTCGGGTGCTGCTTATCAGCAGGTAGCGTCCGTAATTGTAATAGAGGGCAGCCAGCGAAGGGTCGTCCGCTTGTCGGAAACCTTCCAGCCGCTGGTCGGTAGTAAGTACAGACAGGGCAGGGTTTTCAGGTAAATACAGTCCGTTGCGGTTGAACAACGTCTGATAGCTTGCTATGGCATCGTGTTTCAGCTTGTCTGTATCGGCATGCAAAGCTTCTGCCAGCAGGCGGTCGGCTTCCGTCTCATACAGTTCGCCTTTCAGGTACGAGGTAGTGGCAGATACCACTATCCATGCCTCGTCGGCATTTTCTACTTCGATAGCAGCTGCTTCGGTGCGCATCCGGCTTGCTTTCCCGTTCAGTTTCACTCCCGTTATGGCGGTATAGCGGATACCGTCTTTTTGCGGGTTACCGCTATCCAACATACCGGCTATTTCCAGTTTTCCTTCGCTTAGTTTGCGTACCTGTCCTCTTTCCGGACGGCTCAAAGTCAGGCGGAAACCTAATGCTTCCGGACGGTCAGCTTGGAGGTGAATCACCAGCACATCGTTATCCCGCGATGCGAAGTATTCTCTTATATAACGGGTCTCGCCTTGGGTGAAGGTGGTATAAGCCATTCCCTTTCCCAGGTCTAACCAGCGGCGGTATCCGCTTACCGTATCGGCAGTGTTGTCATATATATAATTAAGGTATAGGTCAGCCAGCATCTGGAAAGCGCCGTAGGTTCCTCCCTTTTCAGGTTTCTTGGGCACGAAGCTGTTGTACATCAGCTCTTGCGCTTCTTTGTTCTTGCCTTCGAAGAGCAGGCGGCGGATTTCCGGCAGGCTTTCGGCTGCTTGCGGATTGCGGTAATCCGCTTCTGAACCGCTCCACATACTTATTTCGTTCAACACGATGTGTTCTTTTGCCACGCCTCCGTCAGGCATCATGCCCAGGCGCCCGTTGCCTAACGGGAGGGTTTCTTCCCATTGTGCCGCCGGCTCGTCATACCATAAAGTCTGATCGGTTCTACCCATAATAGGGGCAGGGTCTTTGCCGGTCAGGGCGCGGTAGATGCCTTCCGCCAGCACGATGGCACCGTATTTGTTCGGGTGTACGCTGTCGGTATAGGCTTGTGGATAATAAGGGCGCATCAGGGTATTCAGGTCGATGACGGGCAGGTGGCGTTCCTGTGCCACCTCCCGGATACGTGGAATGACTCCGTAGGTCGTGATGCTGTCGTTGATTCCCCAGTCTTGCCGGTTGCCCGGAATAGGCAGGCAGAGGTAGATTTTCGGATGTGAAGGCAGGGCTTCGAAAGCATCGATGAGGGCGTTCAGGTCCTGCTTGAAGTCGGCTTTGTATTGCCAGTTAACCGGTTTGGTATCGTTCGTGCCCAGTTTGATAGTCACGATGTCGGGCTGGAAGGCAAGGGCTTCCTTGAAACGGTCTTTCGCCATGTAGGGCAGGTTGCCTTTCATCATCAGGGTATGTGCGGTAAGTCCGAAGTTGCCAACTTCGTACCCGTCGCCCAGCATGCGTTGGAGCACTGCCGGATAGCTTTCCGTTTCGGGATGCGCTAAGGTAAATCCTTCGGTGATGCTGTTTCCTACACACGCTATTTTAACGGTTTTGGCTCCTTCTTGTGCGCAAAGCGTTAGAGGCAATAGCAGGAAAAGCAGGTTGAATAAGTTTTTTCTCATGGTATCTGTCTTTTTAGTTAAATTGCCATTGATCAAAACAAACATTTTCCCCTTTTATTACAAAGCAGAGGTCTGTTTTCCCTTGTACTGGTGTTTGTATGTTGCCATTCAGGTTTTTCATATCACGATTGTCGATGGCAACAGCAGCGATGAGTTTGCCTTCCGGTGTGTCTTGGTACACTTCGATGCTTCCTTGCCCGCAGGCTCTTGCTTGAAATCCTGAAGGGATTTCTTTAAAATCCGCTCCTCTTACAATGATGATTCCCTGCTTGTCTTTCAAGGCTGTCGCCCACATATTGCCAGATTTGTTTCCTTGTCGGAATCTGATGTCCTGGGTAGCTGCTGTCGTTTCTGCCTGTTGCAGGGCAAAGGGGTCGAGTGCTTTTATTTGGCTAACTCCTTCTAAGGTTTGTTTTCCCATGGCAATATGCACGTTCTTTTCGTCTACATCAATTTCGTCTACGCATATATTGCGGAAACCGCCATCGGTGTTAAAGCTATTTTGCAGACTTGTGGTATGATAAAACACATACCATTTGCCTTGGTATTTATGCAGGTGAGTATGGTTGTTGCTGTAATTGAATCCGTGTTCTCCGGGATTTTTCAGGTAATTATTTCCATATTGCCAGCTTTGGGTGTCGAGGGGAGTTTTGCTGGTCATGTAAACCATGCAACATCGGGTAGGTTTCTCAACCGAAAGCGTCCAGTCGTCGTATTCCTGCCAGTCGGTATTATAGGTATAAACATAGGTGCCGTTAATGAAATTCAGTTCGTTCGCTTCAAAATGATGGGGAGCATTGATTGGGATTATCTCACTCCCAATGCTGGTCATGTCATCGCCTAAACGCATAATGCGTGCGTCTCCGGCTCCAAAAGCGAGCCATCCGGTTCCGTTTTCATCGATGACAGCTCCTGGGTCAAAAGGCACCTTACAGCCTTTTAGCCCGGGAGTATTTGCATCTACAAGGCTTTTTCCGAGTGGACTTGTCCAAGGACCTACAGGAGAAGTGGCTGTCAAGACACCTGTACCGAATCCGCTATTGGAAAAATAAAGGTAGAAATGGGTCTTTCCATCCTTTTCTTTACGTTTAACGATAGAAGGTGCCCATGAAGCGATAATCCACGGTGCAATGCTGTCGGTGTGGATTAGTCCGTGATAAGTCCAGTTTACCATATCATCTGTCGACATCATCGCTAAGGATTTGATATGTTCGTAGGTGTTTCTTCCGTCTTTTCCTACAGATTCATATTGTTGGTGGTCGTTCGTGCCATATACATATAGCCTTCCTTCATGTTCGATGGCGGTCGGATCGGCAGTAAACAGGAAGTCAAGTAACGGGTTGGCATTTTTTGAAGTCAGCTTAGGTGAAACTTCCGGTACGATAGGCATGTACTTGAAGTGGTCAAAATCAGCATATCCGTCCCCTTCAACAAACAAGCCGAGGTAGACGCCTGTAAATCCTCCATTTGTTTCCGTACTGAGGTAACGGGAATCCATCAGTCCGGCTTCTATATAATGCGTGCCGTCGGTAGAATAATATAAGGTGTAGAGGTCAGCATTACCTGTTATCCGTAGTTGGACGGGTTGCCCGCTCACTTCGCAGAGGTCCTTTTCATAACAGAGCGCTCCTATCCGGTACCTGAGTTTCAACTGCTTGCCAGAAACGAACAGGTCGTAATGAGCCGACGGGCAAAGATAAGCGGTGATTCCGGCATTTCCATTCCCGTATGCCTGAAGGCTGGTGGTAGCCTGAAACTGGATATCTTCTTGCCTGCGTCCTACAAAAGAAGGAGAGCAATTGGAATCATCCAGCTTCTTGTCGCTTCCTTTTATCCGGAGGAATCCGTTTCTTTCCGTCAGCGAATAACAGGTTGTGTCGGGAACACCGGTCCAGTTCCATTCCACACCGAGACAGGGATTGTTGAAGTCCCAGTCAGGACTGTATTTTATTTTGGTTTGAGGCAATGTCTTGACATGACCCATGTCCAGGTCGATGGTGCCGTTCCCATTTACCACGGGCCATCCTTCTGCGTTCCATTCTACAGGTGCCAGAAAGGTTTCCCTTCCTAATACGTGATGCTGTCCGCTTTGGGTACGGAAGCCGAGGCATACCAGCCACCACGAGCCGTCTTGTGCCTGCACCATGTCGGCATGACCTACTCCCTGTATTGGGTTTGCCTGGGCGTTTTTGTTGATATGGGTCAGTATCGGGTTGGCAGGATTGCTTTCGTAAGGACCTTCTATTGTCCGGCTGCGTGCGATGGTGACTTTGTGTCCGTATTCCGTTCCGCCTTCGCTGATTAACAGGTAGTACCATCCTTCCCGTTTATAAATATGTGGACCTTCGGGGTAACGTCCGCCTGTTCCTTCCCAAATGCGTTTCGACTCCGTGAGCTGCTTACCCGTTTTTGGCTCGATTTCGCAAAGCCAGATGGCATCGCCGGGATTACTTACCAGGTAACAATGTCCGTCTTCGAAATAGAGTGAAGGGTCTATGCCTCCCTGACGTATCCATACAGGGTCGGACCATTCCCCGCGTGGGTCATCGGTATATACTAGGAAATTTCCTTTGCCCGAATTGTTGGTGGTGACCATATAATAGGTTCCGTCGTTGTAACGGATGGTAGGCGCATAGATGCCTCCCCACATATTTCCTCCTTTGATGTCCAATTGGGACTTGCGGGTCAGTACGTGGCCTATCTGTTCCCAGTTCACCAGGTCGCGGCTATGAAAGAGAGGAACTCCGGGAAAGTATTCGAACGAACTGTTTACTAAATAGAAATCATCTCCTACCCGGCATACACTGGGGTCGGGATGGAACCCCGGTATTACCGGATTTTTGTATCCTTGTCCGAAGAGTTGGGCAAAGCACATCAGCAAGGATGATACCAATATTCCTTTGTTTCGCATACGTATTAAATTAAAATAATTGTTTCGTTATGTGCAAAGATACATTTTTTTTCTTATCAGCACGGAGATAAGGCGCAGGATGTTCGGTACACGATGTTTCCAAAAGGGGGAATAAATGTTCGTGACGTGTAAAAATAGGTCTGTTTGAAAAACAGCCATTCTCTTTTCAATTGGTTACATTTTACGTCCTCCAATTGGAAAACGTACGTCCCCCGTATGGAAAACGTATATTCCCCGATTGGAGGACGTACGTTTTCCATATGGAGGACATAAAAAGAAGGGGGTGCAAACGGAATATGAACCTTTTAAAAATAGATTGTCATGAGTGCTTTTATGAATTGTATAATATTGGGTTGTTTATCCTATCATGCGGCGGATGTATTTTATCAGGGTCATGCTGTTATGACGGGTAAACAATACGTTTTAGCGGTAAGGGTATTGAAAAGTTTCTAAATAGGTGTGTGAACAAACTATGCCCTTTGGTGAAACAAAATTATCCCTAAAGTTTGTTTTGTATGCAATAATTTTGTAAAGTCCTGAAAGGAGCAGAGTGGGAAGCTTGGCTCAGGACAGGACATGATAATGAAACGTTTAACAATTAAACAAAGTACCATGAGTAAACACTTATTCAGAAAATGCACTTTTGTGCAAATGTGCTTCCTTGCAATGGTGATGCTGTTGTGCTTCCCTGCAAGTGATGTGAACGCCGCTCCGGCTTCACAGGAAAATCTAACTGTTTCGGGTGTTGTCACTTCAGCCGCTGACCAATTGCCGCTTATCGGCGTCAGCGTGCAGATAAAAGGAACAACCAATGGCGCCATTACCGACCTCGACGGTAACTACACCGTAAATGTAGCTCCCGGTCAGACGTTGGTTTTCTCTTACATCGGTTTTAAGACTCAGGAGATTCAGATTACGGGTCAGAAAACGTTGAATGTGGTGATGGAAGAAGACAGCGAAACGCTGGAAGAAGTAGTCGTAGTAGGTTACGGCGTGCAAAAGAAAAAACTGGTTACCGGTGCTACGGTGCAGGTGAAAGGCGAGACATTGGCTAAGATGAACACCAACAGCCCCTTGCAGGCGATGCAAGGTCAGACTCCGGGTGTAAACATTTCATCTACTTCCGGTCAGCCGGGCGAAGGAATGAAGGTCAGCATCCGTGGTTTGGGTACGGTGGGCAATGCTTCTCCGCTTTATTTGATTGATGGTGTGGGCGGTGATATCTCTACCTTGAACCCTGCCGATATCGAAAGCATTGACGTATTGAAGGATGCCGCTTCGGCTGCTATCTACGGTGCGCAGGCTGCCAATGGTGTGGTTTTGATTACGACCAAGAGCGGTAAGGCCGGTAAGGCACAGATTTCGTTTGATGCCTATTATGGCTGGCAGACTCAGGCGCGTAAGGCAGACATGCTGAACTCTCAGGAGTATATGATGATTATGGACGAACAGGCAGTCAATTCGGGTAACGCGCCTTACGACTGGAGTTCATATCAAAGCATCCGTGATGCCAACGGAAACATCTATGATACGGACTGGGTCAACTCGATGTTCCAAAACAATGCCAAGACACAGAGTTACACGTTAGGTATTACAGGCGGTTCGGAAACTTCCACGTATGCCATGTCGCTGGGTTATATGAGCCAGGAAGGTATCGTAGGCGGTAAAGACGTGTCGAACTACGAACGTTATAACTTCCGTGTCAATTCGGAACACAAGCTTTTCAAGGATTCCGACTTGTTGAAAGTAGGCGAACAGGTCAGCTTCGTTTATAAGCTGAACAACGGTATTTCAGTAGGTAATCAATATAATAACACGTTGCGTGGGGCGTTTGCCACTTCTCCGCTGGCTCCCATCTATAGCGATAACAACATTTATGATTCGCCTTACAATGATACAACCAATTCGGATTGGTACAATGCAGACGGAAACCCTTACGGAAGTATGATGACCAATAGCAACAACGAGAATAAAGACGTCACTTTCTCGGGTAATGTATATGCCGAATTGCAACCGATTAAGAACCTGAAGTTCCGTACCGTATTCGGTGCCGTGTACAGCACAAACGAATACCGTAGCTTTACACCGTTGTATCATTTTTCTATTTACAGTTTCAATGATACCCGTACCAGTGCTGCCCAGAACATGACTCATGGCTTGACAATGACCTGGACCAATACGGCTACTTACGACTGGACTGTAGGCGACCATGCATTCAATGCGTTGCTGGGTATGGAAATCAGCCGTTATAACGGAACGTATTTACGAGGAACGACCGGCATCTTGCGGGACGGATTTGACGACTGGGACCACGCTTATCTGGATAACGGTACAGCCACCAGTACCGATAACGGACTGGGGGCAGCAGGCCATCCGAATGACGAAAGCCGCACGGTATCTTATTTTGCCCGTTTCGGCTGGAACTGGAAAGAGACTTATATGATTAACGCGACGGTACGTGCCGATGGCTCTTCTCGTTTTGCACGGGGCAACCGTTACGGTGTATTCCCTTCGGTATCTGCCGGTTGGACCCTTTCGAATGAAGCCTTTATGGAAGATACGCGCGACTGGCTCGACTTTTTGAAGCTTCGTGTCAGCTGGGGTCAGGTAGGTAATCAGAACATTGATAATTATCAGTACACGGCTCCGATTACTTCAAGCAATGTCTATTATTTGTTTGGTAATCAGGTGGGAGCTGATGCACAATCTAATTATTGGGGCGCTTATCCGAGCCGTCTGGCAAATGAAGACGTGACTTGGGAAACTTCCGAGCAGACCAACATTGGTATTGATGCCCGCTTCTTGCGGAGCCGCTTGAGCTTGACTGCTGATTTCTACATTAAGAAAACAAAAGACTGGCTGGTAGAAGCTCCTATTCTTGCCACGGCTGGTACAGGTGCTCCGTATATCAATGGCGGTGATGTGAAGAATACCGGTATTGAATTGGCTTTGACTTGGAATGATAACATCGGAAAGGATTTTAGCTATAATGTAGGCATCAACGGTGCTTATAATAAGAATAAGGTAGGAAACATCCCTACCGAGGACGGTATCATTCACGGTGATGTGAATATGTTGTATGACAATACGCCGGAATTTTACCGTGCATCAAACGGTCATCCGATAGGTTACTTCTGGGGCTATGAAACAGCTGGTATATTCCAAAATGAACAGCAGATAGCTGATTGGCAGGCAGCCGGAAACGGCATTTTGCAAGCTGATGTACAGCCGGGTGACGTGATTTACGTCGACCAGGACCACAACGGAGTGATAGATGATAACGATAAAGTGGATTTGGGTAATGGTACACCGGATTTCACTTACGGCTTTAACCTGGGTTTCAGCTATAAGAATTTCGATTTCTCATTGAATGCATACGGAGCTGCAGGTAACCAGATTGTACAAAGCTACCGCAACCATGCCAATAGCCATGCCAATTATACTTCAGCTATTTTGGAACGTTGGACAGGTGAAGGTACCAGCAACCGCATTCCACGTGTGACAGAAACCAACATTAACTGGCAATTCTCTGATTTGTATATTCAGGATGGCGATTATTTGCGTATCAGCAACATTACGGTAGGATATGATTTCGCCAAACTGATTAACTTGAAAGCTATCAGTCAGGCTCGTTTGTACTTCCAGGTACAGAATGCCTTTACTTTTACCAAGTATGACGGTATGGACCCGGAAATCGGTTACGGTACTTCTGATTGGGTATCGGGTATCGACTTAGGTTATTATCCACGTCCGCGTACATTCCTGGTAGGTGTAAATTTGAAATTCTAAATGAACAATCTAAAACATGAAAGCTATGAATAACTATAAAATCTATATGATGGCATTGGGGTTGGCAGGTACAGGCTTGGCGTCGTGTACTGCCGATTTCCTGGATGTAGAGTCGAAGGTAGAGTCGACTACCGATAATTTTTATCGGACAGAGAATGATGCTTACCGTGCCTTAATCGGATGTTATGACGGATGGCAGAGTACAGTTGCGAATGGTACAACTGTCTATATGGCATCGGAGTTGATGTCTGATGAGTGTTTTGGAGGAGCAGGCGTATCTGATGCCCGTAATTATCAGGTTGTCGACCGTTTCGACCAAACGCAATCTCCTTCGGATATGAATCTTTTCGAAGGAGACTGGACCGGCTATTATGCAGCAGTCTATCGTTGTAATGAACTGATTGCGCATGAAGACCAAATCAATTGGACCAGCGAGGAGACACGAGGAACTTATATGGGCGAATGTCATGCCTTGCGTGCCTTGTGTTATTTTGATATGGTCCGTCTGTGGGGAAATATTCCGTTGTTTACCGAACCGGTGAACGAAAACCGTCCGCAGGTAGACCCCGATGAAGTATATAATGTTATTTTCACTGATTTGCTCTATGCTGCCGAAAATATACCGGCTTCGGCTTATCCGAAGAGCGATGCGGCAAACAATGACGGACATATCACGAAATATGCGGCACAGGCTTTGCTGGCACGTGTTTATTTGTTCTATACCGGATATTATGGTAAAGAGCCGAGTGTAGAAGGAGTAACCCGGGCTTCTGTTCTTCAAGGTCTGGAAGACTTCATAACTGTAGCCGAACAGGAAGGTTACGGACTGGTTCCGCAATTCAAGAACTTGTGGCCTGCCGCTTCTACCTGGTGGGAAGGAAACGCGACAAGCGGCTATACCCAGCAGTCTACTTATGCCGGAAGAGGCAACGAGGAAACTGTGTTGGCACAGAAGTTTAATTATACTTCTGACTATAACGGAAACAATGACGGAAACCGTTGGCTGGTCAATTTAGGTATCCGTAGTATCAATGTTTATTGGACTCCTTACGGAAGAGGTTGGGGAATCTGTACCGTTAATCCGAAGATGTGGATGGCTTACAATACAGGCGATACACGCCGCGAAGCTTCTATCATCAACTTGCTTAGCGAAGGAATTGCCGATGACCCGAATTATGAAGCGGGTTATGCAGACCAACGTGAATATACAGGATATGCCATCAAGAAATATACTCCGATGTCGAAGTGGGAACAGAATACATCGACCGGTGCCTGGACATTGACTGATGAAACGACCGGATTGGGTAGTGGAGGTGATTATATGATATCTCAATACCAGGATTTCGTAGTGATGCGTTATGCCGATGTTTTATTGATGGCTGCCGAACTGGGAAGTCCCAATGCACAGGAATACTTGAACCAGGTACGTCAACGTGCCTTTACGGAAGAAGACGAGGATGGCAATCTGGTGCTTTCTTCTTACTATCGTCAAGTGTCTGCCACGCAGGCTAATATCATGAACGAACGTATGTTGGAATTTGCATTCGAAGGCCAGCGCTATTGGGACTTGCTTCGCCAGGGTGTAGATTATGCAGCTTCGCAGATTGCTGGAAGCACCACTGTTGAAAGCGGCGGCAATCCGGATAATGTAAGCATTACAGCATCGAACATTACAAGCAAACAGGGACTGATGCAGATTCCGAATAATCAGATAACCTTGTCGAACGGTGTATTAGTACAAAACGAAGGTTGGTAATAACATTTAAATTGAAATATTATGAATAAACTGATACATACATTGCAATTTGCGTTGCTGGCAGTATTGATGGGATGCCTGGCTGCCTGCACGCCCGATTCATACGAATTGGAAGCTCCGAACGTAACGTCCGAAGATTTGGTGGAAGGCATAGCCTATACTATTACGCATGATTCGGAAAATCCGAACATCATTTACCTGAAAAGCTTGATGCCTTCGTCGTATCAAGTGTGCTGGGAACATCCGCAGGGACGTACGCAAGGGGCAGAAGTCACTTTGCAGATGCCTTTCGAAGGAGAATATGAAGTGAAATTCGGTGTAGAGACTCGTGGAGGCATTGTGTATGGACCGACAGCTACCTTCACCATTGACAGTTTCTATGCAGGCTTTGTGAATGATGACCTTTGGACTTACCTGACAGGGGGTGTAGACCAGGAAAAGGTTTGGATATTCGATAATGGAAGCTATGGGTTTGCAGCCGGTGAACTGACTTATGCCGACCCTTCGGGAACAGTAACCTGGAACAATTGGTCTGCCAACTGGGATCCGGGAGTAGGTCATACGGGTGATGATGCCATTTGGGAAAGCACAATGACATTTAACCTGAAAGGCGGAGCCAACGTTACGGTCTTCAACTCTTCGTCTGGCGAAACGCAGACAGGTACGTTTATGTTGAATACGGATAGCCATACCATTACCTTTACTGATTGCGACTTGCTGCATACACCCAGTTGGACTGACCGTACTGCCAACTGGCGCAGGGATTTGCAGTTGCTCGAATTGGATGAGAATCATTTGCGTATCGGCGTGATGCGTGATAACAGTGAAGGTCCGTGGTGGTTAATCTGGAACTTTGTATCGAAGGAATATGCCGACAATTATATTCCTGAAGACCAGCCCGACCCAGAACCTACCTTGCCCGATGGCTGGCAGGATATGGTATCACAGGTTGTGACCAATGAAATCAAATGGACCATGTCGCCAGATGTGCCGTTCGACTGGGCAAACTTGGACGGAAGCTTGATGAATAACTTTACTGCAGGCAATTATCCAGATTGGGCAACCGTGGTAGACGGATTGGAAAACTTGAGCATGACTTTGAATTCGTCAGATATGACTTATACGTTTGAAATGCCCGATGGAACAACGACCAGCGGTACTTATACCTTGGACGAAGACGGTATCTATACCTTCAGTGCAGGTGTACCGACTTATCATATCGGTGGTGGAGACATTATGTTCAGTGCAACGGCAGAGAACCAGTTGCGTATCTTGAGCATCGAAACAGCCGGTGGTTCGGTTATGGGTATGTGGCTGGGTAACCGCAGCACGGAGAAAGATGAATACGTGGCATACCATTTCATTCCGAATGCCGGAGGAGGAAGCAATACGCCGACTGCTACGGAAATAGCGGTAGACAACAGCAAGATTGTCTGCGGACACTTGGAAGAAGCTACAAATAATTTCCGTATTGAACTATATAATATGTATGGAGCAACTGCATCCAACCAGCCGTTTGATCCGAATGCGATAGTGTTCGATTACTCTATGGAATTGACCTTTACAATCAGTGGCTTAACGGGAGCGGCTGCTACTAATGCTTATACTGCACAACTGATGTGTACAGCTAATGGCTGGTGGCCTGTTGTGGGAGAAGGTGAAGGCATGGTAACAGTTCAGGGAGACGGTACTTATACGATTAATTTCAGACCTTCGGCAGCTTACAATGGTGTGATTGTATTCTGCATCGATTTGCAGGAAATGTATAGTGATATCGAAGACCCGGATGCTGTAACTGTAACAATAGACAAACTTTCTATTTTATAGAATGATTCATGAAGCTGTAGGAGCGGGGAGACCGTATGATGTTCTTCCCGGCTCCTACAGCAATTATTTATAGATTTATGCTTATGAGATACTTACGAAATTATTTTACTTTCCTGTGTCTGGCTTTTCTGGCAGGAATTACGTTGTTTGTTTCCTGTTCGGATGACGAAACAAATAATGTATATGCGGGTGAAACCCGAATATCGACCACAGAGATGACCTTCCCTGCGGCAGGCGATACGCTTACTTTGTCTGTCTTGTCGGGAACCGAACCGCAGGTGACCGGCAATCAGGACTGGTGTACCGTGACATTTGTAAATGTGACGCAGCGTGGCACGTACACCTATCAGGTCGTTGCAACGGAAAATACGACAACAGACAATCGGGAAGCGGCACTGGCTGTAGTGGCAGGAAGCTTTACGGCTTCGGTACAAATCACGCAACAGGCAGGCGATGGGCTGATAGTGGAACAGACTGCATACGAGATGCCTGCCGCCGGAGGTCCGCTGACCATAACATTGACTACCAATGGAGATTATGCTTACACCATCAATGATGGATGGATAGCTGAGGCTGAAGTGAGTGATGCACGGGCTATGACTGCTTATACCTTGCATTTTACGGTATCTGCCAATCATGGTGCAGAGCGTACGGGGACCATTACTTTTACTTTGGGAACCCTGACAGAAACTGTAACCGTGACACAGGCAGCCGGACAAGCAGCTACGATTTCAGGGGAAACTCCGTATGAAATAGCTGCCAGCATGGGGCTTGGCTGGAACTTGGGGAATCAACTGGATGCGCACAACAACGGCGTGGCGGATGAAACGGTATGGGGAAATCAACCTGCTACGCAAGCTTTGTTTGATGCAGTGGCTGCAGCCGGTTTTACATCAGTCCGCATTCCGGTTACGTGGATGGGGCATATAGGCGAAGCACCCGATTATACGATAGAATCAGCGTATATGGACCGAGTAGCTGAAGTAGTCGATTATGCCGAAAGCGCCGGATTGAATGCCATTATCAATATTCATCATGATGGGGCAGACAGCCAATATTGGTTGAATATCAAAGAGGCAGCAGCCAGTGAAGAGCGCAATGAAGAAATCGAAGCTCAACTGAGTGCCGTATGGACACAGATAGCCAATCGCTTCAGGGATAAAGGAAATTTCCTGATGTTTGAAGCGATGAACGAAATCCACGACGGCGGTTGGGGCTGGGGAGACAACCGTACCGACGGTGGCAGGCAATATGCTGTATTGAACGAATGGAACCAGGTGTTTGTAGATGCCGTGCGTGCTACGGGCGACAATAATACGAACCGTTATTTGGGAGTGCCTGGTTATGTCACTAATATTGACCTAACGGTCGAAAATTTTGTCCTGCCTGCAGATGTTACTCCCAATCGCCTGTTAGTGGCCGTACATTATTACGATCCGATTGATTATTCCATGAATAATATCTATACAGAGTGGGGACATACAGCCGACCCGTCTCAGAAGGCTGATTATGGCGATGAGGATTACATGGTAAGCCAGTTTAACGCCATGAAAGTCAATTTTATAGATAAGGGTATTCCGGCATACATCGGTGAGATGGGTTGCGTACACCGTGACGATGCCCGTTCGGAGTCTTTCCGCATGTATTATCTGGAATATATATGTAAAGCGGCGAAAGATTACGGTATGCCATTGTTTTACTGGGATGCTGGTGATGCGGGAAGCGCTTTGTTCAATCATGCTACGGGTGTGATACAGAACAATGCACAGGAAGTGATTGACGTGATGAAACGCGGTTACTTTACGGAAGACGAATCATACACGTTGCAATCGGTGTATGACAGTGCTCCACAATAAGTTGTGGACATTTATACATATACAGATAAGGTTTTCCATTAGTTGATAGTTTTTCTTATGAAAAGGGAGGCGGATTTTAGTCCGTCTCCTTTTTTTAAGGGTATGTGAGTGCTCATTCCAGTACCGGGACATTGATATCTTCGCTTGTTTCGTTCCATTCGTCTACGGTAAAGTTTCCTGAGCCTTCCGTTTCCAGAATATCATCAATACTGATGGTAAGCGTCAGCTTGTTGTTGGCTTCCAACGGGGCTTTAAGTTGTTGGCGGAAGGTCTTTATTTCTCCGTTTTGCAGGGTGATGAATACTTGTAGTTCGGGTATGCCAAACGAAGGGAACATCATCACGGTGCCGTTGCTCATTTCACTATTGTCGGCAGAGCGTACCAGTGGGAAAGATACGGTACATGGATTGCCTTCCGGGCGTCCGCTGTAGAAGTTCAGCTTTTCGGCTATTTGGGTCACGTGTACTTTTATGCTGGTGATGCTGGTGCTCAATGCTTTTCCGTCTTTGCCTTTTACCGTAATCTTCAGTCCACTGACTACCCGGTGTAAAGCAGCATCCAAATTCTCGGTGCCTACCTGTACTGGATGGCGGGCGTATACCAAATCGAAACTAGGGAAATACGTTGTGTCGTTCGGTTGCTTTAGCAAGGTAAAGTCTTGTTGCGCAAAGTCGCCTCCGATGTTGTAACTTGGTTCTCTTAGATTCGGATTGGCATAGACGGGGTTGGTGTATTGGGGAGTTCCCCAGTATACCATGTCATAAGTCCCGGCAGGTAAGTTCAGCGTGCGGTTATTAGGGTGAGGGTACACTTGCCCGTTTTCTACAAAGTAGTAGCCGTAGAAAGGAGTCAGTTTATGGTTTACATAGTTTCCGTAAAATAAGGAAGTGCCTTCGGTACACGGTGCGATGCTCAATGCACCTGTAAAAGGTTTGTCTCCATCGCTGGTAGATACGTCCATATAGAGGGCGGGGCTAATCAGTTGGTTGTCCGATTCATTAGGTGTGGTCGGTACATCATCGTTGTGGCAGCTTGCGGTCAGTAAAGCAATGGATGCCAGAAAGAATAATTTCTTCATGATGGGTTAGTTTTAAATATGAATATAGGTATGAATGTCCGCAACGGTCCGTATAGCTTTGGCCTCAGATGAATGTATACTTCGTCGGGAAAGTCTGCATATGGCTTCATGCGGATATTCATTTATATATACAACGCCTTATCTGCTTGTTTTGTTCTTCGGGTAGGCAGAAAAAGAAGGTTGTGTTTGTATTTCTCTTCTTTTTTTGTTTCTTTTGCATTTGAAAATGATAACGCCTTACTTCTGTGTTAATATGAAAAAACAGATTATACTCTTATTGGGTTGTTTATTGATGTGCATTTCTTCCGGTGCACAACGTTATATGTTTCGCCATTTGGAAGTGGCGGATGGTCTTTCTAATAACTCAGTCTATGCTATTCTTCAGGACAAGGATGGTTTTATGTGGTTCGGCACACGAGGCGGGCTGAATCGTTACGATGGATATACTTTTAAGGTTTACCGTCATCTGAATAACGACCCCAATACCTTGCCGGATAATTGTGTGGCAGGTCTTTGTGAAACTCCTGAAGGATGGATGTGGGTAAAGACTGAACGTACTTATTCGTTGTTTGATAAAAATCGGGGGATATTTGTGAACGACTTGAGTGGATTGATGGAGCAGGTGGGAAGCCGGGCGAAAGTTCCGACATACGTTTATGTGGATAAATCGGGCTTTACCTGGCTTTTTGTGGCGGGCGAGGGAGTGTACCGCTACCGGAAAGGCGAAGAGGCGCAGGCGTTTGTGCTTCAGGAGAATACCTTGCCTGTTTCGGGCATCAGTGCGGTGAACGAGTGCCGTGATGGCATTTTGTTGCTTTACGATAATGGAATGTTGGTATGTATTGGTAGGGAAGATTTGCACTTGAAATGGATAAAGCGGGAGATTCCTTTGCAAATCCCGAAAGGAAAATATGTGCAGTTCTCTCTCTTTACAGATGCCGACGATTGTGTCTGGATTTATAGTGTGCTGGGTTTGTGGGTGTATGATGCCTCGTCGGGACGCTGGCGGGAGGATTGGACTAAACGTTGGCAGAATCAGAATGATTTTGTACATGCAGTTGTGCAAGACAAGGCAGGACGTATCTGGCTGGCGAAAGACTACAACGGCATTGACGTGTTCGATAAAAAGACAGGAGAGGTGGTTAGCCTGACTAATCATGAGAACGATTCGCGCAGCCTTTCGCATAACACCGTGTGTCAGTTGTATGTAGACCGCAACGGCATGGTGTGGGCAGGTACGTATAAAAAAGGCATTTCGTATTATGGCGAAAGTATGTTCAAGTTCAATATGCAAGAATTAGGCGACATCACTTGCATGGAGCAGGCAGATGACAGTCATTTGTGGTTGGGCACGAATGATAACGGATTGTTCTACTGGAATTTTAAAACAGGCAAGTGTGAAACGTATGACAAATCCCGTATCGCGTCGAATCCGATAGTGACTTTGCTGAAAACACGCGACGGAAAGTTATGGATAGGTACGTTTAATGGCGGGCTGTATTGCATCGATAAGGGGAGGACTACGCAATACACCATAGCGGATGGATTGTCGAGCAACAATATATGGGATTTGGTAGAAGACCGTGATGGAAATCTTTGGCTTGGCTATTTGGATGCGGGTATCCAGTGTTTTCACCCGCAGACGGGCGAACTGGAAACATATAATGCGAACAATTCCGGGTTGCCGGATAATTTGGTTGCTTCGCTGAACATTACTTCCGACAATACGCTGGTTATCGGTACGGTAGGAGTCGCATTTATGAATTTGCAGGAAAGAAGGATTCATACTTTGCCGGCAGAAGAAGGAAAGAAAAACGATTTTGGCGTGAACCAAGTGTATTGCGACAGCCGGGGGCTGGTATGGATAGCTACGGGTGAGGGACTGAAGATGTACGACCCTAAGCTTCGGATATTGAAAGATTTCTCGGACATTACGGGCGAAGAGGGTGAGATGATTTCGGGTATCACCGAAGATCATAATCACGACCTTTGGATTTCTGCTACACGCCGGATGGTTCATTTAAAGGTGTCCCAGAAGGAAGAAGGAAAATATGCTTTCGATTCTCGTGTGTACAGCAATGCAGACGGACTTCAGAACAGTGATTTCAATCTGCGTTCTATCAAGACATTGAACAACGGGATGGTGGTAGTAGGAGGACTGTATGGAGTGAATATATTCAGCCCGGACAAAATCAGCTACAATAAAGCTCTGCCCAAGGTGCTTTTTTCTGCGTTATACCTGTTCGATAAAGAAGTAGAGACGGGTAAGGTGTATGACGGCAATGTCATTCTGCCTGAAGATTTGAATCAGATGCGTAAGGTAGAATTAAACCATGAACAAAATGTTTTTACCATCGAGTTGGCTACTGATAATTTCAATCTTCCGGAAAAGACTCGTTACCGTTACAAGCTGGACGGTTTAGGTAATGAATGGTTGTCATTGCCGGCCGGGACGAACCGGATAACTTTCACCAACCAGCCTTATGGAACTTACACGTTGTGGGTAAAGGTGGTGAATAGCGATGGTTATGAAGGCGAGGATGTAGCCCAGTTGAAGTTGATCATTCATCCTCCTTTCTGGTTGTCGTGGTGGGCTTATCTCCTTTATCTAATAGTAGGTATAGGTGCATTGTGGCTGGCACGCCGATTGATGCTGAACCGTGAACGGGAGAAATTCCAGATGCAACAGATAGAGCAGGAAGCGGCACGCAAAGAAGAAATCAATCAGATGAAATTCCGTTTCTTTACGAATATTAGTCATGAGTTGCGTACACCCTTGACGTTGATTATCGCTCCCTTGGAAGAACTGTTGAAGAAAACAGAGGACAATTCGGAACGTACGGTATTGCAATTGATGTACCGTAACGCACAACGCTTGCTGATGCTGGTCAACCAGTTGCTTGATTTCCGGAAAGGGGAGATGAGCGGACATCATTTGTCGTTGTCTGAAGGTAACATTGTGGGCTATCTTCGGGAAGTATGCAATGCTTTCCTCCTGATGGCGGACAAGAAACACATCCAGTTTTCTTTCTTTTCGGCTATGGAGTCTTTCTCGATGGCTTTTGATGCAGATAAGATAGGGAAGGTAGTGATGAACTTGCTCTCCAATGCCTTTAAGTTTACTCCTGACGGCGGTCGGGTGACCGTAATGCTGGAACATATCGAGGGAGAAGAGGAAATGCTGGAAATCAAAGTGTCGGATACGGGAATAGGCATACCGGATGATGAAAAGGGACATATCTTCGAACGTTTTTATCAAAGCGAACACAAAGGGCAAGAGGAAGTGACGGGAAGCGGCATCGGGTTGAGTCTGGTACGTGATTTTGTCCGTTTGCATGAAGGTACGGTGGAAGTGTTCGACAATATCGGGACAGGCGCGGTATTTGTCGTGCATTTGCCCGTAAGGCATGTGGATGTACAGGCTGAACTTCCGAAACAAGCTTTATTGCCAATGGAGGAGGATGGAAGTCGGAAAGCCCTTGTCGAGCAGACCGACCGGAGTGATTTCCCGTTGCTCTTGGTGGTAGACGACAATGAAGATTTCCGCTTGTTCATGCGGCATAGCCTCGAATTGCAATTCCGGGTAGAAGTAGCTTCGAACGGTAAAGAGGCGTGGGAGAAGATACAGGAACAACACCCCGATTTGATAATCAGCGATGTAATGATGCCGGGAATGGACGGAAATGAATTGTGCCGGCTGATAAAAGAGGACAAGCGCACGGCTCATATTCCGGTTATCTTGCTTACGGCGCGCCAGGCAGTAGAGTCGAAAGTGAAAGGGCTTCAAACCGGAGCGGACGACTATGTGACCAAACCGTTCAACATGACCGTATTGGTGCTCCGTATCCGCAAGCTGATAGAGTTAAGCCGTTATCGGCAAGCTACCCATACAGCTATTGATCCTACACCGAGTGATATTGTTATTACTTCGCTGGATGAGAAACTGATAGAGAAAGCTATCAAATATGTGGAAGACAACATTTCGCGCAGCGACCTTTCTGTAGAAGAGTTGAGTCGTGAGTTGGGGATGAGCCGTGTGCACTTGTATAAGAAATTATTGCAGCTTACCGGTAAAAGTCCGATAGAGTTCATCCGTGTAATCCGCCTGAAGCGGGCTGCCCAGTTGTTGCGCGAAAGCCAGCTTCACGTATCTGAGGTGGCATACGAAGTAGGCTTCAATAATCCCAAGTATTTCAGCCGTTATTTTAAAGAAGAATTCGGCGTTTTGCCCTCAGCTTATCAAGAAAAGGAGGGGAAATAACAAATGATACCCCATACAGAAACAAATGAATCGGGAAGAAACGAAAGTTTATCCTTTGTATAAAACATTTGAAAGCGTGGAATTGGTGGACAATGTTTACTTTTGTATAGAGATAAATTTGATGGTTTAACTTTAAACATTAGTTAGGTATGAATATGAAAAACATTTCGTATTGTCTGCTCGCCGGACTTTTGTTTGGCTCTTGTTCCGGAAAAATATATGAAGAGACAGACAGAGGGGTGATTGTAAAGGTACAGCAAAAGGGAGATGCAGGTGTGCGTCTGGTTCGTTTTCAGGTAATGGGTGACAAGCTCATTCATGTTTCGGCAACTCCTGAAAACAAGTTTGCCGACCCGCAAAGCTTGGTTGTTCTTTCTCCTGAAAAACAGACTCCGTTTACCGTGATGCAGCAGGGGGATACCGTAACGGTAGCTACTGATGAGCTTCGTGCTTCGGTATTGGCTTCTACTGGTGAAGTGTGGTTTACGGACGAGGACGGAAAGATGATTCTGCAAGAGAACAAGGGAGGAGGCAAGAGCTTTACTCCGATTGAAATAGAGGGTACGAAGGGATACTCTATCCGTCAGGTTTTCGAGTCGCCCGATGACGAAGCTTTCTATGGATTGGGACAACACCAGTCGGATGAGTTTAATTATAAAGGAAAGAATGAAGAGCTTTTCCAGTATAATACGAAGGTGTCGGTTCCGTTCATCGTTTCCAATAAGAACTATGGCGTATTGCTCGACAGTTATTCGCTTTGCCGTTTCGGGAATCCCAACGATTATTCTCAGTTGGGCGAAGTTTTCAAGCTTTATGACAAGGACGGGAAAGAAGGTGCCCTTACAGGTACATACGTTCCGGCAAAAGATTCGGGAGCTGAAACGTTGGTACGCCGTGAAGATTCGCTTTACTTCGAACATCTGGTACGCGAGGACTTATCCCGTGTAGTCAATTTGCCTGAAAAATTCCCGTTCTATGGCTCGAAGGTGACTTACGAAGGGTCGATTGAGCCTTCGGAGAGTGGAGAATATAAGTTCATCCTTTATTATGCAGGATATACCAAGGTATATGTTGACGGCAAGCTGGTAGTGCCCGAACGTTGGCGTACGGCTTGGAATCCGAACAGCTATAAATTCTCGGTCAATCTGGAAGCAGGAAAGCGTGTGCCTCTGAAAGTAGAATGGTTGCCCGATGGAAGTGTATCTTATTCGGGACTTCGTGTGCTGAGTCCGGTTGACCCGAAAGAACAGGGCAAACAATCGTGGTGGAGCGAGATGACTCCGCAACTGGATTATTATTTCGTGGCAGGTGATGATATGGACGATGTTATTAGCGGATACCGTACCTTGACCGGCAAGTCCCCGATTATGCCAAAGTGGGCTATGGGCTATTGGCAAAGCCGTGAGAAATACAATACGCAGGCGGAAATGCTGGGTGCGTTGAAAGGCTTCCGTGACCGGAAGATTCCGATTGACAACATCGTGCTCGACTGGAACCATTGGCCCGAAAACGCTTGGGGAAGCCATGAGTTTGATAAGGCACGTTTCCCCGACCCGAAAGCGATGGTGGATTCCATTCACGCCCTGCACGGACGGATGATGATTTCCGTTTGGCCGAAGTTCTATACGACGACCGAACATTTCAAGGAATTTGATGAAAAGGGCTGGATGTACCAGCAATCGGTGAAGGATAGCTTGAAAGACTGGGTAGGTCCGGGTTACACGTATGGTTTTTACGATGCGTATAGTGCTGATGCACGTAAGCTGTTCTGGAAACAGATGTACGACCATTATTATCCGTTGGGTATCGATGCCTGGTGGATGGATGCCAGCGAACCGAATGTTCGTGACTGTACCGATATGCAATACCGCAAGGATTTATGCGGACCTACTGCCCTGGGTCCTTCAGCGGAGTATTTTAATGCATATGCCCTGATGAATGCCGAAGCCATTTATGACGGCCAGCGCGGAGTAGACAATAACCGGCGTGTATTTCTGCTTACCCGTTCGGGCTTTGCAGGGCTTCAACGCTACTCTACAGCTACCTGGAGCGGAGACATTGGTACTCGTTGGGAAGATATGAAGGCACAGATAGCTGCCGGATTGAATTTTGCCGTAAGCGGCATTCCTTATTGGACAATGGATATCGGCGGCTTTTGTGTAGAGAATCGTTATGTGGCAGGACAACAACAATGGAATGCCACCAAGACCGAGAATGCCGATTACAAGGAATGGCGTGAACTGAACACCCGTTGGTCCCAGTTTGGCGCGTTCTGCCCGCTCTATCGCGCACACGGTCAGTATCCGTTCCGCGAACCTTGGGAAATAGCTCCCGAAGGACATCCTGCCTATAACTCGATTGTATATTACACCAAGTTGCGTTATAACATGATGCCTTACATCTACTCGCTGGCAGGAATGACGTGGTTCAAGGATTATACCATTATGCGTCCGCTGGTTATGGATTTCACCTCCGATGCGAATGTGAACAATATCGGCGACCAATTTATGTTCGGTCCCGCCTTTATGGTTTCTCCGGTGTACCAATACGGAGCACGTTCGCGTGAAGTCTATTTCCCGCAAGCAGAAGGCTGGTATGATTTCTATACCGGAAAGTTCCAAAAGGGAGGCGAGCAGGTAGAAGTGAAAGCGCCTTATGAGCGTGTTCCGCTTTATGTACGTGCCGGTTCTATTGTGCCTTTCGGTGAAGATATGCAATATACCGACGAGAAGCCTGCCGACCACATTGTGGTTTATGTATACCAAGGTGCTGACGGTGAGTTTACATTATACGAAGACGAAGGTGTGAACTACAATTACGAGCAGGGCAAGTATGCGATGATTCCGATGGAATACGATGAAGAGGAAAAGACCCTGACTATCGGCAAGCGTGAAGGCTCGTTCCCCGGTATGTTGGAGAAACGTACCTTTACCATTGTGACGGTCAATCCGGACAAAGCTCAATCGTTCGACTTGAATGCCAAAGGCGTGACCGTGGACTATACAGGTGAGGAAGTTTCGGTGAAACTTTGATGGAACAAGTATAGGAAAAGATAGGGTATCAGGATGCAAATAGTATCATGGGCTCACGATACTATTTGCGATACCCGATGAATATATTTGCATAGGTTCCTGATACCGTATGCGTTTTTGTCGGTATGAGGAATATGAATGATTGCGTTTCAATAAAAAGAATAAGTTATGAGCAAACAAATGTGTTTTTTACTTGGAGTGTGTTGCTTGCTCTTGTCGGCGTGCACCTCCCCCTCGTCTGAAGTTCGTGAACGGATAGACTTTAATGAAGGTTGGTGTTTCCAGTTGGGTGATGAACCCGAGGCATCCGATATTGCTTTCAATGATGAAAGCTGGCGCAAGCTCAACTTGCCTCACGATTGGGCGATTGAGGGTGATTTCAGTCAAGATAATCCTTCCGGTACGGGGGGAGGTGCCTTGCCTGGAGGCATCGGGTGGTATCGCAAGACGTTCGTGCCCGAGAAATCCGATGCAGACAAGAGGTTCCGTATCGTGTTTGATGGGGTTTATATGAATTCGGAAGTGTTTCTCAATGGGGTTTCCTTGGGGACTCGTCCGTATGGATACATTACATTCAGTTACGATTTGACTCCGCATCTGAAATGGGGAGAGAAGAATGTGCTTGCCGTACGGGTAGACAATTCGGAGCAACCCAATTCACGTTGGTATTCGGGATGTGGCATTTACCGCAACGTATGGCTGGTGAAAACCGGAGCCGTTCATGTGGCAGAGTGGGGCACGTATGTTGTTGCAAACAAAGTGGACAGTGCTCAGGCTGAGCTTGATGTGCAGACCCGTGTGGCAAACGAAGCGGATGCTTCTGCCCAGGTGATTGTCCGTTCTTCGTTGCTGGATGCCGAAGGGCTGGTAGTGGCAAGTAGTGAAACGAATTGTGACATTGAGGCAGGAAAGGAATCTGCAACTTCACAAACGCTCACGGTAGAGCATCCTGTTTTGTGGAACCTTGACTCTCCTTATTTATATACGTTGCTGACCGAAGTGGTGCAAGACGGGAAGGTAGTTGACCGGTATGAGACTCCGGCAGGTATCCGTACATTTGCTTTTGATGCAGAAAAAGGCTTTATCCTCAATGGCAAGCCGACCAAAATAAACGGCGTATGTATGCATCACGACTTGGGATGCTTGGGTGCGGCAATCAATGTACGTGCCATTCAGCGCCAGTTGGAAATCTTGAAAGAGATGGGTTGCAACGGTATCCGTTGTTCGCACAATCCTCCTGCTCCTGAGCTGCTGGACTTGTGTGACCAGATGGGATTTATTGTGATGGACGAAGCTTTCGATATGTGGCGTAAGAAGAAGACTTCGCACGACTATGCCCGGTATTTTGACAAGTGGTATGAAAAAGATTTGCGCGATTTTATCTTGCGTGACCGTAATCATCCTTCTATTTTTATGTGGAGCATCGGAAATGAAGTACTCGAGCAATGGAGTGATGCCAAAGCAGATACGTTGAGTCTGGAAGAAGCCAACCTGATTCTGAACTTTGGGCATTCGGCAGATATGTTGGCAAAAGAAGGTGAGATGAGTGTCAATTCTCTTTTGGCTAAACGTCTGGCAGAGCTGGTAAAACAACTGGACGCTTCCCGTCCGATTACTGCCGGATGTAATGAACCGAATCCTGCCAACCATCTTTTCAAGTCGGGAGCCATAGACATCATCGGCTACAATTATCATAATCCGAACATCCCTGACGTGCCTAAGAACTTTCCGGGAAAACCTTTTATTATTACCGAAAGTAATTCGGCATTGGCAACACGTGGATATTACCGGATGCCTAGTGACCGGATGACGGTTTGTCCAGAGCGCTGGGACAAGCCTTATGTAGATTCTACCTTTGCTTGTTCGGCGTATGACAATTGCTATGTACCTTGGGGAAATACACACGAAGAATCTTTGAAGCTGATTCGTGACAATGCATTTATCAGCGGGCAATATGTATGGACTGGATTCGATTACATCGGTGAACCCACTCCGTATGGCTGGCCTGCACGTAGTTCGTATTTCGGCATTGTTGACCTTGCCGGATTCCCTAAAGATGCCTATTACCTCTATCAGTCGGAATGGACTGATAAGCCGGTGTTACATCTTTTCCCGCATTGGAACTGGACACCGGGGCAAGAAGTGGATATGTGGTGTTACTACAACTGTGCCGATGAAGTGGAACTTTTTGTCAACGGCAAGTCGCAGGGTGTGAAGGCGAAAACTCCCGATTGCCTGCATGCTATGTGGCGCGTTAAGTTCGAACCGGGAAGCGTGAAGATGATAGCCCGTAAGGATGGTAAGACTGTGGGAGAGAAAGAAATCCATACGGCTGGCGACCCTGCGCAAATCCGTCTGGTTCCTGACCGTTCCCAATTGGATGCCGATGGAAGAGATTTGAGCTTTGTGACGGTAGAGATATTGGATAAGGACGGAAACCTTTGCCCGAATGCAGACAATCTGGTTCATTTCCAGGTAGAGGGCAATGCTTTTATTGCAGGAGTTGATAATGGAAGCCCGATTTCGCTGGAACGTTTCAAAGATAATAAGCGGAAAGCTTTCTACGGCAAATGTCTTGTTGTGTTGCAAAACACGGGTGAGACGGGAGCTGCGCGTTTGAAGGCGGTTTCCGAAGGTTTGAGTGAAGCCGAAGTTTCGATAGTTGCAGAATAAAATTATAAAAACAGATATCGATGAAAAAACAAATATTGACTTTATGTGCAGGTGTGGCATGGGCTGTATCGGCTGCATTTGCACAAACGGAGGGTAGTGTTCCGGTTTATCTGGACGATAGCCAGCCGATAGAAGCCCGTGTACAGGATGCTTTAAGCCGGATGACGGTAGAGGAAAAAGTACGCTTGAGTTATGCACAAGGTAAGTTCAGTTCGCCCGGATGCCCCCGTTTAGGTATTCCCGAACTGTGGTATTCTGATGGACCACACGGGGTGCGTGCCGAAATCAATTGGAATGACTGGGGCTATTCCGGATGGACCAGTGACAGTTGTACCGCTTTCCCCGCATTGACCTGTCTGGCTGCTACGTGGAACCTCGAGCTTTCCGGCAAGTACGGGAAAGCGCTTGGCGAAGAAGCCCTGTATCGTGGCAAAGATGTCCAGCTCGGTCCGGGTGTGAATATCTATCGCACTCCTTTGAACGGACGTAATTTTGAATATATGGGCGAAGACCCTTATTTGGCGGCTGAGATGTGTGTTCCTTACATTCAGGAATTGCAGAAGAACGGGGTTGCGGCTTGTGTGAAACATTATGCCTTGAATAATCAGGAGTTGTGGCGCGGACATATTGATGTGGAGGTAAGCGACCGTGCTTTGTATGAAATCTATCTTCCGGCGTTCAAGGCTGCCGTCCAACGGGGCGGAGCCTGGAGCATTATGGGAGCCTATAATAAAGTACGTGGCACTCACGCTGCTCATAGCAAGCTTCTGAACAATGATATCCTGAAAGGCGAATGGGGCTTTGACGGATGTGTGGTGACCGACTGGGGAGCTGCACACGATACATACGAGGCAGCCATGTATGGTCTTGACCTCGAAATGGGCTCTTATACCAACGGGTTGACTTCCGAGGCGGAGTTCGGATACGATGATTATTACCTGGGACGTGCCTATCTGAAGCTGATTAAGGAAGGGAAGATTCCGATGGAGGTAGTTAATGATAAGGCAGGGCGTGTGCTTCGTCTGATATTCCGCACTTCGATGAACCGGAAGAAGCCGTTTGGCTCGATGACATCGCCCGAACATTATCAGGTGTCTTACGAGATAGCTACCGAAGGGACAGTGCTTCTGAAGAATGGGAACGGGAAGAAGCAGGCTGGTTTGCTCCCGATTCGTCAGGGGGTATACCGGAATATTCTGGTTGTAGGCGATAATGCAACCCGCAATTTGTTGGCAGGAGGCGGTTCTTCGGAATTGAAGCCTAAAGATTTCATTTCTCCGCTGGAAGGTTTAAGCAAGAAGTTCGGGAATGTGACTTATGCCCAAGGTTATGCCGCAGGTCGTCCGATGTACGGGCAAGTAGAGGAGATAGCTCAAACCGTAATGGATTCACTTCGTGCTGATGCAGTGGCAAAAGCCAAAGAAGCTGATTTGGTCATTTTCGTGGGCGGGCTGAACAAGAACCATCAACAGGATTGCGAGGCAGGCGACCGTATCTCTTATAATTTGCCTTTCCAGCAAGACGAGCTTATCCGTTCGTTGTTGGAAGTCAATAAGAATCTGGTGGTTGTATTGGTCAGCGGCAATGCCGTAGCAATGCCGTGGCTGGACGAAGTGCCTTCGGTGGTACAAACCTGGTATTTGGGAACCATTACAGGCAATGCTTTGGCTGATATATTGAGTGGCGAGGTCAATCCCAGCGGTAAATTGCCATTCTCTTATCCTGTGAAATTGGAGGATAGTCCGGCACATGCTTTCGATGCCCTTTGTTATCCGGGCGACAGCATCCGTGAAGTGTATAAAGAAGACATCCTGGTGGGCTATCGCTGGTATGATACCAAGAAAATCGAGCCGATGTTTCCTTTCGGCTATGGATTGAGTTATACTACGTTCGAGTATGGGAAACCGGTCATATCAGCCAAAACCATGCCAAAGGACGGGACACTGTCTGTATCGGTAAAAGTGAAAAATGCCGGACCGGTAGCAGGTAAAGAGATTGTCCAACTCTACATTGGCGATGAGAAATGTTCTGTACTTCGTCCGTTGAAAGAATTGAAAGGATTCCAGAAAGTATCGCTCCAGCCAGGAGAGGAAAAAGAAGTGACATTTACTATCACTCCCGAAGCCTTGAAGTTCTTCGATGACAAACGTCATGAATGGGTAGCGGAACCGGGTAAGTTTAAAGCCTACATCGGTGCTTCGGCAATGGATATACGAGGTATGGTGTCTTTCGAATTGCTTTGAATGGATTAACTGGCGAATTTTTTTATTTATTGAAGAAGCACCGTCCTCGTCTGTGGGGGCGGTGCTTCTTTCGATTATAAAAAATGCTACGGACACTCTCGGCGTTCGATTTATTTTCCTAACTTTGCATCCTCAAAAAATAAAGATAATGGCAGAAACAAGAAGAACGACACGCGTCCCGAAGACGGTCAAGACAAAGCCCGTGGATGAATACGGACATTTGCAACCACAGGCTCCCGAATTGGAGGAAGCCGTATTGGGCGCATTGATGATAGAAAAAGACGCTTATTCGCTGGTGAGCGAGATACTCCGTCCTGAGTCTTTCTACGAGCACCGCAATCAGTTGATTTATGCGGCGATAACCGATTTGGCTATCCAGCAAAAGCCTATCGATATTCTGACGGTGACCGAGCAATTGCGTTCACGAGGTGACCTGGAAGAGGTGGGCGGTCCTTTCTACATCACCCAGTTGAGCGGCAAGGTCGCTTCGTCTGCCCATATCGAATACCACGCCCGCATCATTGCGCAGAAATACCTGGCGCGTGAACTCATATCGTTTACCAGTACCATTCAGACCAAGGCGTTCGACGAGACGCAGGATGTGGACGACCTGATGCAGGAAGCCGAAGGGAAGCTGTTCGAGATTTCGCAGCAGAACATGAAGAAGGATTACACGCAGATTAATCCCGTCATTCAGGAGGCATACGAGATGTTGCAGAAGGCGGCGGCACGTACCGATGGCTTGAGCGGTTTGTCCAGCGGTTTCCATCAGCTCGACAAGATGACTTCGGGATGGCAGAACTCCGACCTGATTATCATAGCCGCCCGTCCTGCGATGGGTAAGACGGCGTTTGTGCTTTCGATGGCGAAGAACATGGCGGTCAACAACAAGGTGCCCGTGGCTCTTTTCTCGCTCGAAATGAGCAATGTCCAGCTGGTGAACCGTCTGATAGTGAACGTGTGCGAGATACCGGGCGAGAAAATTAAGAGTGGTCAGCTGGCGCCTTATGAGTGGGGGCAGCTCGACTATAAGATAAAGGAGCTTTACGATGCGCCGCTCTATGTGGACGATACTCCTTCGCTCTCGGTGTTCGAGTTGCGTACCAAGGCGCGGCGTCTGGTGCGCGAGCACGATGTGAAAGTCATCATCATCGACTACCTCCAGCTGATGAACGCCAGCGGTATGTCGTACGGAAGCCGTCAGGAAGAGGTCAGCACCATATCCCGTTCGTTGAAGGGATTGGCAAAGGAGCTGAACATCCCCATTATTGCTTTGAGCCAGTTGAACCGTGGGGTGGAGAACCGTGAGGGTATCGACGGAAAGCGTCCCCAGTTGAGTGACCTTCGCGAGTCGGGTGCCATCGAGCAGGACGCCGACATGGTGTGCTTCATCCACCGTCCCGAATATTACAAGATTTACCAGGACGAGAAGGGGAACGACCTTCACGGGATGGCGGAAATCATCATTGCCAAGCACCGTAATGGTGCCGTGGGAGATGTGTTGCTCCGCTTCCGTGCCGAGTATGCCCGTTTCCAGAATCCCGATGATGACTTGATAGTGCCGATGCCGGGCGAAGAGCATGCCTCGCCTGTGCTCCGTTCGAAGATAAATAACGGAGGAAATCAAGGATATGTTCCTCCTACGCCTGCCGACATTCCTCCTCAGCCCGAGAATCCCTTCGGCGCACCGATACCGGATGTGCCGTTTTAATGCCTAAAGGGATTTTGAATTGCCTAGTCTGATAGCGTGGGCTGTCAACATTTTGAGAACAAAAACAAAGGTTGAAATGAATAATTTTAAAATTATATTAGTCGTCGCGATTGCCTGTTTGGATATATTAAAAATATATGCACAAAACATCACAGGTAATGTTGTTGGTGAAGACCGGCAAACATTATCATTTGCCAATGTTGTGCTTCTAAAGGCAGATTCCACCTACATTACAGGCACTGTCACAGACGATGCCGGAGCCTTTAGCATATCCCGTCATCATGATGCGAAATACCTGAGCGTATCCTATATAGGTTATGTTCCCCGATATCTGGAGATAACGGCAGACAGTATAGGGACAATTCGGTTACAGCCGGATGCCTCTATGCTGGGAGAAGTGGTCGTTGTAGCGGCACGGCCGGTCATCAAGCGTGAAGTGGACAGGCTTGTGTTTAATGTAGAAGCAACCCCTTTGTCGCAAGGAAGTAATGTCCTTGATTTGCTAAAGCAGACTCCTTTGGTCAAAGCTACGGAAAATTCCATAGGCATAATCGGGAAAAGCGGTGTCAAAATAATGCTGAACGGAAAGCTGTCTTACCTGAGTGGGAATGACTTGATGCAGTATCTGAAGACACTCCAGTCGGATGATGTGGCAAGCATCGAAGTTATCACCACACCGCCAAGCAGATATGATGCGGGTGGCAACGGGGGAATGATAAACATCATTACGAAACGTAATCCCGATGAAGGCTTGAACGGCACTGTAGGAGCATCCTATACACAGCGCTCTTTGGCCGGTGAGAATGTGAACGCCACGGTGAACTATCGTACATCCCGGACTTTTCTTTCTTTAAAATTGCGTCAAAGTCATAATAAGGGGATTGTCAAAGAAAACTACGAAATTTCACAGCCGGCAAAATCTCAGACAAGCAACACCAAGAGAATAGACACATACGATAATTATGGCGCCAATATCACTTTAGAGCAACAGTTGTCGTCAGCATCGACAATCGGTGCTGTTTACGATTTCAGCTATGGTAGAGACAACATTGATATTGATAACGGATACAGCTATATGAGCGGCAATACGCTCGACTCGTTGCTTACGACAAAGTCGCTTCAAAAAGGCATTACAAAGGTACACACCCTGAATGCCTATTACGACCTTAAACTTGATACATTGGGTAAAAAATTGGGGATTGTTTTCAATTATATGCACCATTCTCCCGACAAGGATGTGAATTTCACTACACTGAACCATTCCAACGATACAAAGACTGTTGTCCGTGAGCCGAACAATATAACATACCGGATATGGACCGGCGAAGCGAATGTTGAGTTGCCGTTCCCCTGGCTTAATATCGAGACCGGTGTGAAATACAGTGACATCCGCAATGTCTCTGATATGAAATACTATAATCTTATCGGAAGTGATTATGTAGCCGACCTGGGACGGTGCAATGAGTTTGACTATCATGAAAGAACCGTCGCCGGATATGTCAGCGCCAAGCGCAATCTCAACAGTCACTTCTCTGTACAGGCAGGGCTGCGTTACGAGTATACATTTGTAAATGGAGTGACTCCTCATAGCAATGTGGAGGAGGTGAGAACGGATTATGGCAAATTATTCCCGACCGTCTATCTGTCATACTCTATAAATCCGTCGAATATGTTGAATATCAATTATGCACGGCGAATCAACAGGCCTTATTTCCGGGCTATCAACCCTTTCAAATGGTACACCAATCCCAATAATATTGACGAAGGCAATCCTCGGCTGAAACCGTCGTATGCCGACAATGTGGAGCTGAGCTATATTTTCAGAAACAATCTGTCTGCAACCGTCTATTACCAGCGAGAAGATAACGTCTACGGACAGATGATGTATGTGAATGACGATAACACGACCTACAGCACCTACGAGAATATATATAACAACCGTCAGTTTGGAATAAATCTGTCATACAATCTGCATATATTCAACTGGTGGAATACGTTTCTTACCGGCAACTATGTCTATAATAAATCCGAAATAAAGGCGGATGGATATTTGGCTCAAAACGGCAATTCTTTCGATTTCCGTGTCAACAACACCATTTCCTTTGATAAGGAACGGCGTTTCCAACTGTTTTTGAATTATTCGCATAACTTCCCGTATCATGTGGGGATAACGTATGACGACAGTTACGCGAATTTCAGCGCAGGGTGTAAAGGAGCGTTTTGGGATAATAATTTGATTGTAAACATATATGCCAATGACATATTCAAACAGGATTTGGTCAAACGCAGGAAAGTGTCTGTAGCCAACACCCAACACTACAATAATTACTATGATTCCAGGTACCTGCGTATAAGTATCACGTATAAGTGGGGGAATAATAAGGTTAAAACCGATAGTAAGTCGATTTCATTCAAAGAACGGAATCGAATATAGTTTCGCTCACTGCTTGGACTAAGTGCCTGGCAGTGATGGAATATTATTTAGCGTTTCCTGATGAAGTATATCTTACTTTTTATAAAAATCATGGTCGTACATATAGCGATATTTTACGTAGAAAAACATGTTTAATATACTTTGGTGTTAAAATAATCGCTATATTTGTGCTATGAACAATCCTTTGCAACAATTGGGTAATATTCCTGTTACAGCTTCCGTTTTGGAGTCCCTGTTTCCTCATATCAGGGGCGGAAGTCAGAAACTCAGGTTGCTTGAGCGGGACAAACAGATAATACGCCTCAAGAAGGGGCTTTATGTGTGTAGCCCTGAAATAACTGGGAAAACTCTTTCAACCGAATTGATAGCCAATCATCTGTATGCCCCCTCGTATGTTTCCATGTCATCGGCTCTGCGCTATTATGGTTTAATACCGGAAGAGGTTTACATCAAACAGTCCATGACTTTGAAGTATGCCAAGGTTTTTGATACGCCATTGGGCAGGTTTGAATATACGCATATCTCGAAGTTCGCATTTCCTGTAGGACTGACAAGTATCAAGAAAGATGGCTATGCATTTGTGATGGCTACACCGGAAAAGGCTCTTTGTGATTTGATTGCCAATTCTTCAAAAGTGACTCTGCGTTATCTGAAGGAAGCCGAAAGTTATCTGGAAGAAGACATCCGAATGGAGCGTGAAGATTTTATGCAGATGGATGCCGATGTATTTGAGGAATATATAAAGGTCGGGAAGAAGGCCGATTCAATCCGTACTTTACTTAAATTGCTGAAGAAATGAAGAATGAGATTTATGACAATATGCTTTCCGCATACGATTTGACTACGGAACAACAAAAACGGAATGCGATTTTCGAGGTAAACCAGCAGGTGATACTTGCAGGGCTCTACAATGGCGGCTTCTTCGATGTGGCTGCTTTCTATGGAGGTACTTGCCTCCGTATTTTTCACGGACTCCAAAGGTTCAGTGAGGATATGGATTTTTCTCTCCTGGCTCCCGATGATAAGTTCGATTTCACGAAATATTTCCAGCCGATAATAGATGAATTTGCCATTGTCGGTCGTGAAGTGGAGATTAAAAAGAAAGATAAAAAGGGGTTTGGTAAGGTGGAATCCGCTTTTTTAAAAGACAATACGGATGTGTATGATGTGTCTTTCCGAACTGATAAATCCATAAAAATAAAAATAGAGGTGGATACACGCCCACCGTTGAATTTCAGAACGGAGCAGAAACTGCTTTTACAGCCTCATTCCTTCATGACACGCTGTTTCACTTTGCCGGATTTGTTTGCCGGAAAGATGCATTGGTGTACAGGGTATGGAAAAACAGGGTAAAAGGTCGAGATTGGTATGATTTCGAATGGTATGTCCGTCATAATGTGCCGCTTGATTTTGCCCATCTTGCAGAGCGTGTCCGCCAGTTCAACAATGAAGAAATCGGGCAGGAGGCGTTCATCTTTCAATTGAAAGACAGATTGGCATCTGCGAACATCAATCAGGTAAAGAGTGATGTCC
This sequence comes from uncultured Bacteroides sp., assembly GCA_900544675.1. Classification (GTDB taxonomy): domain Bacteria; phylum Bacteroidota; class Bacteroidia; order Bacteroidales; family Bacteroidaceae; genus Phocaeicola. The sequence continues at coordinate 78,983 of UQVZ01000011.1, forward strand.
TTCCTTTTGTCAGAAATCCCAAGGATCTTGATATCTGGTCGAATGATTATTTTGTCCAGTTGGCGGATATGATAAAGTTTGAATAGTCATTATTTATATTTACGTATCATGACTAAACAGATTTTGATTGATATTTAGGAAAGAAGTTGAGCGAAATACGACGTGCCTGATTATTGAGTAAAATCTTAAGAGTTACGTCTCCTAATGAAGATAGCTGCATCGGTAAAGACAACCGGCTGCTTGATTAAAAGCAACCGATTGCCTTAACCGACCTGCCTAATCAGGATTGGAGTTGTAGCAGGCAAGGATTGCAGTCCTTCCATAGTGAGGATTGCAGTCCTGATATATCCGTACCGGGCGAGGACTGGATTGCGTAGTACTAAGACAATAAAATCAGGTACGTCCCGAGTTATTTCACTATCCGGTAGTAATCGTCCTTGCGGGGTTTGGGTTGTGCCGGGGCTTCAGCCGGATATCCCAATGCGAGGGTCCCGATGCCCGTCAGTCCGTCGGGCAATCCCCATTCTTTCATCAGCGCTTTTCCTTCTTCCGTGCCGAACATTTCACGTTCGCGGTGAATCCAGCAACTGCCCAGTCCGATAGCGTGGGCTGCCAGCATCATGTTTTCCAGGATGCAACTGCCGTCCTGTATGGGATTGTGTGCCTCGGCGGGCGCAAATACCAATACGTAGGTAGGCGCGTCGTAGTAGGGATTAGAGGTCACACCCATGATGCGCGCGTTCATTGCCGCCAGTTTCCGGCGCAATGCCTCGTTTTGCACGGCTACGATGTAAGGGGCTTGCATGCCGCGTGAGGTGGGGGCATAAGTACCTGCTTCGAGCACGGCTTTCAGTTCTTCGTCGGTGATTTGCTGCGGTCGGTAGCTGCGGCAACTGCGGCGAGTCTTGATTAAATCTAAAAATTCTGTCTTCATACGTCCTTTCGTTTTAATATAGTTTTCTTATTTCCGCTTCTTTATAATAATGTAAGAGGATGTCGTTGTAGTCGAATCCCTGTTCGCCCATGACGGCCGCGCCGATCTGGCATAACCCTACGCCATGTCCCCATCCCGCTCCGGTCAGTTGGAACCAGGTAGGCGCTCCGTCGATGATTTCCCCTTTGTCTATCACAAAAGCGGAGCTGAACAGGTGATTGGGCGAAAGCGTGCGTCGGATCTCGAGCTCTTTCCCGATGATCAGGGTCTTTTCGCTTCCCACAATCCGGAGCTTGCAGATGCGTCCCGACTTGCCTCGTTCTACGGGAACCAGGTCAAGGATTTTTCCGTAGTCGTTCTTGGTCTTGGTACGGATTAAGTCGGCCAGCTCGGCTTGGGTATAACGTACCTTCCACCGGTAGAAATCGGTCGTTTCGCAATCGTAATTGTTCAGTATCTGGCGAATGATACGATTGTCGCGGGTATTGCAGAAACTTTCGGGAGCCGAACGAATCCATTTTTCGGCTTCTTCCTCTCGTGTCAGGTCGGGCACGGGAGTTTCCGCTTCCGTATCGCGTATGGCGCGGAGGTAGGGATATTTTTTGTCTTCCCAGCAGGTGCCGAACTCTTCGCTCACGCCTCCGCAACATTTCGAGAAACGTGCGTCGCAGATGGTGTTTTTATACATCAGCACCTGGCCGCAGGTTGCCTTTACGGCTTCTTCCACCCGCTTGTTCGACGCCTTGGTGATGCCTTGGTAACGCTGGCAATGGTCGTCGGCGCAGACGTCGAAGACGGTATGATCCTCGCGGTCGTACCAACGGATGTATTCGGTGTCCGTCTTGATGAACGAGAAGAAGCCGTTGTCGCGTTTGCTCATGGCTTTCCGCTTCCCGATTTGCGCCAGCAGCCAGCTGCGCGAGATGACGGCATGCGCTTTCAGGAACTCGATGGAGGAGGTGGCGTTCATTTCCGACGAGATGACGCTGATGAGGTAATCTTCGGCAGGCAGGATATTGATGGCTGTAATCTTTCCTTCGTCTACCACCAGTTTCAGTATGCCGATGAAGCGTTGGGTCTCCTGACGTTCCCAATGGAAATTGATGCCGATGGTCACGTTGTAGAGAGCGAACGAGGCGTCGTCTTCCAGCGGGGTGAAAGTCAATTCGCGGTACACGTTCCCGTTCCATAGGATGCCTCCTTCGTCGAAGCACACCGTCTGCTTGCCGTCTACGCTTTCTCCTTTTGCCAGGAAGCGTCCGTTCAGGTTGAAATGTATTTCTTGGGCATTGAGGATGCCTACACTTATTTCCGGTTCTTTCATGAGATAAGTATCGTTTGGGTTGCTGTTTTCAATAGGTCTTATAGGCTGTCTCGTCATAAATTGTCTGTATCTCCGCTTCCGTCAGGCGCTCGAAATCCTCGCGGCGGGGGGTTACCAGCAGCCCTGCCATATCAAGCGCGCCGGGACTTACCAGGCGTTGTGCGTCGCCTTCAGCCGTATAGCAGGACGGGCGGTGCCGGTCGCGCGGGATATAGGCTACGGTAAATCCTCGTTTCGGGTCGTTCCAGGCAAAGAGGTTGTAGCGCGGTTCGTCTTCGCCCGGATGAACAGGCAAGGACTGGAGGTAGTGTTCTACCAGTGTCACGTCAGACTCGAAAGCCGACTCGGAGACGAAAGCCTCTATCGGGCAAATGTAGTCGCGGATGCGGTATTCACGGCATGCACTCCCGTCGGATAAGGTTGTTTCTGCCACCGGGAGTGCAGTTTCCATCAGCCGGTCCCATTGCAGAATCAGCGGGATATCTTGCGCCCGTGCCGCTTGGAAGTGGAAATGGTCGGGAGCGGAAGCCCCGCATTTGGCTCCGTTATAGAACAGGGCATAGCCCGGGGCGAAAAGTCTTTCCAGCCGGTCGACCAGTCTGCCCGGAAGCTGGCGCCCGGTTTTTCCCGCGAGGGATTGAGGCTCATGGCGTTCGCTTGAGATGGTCAGGTGTCCGGGCAGGATAGGATAGGGGTTGACGCGCAGCTGGAAAGCCTCATCCAGCAAGATGGTCAGGCAATCCTGTTCGGCGGGTTTGTTTTCCTTGCAGAGGAAACAAGGGCGTGCCGCAATGCTTCCGCTATCCAGTTTGGCGCAGGTCGAGACGGCGCGGGCAGGATTGAATTGCACCAGTATGGTGTTTCCGTTGAGACGCATACGGCGCGTCAGGATGCCGCAAAGTGCTTCGTGGTTGGCTTGTGCCAGGGGCCAATGCGCCAGTTGACGCTTGAAGAACCGGTTTCCGGGCGTTTCTTTCCCTTCGGCGTTAAGCGCTTGGCGCTTGGCTATTTCCAGCGAGCGCAGGCTGTCCTTATAGGCATTGTTCCGGTTTGTCTGCTCGATGCTCAGCGCCGCGTCGGAGTTGCCTTCCCAGCGCCGGCAGAGATAAAGCACATCGTAGATGCGCCCGATGCGGTACGTACGCGAGAATGCCAGTCCCAGGGCATAATCTTCCCCGTAGCTGGTATTCGGTACGCCGATTTCACGCAATAAAGGTGTATAGAAGGCACGGGGCGCTCCCAGTCCGTTGATGCGGAGGGCATTGTTGTGTCCGTTGTCATCTGTCCATTCCCGGTGGTCGATTACCCCGGGAGGCAAGGTCTGCAGGTCGAAGTCGGTCATGCGGTATGAGCCGATGACCATGGCGCACCGCTCTTCGTGGAATTTACGGACAATCGTCTGCAGGGTATCGGGTCCGCTATATAAGTCGTCGCTGTCCAGTTGCACGGCAAACCGTCCGCAGGCAGGATGGCGGACGGCGAGGTCCCAGCATCCGCCTATGCCCAAGTCTTTCCGCTCGGGGATGAGGTGGACGAGGTTGGCATGTCCGGCATATTTCCGGATGGCTTCGGTGGTGCCGTCGGTCGAATGGTTGTCTACTATCAGCAGGTTGAAGTCGAAGTCGGTCTTTTGTTGCAGCACCGAGCGGATGGCGTCTTCAATGGTGCGTACCCGGTTGCGTACGGGGATGATGACGGAAGCCTCGCACGGGAAATCGCCCGTCTGCAAGTCGATGTCCCGCTTCACCGGAGGCAGATAAGCCCCTGTTCGCTTCAGGTGCCGGGTGAAAGCGGCTTCTCGTTCTTTCTGTACCTCGCGGTTGCGCGGGTCTACATAGTCGAATTGTTTTTCGCCCGAGCGGCGGGTATCCGTTTCTGTCTCGGTATAGAGGTATTCGCGGATATGGGTCAGGGTGTAGTGGCGCGACACGCTCAGCCTTACGGCATAGCTTGCCGAGTACCGGTAATCGGGCTCCATGCTGATTTCGGTCACGGCTTGTCTCAATGCTTCGGTGCGGAACATGACGAGCGAACCGAAATCGAAATCATCGCGTACGCTTCCGGGTTGGTAATCGATGACGGGATGAGGGCGCGGTGTGCCTTCGGTCTCTTCATAGCGGTCGGCATATACCATGCCGCATTGCGGGACGGAGAGGTAATCCGTCATGCGTTCCAGGGCGCGGCTTCCCAGCTCGATGTGCCGACGGGTGAGGCACAACAAGGTATAGGGCGTCCGGCTTTGCGCCGCGATTTGCCGGAAGGTCTCGGTGCTGTCTTGCCGGGAAATGGCTTGCACCTTGCACGCAGGCAATCCCTGAATCATATCGGCAGGAGTTGTTCCCTCGCCGCAGGCGACGAAACAAGTAAGGTCTTCGTGTATCATAATCGGTGGTTTATATGTGGCAAAAGTACAAAAATATTTGTTTCGTTCGCTTATGCCGGGTGGTTTTCCTCATCCATATAGGTGGCTTGCCTTGTGCAGCTATGTGCGTGGACCGTTTCACATAGCTGCGATGCCCGTTGCACTTATATTGCTGATTCGGCCGATTTGTGGTCTAAATTAGGTATTCTGTCTCTTTTATTCGCTTATCTCAGAGATTTTGCCTATTTTTGTGCACAAAATTAAGACTGAATGAGTGAAACGAAGATACCCCTTTTGGGGAAGACACTGGACGAACTGACCGACATTGTCCGGGAGCTGGGCATGCCCAAGTTTGCCGGCAAGCAGATAGCGCGTTGGATATACGGCAGGAAGGTTTCGTCGATAGACGAGATGACCGACTTGTCGCTTAAAAACCGGGAACTCTTGAAAGAAGCCTATGAAGTTGGCGCCAGTGCCCCGGTACACGAGATGCGTTCGGTCGACGGGACGGTGAAGTATTTGTTCCGTACGCCGGACGGCAATTACATCGAGTCGGTTTACATTCCCGACGGCGAACGTGCCACGTTGTGTGTGTCTTCGCAGGTAGGGTGTAAGATGAACTGCAAGTTCTGCATGACCGGGAAGCAAGGCTTTTCGGGCAATCTGACCGTGACGCAGATATTGAACCAGCTATATTCCATTCCCGAACGGGATACCTTGACCAATGTGGTGTTTATGGGAATGGGCGAACCTTTTGATAACCTGGATGCCGTGTTGCAGGCTTTGGCTATCCTGACGGCGGACTATGGTTATGCCTGGAGCCCCAAGCGGATTACGGTTTCTACGGTAGGGCTGAAGCGCGGATTGGAACGTTTTCTGAAAGAAAGCGATTGCCACCTGGCTGTAAGCATGCATTCGCCGTTCCCGGCACAGCGTGCCGAGCTGATGCCGGCCGAGAAAGCTTTTTCGATTCGGGATATCATAGAGGTTCTCCGCGGATATGATTTCAGCAAGCAGCGCCGCCTGTCTTTCGAGTATATCGTATTCGGAGGGCTGAACGACAGCCTGGTGTATGCAAAAGAACTGGTAAAGCTGGTACGTGGGGTAGATTGCCGCGTCAATCTGATTCGTTTCCATGCCATCCCGAATGTGGATTTGCACGGGGCCGATATGGAAAAGATGACGGATTTTCGCGATTATCTGACCCAGCATGGCGTATTTGCCACCATCCGTGCATCGCGTGGCGAAGATATCTTTGCAGCCTGTGGCATGCTTTCTACTGCCGAGCAACAGGCAGACAAGAACAGGCGGTTAAGTGAGACAGACAACCAATAATAAGATGAAATGATATGGAAGGACGTAAAATAAAGGTGGGTATCACCCACGGGGATATTAATGGGATAGGCTATGAGTTGATATTAAAGACTTTTGCCAATCCTACAATGCTGGAACTGTGTACGCCGGTCGTATATGGTTCGCCCAAAGTAGCGGCTTATCATCGGAAAGCGATGGACTTGCCGGCTAATTTCAGTATCGTCAATTCCGCTTCCGAAGCCCAGGACGGACGTTTGAGCATTGTCAGCTGTACCGACGAGGAACTGAAGGTAGAGCTATCCAAGCCGACCCTTGAAGGATGCCGTGCCGCATGGGATGCTTTGGAACGGGCGACGGGCGAATACCGTGAAGGCTTGTATGACGTGTTGGTGACCGCTCCAGCCAACCGGACCGTCATGCCGGACGGCGATGTTCCCTTCCCGGGACATGCCGAATACTTGGACCATGCTTTCGGCAAAGGCAGGAAAGGACTGACCGTCTTGCTGAAAGATGATTTCCGTATGGCGATGGCGACCGAATGCATTCCGGTGAAGGACGTGGCTGACAGTCTGACAAAAGATTTGCTCATGGAGAAAATCGAGACTTTCCATCGTTCGTTGAAGGTGGATTTCGGCATCGGCAGCCCGCGTATTGCGGTGTTCTCGCTGAATCCTCATGAAGGCAATAATGTCATGGCAGGTTCGGAAGAGGAGCGTATCATCATTCCGGCTATCGAGGCGATGTCGAAGCGGGGCATCTTGTGTTACGGTCCGTATGCAGCCGATGCATTTATGGGTTCGGGCAATTACCGCCACTTTGACGGGGTATTGGCGATGTATTACGACCAAGGCATGACGCCTTTCATGACGCTTTCGATGAACGAAGGGGTTTGCTTTACGGCAGGTTTGCCTATTGTGCGTACGGCTCCGGTATATGGTACGGAGTATGAGGCAGCAGGCAAGGGAGTGACTTCTGAAGATTCTTTCCGTCAAGCCATTTATGTAGCACTCGACGTGTTCCGCCGCCGTCAAGTAGAGGCTGAAATCAACGCTCGTCCGTTGCGTAAGCAATATTACGAGAAACGGGACGATAGCGATAAGCTGAAATTGGATGCAGTAGAAGAAGATTGAATATGAAATTCGCGATTATATCAGCAGGAGAAGGCTCACGGTTATTACAAGAAGGAGTACAGTTACCTAAACCGTTGGTGCAACTGAACGGGGTAGCCATGATTGACCGTCTGATTCATCTCTTTGCCCGGCAAGGAGCCGACGAGGTGCTGGTCATCATCAACAACGAAGTGCCTCTGACCAAAGCGCATCTGGCAGAGCTGGAGCGGCACGCGGAAGTTCCCCTGCGGGTGATAGTGAAAACCACTCCTAGTTCGATGCACAGCTTTTATGAGTTGAGTCCCTATCTGAAGGATGACCGTTTTTGCCTGACGACGGTAGATACGGTTTTCCGTGAAGACGAGTTCGCGCGTTTCATCGAAGCGTTCAGGCGTTCGGATAAGGACGGCATGATGGCTGTGACCGATTATATTGATGACGAGAAGCCGCTGTATATCGGTACGGATGAAAACCTGGACATAACCGGTTTTTATGATACGGCGATGCCGGACACGAAATACATTTCGGGAGGAATCTATTGCCTTACTCCCAAAGCCATCCGTACGTTGGAGCGGTGTATGCGTGCCGGTATGTCGCGCATGCGCAATTTCCAGCGGCAATTGGTGAACGACGGCTTGCGGTTGGAAGCTTATCCGTTTTCCAAGATATTGGATGTGGACCATGCGGAAGATATCGTGAAGGCTGAACGTTTTTTGAAGGGAGGAGATTGACAAGGACAGTACATATATAATATTAAGGTGTAAAGACGAAAACAGAGAAAGTCCATGCAGCAGAATGAGAAAACGATTCGGATTGTAGGCGTGAGTCGTGGTAATGAATTCTCACCGAATCATGTAGGACATGATGCGGCTATCTTCGGGAAAACAGCCGATGAATTGAGGAAAAGGGGATGTGAAGTGACCCTTTTTCCCGAAAAGGAGTTTGTGGACAGGCATATTCAGGCAGATTTCATTTTTGATATGGCGCGTGATAAGTCGACCGTTGTCCGCTTGAAAGAGTTGGAAGATGCCGGTGCCCTGGTTATCAATTCGGGGTATGGCATTGATAATTGTGTCCGCAGACCGATGACCGAGCTGTTGACCGGAAACGGCATTCCTCATCCGAAAAGCTTGATTCTTTCCACGGCCGACGAGTTTGCGCCGGATATCTTTCCCTGCTGGATAAAACGGGGAGATTCGCATGCCATCGTAAAGGAAGACGTAGTGTATGTGGAATGTAAGCGCGAAGCCGAAATTGTGTTGGCCGATTTCCGCAAGCGGGGCATTCCGGTGGCGGTGGTCAACGAGCACCTGGTGGGTGACCTGATAAAGTTCTATGGCGTGCAGGACACGGATTTCTTTTATTCGTTTTACCCTACCGAGCAGTCGCACAGCAAATATGGGCTGGAGGCTATCAACGGAAAGGCACGCGGGTTTCCTTTCGATGCCGCCGTGCTGAAACGGTATGCCAACCGGGCGGCGGAAATCCTTCGGGTCCCGGTGTATGGCGGCGATTGCGTGGTCTCTGCAACGGGTGAGATACGTATTATTGATTTTAACGACTGGCCGAGTTTCGCTCCTTGCCATGAGGAAGCGGCGTATTGGATTGCCGGATATATTTACGGTCGTATCATGTCAAAACTGAATAACGAATTAAAATGAATGTAGCGAAGAAAGGACTTTCCGCGTCTTTTAAGTCGATGGATACGGAAGAGTTTCTGGATATATATTTGAATCGCCCGATAGGCTATGCGTGGGCGTTGCTTTTCAAACGTTTGGGCGTACATCCCAATGTGGTGACAATCTTGTCCATCATTCTCGGTGTGGCGGCAGGAGTTATGTTCTATTACCCCGATATGAAACATACCGTTATCGGCATCTTGCTGCTGATGTGGGCAAACCATTATGACAGTTGCGACGGGCAACTGGCGCGTATGACCGGCAAGAAAACCCGTTGGGGAAGGATGCTTGACGGATTTGCTGGCGACCTTTGGTTCTTTGCCATTTATTTCGCCATTTGCCTGCGCCTCACTTTCCAGCCTTTGCCTTTCGGCATCGGTGAGGCGGACGGAGCGGTATGGGGTGTCTCTATCTGGATACTGGCTATTGTGTCGGGCACCTATTGCCATAGCCGCCAATGTGCTTTGGCGGACTATTACCGCAATATCCACCTGTTTTTTCTTCAGGGAAAAGCAGGAAGCGAACTGGATAACTTCAAGCAGCAGCGGGAGTTATTTCGCAGTCTTCCCTGGAAAGGAAATTTCTGGTGGAAGGCTTTTTTGTATTTCTATGGCAACTATACGCGCAAGCAAGAAAGCATGACCCCTAATTTTCAGCGCTTTTATACATGGGTGCAGCAAAGGTATGGCGACGAGATTCCGCAAGCGTTGCGGGATGAGTTCCGCGGCCTGAGCTTGCCGCTGATGAAATATGCCAATATACTGACCTTCAATACGCGTGCCGTCGTGCTTTATGTTTCTTTGCTGGCAGGCGAGCCTTGGGTGTATTTCCTCTTCGAAGTGTTTGTCATGACGGCATTGTTTCTGTATATGCGTCATCGGCATGAGGCGATGTGCGCTTTCCTTTACCATAAATATGCGGGGCGATGAAAGAGAAAGTACGCAACATATTTTGGTTCTTCGGCATCTTTGCCATTATCGTGATGCTCTGCACCTTCGATATGGATTATCAGGAGTTGTGGGCTAATTTGCGTAGGGCAGGGATGTGGCTTCCGGCGGTAATTTTATTATGGGTGTTCATCTATTACCTGAACGCATGGGCATGGTATGTGATTATCCGTGACGGGAAGAGCGCGAAAGTGCCTTTCTGGCAGGTGTATAAATTGACTATATCGGGATTCGCGCTGAATTACGCCACTCCGGTAGGATTGATGGGGGGCGAACCTTACCGCATCATGGAACTGAGTTCGTATGTGGGAGCCGGTAAGGCAACTTCGTCGGTCATTCTTTATGCCATGATGCACATCTTTTCGCATTTCTGGTTTTGGTTGGTTTCCGTGTGTTTGTATGTACTGTTCGAACCGATGAATTGGGGAATGGGTATCATGCTGGCCGTGATTGCGGCATTGTGCTCGCTGGCTATCTATTTCTTTATGAAAGGATACCGCAACGGGATGGTTGTACGTGCCTTACGGTTGCTGGAGCATGTTCCTTTCGTCAAGAAGTGGGCAAAGCGTTTCAGCGTGGAAAAGAAGGATACGCTGGAGAAGATAGACGCGCAGATTGCCGAATTGCATAAGCAACGTAAAAGCACCTTTTATATTTCGTTGGGATTGGAGTTTTCTGCCCGCATCGTGGGATGTCTCGAAGTGTATTTCATATTAAATATATTGACTACGGATGTAAGCTTTTTGGCTTGTGTCCTGATTATGGCTTTCACCTCCCTGTTTGCCAATCTGTTCTTCTTCTCTCCCATGCAGTTGGGAGCCCGTGAAGGAGGCTTTGCCTTGGCGACGGGCGGTCTTGCCATTCCGAGTGCGTTCGGCATTTATACCGGACTGATTACCCGGGTGCGCGAATTGTTTTGGATTATGATAGGCGTGTTGCTGATGAAGGTCGGCAACGGAACCGGTAAAAAAGAAAAAGATGAATAAGAAATTACGTGATATCCAAGGAATCATTTTCGATTATGGAGGAACGATAGATACCAATAGCCGCCATTGGTCAGAAGTGTTATGGGAGGCATACGAGGCATTCGGCATACCTGTCAGCAAGGCTGATTTCCGTGAGGCATACGTGTACGGCGAACGTACTTTGGCCCGTGAACCGCTGGTGAAGCCCGAACACGACTTCCACGATGTGTTGCGTATCAAGACCCGTCTGCAGATAAATTACCTGGTTGGTAAAGGCAAATTTACCAGTCAGGAGGCAGATGCCCGGCATTATGCTTCTGATATTGCCGATAGCTGCTACCGTTATGTACAGAATGTATTGGAACATACCCGTCCGGTAGTACAAACTCTTTCAGAACGTTACAAACTGGTTTTGGTCTCCAATTTCTATGGGAATATTCAGACCATTCTGAAAGATTTCGGCTTGTCGGCATTCTTTTCCGATGTCATCGAGTCTTCGGTAGTAGGTGTACGTAAGCCCGACCCTGCCATTTACCAGTTAGGCGTAGAGGCAATGGGCTTTCCGGCTGATAGGATACTGGTGGTAGGCGATTCGTTTTCGAAAGATGTGGTTCCCGCCAAGAAGGTGGGATGTAAGGTCGCTTGGCTGAAAGGTGCAGGTTGGGGAGATGAAGCTGCCGATGATTCGCTTCCCGAACTAGTCATCACCGATTTACCCGATTTATTAACTTATTTATTATAATATGACATGAAGAAACAACAGACTGTATTGGTCGACAAGCAGTATTTTCTACCGTTCGTATTGTTGACTTCGCTTTTTTTTCTGTGGGGATTTGCCCATGCTATATTGGATGTGCTGAACAAGCATTTCCAAGAGTTGCTGGATATCAGCAAAACCCATTCGGCACTGATTCAGGCAACGATGTATATGGGTTATTTCGTGATGGCCATCCCAGCAGGACTGTTCATTAACCGTTTCGGATACCGTAGCGGCGTAGTGTTCGGCTTGTTGCTTTATGGCATCGGGTCGTTGTTGTTTATCCCCGGTCAGTATTTCGTATCGTTTAATGCTTTTTTGTTCGCTCTGTTTGTTATCGGTTGCGGATTGACCTTCCTCGAGACGGCTGCCAATCCATACGTTACCGAGTTGGGAGCTAAAGAAACGGCAGCCAGCCGTCTGAATTTTGCCCAGTCATTCAATGGATTGGGTTGTATCTGCGCCCCCTTGCTGGTAGGCTGGTTCCTGTTTTCCGAAACCCGTGAGCATCCCAACAGCGTGGCGTTTCCATACGCTTGCATGGGAATATTGGTCTTGCTGGTGGCAGCGGTCTTCTTGCGGGTGAAGCTTCCCGAAATCAAGCATGAGGCGGAAGTCGACCGCGAAGGGCATCAGGTAGGTCTATGGTCGCACAAGCTGTTTGTCTTCGGGCTGATAGCCTTGTTCGCATACGAGGTGGCAGAGATTTCCATCAACAGTTTCTTTATCAATTACGTGGTAGAGCAGAAATGGATGAGTGCCCGTTATGCTTCGCTGATACTTTCGTTTGGCGGTTTGGGCTTGTTCATGTTGGGGCGTTTTTCAGGGAGCTGGATTATGCAGCGTGTCCGTGCCGAGCGGATGTTGTTCTGGTGTGCTACGGGTACGGTACTGACTACTACGGTCGTATTACTTAATCTGGGCGTTGTTTCACTTATCGCGCTATTGTGCGGATATGCGTTTGAGGCGATTATGTTCCCCACCATCTTTGCCCTCTCGTTAAAAGGACTTGGCGTACATACCAAACGCGCGTCGTCTTTTCTGATGATGTCTCCGGTAGGCGGTGTGGTAGGTCCCTTGCTGATGGGAGTGGTGGCAGACCATACCGACTCGATGGTCTGGGCGTTTTTGGTGCCTTGGGTAGCATACGCGGTGGTTTGGCTTTATGCGCGTAAGATGCTTTCGGTGTCCCGTTAAGTTTTTTTGTCACAGATGACGCAAATATATGGAAAGTTTATCCTGCGCCATCTGTGACAAAGGTCATCGGTTATTTGATGAGCAATGGAATATCATGCACGACTACTGCCGATAGATAAGTAAGTGCATAAACCAGGCACGCCAGGATGAAGCTCCAGCGGGCGATGGGATAATAGGCGTGTTGCACTTGCCCTGCTTTCGGTCTCATCCGGGTAACAAGGGCGATGATGCTGGTAATAAACAACAATAAATGAATGATGCGGTAGCTCAGGTCGCCCGTCCATACGGTATTGGTCTTTGCCAGATTGACGATGCCTATCACATAAATTGCTGCGAAAATAAAGAGTTTGATAACGGTCTGCATAGTCCTTTTTTCATGTTTCGGTTAAAAATCGGGGCAAGTTATAAATAAAATCATTACCCCGCAAGCAGGGAAAGGTGTTTTCTCGCTTGCGGGGTAAATTCTGCTTGTATTCTTTTGTCAGACGGTTGGAAAAGCAGCTGCTTATAGGTGCGTATGAAATAAGATTAATAATCTTACAGCCGGAAGATTATTAATCTTATAGCTGGAAGATTATTAATCTTACAAAGAATGGAGTCTATTTACAATTTCTGCATACATAGGTGTTTATCAGAAAACACTTATACATGCAGGGAATAATTCCTAATAGACAAGGTAAGTCAATAAAGGGTTGTCTTGGTTCCTAGTCAGTCTTCTTTGCGGAACAGCTTTTGCAGGTTTGCTCCAGGATAGGCACATTCAATCAGCTCTTTGTCCATCGATTTATCGATGCCAAGCAATTTCAGCATTTCGATGGCATAGCGTGTGCCCAACATCCGGTAACCTTGTGCTGTAAAGTGCAGACTGTCTTGGGCGGCAGGACAACCGGCTGATGGAATGACGTGTGCCGTAGGAATCGTGCGGGGCAAGGTGTCGATAATGGCATTCATTGAGGCACATTTGCCGTTTTGGTCGGCATTGACCACTTCACCTGCCAATAAAGGGACATCTTGTGCTTTTAAGTGAAGGTCGGCAAGCAGATTTTCATAAACGAGTTTTACTTTATCGGACCATTCAGGGTCACCGGTATTCGATTCACCTTGGTGCAACAAGATGCCTTTGATGACTCCGTCCTGTTGTGCCAACTGAGCCATTTCCACTAACCGTTTATATGGATTACCGTCATACTCTTTTACCATGTTTTGCAGCCAGTCGGGCGATGAGGCTACATACGGCTGATACTTTTCTTCGTCAAACAGTTCGATGCGGCAACCTCCGATAGCTACGTGTACAATGCCTACGCGTATCTTTTCGGGAAGATTGTCTACCAAGGTACGTCCAAAATAATCAGCAGGAGTCAGTCCCGTACTACAACGGCACAAAGGAGGAACAGCTTTATACCAATGTCCTTTTTCGCGTCCTAAGTCGGGGCAGTCTACTGCCGACATCAGCAGAAACCGTTCGCTGATATTACACGTATCTTGGGGCTCAAACTTAGCATTCCCTTCCATATTCGATTGCCCCAGGCATAAGTAAATGTGGAAGTCTTTGTCGCTGGCTGAGGCAGTAAGTGCAACCAGCAACAAACTCAGCAATAAAAATCTTTTCATTTTCATACAACAAGTTGTTTTTAATTGTTTATAAATACTTGATACTAACCATCCACAAAGTTATAAGAAATTTCAGAATATATGCCTGTTATGTTCCAAAGAAATCGCATACGAATGGCTATATCTTTTTGAACAACGACGCAAAGGGCGTGGTGAAAGCCAACCGGAGAATGATGGATTCTATACAAATAAAAAACAACCGGGAATTGTTTGACAAATTTCGATGCTGTATAATATGAAGCGTCAAACTTTCGGCAAAAGTAATAAAAAGATTTCATACAGAGCTATTTGTAACGAGAAAATATTCAGGATTGGAAAATTTTAGTCTAACAAGACTGCATTTGTTCGACTAATCTTGGGAATGAAGACAATGTAACATATTGATTTTATGCAAGATGTAGCAGCTTTGATGTTTCATATTATAAAACGATAGTAAAGCGGCAAACATAAAAAGACTTAACAAGTTGATAATCAAATACGTGTGATATGAAGGCATTTGCTTTAAAGCGTACAACGCTTTGCTCTTTTTGTCACATAACAACGGTGGATATTTGTCGCTGAGATTCTTCCGGAATACCGCCGTTATACCTGAAATAAGGTGCTCGTTGCTCTTGTGCGATTGTCATGAGGGTAATATGAAGAATGCTCTTTAAAATTAAGAATGAAGAATTAAGAATGAAGAATCTGTGCTTTAAATGTATTGAACGCAGAG
>UQVZ01000012.1 GCA_900544675.1 uncultured Bacteroides sp.
AGCGGAAAGTCTACGACGAGCACCTTAACGCCGTCATGATACAGAACGACGTGTTGAGTTCCGCCAAGTTGGAAGGGCTACAGGAAGGACGACAAGAAGGACTACAGG
Source organism: uncultured Bacteroides sp. (assembly GCA_900544675.1). Classification (GTDB taxonomy): domain Bacteria; phylum Bacteroidota; class Bacteroidia; order Bacteroidales; family Bacteroidaceae; genus Phocaeicola. The sequence goes on from UQVZ01000012.1 coordinate 109, forward strand.
AAGGACGACAAGAAGGACGACAAGAAGGAGAAAAGATCGGCATAGAGAAAGGGAAGCAGATTGGTATGCAGGAAGGGAAGCAAATCGGTATAGAGGAAGGGAAAATGCGCGAACGCCTGAGGAATGCAGCCAACATGAAGAAACTGGGAATAGTGCCTGAACTTATCGCACAGGCTACGGGGCTGTCTCCGGAAGAGATTGAGAGACTCTGATTTCAAAAACAAACACAGAGGCACAGAGAAATAATTTATCTAATCTAAATAATCTGTGGTGAAAAGAATCCGTGTGAATCTGCGCTAATCTGCGTTTCAAAAATTATTTCTCTGTGCCTCTGTGTTCTATTATTTTCAACGCTTTAAGAAATCGGTTTCGGGCTTTTCGAGGAGTTCGATGGCTTTGTTCATGCTGTCGCTCAACCGGTTGATGACTTGGAAATATTCGTTCATATCCCATAAGTCGCGGGCGATAAGGGCTTTCAGCTGAGCTTTGATAAGCGGTAAAGCCAACCGGTATTCTTCTTCCTTGTATTCGACTCCCAATGTCTTTCCCAACGCTTTCAACTCTTCCAGCATAGCGGGAGTTACCTCAAATTCATGGTCGAAGTGGCTGAAGTCCTTGTATTTCGCCATCCATTCAGCCCGATGAGCATCTACCCACTTCAGGTTCTGCTGCACAATGGCTCCCTTATCACGCAACGCCAGGTAATAACCGGTGTACATCGTTGTGTCTACCGGCACAAAATAATCGGGCATGATGCCTCCTCCCCCATACACCGTACGTCCCAAGCGCAAGGTCTTATACTTTAACGAATCGGGGAAATGAATGCTGTCGGCACTCAACATCTCGCCCCGGTTATAGCGGTCTATCAAATCACGGTTGTATTGTTCGATGCTTTCGTAAGGCTTCTGGATGCAACGTCCGGAAGGTGTATAATAGCGTGCCACCGTAAGCCGAATCATGGAACCATCGGGCAAGTCGATAGGACGTTGTACCAACCCTTTACCAAAGGTGCGGCGTCCGACCACAACTCCCCTATCCCAATCTTGAATAGCACCGGTAACAATCTCGCTTGCCGAAGCCGAGAACTCATCCACCAATACCGCCAAACGTCCGGTGAGGAAATCGCCGTTCCCTTCCGCATCAAATTCGGCACGGGGATTGCGACGCCCTTCGGTATAGACAATCAATTGTTTTCGACCTAAAAACTGGTTGACTACCTCAATGGCGGCATTCAAATAACCTCCTCCGTTTCCTTGCAAATCGAGAATCAGGTCTTTCATTCCCGCCTTCCGCAGGCGATGCAACGCATCGACAAACTCTTGTCCCGTAGTGGCGCCGAAACGGTTGATGCGGATATAGCCAATCCGACTGTTCACCATATACGAGGCATCCAGGCTATACACCGGAATCTTATCGCGCGTAATAGTAAACGGAAGCAACTCCTTCACCCCACGACGCATAATCTTCACATTGACCTTCGTGCCACGCTTGCCACGCAAACGGCGCATCACGTCGTCCGTACTCATCTTCACACCGGCTATAATCGTATCATTCACCTCAATGATGCGGTCGCCAGCCAGGATGCCTACTTTTTCGGAAGGTCCTCCTGATACGGGCTGGATAACAAACAAGGTGTCGGTCGCCATATTGAACTGGATTCCGATTCCGTCGAAATTACCTTGCAAAGGCTCGTTCAACTCTTTCACCTCTTCCGGATTGGAATAAGTGGAATGCGGGTCAAGCTCATTCAACATACTGATGATGGCATCCTCCACCAGTTTTCCTTCGTCCACTTCATCCACATAGAGATTGGCTATGGCAAACTCCGCCAACTGCAACTTGCGCGAAGGAGAATTCAGCAACTTATTGTTTTGCGCACCCAGCGAAAGCGCAAAAAGCGCACAGCTCATGATTATCCACAAACGACGTTTCATCATAAAGTATCTTCTCATACATTAATATCCAAATCCGCGGGCAAGAACGGAGTGACATCCTTGCCATAATGCAACAACTCACGCACAATGGTCGAACTGATAGCGGTCAGTTCCGGTTCGGTAAAGAGCAAGATAGTCTCTACCCCCGACAATTTACGATTGATATCGGCTATGGTCTCTTCGTATTCGAAATCGTGCACCGTACGGATACCTCGAATGATGAACTGGGCATCCCGCATACGGGCAAAGTCTACCGTCAATCCATCATACGCCTCTACCTTTACACGCGGATTGCCGGCATACAGCTTTTCAATCATCCGCACACGCTTTTCGGTAGGGAAATAAGTCCGCTTTTTCTCGTTCACACCAATGCCGATGATTATCTCATCCATGAAAGTCAAGGCACGCTTCACTACCGAATAATGCCCGATGGTAAAGGGATCGAATGTCCCCGGAAATATGGCACGTTTCACTTTTTCCACAACTACTGATTAAACTTCATACTACAATTCATTGACCAAGTCTTCTTCCACCACCAGGTTATTGATGATGAAATTCTGGCGCTCCATCGTGTTCTTACCCATATAGAACTCCAGCAATTCGCCTACGGCGTCGGTCTTGCGCAAAGACACTTGCTCCAGGCGCATATCCTCGCCGATAAAATTACGGAACTCATCGGGCGAGATTTCTCCCAATCCTTTGAAGCGGGTGATTTCCGGATTCGGGCTCAGCTTCTCGATAGCCGCCTGACGTTCTTCTTCCGAATAGCAATAAATGGTTTCGTACACTCCTTTCTTCCGGTTCCGCACACGGAACAACGGCGTTTGAAGAATATACACATGACCCTTCTTAATCAAATCGGGAAAGAACTGAAGGAAGAAGGTTATCATCAGCAGGCGGATGTGCATACCGTCCACATCGGCATCGGTCGCCACAATCACCTTATTATAACGGAGTCCGTCCAATCCGTCTTCGATATTCAACGCTGCCTGAAGCAAATTGAATTCCTCATTCTCGTACACCACTTTCTTGGTCAATCCGAACGAGTTCAAAGGCTTTCCACGCAGACTGAAAACCGCCTGGGTATTGACATCCCGGCTCTTCGTGATAGACCCGCTTGCCGAGTCCCCCTCGGTGATAAAGATAGAGCTTTCCAGCCGCGGATCGTTCTCTTCATCTTTGGGAGTCTTCTGGTCATTCAGATGAATGCGGCAATCGCGCAACTTGCGGTTATGCAGATTCGCTTTCTTCGCCCGTTCGCGCGCTATCTTGGTCACGCCGGCGATGGCTTTCCGTTCCTTTTCCGATTCCTGAATCTTCTGCAACATCACCTCTGCCACATCGGCATGCTTGTGCAGGTAGTTGTCGACGTTCTCCTTAATGAAATCGCCCACAAACTTATTGACGCTAATGCCCGAAAGCGGATACGGATTGCCATCGGAATCCTTCTCGGGTGCCATGACCAACGAACCTAACTTGATTTTGGTCTGACTCTCGAAAGTCGGTTCAATGACATTGATGGCAATGGCGGCCACCAGTCCGTTACGGATATCCTGATATTCCAGGTTCTTGCCGTAAAATTCCTTGATAGTGCGGGCAAGATGTTCCTTGAAAGCACTCTGGTGGGTACCTCCCTGCGTGGTGTGCTGCCCGTTGACAAACGAATAATACTCTTCCCCGTATTGGGCGGTATGAGTAAAGGCTATCTCGATATCCTCTCCTTTCAGGTGCACAATCGGATACAGCCCCGATGTTGTCATATTATCGTTCAACAAGTCTTCCAACCCGTTACGGCTAATGATACGCCGTCCGTTATAATAAATAGAAAGACCGGTATTCAGGTAGGTATAATTGCGGAGCATCGTTTCGATGAACTCCGGACGGAAATGATAATTCAAGAACAAGGTGCTGTCGGGCTCGAAGAAAATGAATGTCCCGTTCTCTTCTTCCGTCGGTCCGGTCGTATCGCTTATCAGATTACCTCGTTCGAATACGGCTTCACGCATCTGACCTTCGCGCACGCTTCGTGCCACAAAACGCGCACTCAATGCATTCACCGCCTTAGCGCCTACACCGTTCAGTCCGACACTTTTCTTGAATGCCTTTGTATCATATTTTCCTCCGGTATTCAACATCGAAACGGCATCGACCAGGCTTCCTAACGGAATGCCTCGTCCATAGTCGCGAACCGATACACGCAAGTCGTCTTCCAGCTGGATGTCGATGCGCTTTCCGGTTCCCATCTTAAATTCATCAATGCTGTTGTCTATCACTTCTTTCAGCAGGACATAGATTCCGTCTTCCGCCTGAGAGCCATCGCCCAAACGGCCGATATACATACCCGGACGGATACGTATGTGCTCCATATCACTTAAGTGACGGATATTTTCCTCTGTATAAGAAGGTACAGGTTGTATCGATTCGTTTTCTTCCATGATTTTAGTTTTTTAGTTTGTGAGTTTGTAAGTTTTTTTAGTTCTTGAGTTCTTTAGTTCTTAAGTTTTTTAGTTTTTGAGTTTGTTAGTTTGTCTTTTTGAAACGCAGATTAACGCAGATTTTCGCAGATTATTTTTTCACCACAGATTACACAGATTAAATAAATTATTTCTCTGTGTCTTTGTGTCTCTGTGTTTGAACTTATAAACTTAAAAACTCAAAAACTTAAAAACTAAAGAACTAAAGAACTCAAGAACTCAAGAACTAAAAAACTTACAATATCTTCTTGTAAGCCCGGCGGCGCTTATGAAGCTCGGGATTGAATACACTCCATTGCGACTGCACCTTTTTGTTGTCTTCCAGTTCAGGATTGCTTTCGCCGTATTCAAAGCCCAACTTCTGATACACCGGTATCAGGTCGTAAAAGAGCAAGGCGTTCACTCCTTTGCTCTGGTATTCAGGCTTCACGCCCACCAGCAACAAGTCTAATATCTTCGGTTTTTTGATAAACAATGCCTTGAGCAGATGATACCAGCCGAAAGGCAACATCTTTCCTTTCGCCTTCTGCAAAGCCACGGAAAGCGAAGGCATCGAAATGCCTGCGGCTATCAGATTGCCTGCCTCGTCTTCGATAATCGAAACCATACGCAGGTCTATCAGCGGCAAATACATCCTGATATATTGGTTGATTTGCCCTTGAGTCATTTTCGAATATCCATACAATGGCGCATAGGCCTCATTTATCAGGTCGAAAATGCGTTGCCCGTAGTTTTTCTCCTTGATTTCTTTCCGTTTCAGCTTCTTTATTTTCAGCTTGTACTTCTGAAGGATAATCTCGGAAATACGTACGAACTTATCGGGGATGGCGTCGGGCACTTTCATCTTGAATTCCACCCAGTCCGCTTCTTTCTCGAAACCCAATTTCTCCAGATGCTTGGGATAATAAGGATAGTTGTAGATGGTAGACATGGTACCCAGCTGGTCGAATCCTTCGATCAGCATCCCTTCGGCATCCATATCGGTAAAGCCTAAGGGACCTACCATCGCTTCCATGCCCCGTTCCTTACCCCAACGTGCCACGGTGTCGAGCAAGGCTTCCGACACTTCTTCATCATCGATAAAATCAATCCACCCGAAACGCACTTCTTTCTTCTGCCAGGTTTCATTGGCACGGTTGTTGATGATTGCCGCTACCCGTCCTACTACCTTATTATCTTTATAAGCAAGGAAATAGTCGGCTTCGCAAAACTCGAAAGCCGCATTCTTCTGCGGACTGAACGTATTCAACATATCATCGTACAAATCGGGTACGGAATAAGGATTACCTTTGTATAATTCGTAATTGAAGCGAATAAAGGTCTTCAGCTCTTTCTTCGAGCTTACTTTCTTAATGATAATGGCCATCTGTTCGTTATATAGTATGTATTCTGGGCGTAAATATACAAATTTTTATCCGAACGGAAAGGATATATGCGATTGTTTTTCCAGATGAAAGAGAAAACCGCACAAAAGCGAATAATCAAACAGAAAGAATAATCTCCTTTTTCAAAGCAAAAAGAAAGCACAGTAAGCTAAACCCTCCTCCTCATCCTTACACATTGCCACGAAAACACGAACAAAAGCACCTTCCCGGAATCGACGAGAATCGCAAAATCAAGTGCAATCCGACTTCCCGTACGTGAATTTTCAATTCTCACAGGCTTTCCTTCCACCAGTCTTCGGGCAAGGAAAGCACCATACCTACCACCTCGCCGTAATTTTTCTTTCCCGAAGCGATGCGGTTCCCTTTCAGGTACCAATCGTACAAAGCGTCTTGCACGGCACCTATCCACGGGCTATACCGCTTTTCCCAATAAACCTCTTTCTCGCGAAGCTCCCGCATCACATCGGGACGGATACGGCTAACCCATTCTTTAAAGTCGGATTCATCCAACATCCGATAAGCGTCCCTATATATATAAGGTAGCAACCCGAAGTATCCGCAATAACACACATAGCGGTTTTCGGAACGGAGGCAGACCTGATAAGCCCAAAAGTTGGCTTCCGCCTCATTGCTTACTCCCAACAGATGCGAAAGCTCATGGGCGTATGTAAAAGGATATTGCACGGGAAGCAATTCGTGATTGAGGTGCGACTCATCGAAGAACGGTCCCATATAACCCAGCACACCCACCTTCGAGTATAAGCCATTGACCAAAGAGCGCTTCGGATGCTGAAAGTTTCGAGGCTGAGTCAAGCCAAAGCGGACGGGCACTTGCCGATATACCGCCTTGATGTCCTGCCTGACTTCCTCGTCCGATAAAGCACCTCCTTCGGCATAGAGGGCATTCAGGCTATCGGCAAACTCATAAATGAAACGATGGAAACGCACTTCTTCATACGAAACGCGCGCCACTCCCGAACGGGCAAAGAAATCATTGCGGAAATAATTCATTCCCCATCCCCAGTAGAACCAGACGTAAATCCAAACCAAGGCTTCCGCCTCACGTCCCAAGATGTGCCACCGGCCCCGCCTTTTCCGATGTGCCACAAACGGATAAATCAACAAGAAAAGCCCGAAACCGATAACCGTCACTTCGCAAAGCGAAAAGGGCACGACCGACGCAAGTGCCGAGAGCAACGTGGAGATAGCGGGATACAACCCTCGTGCATATTCTTCTCCGGCACCGGGAATCACACGGAACACCCACACGCCTATAAACAGGCATGCCAGCACCGCCCAACGAATATAACGGACACGTACGTATTTCATCCAGGCAAAGTTAGCGTTTTTCAGAATAAATTCTTTACTTTTGCGCAGGAAATAATCAAGGCATTTCCGAGTCTTTTAAATTAAAAACGACATTATGGTCCTGAACTACATTTGGATTGCTTTCTTCGTACTGGCCTTCATCGTAGCATGCGTACGGCTGGTTTTCTTCGGAGACACGGAAGTGTTTCCCGCTATCATCAATTCCACATTCGCATCTTCCAAGTCGGCATTCGAGATTTCCCTCGGGCTGACCGGTGTATTGGCACTCTGGATGGGCATTATGCGCATCGGCGAGCAAGGCGGAGTCATCGCCATCTTCTCGCGTGTGCTCAGCCCTTTGTTCAGTAAACTTTTCCCCGACATACCGAAAGGGCATCCCGTCACAGGAAGCATCTTCATGAATATGGCCGCCAACATGCTGGGACTGGACAATGCCGCCACCCCGCTCGGGCTGAAAGCCATGGAAGGCCTGCAAGCATTGAACCCGAAAAAAGACACGGCAAGCAACCCGATGATTATGTTTCTGGTCATCAACACCTCGGGACTGACCCTGATTCCCATCAGCATCATGGTGTATCGTGCCCAACTGGGAGCGGCACAACCTACCGATGTATTCGTGCCGATACTTATCGCCACCTTCATCTCCACCCTGGCGGGCATCATCGCCGTAGCCCTTTACCAGCGCATCAACCTGATGAACCGCACCATCCTGACCTTCCTGGGAGGAGCCATCCTGTTCATCGCTTGCCTGATTTGGTTCTTCAGCACCTTGCCGCAAGAAAAGATTGACCTCTACTCGACCACCTTTGCCAATGTACTCCTTTTCGTCATCATCATCGGATTCATCGTGGCGGGCATCCGCAAGAAGATAAATGTGTACGACGCTTTTATCGAGGGAGCCAAAGAAGGATTCAGCACCGCCGTGCGCATCATTCCGTATCTGGTCGCCATCCTGGTGGCAATCGGTGTGTTCCGTGCTTCGGGCTGCATGGATTATGTGACGCAAGGCATTGCGGGCGCGGTAGAGGCGTGCGGACTGGACAGCGATTTTGTAGGGGCTCTTCCTACCGCCTTGATGAAGCCTTTAAGCGGAAGCGGGGCACGCGGATTGATGGTAGACGCGATGAGCACTTACGGTGCCGACTCGTTCGTGGGCAGGCTGGCATGTATTTTCCAAGGCTCGACCGACACGACGTTTTATATCCTTGCCGTTTATTTCGGAAGTGTAGGTGTGGCGAAGACGCGCCATGCCGTGCCTTGCGGATTGCTTGCCGACCTGGCGGGTATCCTTGCCGCCATCTTTGTTTGTTATTTATTCTTCTAAACATACCGATATGATTACTTATCAGACCGAAGGGGTGGACATGCCCCACATCAAGAAAAGAGAAACTACGGAATGGGTGAAAGCCGTAGCGGCATCGTATGGAAAAAAGGTAGGAGAAATAGCCTACATCTTCTGTTCCGACGAGAAAATACTGGAGGTAAACCGCCAGTATCTGCAACACGATTATTACACCGACATCATCACCTTCGATTATACCGAAGGGAACCGCATCTCGGGCGACCTGTTCATCAGCCTCGACACGGTACGCACCAATGCCGAACAATTCAACGCGCCGTATGACACCGAACTGCATCGGGTCATCATCCACGGCATCCTGCACTTGTGCGGCATCAACGACAAAGGTCCCGGCGAGCGCGAAATCATGGAAGCCGCCGAAAACAAAGCACTGACCCTGCTGGCGGAAATGGCTTAATCAGGCAACGCACCTAGCTGCATCAGGCAACGCACTTAGCTGCATCGGGCAACGCACCTAGCTGCATCGGGCAACGCACTTAGCTGCATCCGCGCACGCAACTAAGTGCGTAGGACGATGCAAACAGGTGCGCCCCATACCTCTTTATCCGACGACCGGATGATGACACACCCTCTATTCTCTTTTTCATAGATTCCATAGTTTGACATGCCTTTTTTTCGTACTTTTGCAACAGATATTTAAAAAGAGAAACGAATGGATTTTAAGTACGACGTGATTGTAATCGGAGCGGGACATGCCGGGTGTGAAGCCGCGGCGGCTTCAGCCAACTTGGGTTCGAATACCTGTCTCATTACAATGGATATGAACAAAATCGGGCAGATGAGTTGCAACCCGGCGGTGGGTGGCATAGCCAAAGGACAAATCGTAAGGGAAATCGACGCGCTGGGCGGATACATGGGTATCGTGACCGACCGCACTGCTATCCAGTTCCGCATGCTGAACCGCTCGAAGGGACCGGCCATGTGGAGCCCACGTGCCCAATGCGACCGTGCCAAATTTATAGTAACCTGGCGCGAGATATTGGAAAACATCCCCAACCTGCATATCTGGCAAGACACGGTAGAAGAACTCTTAGTGGAAGACGGAGAAGTAAAAGGAGTCGTCACTTGCTGGGGCGTCACCTTCCACGCACGGTGTGTCATCCTCACCGCAGGCACTTTCCTGAACGGACTGATGCACATCGGTCACAAGATGCTGGCAGGCGGACGTTGTGCCGAACCGGCATCGTATCACCTGACCGAATCCATTACCCGCCACGGCATTACCGCCGGACGGATGAAGACAGGCACCCCCGTCCGCATCGACGCACGAAGTGTAGACTTCTCGTTGATGGAGACACAGGACGGAGAAAACGATTTCCACCGCTTCTCGTTCATCAGCGAACCGCGCCGCCTGAAGCAATTGCAATGCTGGACATGCTATACCAACGAGGAAGTGCACGCCGTATTGCGTAGCGGTCTTGCCGACTCCCCCCTCTACAACGGACAAATCCAGAGCATCGGCCCGCGCTATTGCCCCAGCATCGAAACCAAAATCGTGACCTTCCCCGACAAGCCGCAACACCAGTTATTCCTGGAACCGGAAGGCGAGACAACCAATGAACTTTACCTGAACGGCTTTTCATCTTCGCTCCCGATGGAGATTCAGTTTGCCGCCCTGCGTAAGATTCCGTGCTTCCGCGATGTAGTTGCCTACCGTCCGGGATACGCCATCGAATACGATTACTTCGACCCTACCCAACTCAAGCATACCTTGGAATCGAAGGTTATTAAGAACCTGTTCTTCGCCGGACAGGTAAACGGTACCACCGGATACGAAGAGGCAGGCGGGCAAGGACTCATCGCCGGCATCAACGCACACTTGAATTGTGCCGGAGGCGAACCTTTCGTATTGGGACGGGACGAAGCTTACATCGGTGTGCTGATTGACGACCTCGTGACCAAAGGCGTGGACGAACCTTACCGCATGTTCACTTCGCGTGCCGAATACCGTATCCTGCTCCGCCAGGATGATGCCGACATGCGCCTGACCGAACGCGCTTACCGACTCGGACTTGCCACGCGCCAACGCTACGACATGCTCTGCCGCAAGCGTGAGATGATACAACATCTGGTAACGTTTGCCAAGAACTTCTCCATCAAAGCCGATAAAATCAACGACACCTTGGAAAGTCTGGGCACGGCGAAGCTGACCCACGGATGCAAGTTGATAGACCTGCTGAGCCGTCCGCAAATCACCATCGAGAACATCGCGCCCCATATCCCCGCCTTCCAAGCCGAGCTGGACAAGGTGACCGACCGGAAAGAAGAAACCATCGAAGCGGCAGAGGTGCTGGTGAAATACCAAGGATACATCGACCGCGAACGGATGATAGCCGACAAGATACATCGGCTGGAGAGCATCAAGATAAAAGGCAAGTTCGACTATGCCAACTTGAATTCCCTCTCGACCGAAGCACGCCAGAAGCTGATAAAGATAGACCCCGAGACCCTGGCACAAGCAAGCCGCATCCCGGGCATATCCCCCAGCGACGTCAACGTGCTCCTCGTCCTGCTGGGCAGGTAAAAGCCCGATGTTTCACGTGAAACAACAAGTTTAAAGAACAATCATAAAATACTGGATATGAACAAAGAAACATTAAGAAAGAACTTGAGAGAAATCCCTGATTTCCCTAAGCCGGGAATCTTGTTCTACGACGTGACCACCGTCTTCAAAAATCCCGAATGCCTGCAAGGGCTTATCGACGAGCTGTACGACATGTACAAGGATAAAGGCATTACCAAAGTGGTAGGCATCGAGTCGAGAGGCTTCATCCTAGGAGGCGCTCTAGCTGCCCGCCTGGGTGCCGGATTCGTAATGGCACGCAAACCGGGCAAACTTCCCGCCGAAGTATTGGAAGAAACATACGCCAAAGAATACGGCACCGACACCATCCAAATCCATCGGGACGCCATCGACGAGAACGATGTCGTTCTTCTGCACGATGACTTGCTTGCGACAGGCGGCACCATGGCGGCTACCCACAGGTTGGTCAAGAAGTGCGGTGCCAAGCAATCGTACATCAACTTCGTCATCGAGCTGAAAGCACTGAACGGACGCAAGGCTTTCCCCGATGATGTGGAAGTCACTACCCTTTTGAAATTGTAATGCAGTTGACAAGGTAACAAGTTGACAAGGTTTCAGTTGACAAGGTTTCAGTTGACAAGGTTTCAGTTGACGAGTGGACGAGAAGACAAGTTAACGAGGCTTTTAAATACAGTACTATTCAGAGCCTTGTTACCTTGTCAACTCGTCAACTTGTTACCTTGTCTCCTTGTCAACTTAAAAAGAGCAATATGGAAGAACTGAAGACAAACGAATATTTACGGGGCATCGTGCTCAACCTTCCTACCAGCCCGGGCATCTACCAATACCTGAACGCGGAAGGGACCATCATTTATGTAGGAAAGGCAAAGAACCTGAAGCGACGCGTTTACTCGTATTTCTCGAAAGACCATCACTCGGCAAAGACCCGTATCCTGGTAAGCAAGATAGCCGATATCCGCTACATCGTGGTGAACACCGAAGAGGACGCGCTCTTGCTCGAAAACAACCTCATCAAGAAATACAAGCCCCGCTACAACGTGTTGCTGAAAGACGACAAAAGCTATCCGTCCATCTGCGTAAGCAATGAATATTTCCCGCGAGTGTTCAAGACCCGTAAAATCGTTCGTGACGGTTCTACTTATTTCGGTCCTTACACCCACTTCCCATCCATGCAGGCGATGCTCGACCTCATCAAGAAACTCTATCCGCTCCGCACCTGCCGCCTGGCACTTACGCCTGAAAACATTCAGGCAAACAAGTTCCGCGTGTGTCTGGAATACCACATCAAGAATTGCAAAGGTCCGTGCATAGGAGCTCAGTCGCATGAGGAATACATGGAAAACATCGCTTCCATCAAAGAATTGTTGAAGGGGAACACACAAAAGATAAGCCAGGGAATGATGGCGGAGATGATGAAGCTTGCGGGCGAGATGCGTTTCGAAGAAGCGCAACTCATCAAAGAAAAGTACGAGCTTATCGAGAACTACCGTTCGAAGAGCGAAGTGGTCAGCTCCGTCCTGCACAACATCGATGTCTTTTCAATTGAAGACGACGAGCAATCAGCTTATATCAACTACCTGCACATCACCAACGGATGCATCAACCAGGCATTTACTTTCGAGTATAAAAAGCGGCTGGAAGAAAGCAAAGAAGAGTTGCTGGAGATGGGCATCGTGGAGATGCGCGAGCGCTACAAAAGCCAATCGAAAGAAATCATCGTTCCCTTCGAGCTGGAGCTGGAAATGGAAGGTGTGACGTTTACCATTCCGCAACGGGGCGACAAGAAACACCTGCTGGAGCTTTCCATCCTCAATGTGAAACAATACAAGGTGGACCGCCTGAAACAAGCCGAAAAGCTGAATCCGGAGCAACGGAGCGTACGTCTGTTGAAAGAAATCCAAGAGCAACTGCACATGGACAAAATGCCCCTGCATATCGAATGTTTCGATAACTCGAACATCCAGGGCTCGGATGCCGTAGCCGCCTGCGTGGTGTTCAAGAAAGCCCGTCCCAGCAAGAAAGACTACCGCAAATACAACATCAAGACGGTGGTGGGACCGGACGATTACGCCTCGATGCAAGAAGTAGTCCGTCGGCGATACACACGCATTCTGGAAGAACAGGGAGAGATGCCTGACCTGATTCTGACCGATGGCGGCAAGGGGCAAATGGAAGTGGTACGCCAGGTCATCGAAGACGAATTGCACCTGCACATCCCGATAGCGGGACTTGCCAAAGACAACCGTCACCGCACCTCGGAAATCCTCTTCGGATTCCCGCCGATGAACATCGGGCTGAAGCAAGGAACTCCCCTCTTTCACCTATTGGAAAACATCCAGGACGAAGTGCACCGCTTTGCCATCACCTTCCATCGCGACAAGCGAAGCAAACGGCAGATAGCCTCGGCACTGGACAACATCAAAGGCATCGGCGAGAAACGGAAGACCGACTTGCTGAAGAAGTTCAAGAGCGTGGCACGCATCAAGAAAGCCTCGCAGGAAGAGCTTGCCGAAGTGGTGGGAGAAGCCGTGGCTAAAAGCATCAAGGAAGCATTAAACGATACGCCTTAATCTTGTTGCCCAAACTATCTAACGGACAAAACAATCCGCCTATATGCAGTCAACCGGGGACAGCCTGTATCCGTAACTTCCAAGATAAGATGAATCGTTCTCCCTGAAGCATCTTCAGGCACGACCATACGACATACAGGTCCCGAATTATTTTCTACTACAACTTTTCCTTTGTAGGTACTTGGTTCTTCATAAACAGACCAATTGTAAGTCAAGCTATCCCCGTCTACGTCGGACGAAGCAGATGCGTCAAAGCACAAAGACGCCCCCACTAAGGCATCCATATAGAGACATTGAATGGTTGCATCTCCATTTACAATTGCTTTCGGATGATGATTGGCATCCTCAAAACGGTCTGTAGCTGTCCATTGCATCCGTGCAGCAAAATCATTCCATATCTGTTGGCGCCATCTATTAATACTTCCAACACCTTCGGATGTGCTGGCATACATGCCATAGGGGTCATATCGGGTTTCATCTTTTCCGCTCCTTTCAATGAAATCCATTCCCCGTATACCATTCTTCTTCTCTTTGTCAAAACGTCCGCCCCAGCCGCCATAACTCAGGCTATCGGGGACATTCAAGCCATTGACATATAGATAAAGGAAAGAAGGGCTATCACCTTCTGTTGCCCAAATCCTATTCGGATAATGCTTCCCTAAAGGTTCCCACGATTGGACATGCGCCTTTGTCCATTCATCGGAGGGTGCCCATCCATACACTTCTTTATTGCGAATATACACGATTTGAGGGAAATTACGGGCAATCCAAGCTCCTGCATCGTCCTGTCCTAATACATCATAAATACGGATTTTGTTTACAAACTTATCAAAAGCCTCATTGCTTCGAGTATGTTTTACCTTCCATATTGCTTGTGCAATGGTATTCACTCCACCCCATGCCGCAATCCATACCGGACGTTCGTCCTCTTCCTTATCAACCGAAGCAATAATTAATTCCGACCCTGGAGAATCTTTGCCTTCTCCTACTCCATCCATATTCGAAACCTTTTGTCCTCGTTTGACAATCGAACGCAAATAATCTAAATCAGGATAACCTTCCGCATGTTTTTTCAATCGGGGTAAGACCTCGCCAACATATTCCACGACTTTCCGGATACTGTCTGCCTTATCCGGGTCGGTCATCCAAACTTGCGAGCTAATCAATCCTTCCAAATCAAACACATTCGAACATACCAGCAAATGAATCATCGATTGTGTATCATCGGGGTCAGTTCCTCCCAAATCAGTAGTAACTATCAACCTGTTTTTTTCTTCAGGAACAAACGAACGGGCCAGGCTGCCTTGAACGGTCAACGATATACAAGCCCCCATTAACAAATACTTAATACGCATAACTAAAATTGGATAAACAAGAATGTCCGCATAATTACAGGAAGAATCGTTCCGCCCTTAAATGAAAAAGTAATATATACTGCCCGGGCAAAGTAAGATATACTGCCTGAACAAACGGAATACGACCGGAAGATTAGGGACAATTCTTTTTAGTAAAACACAAATGAAAACTTCACTCTATATAGGCAAAGATACGACTTTTTTCAATCTTACACTTTTTTTCGGAAGAGAATAATTATCTTTGCGAAAACTAACAAAGAAATGAGAACAGTAATCCAACGAGTGAGCCACGCTTCCGTCACGATTGACGGTGTATGCAAATCGGCGATTCAAACAGGCTTCCTGGTTCTGCTGGGAATCGAAGAAGCCGATACGCAAGAAGACGCGGACTGGCTCTGCAAGAAGATAGTCAACCTGCGCGTTTTCGACGATGAAAACGGTGTGATGAACAAATCCATTCTGGAAACAGGAGGAGATATTCTGGTCATAAGCCAATTCACTTTGATGGCTTCGACCAAGAAAGGCAACCGCCCTTCGTATATCCGCGCAGCCAAACACGAGACTGCCATCCCCCTTTACGAATACTTCTGCAACGAGCTGAGCATCGCGCTGGGCAAAGAGGTAGGGACCGGCGAATTCGGTGCGGACATGAAGGTGGAACTGCTGAACAACGGACCGGTCACCATCTGCATGGATACCAAAAACAAAGAGTGAATAAACATAGTATAAAGGAGTAAAACACCATGACCCTCGAAGAAGCACAAAAGACAGTAGACAACTGGATAAAGACCTACGGAGTAAGGTATTTCAGCGAGCTGACCAATATGGCGGTGCTGACCGAAGAAGTAGGCGAACTGGCACGCATCATGGCACGTACGTATGGCGACCAGTCGTTCAAGGAAGGCGAGAAGCACGATTTAGGCGATGAGATGGCAGATGTGCTCTGGGTGCTGCTCTGCCTTGCCAACCAGACGGGAGTCAACCTGACCGAAGCCTTCCGGAAAAATCTGGAGAAGAAAACCTCCCGTGACAAAGAAAGACATCAAAACAATCCTAAACTGAAAACGATATGAGCAACCACGAAGAATTTGAAAGCGAACTCTTCCAAGATATGGAAAGGGAAGACAAGGAACGTCTGAACCAGCCCAGCAAATACGAAATGGCACTGGGGAAATACAACACGGCACTGAAAGACGAGGATATTGCAGCCAAGACCGCACATATCATTGAGAAATATGCAGGCGAAAATGATACGCCCGAAGTGAAGAAATTCCTCTTCAACTGCATCGACCTCACCACCCTGAAATGTACGGACAGCGAAACCAGCGTCATGCAATTCACCGAGCGTGTCAATGCATTCGATGATGAGCATCCCGACCTGAAGAACGTAGCCGCTATCTGCGTCTATCCCAATATGGCGGAAATCGTACACGACACCTTAGAGGCAGACCGCGTAAAGATAGCCTGCGTATCGGGAGGATTCCCCTCCTCGCAGACCTTTACCGAAGTGAAAATAGCCGAAACGGCTATGGCGCTTCATGCCGGTGCCGATGAAATAGACATCGTTATTCCGGTCGGGAAATTCCTGAGCGGAGATTACGAAGGCATGTGCGACGAGATACAAGAGCTGAAAGAGGTTTGCGGCGACAAGCATCTGAAAGTAATCCTGGAAACAGGCGCGCTCGGTTCTGCCGAGAACATCAAGAAAGCCTCTATCCTCGCCATGTATTCGGGAGCCGATTTCATCAAGACTTCCACGGGCAAGGAGAAACCTGCTGCCACGCCCGAATCCGCTTTCGTGATGTGCCAGGCCATCAAGGAATATTTCCTGGAAACAGGACGCAAAATAGGCTTCAAGCCCGCCGGCGGCATCAATACCGTTCATGACGCCGTGGTATATTACACTATCGTAAAGGAAGTGTTAGGCAAAGAATGGCTTACCAACGAATTGTTCCGTCTCGGGACCAGCCGCCTTGCCAACCTGCTCCTCTCCGATATTTTAGGCGAAGAAACCAAATTCTTCTAACTATCTTTCTCCATACGACTTGTCGTGTATTCCGACGTGACAGGTCGTATGGCTTGTTCCCTAAAGCCAGATTATCCCGGTTCTTCCTCCCGAACCTTCCTCCACTCCCTGTTTTGCATCATTATTTACTCAAAATGATTCATTACTACCCTTCTTCATTCACACATATTTATTACATTTGCAAAAACCTAATTAACAATGTAATAATATGAAACTCAAAAAACTTTTACTCGCAAGCCTGCTATGCCTGCTTCCTTTCTCTTTATTTGCCAATCCGGTTAAGAATCTGTTGGAACGAATCGATCCGGGAGCATCGAAGAAATTCGTTATCCAATTACAGAAGAATGCAGACAATGACTTCTTCGAGCTCGACCAAAAAGGCGACAAAGTAGTTGTCCGTGGCAATACCTATGTCAATATCGCGACAGGACTGAACTGGTACTTGAAATACTATGCCGGCATCCATCTTTCATGGAACAACATGAAAGCCCAATTGCCTGACACTCTCCCACCCGTTACCCAACCTGAGCGTCATGAAACCAACCTGAGCCTGCGTTACGATTTCAATTATTGCACTTACTCGTACACGATGGCTTTCTGGGACTGGGCACGCTGGGAACAGGAAATCGACTGGATGGCATTGCACGGCATCAACCTGCCGCTGGCAGCCGTAGGACAAGAATGCGTATGGCGCAACATGCTTGCCAAATTAGGATATACCAAAGAAGAGACCAACCGCTTCATTGCCGGTCCTGCATTCCTTGCCTGGTGGGCGATGAACAACCTGGAAGGCTGGGGAGGTCCTAATCCGGACAGCTGGTACGAACAACAGGAAGCCTTGCAGAAGAAAATCCTGAAGCGGATGCACGAATATGGCATCGAACCGGTATTGCCCGGCTATTCGGGCATGGTGCCTCATGATGCCAACCAAAAACTGGGACTGAACGTGACCGAACCGGAATTATGGAACGGTTTCACCCGCCCGGCTTTCCTCTCGCCTACCGATGAACGCTTCGCCGAAATCGCCGCGCTCTATTACGAAGAACAGGAGAAACTCTTCGGGAAAGCCAACTACTACTCAATAGACCCCTTCCACGAAGTGGAGAATGCCGGAGCTGTAGACTTCGATGCAGCCGGCAAAGCCGTGATGAATGCGATGAAAAAAGTCAACCACAAAGCTGTATGGGTGGTACAGGGATGGACCGAGAATCCGCGTCCGGAAATGATAAAGAACCTGAAGAACGGTGATTTGCTGATTCTCGACCTGTTCAGCGAATGCCGTCCGATGTGGGGAATACCTTCCATCTGGAAACGGGAAAAAGGATACGAGCAACACGACTGGTTGTTCTGCATGCTGGAAAATTTCGGAGCCAATGTAGGATTGCACGGACGGCTGGACCAACTGCTGAACAATTTCTACCTCACCAAGAACAATCCGCTTGCAGCCCATCTGAAAGGCATCGGCCTGACCATGGAAGGCAGCGAAAACAATCCGATGATGTTCGAACTGATGTGCGAACTGCCGTGGCGTCCGGATAAAATCACCAAAGAAGCCTGGCTGAAAGAATACCTGGCTGCCCGCTACGGAGCGAAAGACGAGAAGATAGAACAGGCATGGAAAATCCTTGCCGACGGCATCTACAACTGCCCCTTCGGAAACAACCAGCAAGGTCCTCACGAGTCTATCTTCTGCGGACGTCCGAGCATGAACAATTTCCAGGTTTCAAGCTGGTCGAAGATGGAGAACTATTACGACCCTACCTCGACCGAGGAAGCGGCACGCCTGATGCTGGAAGTAGCCGATAAATACCGTGGCAACAACAATTTCGAATACGACCTGGTAGACATCGTACGTCAGGCACTTGCCGACCGTGGACGCATTGTCTACAATCAGGCGATTGCCGATTTCAAAAGCTTCGACAAGCGGAGTTATGCACGCCATTCGCAAGAGTTCCTCCGCCTCCTGCTGGCACAAGACAGCCTGCTCGCTACCCGTAGCGAATTCCGCGTAGGACGCTGGATAAACCAGGCACGCAGCTTGGGAAACACTCCCGAAGAGAAAGACTTGTACGAATGGAACGCGCGGGTGCAAATCACAACATGGGGCAACCGCGAATGTGCCGATAAAGGCGGACTGCGAGATTATGCCCATAAGGAATGGAACGGCATCCTGAAAGACTTCTACTACAAGCGCTGGGCTGCCTGGTGGCAAATGCTGCAAGGCGTGCTGGACGGCGGGGAAATGAAAGAAATCGACTGGTATGCCATGGAAGAGCCTTGGACCTTGGAACATAATCCGTACAAGAGCGAAGCGGAAGGCGACTGCATCGATACCGCCCGCCAGGTGTTCAAACTGTTAAATGAGGACTAAAGGATGAAACAACGGCTTCTCTCCCTGGATGTCCTGCGAGGTATTACCGTCTTCGGCATGATTGTGGTCAACAATGCCGGAGGCGAATACTCGTACGATTCGCTCCGTCATTCCGTATGGAACGGAATGACACCGTGCGACCTGGTATTCCCCTTCTTCCTCTTCATCATGGGTATCTCTACGTACATCGCCTTGCGCAAATTCCAGTTCCAACCCTCTGCGCCGGTCATCCGGAAAATTGTAAGGCGCACCCTGCTTATCTTCCTTATCGGCTGGGGCATCTATTGGTTCGAGTTTGCCTGCGAAGGCGACTTCTTTCCCTTTGCCCACATCCGTTTCTTAGGGGTCTTGCCACGCATTGCCTTGTGTTATGGTATCGTATCTCTGCTGGCACTTTACTTCAGCCCGAAACGGCTGGCGTGGATAGCCGGCATCCTGTTGCTCGGTTATGCTTTCCTGCTGCACTGGGGGAACGGCTATGCCATGGATTCTACCACCAATATCCTTGCCATCTGGGATACCCATATTCTGGGATACGAACACCTTTACCATAAAAGCCCGGTCGACCCCGAAGGGCTGACCAGTACCTTGTCTGCCATCGCCCATACCATTATCAGTTTCCTTTGCGGCAGACTGATTATGGAAACGCAAGACTTGGGACAGAAAATCATCAAACTTTTCGTTACCGGCTTCCTGCTGGCAGCCATCGGCTTCCTGCTGGTAGAATGGCTTCCGCTGAACAAACGCATCTGGTCGCCCAGTTATGCGCTGGTCACTTGCGGACTGGCTGCCATGCTCCAGGCTACCCTACTCTATTTCATTGACGCTCAAGGAAAAAAGCAATGGTGCCGCTTCTTCGAGGTATTCGGAGTCAATCCGCTTTTCCTTTACGTGTTAAGCGAGGTTACAGCAGTCGTACTCAACGTAACAGAAAGTAAACCAGTGATTTACGAATCCATACATTCCCTTGTCAGCAATCCTTACATAGCCTCTGCCGTCTATTCGCTGCTGTTTGTAGGAGTGATGGGCGCTATCGGCTATCCGCTGTATAAACGAAAGATTTACATTAAAATATAAGGATATGAAAAAATTCAACCCGAACAATCTGTGGGCACTTTTGCTTTTGACCGCCTTCCTTCCGTTCTGTCAATCAAAGGACAAGGACTCGGAAACTCTTCTGAACTGCATCGATACACGGGTAGGTACAGCCGCCAGCACCACACAGACTGCCGGCATGTTCGGCAAGCATACCGAAGAATACGGACAGACCTTGCCTGCCGTGCTGGAGCCCAACGGCATGAACTTCTGGACACCTCAAACCCAAGATACCGAAGTGAAATGTATCGCCCCTTATTATTACCGTGACTCCCTGCTGCAAGGCTTCCGCAATTCGCACTGGATTGTAGGAGGATGTACGCAAGACTACGGTTCGATGACCCTCATGGCACTGAGCGGCACGCTGCGTTGCCTGCCGGAAGCACGTGCCACCCGTTTCGCTCACGACGATGAGCATGCCACTCCCGCTTATTACGCCGTAAAGTTGCCCGAAGAACATCTTCTCGCCGAAATGACCGGACGCTCGCGAGCTGCTATTTTCCGTTTCACCTACGGACAGCAAGGGAATGCCTACCTGGTAGTGAATCCCAACAGCGACGAGGGCGAAGGATACATCGAGATAGATACAGTGAACAGACGTATCTATGGCTACAATCCCGTACACCGCATTTACCAGGGATGGGGCGAGCCGGCAGGATACAGCGGGCACTTTGTCATCGAATACGAAAAAGCCCCTGTCGCCTTCGGAACATTCCGCAAAGACAGCCTGTATCCGCAGCAGACCCGGATACACAGCGGACAGGGTATCGGTGTATATGTACAATTCCAGGTAAAGAAGAACGAGGAAGTACTGGTTAAAGCCGCCTCTTCCTTTACCGATAAGGAAGGAGCAATCCGCAATCTGCAGGCGGAAATACCCCATTGGGACTTCGAGCGTACCCGTCAGGAGCTTACTGAAATCTGGACCAAACACCTGGCAAGCATACAGGTGGAAACCCCGGACGAGACAGCCAAGCGGAAGTTTTACGGCGCCATGTACCGTGCCTCTTTCCTGCCCCGCACCTTCAACGATGCCGACGGACGTTATCCTTCGTTTGCCGAAGGGAAGCCCATCCGCCAATTGGCTGAAGGAGAAACTTATTACGACGATTTCAGCATGTGGGATACTTACCGTGCCCTGCATCCGCTGATAAACCTGCTTCACCCTGCAAAAGGCGGTCAGATGATGCAATCGTTGGTACACAAGTACGAACAGGGAGGCTGGCTTCCTATTTTCCCCTGCTGGAACAGCTATACGGCAGCCATGATAGGAGACCACTGCATAGCCGCCTTGGGCGACGCTTACGTCAAGGGCATCCGTAATTTCGACATCGCCAAAGCCTACGAGGGCATGCGCCGGAATGCTTTCGAAAGCCCGGCTTCGCACGAAGACTACCTCAACGGAATGGGACGCCGTGCCTTGCAGTCTTACCTGGAATACGGCTACATCCCGCTGGAAGACAGCGTGCCCGACGCTTTCCATACCCGTGAACAGGTATCACGTACGCTGGAATATGCGTACGACGATTTCGTCCTTGCCCAAATAGCCAGGCAATTAGGCAAGGAAGACGATTACCGGCAACTCATCAAGCGGGCGGAAAACTACCGGAACGTCATCGACCCACGCACGGGATATGCACAGGGACGACATGCCGACGGCAGCTTCCTGAACGAGGCAAACGCTTTCGGTTTCGCCAAATTCATCACCGAAGGAGCACCTTGCCACTACACCTGGTATGTGCCGCAAAACCCTTACGGACTGATGGAATGCATGGGCGGAAAAGCAAACTACATCGCCAAGCTGGACTCGATGTTCAGCGAACAACGCTACTGGCACGGGAACGAACCCTGCCACCAGGTGGCGTTCCTGTTCAACTATGCGGGCCAACCCTGGAAGACCCAAAAGGCAGTACGCCACATCATGGCGACCGAGTATCTTGACCAACCCGGCGGACTGTCGGGCAATGACGATGCCGGACAAATGTCCGCATGGTACGTTTTTGCCGCTTTAGGCTTCTATCCGGTATGTCCGGGCACTCCTTATTACATATTGGCAAGCCCGTCATTCGAGTCAGCGACCCTGAATTTAGAGAACGGAAAGACTTTCTGTCTGGAAGCGGAAAACGCCTCGGAAGAGAATATCTACATCCAAAGCGTGACTCTCAACGGCAAACCCTATACGAAGAACTACATCAGCCACGAAGACATCCTGAAAGGCGGGACGATGAAGTTCGTTATGGGAAAAGAGCCTGATACAACGTGGGGAACAGCTCCGGAAGACTGTCCGCCCTCGCTTTATGAACCGATACAATAAATCTTTAACCCACTCTCCGTATGAAAACAATGAAATTCTTAAGCCTGTTGGTGGGCATTTGCCTGCTCTGTGCCTGCCGGCAACAACCAACCCAAGTAGTGTACAACATCATGGACTACGGTGCCATAGGCGATGGCCAAACGGATGATGCGAAAGCCGTACAGCAAGCCATCGACGCCTGTTCGCAGGCAGGAGGAGGCACCGTGCTTGTCCCTGCCGGGCATACGTTCCTCTGCAGCCCGTTCAAGCTAGCATCGTATGTCGATTTGCATCTCGAACCTAACTCGTGTCTGCTCGCCAATCCGGATGAAAGTGTATATACCGAAAGCGCATTCGGCGAAAACCGCGGCGAAGGCATGATGTGGATTAGCGGAAAAGACCTGCAGAATGTATCCATTACCGGCACGGGAACCATCGACGGCAACGGCGTAGCCTTCATGGGAAAAGAGCTGGAAGATTCCTACGAACTGAAACCGGTGACCGACTTCGACCCTCGCCCGCACGTATTGACACTGACCAATATCGAAAAGCTGGTTATCCGCGACATCACCATCCGCAACAGCGCATACTGGACGGTACATCTCATCGGTTGCCGTGACGCGTCTATCGACGGAATCAGCATCCGTAACAACCTGAAGATACGGAACGGAGACGGCATTGATGTAGACCACTCGAAAGACGTGCGTATTTCGAACTGTTTCATCGAATCGGGCGATGACTGTATCTGCCTGAAGAACCGGCGCGAATTCGAGCAATACGGCACTTGCGAGGACGTAGTGGTAAGCAACTGTACGATGACCTCACGCTCGTGTGCCATCAAGATAGGCTCGGAAAACATGGACAGCATCAACCGTGTGCCCTTCACCAACTGCATCATCAAGGACAGCAACCGGGGAATCGGTATCCAGAACCGCGATGAAGGAACGGTGACCAATGTCATTTTCTCGAACATGACAGTCGATTGTCATTTCTTCTCCGATGTGTGGTGGGGAAAGTCGGAAGCCATCTATGTCACTTCCTATCCGCGCGCAGTGGGCAATCACAAGGATGCCGGCTGGCGGTTCCCTAAAGGCGCCACCAAAGGCGAATGCGGCGAAGTGAGCCACATCTACTTCCATAACGTCCGCTGCACAAGCGAAAACGGAGTCTTTGTAGGAGGCGATACACCCGGCAAGGTGAACCATATTTACTTCGACCAGGTATGGCTCGACCTGCAGAAGAAAACCGCATACGAAGGCGGTATCTACGACAAACGTCCGTGCGACGGTGAAGGCTTCTTGCGGGGCAATACCTATGGTTTCTACTTCCATACTGCTTCCGATATTCAAGTGAAATCATGCGACGTGACATGGGGCACCCCCCGTCCCGACCATGCCGCCGATAACGTGAAAACGGTCAACGCAAGCGGCGTGAAAGTCATGCCGTAAACCCAAAACGGGATGACCACCAATCCGTTCCAGAAGGCTTTTGCCCTCCAACGATTTGTGGCCATCCCGTATAATTGTATAGCTAAAGTCTAAATCAAGCGCTTATTTCTTCCGCTCTACCACGTAATCGACATAAGTCGTCAATGCCGTGCGGAGCGAGTCATCCATGTCTTCAGGCAACAGGGCAAGGGCTTTGTCACGATATCCGTACATCACCTGTTCGGCATACTCGATGCCTCCCTCCTGTTTCACATACGAGACAAACGCGGAAATCTCTTCCCTCGAAGCGTGAAGCGAACGGATGCGCAATGCCTGTTCCCGTTTCTCTTCGCCGGCTTTCGTGTTCAGTACATACAGGGCAGGAAGAGTGAGCTTGCCTTCTGCCATGTCATTGCCTGTAGGCTTGCCCAGCGCCTCGTTCTCGAAATAATCGAAGATATCATCCTTTATCTGGAAAGCGATTCCTACCATTTCGCCGAAGAGAGCGGCATTGTCCACCTCGTCCAGCGAAGCCTTGACAGAGAGCGCGCCGCTTTCGGCACTTGCGGTAAAGAGTGCCGCTGTCTTCTTGCGGATAACATCAAAATAAACCTCCTCCGAAAACTCCTTGTTCCCGGTACTTGCCAGTTGGACGATTTCTCCCTCTGAAAGGTTCTGCCCCAAGCGTGCCACCAAGTCCACCAGTTCGATTTCTTTTGTAAACGCGGCGTGGCGCAAGCTTGTCGCCAGCATGTAGTCGCCTACCAACACAGAGACCCGGTTATCGTATAAAGCGTTGACCGACGCCTGCCCTCTCCGCTTGTCGCTTTTGTCTACCACATCGTCGTGAACCAGGCTGGCTGTATGCAACAGTTCCAGCGACAAAGCCGAATGTAACGTAGCGGGATTGATTTCGCCGTATAACTTAGCCATCAACAGCACCAGCATGGGACGCATCATCTTCCCATTGCGCTTCCGCACATAGCCGAGCACGTCGCCCAGCATCGGGGCTGTACTGGTCAAGGCAGCATCAAAAAGCATCTTGAATTCGCTTAATTCCCTTTCTATCGGTCTCTTGATTATTTCTATCTTGTCCATTTAGAGATTTATTTGGGTACAAAAGTAATAATAAAACATCGAAATACGGTATTATTTTGTACTTTTACATGCAAAACATTAATATTTTTATTTTTACACGAATGGAGAAACTATTTCTACTGGACGCGTACGCTTTAATCTACCGCGCCTATTATGCCTTCATCAAAAACCCCCGAATCAACTCGAAAGGATTCAACACTTCCGCCATCATGGGCTTTGTCAATACGCTCGAAGACGTATTGAAGAAAGAACAACCCACGCACATCGGCATCGCCTTCGACCCGGCAGGTCCCACCTTCCGCCACGAAGCCTATCAGCAGTACAAGGCCCAGCGTGAGGAAACTCCCGAAGTCATCCGCCTTTCGGTGCCCATCATAAAAGACATTATCCGCGCCTACCGCATCCCTATCCTCGAAGTAAGCGGCTACGAAGCCGATGACGTTATCGGCACACTTGCCACCGAAGCCGGACGACAGGGCATCCCCACTTACATGATGACGCCCGATAAAGACTACGGGCAACTGGTATCGGACCATGTATTCATGTACCGTCCCAAATACGGCGACAAGGAATTTGAAGTGATGGGAGTGGAAGAAATCAAAGCCAAGTTCGACATTCAGTCGCCCGCACAGGTCATCGACATGCTGGGACTGATGGGAGATACTGCCGACAACATTCCGGGCTGCCCCGGCGTAGGCGAAAAAACCGCGCAAAAGCTGATAGCCCAATTCGGAAGCATCGAGAACCTGCTTGCTCATACCGACCAACTGAAAGGAGCCATCAAGACCAAAGTGGAAACCAACCGCGAGCAAATCACTTTCTCCAAGTTCCTCGCCACCATCAAGACCGATGTGCCCATCCGTCTCGACATGGAACAACTGAAACGCGAAGAGCCCGACAAGGAAGAACTGAAGCGGATTTTCGAAGAACTGGAGTTCCGCACCTTGCTCGACCGTGTTTTGGGGACAGACAAGAAAACCGCCGCTCCCCCACCCGCTCCGCAAGGCGATCTCTTTGGCTTTTTTGCGCCCGAGAGTACGGAAGCTTCGAAAAACGCGAATCTCACGAGGCTTGAAGACCTCGATTACGACTACCAACTGATTGACACTGAGGAGAAAATCGACCGATTATTACAAAATATCCTTACACATCCCATTCTCAGCCTAGATACGGAGACCACCGGAACCGACCCGATACGTGCCGAACTGGTAGGAATGAGCTTTGCATACACCGAAAATCAGGCATTCTACGTCCCTGTACCTGCCAATCGGGAAGAAGCCCAACGCATCGTCGACAAATTCAAACCGGTATTCGAAAACCGGGCAACCCTGAAGGTGGGACAGAACATCAAGTACGACATCCTGGTGCTGGGCAATTACGGCGTCGAGGTGCAAGGCCCGATGTTCGACACCATGATAGCCCACTATGTGCTCCAGCCCGAACTGCATCACGGCATGGACTACCTGGCGGAAATCTACCTGCACTACGACACCATCAAGATAGAAGAGCTTATCGGCCCGAAAGGCAAGAACCAGAAAAACATGCGCGACCTCGCCCCGGCTGATATATATAGGTACGCGTGCGAGGATGCCGACGTTACCCTCAAACTGAAAAACGTACTGGAAAAGGAACTGGCAGGAAGCGGAGCCGAATCTCTTTTCCGCGACATCGAGATGCCCCTTGTCCCCGTACTGGCATACATGGAGCGCAACGGCGTACGCATCGATACCGAAGCCCTGAAAGAAACCTCACGCCACTTCACCGCCCGCATGAACCAGATAGAGGAAGAAGTGCACCGGATGGCAGGGGTAGCGTTCAACATCGCTTCTCCCAAACAGGTAGGCGAAGTCTTGTTCGACCGCCTGAAAATCGTGGAAAAAGCCAAGAAGACCAAAACAGGCCAGTATGTCACTTCCGAGGAAGTGCTGGAAAGCCTGCGGGGCAAGCACGAGATAGTGGGCAAGATACTGGAGCACCGGGGCCTGAAGAAGCTGCTCGGCACCTATATCGATGCCCTGCCCCAGCTTATCAACCCCGCTACAGGCCATATCCATACGTCGTTCAACCAGACCGTGACCGCCACGGGACGACTCAGCTCAAGCAATCCGAACCTGCAGAACATCCCCGTACGCAACGAGGACGGCAAGGAAATCCGCAAGGCCTTCATCCCCGACGAGGGTTGCGAGTTCTTCTCGGCAGACTATTCGCAAATCGAATTGCGCATCATGGCGCACCTCAGCGGCGACCCGCACATGATAGAAGCCTTCCGCGAAAACCAGGACATCCATGCAGCCACCGCTGCCAAGATATACAAGGAAAAGCTGGAAGACGTCACCCGCGAGCAACGCAGCAAGGCGAAAACCGCCAACTTCGGCATCATCTACGGCATCTCCGTCTTCGGTCTTGCCGAACGGCTGAACATCGACCGCAAGGAAGCCAAGGAGCTGATAGACGGCTATTTCGAAAACTATCCGCACGTAAAGGAATACATGGACCGGAGCATACAGGCGGCACGCGAGAAAGGATACATCGAAACCGTCTTCCACCGCCGCCGCTACCTGCCCGACATCAACTCGCGCAATGCCGTCGTGCGTGGATATGCCGAACGCAATGCCATCAACGCCCCCATCCAGGGAAGTGCCGCCGACATCATCAAGGTAGCTATGGTGCGCATCTACCGGCGCTTCCGCGAAGAAGGGATACGCTCGAAGATGATACTCCAGGTACACGACGAACTCAACTTCAGCGTCCTGCCCGAAGAAAAGGAAAAAGTGCAACAGATTGTGATAAGCGAAATGGAGAGTGCTTACAAAATGAAAGTTCCTTTGCTGGCAGACTGCGGTTGGGGTCAAAATTGGCTGGAAGCCCACTAATCTTGCCCGAATGTTAACATATCTTTAAATGCTAACATTTTGCTAATTTGAAGAAAAATTATAGCCAAAAAGTTAGTTCATATCAAAAGAATCACTACCTTTGCAGCGTAATCAATAAACAAAAAGATAGTAACCCTTAAAAACTTAACGATATGAAAACATTCAATTTTATCAAGAGTTTGTTAGTTGTAGTTTGTGTTTTTGTAGCTAACCTTACAATTTCAGCCAGCAATCCGGAAGCCGATTTGATTTATAACACCGAAGAGGTAAACGGCGTGAAGGTTTCTGAAACCGTATACAAGATGAACGAAGGCATCTTGACCAACTACGAGAAGTACAGTTACAAGTATAACGACAACAAGCAAGTGGTAGAAAACACCCTGCAAAAGTGGGACGCGACCGATAATGACTGGCATAACTACATGCGTATCAACTACTCATACGCAGGAAACAATGTCACTATCGAATACTACAAATGGAACAAAGGTCAAAAAGCATTCATCCTGGTTCCTGATATGACCGTCACGGTACAACAGTAAGAAAGTGCATAAAACAAACATATTTTCATAAACTCTCTACAATCGGAAGAGACGCCTCGTGAGAAGCGTCTCTTTTTTGTTTCCTGCTTCTCAAAGCGCTTGCTTACCCGTCCAAACAAACTAATAGGTTACAATCCGTAAGCGGACATAGATTCAAAGCCTTTTTCATATAAGCGGCTTCCGCTCTCTGGCTAACTTCATCCGCCGATGCATATAAGTGCATTCCGTGTAAGATTATTAATCTTACAGCTGGAAGATTATTAATCTTATAGCCGGAAGATTATTAATCTTACCGGAAAGGCAGCCGGCTGGCTTCAGCCACGCAGTTATCTCAACAAATTCGGCAAGTTAATTTGATAGTTACAAACAACAAGTCAGATCAGAAAAACACACCCCAAAATTCCTTCAGGAAACAAATTAAAAGGGTCGTTGACCACACGTACGGATGCGGATGTTCCCTTATATGTCTATCCATGGAAAGTTAATTGATATCCCCTCCCTCTGATAGACTTTATGTTTACATCAAAGACGGTTAAATCTTTTTTCAATCCCTTGCAGGTAAAAGACTTCCTGCAGGAGGTTATTAGGGTTTCATGAAACGCTCCGAAATACTAATCTGTAACCTTTTCCTCTTATAGATACAACGTTGATGTCCAGTATCGCAATACATTCTTTCAGTGACTTGATCAGGTGATAAACTTTGTCTTTTGTGTCACCGGCGTCTCCTTTAGCATATAGTTTGGATATGTCAGTATGAGACAAGAAGAAATCTTCCTTTGAAATAAACATACGGAAGATTCTTATATTATTGCCACTTAGAATAACATGTTTTTTGTCGTATCTCAAGGTATTGTGACTATTGTCCCAATAATATCCTTCATAAATTTCAATCCACTTGGTTGATTGGTATTTTCTTTGTTTGATAAGGCTTGCATCCTCATCATTTTCTTCTGTTTCTGTTTTATTTTCAGAATATTTTTCTGTTTTGTGTCTATTATAGAATAAGTGGCAGGTTATTAGAATGAAAATAACGGCAAGTAGAATATATGTATATATATTATTCAGTATCAGTATATATGACGGGGTGTGTATATAAGCCTGCAATGTTATATCAGATTGGTTATTATAGTCTTTCCTATATTTGTATTCCTGTACGAGTGTAGCTTTTCCGATAAACTTTTCATCGCGCGAATAATACTTTTTCCCATTGTATGTATATCCGATAGCTGTCGCGGTATATTTATTAACTTTATGCATTTCAGACCTGAACAGACTGTCTAAATGATTTCTTTTTGGGTCTTCTGCTATAAAATAGGCCTGATCACTCCAATTTTTCTTTTCTTCACCCTTTATATCATTTGGAGAGTTCTTTTGAAGATACTGTACGCTTATTTGTGAAATATACAGATGCTTTTCCTCGTTAATGGCATTTATGAAGGCATTTTTTGCGCTTTCGGTAATATGCGTCTTGTCCTTATCGAAATTTACGCAAATTACAATCAATGTTATTAATGCGTATGCAGTATAGATAAGTATTGGTTTAATCCGGTTCATAAATTAAGCTTTTTATCTGAAAACAATCTGAAAGTAATTAGAAATCTTTCTGTTATTTTATACGATTAAACATCAGACAAACAGAAAGTTATCTTTTTCTTCAGAATATTTTCAGCGATTTTTTGTCGCTTTTTACTTACTTTTGCCGTAAAAGTAAAAAGAATCTATGAACAATGAGAAAAAATGTAATTAAATTATTTGTATCAGTTCATTAATTTTGCTTTTTTTGTGAAGTGCATGATTTTTGCTTTTCAATTGAGCGATTAAAAATTTGAATACTATGAGAATGGTTTATATGCTGGTTTGGAGCTTTTTTTTAGCGAGCTGTACGGGTACGGGTGGAAATATGCCGGATAATAAATATGGAGATTCCGTGACGTATAGCTTGAAGGGAATAAATGTATCTTCTCCGGAAGTACTTCAGTTGAAAGATTATCCCATCACAGGCTTTATTGGCACAGACTCTTTACAAAGTATTGTGGGCTATAATTATCGGACTCATTCTTTAGACAAAATAAAACTAACCGGCAATCCTTCAATCACTTCTTTGAAATTAAATCAGGAAGGGCCGAATGGCATATTTCGCCGAATGAAAAGCATCTGTCCGGTATCAGATGATTCGATTTGGGTGTATGACGGGATTTTCATTTCCTTATTGAACAATCATGGTGAAGTTTCTCGCAAGATTTCTTTTCCGTCTGATGTACAGGTCCTGCTGGAAACCAATTATGCCATGCATACCGCTAAGCTCTGCTACGATAAGGAAAAAAATTCTTTATATTACCCGGTGTTGAGAGCAGATTCTGTATATGTAGAAGAATATGATTTGAGTAAAGATACGGTTGTCTGTTCTTATTTTCTGAAACCGTCTTTGCTCAACCCTGATAATGTGGCAGAATATGGAGACCTGCGCTTTCCTAATGTGAATGTTGTAAATGGAAAAATCATTTATAATTATCCTTATGAATCTACAATTTATTTGTTGAACATGAAAACCGGAAAGTATTCGGAGATAGGAGCGGCCAGCGACTATACTTCCAATGCAGCCCCACGATGTGATTCTCAGACAGACTATGCCGTATGGCAACGCTATGGATTGGAGAACACGCATTTTTATGATGTCATGTATTTGCCCGGTTTGCAGATGTATGCCCGTTTCCATGTAGAGGGGAAAAGCATGACCGCATCCGAACAGCTCACCCAGCGTTTTTTAGACAGCAGAACATTGTATCTGATGCTGTTCGACGCTGACTTCCGTATCATAGGAGAGAAGAAAATGAAAGATCATACATATAGTCTTTTTACCGGTTGGTGTGCTCTGCCCGATGCGATTTCATTGTTTAAGAGCAATAGCTTGTCCGACTCTTTGGATGATGAAATATTGGGTATAGACCTGATTTGCCCTAAGAGATAACGGCCAGCCGGTGAGAGATTAAAGAGAGTGAAGCGATGAATGTCAGTTCTGCAAATTCGAGGAATCGGGGATTTGTCGCTTCGCGTGTGAATAAACAAAAAACAGGTAACATAAAAATTAGCATTAATAATGAAAAAAATGCCATGATTATATGCTTTAGTATTTTATTGTTGGTTTTATTATTTCCAAGTTGCAAGCAGAGTCCAGATAGAATATACAATCCTAAGTTTCAGAAAATCTATAAGATTGAACCGGATTTTCATAAGATAAATGAAATTATTCGTCCTGTTGACATGGTTGTGTTGGATGACTATTTAGTCATTCAGAATGATATATTGCCGGGGGAAGATTGCCTTTTTGTTTATGATCTGGAGACATTGGAGTTTTTATATAGTTTCGTCAATTATGGAAATGGTCCTAAAGAATTTTTGGCTCCGGCCATGGTGCAAAATAATAAAGGGAATTGCCTTACTTTACTTGATCAAGCCTCGATGAAACTGACAAAGTACAGGTTAACAGACGAAACGGTTGAGATTGCCAATAAAGACCGAATCATATTAGATGACAACAAACCGTTACAAGAGGTTTACTATGTTAACGATTCCATACTGATATTTTCGACATTAGACAATGAACTGAAAACTTATCATATCGGGAATCATCAGATTATCGATACTTATAAGTTTTCATCGAATCTAAAACAATTGATGGATAAAGATTACAACCAATGTTTTGATCAATTTCATTTTGCTTACAACAATAATAAAGTAGCT
The DNA here is from genome assembly GCA_900544675.1 of uncultured Bacteroides sp. Taxonomy (GTDB): domain Bacteria; phylum Bacteroidota; class Bacteroidia; order Bacteroidales; family Bacteroidaceae; genus Phocaeicola. The sequence continues at coordinate 32,524 of UQVZ01000012.1, forward strand.
CTTGGATTCAATTTCTTCAATACGATTCTGATGGGGGAAGTCGGGGAAGATGGCAGTATCGGTTTGGATGAAACAGAGTATTCGGTCGATTCACCGTTGGAACGAAATTTATATGACAACAGGTATTTTTATATGTACACATTATTGTCCGATAACTATTTATTCGCTCAATATGTCGGATATATGTTTAGAGATTTACAACCATTTCCGCTAAATATGAATAAAAGAAAGTTTGACATGTTATTGGAAGTATATTCATTAGATAAAAAAGCACTTTGTTGTTTAGATTTGCAACATGATATTCTCCGTTGTAAGATAGATGAAAAACATAATAAAATATATACATGGAATATGCTTGAGGATTTTGACAACTTAATAATTTACGATTATTCAAAAATCCGTTTTGGAGAAGATTAAGAGCCTGTTTTAATTTAATGCGAATTAGTGTAACTTTGCTACATACTCTTATGTATGGCGTAAAAAATTGCGTATGAAAAAAGTATTAGGGATATTTATAATGATGTTTTTGGGGCTTGTACTCTCTTCGTGTACCGGCTCTTTTGTATCCATGTGCGATTTGTTCCCTGAATCCCAAAAAGTGGAAGTGCATCAACCTGCTTTTGATGTGGACAGCATACGAAAGCCGATTGACATGTATTATGTTGACGGAAAGCTTTTCCTGGTAGATATGTATTCATCTCCGCTGGTTACAGCGTTCGACTGGAAAACGGGAAAATACCTGGGACAGTTTGCCAACCGAGGACAAGGACCTCAGGAGTTTTTATGGTTCTCTACAGCCAGTTCATTCGACGGGAAGTTGGGGCTGTATGATGTGAATAAGAAGGAATTTGCCTGGTTCGCTTATGCGGGGGACACTGTGCGATGCTCAAGCATTAGGTTTGCGCATTCAGACAAGATGTTCCCATTCAAGGTCATAGCCTTGTCCGACGAATATTTTATCGCAACCGGTCTGATTGAAGAAAACAAACATTTTGCTATCTACAACAAAGAGGGACAGAAGGTAACTGTTTTTGGAGATTATCCCAAGGACAATTCCAAGGCGGATTGCAGTTATCAAGAAAATGCCTTTGCTTACCAGCCTACGGGGATGGTGTATCATGCAAAAGAAAAAGTGTTTGCCGTAGGAGAAAGGGATGGACAAATAGCCATATTCTTTGATATGAGCGACATGCTTCACCCTAAGTTGTTGAAACAGCATGTGGTTTCGTATCCCCAGTTCACTGACAACTCCACGGATACTTCTACTTCTGTCCTGTTTCTGAAAGAGAATGTGAACGGTTTCTTCGGCATGGCTGCAACGGATAAATATTGTGTCGGTCTTTTCAGCGGCAAACAGTCGCCGGAAGGGGATACTTACATAGACGGAGGAGATAAGCTGCTTCTCTTTGACTGGAAGGGCAATCCGATAAAAAGAATTGATTTGCCACAGGAATACAGTATGATTACAGCCAGTGAAGAACAGATTGTTTTACTGGGAACCGACCCAGAAACCTACAATTATATAATTAATACCATTGATATTTGTGATTTGTAGGAATAGGATTATATCTAAAGTTACATTATAGGATATTTGGTATAGATATTTTTTAGAGTTTCATTTTAAATTTGGCGTATGATATTAAGAACAGATGGCAGTGTGAAAAGAATCTTATGTATCTTGCTGGTTTTGTCCAGTATATGGGGATGCAGTTCTTATCAGAAGGAGACAGCCAAAGAAACATTGGCTTTTTCTGTGCTTCCGGTATCTTCTTCCTTGTTAGGTCTCCCCATACAGATTGTGGCGTTCGACTCCGTTCTGCTTGTGAACGATTATTATGGAGATACATTAGTACACTGCTTGTCGTTGAGAACTGGCGGTGAGATAATTAAGTTTGGAGTGCGCGGTAACGGTCCGAATGAAGTGATGCCACCTTTGCATCTGTTGAAGACCCCAGATTCTTTGTTTGTCCTTTCCCGCCCACAATGGATTTTATATACCGTATCCAGAACTCCCCGGATGCAGTTGGAGAAGAAAATGAGACTGCCTGCTGCTGTAAGTTTGCTTTTCGCTTTGGGGGATTCGGCATATCTGGCATCTGGAATGTTTCCTGACAAGCGTTTTTACATATTCGATAGTGCAGGGAAAGAAAAGTCACGTTTTGGTGATTATCCAAATTTCTGGAGCCGTGAATATGACCTTCCTATAGAAGTCAAGCGCATGTTCCATCAGGTGCGCGGATACGGATTTTCCATCAAGAATGGATTTGCAGTTGCAGATTCCCATGTATTAAGCCTGTACCGTCATACTTCGTCCGGCTATGTCCTGTCTAAAGAAGTTCTGCTGGCTCCGTATGAATACGATTTTAAAATGAATGGAATAGAAAGTATAGCGAAGCTCAAACCTTCATTTGCAACGGGAGTCATTGATCTCGCGGTATCGGATGAGTTTATTTACGTGCTTTTTGATGGTAATATAAAAGATGCTTCCAGTAAGTCTGAAAAGGAGATCTGGCGTTATGACTGGGATGGCAATCTGTTGAACAAATATGTACCTAATGTAGACATTTCGCTTATTACTGTACATCCGGATGGTACACTTATCGGGTTGACCGACGAGGAGGAGAGTAAGATTGCTTTTGTGAAGTTTTAAATTTGTAATATTATAGGCATGCATAAAATATTTGTTATATTTATTACAGCTTTATTGATTATACCCGTTGGTTGTACCTCCCGAAAAGGTGAAAGCCAGTCGGTAGCGGAACTTGTAGATTTCGGTAACGTGCAAACTTGCAAAAGTTCGGAACTGATAAGAGTAGAACGCTTTCTTCCTTTGGAGACATCTGATTGCTCGTTGTTTGGAAGTATAGATCAGCTTGAGGTGTGGAAAGACAGGATTTATCTGCTTGATACGTATAAAACCAATGCGGTGCTGGTATTTTCAGCAACGGACGGAAAGTTTATTCATAAGATAGAGGGGACGGGGAACGGACCGGGAGAATTCCTCAGTCCGCATTCATTTTGGATTGACCGCTCCGACGGCTCGCTGTACGTGATGGACCGTATGATGTCGAAGCTGTTGAAGTATGATTTGGGGAACCTTGATTATGAGGGAGATATTAAACTTCCTGACCTGGCTCCGTCAGCTTTCTGCGTTCCTACAGAGGGCGATTATCTATATTATTTCCCTTTACGGAAGAATAATCTTAATTCTATCACAAATGTTCTAAGACAAGAAATAAACTGGAACTTATTATGGGTTAATTAGTAAAAGTAATAATTAAAGACATTAATACATGGATTTATGAAGCGATTTATTTTATTTGTTTTGGTTGGACTGGTTCCTTTTTTCATGATGGCTCAAGTACAGAAAAAACCTTATGGAGTTACTACAATTACTACTTCAGCTGGAAGTAAACTCGCTCCAGTTCCAAGCGAACTGGCTCTAAAATATAAGTTTGACATACCAGTCAGACGGACTGGAGAGTTTTCTCTCGATTTAAAGGAATACCAGAACGGTGTTTATGTGAAGGATCTGTATGATGAAAAAATCATAGGCGGTAAAGTAAACGCAGGAGATCATATAAATTTCGTCCAGTTTTTAGACTTTAAGGGAGGAAAAGAGTTTCAGTTGTTTACGTATATCGGCACATCCATGTGGTATAAAAAGAAGTATACGGGAAAAAAGTTTCATTATGTACAGTATGAAGGGAATTCAGACATCGAGACATCGTATGCCTGTCCTCTATTCCTGATTTATGAGGACGATGAAAATGGTGAATGTGAAAAGCAATTGCAAAAGTTGTTGAAAGAAGGGAAATTGCCTGATAAATATTCACCGGAATCTGAAGCATTGAAAAAACTGCCCCGTTTCTTTATAGTCTCTTACCGTTACTAATAGATTTATGCAACACTTTTTGAAAAAATATTTATTTGCTATTGTCTGTTGTCTGGTATCAGCCTGCGGACATCAGAAATCGTATGATTGCGCCACGTTAATTTCGTGGTCGGATTTTAACACAGTAGAATGTGGTGATACACTGAAACTGCCTAATGACTGTTTTCTGTCTATGCCGTTACGTATATTGTGTGTAGATTCAACATTATTTGTCCAAAACCGAAAAGGAGACGGGTTCATACAAAGATTCAGGTTGCCACAACTTACTCCTATAGGAGAGGCCAGTATTTCGATGGGGAATGGTCCACAGGAACTATTGAGCGCATATCGTATTCAGGCAATGGATTCATTGTTCGGAGTTTCCGACCTGATGGGCAGTTATGTCATGGTCTATAACAAAGATTCAGCCTGTAATGCACCCATCTTTCCGGCAGGAAAAAAGATACGGTTAGGAGAACCGTTCAGTGATGTTGTTTTCTTGTCCGGCCATCAACAGTTTGTCACGACAGTCTTGAATACAGAACATAAGCGTCTGACTTTCTTTGACGCGGATGGCACATTCCGCCAGACCACAGGAATGTATCCTACATTTGGTACAGAACTGTCTCCTTTGGAGCAAATGGAAAGTTGTGCCTGTGAAATGGTGGTTGATCCGTCGAACAGTCATATCTGGCTTTTCTATAAATCGACAGACCTGATAGAAATTTATGATTATAAAGGGAGCCTGGTTAAGCGGCTGCATGGTCCAGACCATTTTTTCCCTGCTGTAAGGGAACTTTCCGACGAAGAGGGTTTTCAGAAGGTAAGTTCTGTTTCTGGAGAAACACGTGACGCATATTTCTGCCCCCTTTATTCAGGTGGAAAGATTTACGTACTATATTCCGGTAGGGTATATCATGAAGAGCAATCTATAGATTCCTATCTTTTGAATACCATACTGTCTTTCAATTCAGACGGAACTCCAGATAAGGTTTATAAACTTCCTGTACCTGTGTTTACATTTACAATAGATGAAACAAATGGGACTTTATATGGTCTGAGCTTTGATCCGGAATATCATTTGTTAAAGTATCATCTTTAATGATAGTGCACCTGTCAAACCCGTCTGATTGAAAAAAGGAGGCGTAACCGATGGAAAGGTAATGAAAATTCTGAAGCGTCACAAATCGGTGATTTGTCGCTTAGCGTGTGAATAAACAAAAAACAGGTAACATAAAAATTAGACTTATAATGATAAGTACTCTTTTTGTAAGATGATATATTAAGAAAGCACAATGGTTAAAAATTTATAGTATAACTTCCAATCTAAAGTAGAACCATACCAAATGTAGTTTTAAATACTGATACGGTTCTTATTTTTAGGAGTTATACTAAAATATGGTATGAGATTTTAATCTCAAATTTATATATTTGTATAAACATTTAATCAAATGCTATTTGCCTGTAATTTAACATTTAGAATAAGGGAATTGGGTTATGATAAAATTAGTGGTTATATTATTAGGAGTTATATTTTTCAGTTGTACAAGAAATTCATCGACAGAAAAATATCAGACAGACCGTGACAATGTAGAAAATGTTCACGACCGTATGAAAGAGTTTGAAACGGATTCTATCTTGATTGGCAACAGTGCCCGTATATATATTATGGGCAATTATCTGCTGATTACCGACCATAGGGGATATAACAAGCAGATTCACGTATTCGATAAAAATAATTTCCGTCATTTGGCAAGTACTGCTCCTATGGGGCAGGGACCGACGGAGATAACTATATTGGGGACTGTAGCAACGGACGAAAAACGAGGAAAGTTTTATGTGAGCGACCATGGCAAAAATAAGATATTCAGCTATGATATGGACAGTGTGTTGGCTAATCCGGACTATACTCCTCATGTAAAACTGACGATGGACAATACAAATTTCCCTTCCGAATATGAATATATCAACGACACGTTGTGCATAGGCCGTACCATACTTCCTAAAGGCACTAATGATTATATTCCATCCGTTTCACGCTGGAACATGCAGACCGGAAAGATAGTATCTATTTCTTATAATCATCCGGATATAAAGAAAAAGCGCATTACCTGTGCCTCATCACAACAATACGGACTGGTAGCAGAATTATATAGCAATTATGACTTGCTGACCATCAGCGATTTCAACGGAAAACTGAAATGCAATGTTTATGGACCTGAATGGGGAGGCTCAACCCGTAATCATTATTATGGTGACGGTTTTTTTGATAAAAACAACCATCTGATAGTTTCATACTCCGGGGGTGACAATAATACGGATGCTTATTACCCTACCCGTCTGTTGGTTTTTGGATTGGATGGTGAATACATAAAGACACTTGATGTCGGATATAAGATAAACAGCATGAGGTATGACAACAAGACAAACCGTATTTATATGAATCTGAATGATAAAATCCAGTTTGCATACTTGGATTTGGAGGGATTGATAGAATAAGTAAATATTGAAGTATAGAATATGTAATTACAAGAGAGCGTGTGGAGGGGGCAGTCAATTATCGGGTAATATCCCATACACCACTTTCATGTATCAGAAAAATGAAATGATATGAAAAAGAGTGTTTTTATTTTATGGCTAATAATCCTTTTAGGAGGAATGTGCGGATGTGTAAAGGAATTCTCATCCGCTCGATTTATGATATTCGACGCGGTCGATTATGTAGAGGGATTTCCAAGAGTGATAGAACTGACTGAAGGCAAAGTACCGGAATTTGATGTGATGGGTATCAATGATTTTTGTATCGTGGATTCCATCATTCTTTTCTCCCAGCGTGGCAGTGATTCTTTATGGAGTATTTTCTCTTTGCCGGACTACAGACTGCTGGGCAGGTGTTTTACGAAAGGAAACGGACCCGGAGAATTTGTTGAGGCTCCTCGTACAGCTTTTAAAACAGATTTTTTCCATGAAAACGGGAGTTTGATTGCTAATATATACGATTTCCAGACCGGAAAGGTAGTGAGAAGTGACATCAGCGCTTCTTTGGCACAACATAAAAACGTAATGTCTGTGTTGTGCGACTCTTTGCCTTCCGGCTTGTTCAATTTTATCTCGGTAAGCGACAGCACGTTCTTTTGTAAAGAGATATCTCCGGACTTCACACAGCAATGGAGGTTTATGACCGGTAAATCTGCAGGAATGCTTCCTCCTGCCGTACAACGTCTGAACGAAGCGAAAGTGGACGACAGTAAAGATATAAACATTATCTCTACCATTGCGAAAATGAACCGTGTAAACGGAAAGATTGTCGAAATGCCCATAGGCTTGAATTATATCAACCTGTATTCCCTGAAAGATGATTTTGCCCAAACAGTCTGTATAGGAGATGAACTTGACGATATTCACGACATTGAAACACAAATGCAATGGAACCGGATGTACACATACGCTGACTTACGGGTATTTAAGGATTTCTGGGGTGTAGTCTCCATTATGGAAGATATGAAGACCTTTCAAACAGGCAGGAAGCAATATCCTTCTATCTTGCTGTTTGACTGGGAAGGAAAGCCATTGGCAGAGCTGAAACTGAACCGGTTTATCAATTCTTTTGACATAGACATAACGAATCAGACGCTCTATGTACTTGATGTATATAACGATGAAATGTTTGTGTATGATATAGCTGAAGTCCTGAAGGAGATAGGGTAGACAGAATTGATGGAAAGGTAATGATTTGAAGTACTACAAATCGGGTATTTGTTACTTCGTAGAGAACAGGAAACTTAGAGCCTGTTTAAGAGCCTGTTTAAATTTTGTTCGGTATTATTTTGAGAATTGTTTTTGAGGATGTTTTTCTGTTTTTACGAGGAGCATAGCGGGCTATGTGACGAATAAAAAGAGGAAAACAGACCAAAAAGAAGCTCAAAAGAAACTGAATAAAGAATTTAATTCAAAATTTAAACAGGCTCTAAATTTTCCGATAAAGTCATATTGTCAGGTCTCTTTTGAGTTTGTTTCCGGTCTGTTTTCCCGATTTTATGCGTCAGATAGCCCGCTATCCTCCTTATAAAATCAGAAAAACATCCTCGAAAACAATTCTCAAAATAAACCTGAGCAAAATTTAAACAGGCTCTTAAATTTAAAACTTGTGCAGCAGCTAAGTGTGCAAATTGTTGATTATCTAAGTTTATTTATCGCATAGGATATTTCTCTTATGCGTGCTTATAAAAAGAATATGGTAAAGAAATTATTATTTGCAATATCTGTAATGGCTTTTTACGGATGTCATTCCGGTAAAGATGACTCACAGGAAGTATGTACAAAAATACACGTTGAGACTGAAACTACAGCCGAGAAAGTGCAACTCTCTGAGGTCGCTTCCGGCTCGCTGATAGTTCTGCCAACATCCGACTCATTGCTTCTAAATGAAATAAACCGAATCTACATGAAAGACAACGTTGTCTATCTGGCAGATCCTTCTTCATTATACAGATTTTCCGAATCCGGTATTGCTGGTAATTAATTTCCAGCAACACAAGGAAAGAGTAGAAACAGAATAAGTAATAAAAGAAGAATATTCATAAATCGTAATAGATATATGAGGAAACAAATTTACAGATATCTGATCATATTATTTGTAGCAGACTTGTTGTCTGCCTGCAGTAGCAGTAACAAAGAAGATTCTTCCGGAAAGGAAGGAGTGGAAACAGTTTTGCCTTCGCAAGTGAACGAGGTGACGGTGATGACCTTGAAGAAGACTACGTTCGACCATGAGCTGGTGAGCAACGGCAAGGTGACAGCCTCACAGTATGCCGACCTTTCGTTCCGTATAACATCGGAGCCGGTGGCACACATTTATGTGAAGAATGGTGACGCGGTGAAGAAAGGGCAGAAAATAGCCGAGCTCGACTTGTTCACCCTGCAAAACAGCATGGAGAAGGCGGAGATAGCTCTTCACCAGTCGGAACTGGAGATGAAGGATGTACTGATAGGCCAGGGCTATGCTCCCGACCGCATGCAGGATATTCCTAAGGAGACCGTGCAACTTGCCGAGGTGAAGAGTGGCTACGGACAGAGCCGTGTCGCCTACGAACTGGCAAAGTATGAGCTGGAGCAAGCGGTAATCACAGCACCGTTCGACGGAGTGGTGGCGAATCTTGAGTCGCGCGGCTTTAACCGTCCGGACGGCTCGAAGCCTTTCTGCCGTGTGATAGGAAGCGGAGGAATGGAGATTGCCTTTAAGATTCTTGAAAGCGAATTGCCGCTTGTCAAGCGGGGAGACAGGGTGGAAATTACCCCGTTTGCCGGAACATTGAAAGCGTGTAGCGGCAGGGTATCTGAAATCAATCCGCTGGTAGACGAAAACGGACTGGTGAGTGTAAAAGCCAAGGTGAACGGCAACGTAAAACTCTTCAACGGCATGAATGTACGTGTCAGCGTGAAGCGTTCAGTGCCGGACCAGTTTGTCGTGCCAAAGACTGCTGTGGTGCTTCGTACAGGCAAGCAGGTGATATTTACGCTGAAAGACGGCAAGGCGATGTGGAACTATGTCACTACCGGACTGGAGAACATGACCGAATATACCGTGACGGGCGAAGGCATGACAGAAGGCGTGCAGGTTATTGTAACCGGAAACGTGAACCTTGCTCACGAGACACCTGTGAAAGTGATACCTTAAACCAACTGATGCTATGGTAAAATTTCTGATAAAAAGACCGATAGCGGTACTTATGGCCTTCACAGCCTGCTTTATCGTGGGGCTGGTGACCTATTTCTCGCTGCCGGTATCGCTGCTTCCCGACATAGACATTCCGCAGATAACCATACAGGTGAGCGGGGAGAACGCTTCCGCACGCGAGCTGGAAAATACCATGACGGCTCCCGTAAGAAGGCAGCTCATGCAGGTGTCGGGACTCAGCGAGATGCGGAGTGAGACACGCGACGGTTCAGGCATCATCCATCTGTCGTTCGATTTCGGTACGGATACCGACCTTGCCTTTATCGAAGTGAATGAAAAGATTGATGCCGCCATGAACAGTTTACCCAGGGACGCGGTACGTCCGAAAGTCATCAAGGCGAGCGCCGCCGATATTCCCGTATTCTACCTGAACATGACACTAAAGGACGCGGTTCCCTACCAGGAAACTGACGAAGACGCTTTTCTTGAAATGTGCACGCTGGCAGAAAATGTCGTGAAGCGGCGCATAGAGCAACTGCCTCAGGTGGCAATGGCTGACATGACCGGTGTGCCGCAAAAAATGCTCCGCATTGTGCCGGATATGGGAAAGATGGAAAGTCTGGGTATGGGCATCGCCGACCTTGAAGCCATCCTTGCGTCAAATAATGTAGAACCGGGAAGCATGCTGGTGCGTGACGGATACTATGAATACAATATCCGTATCGCCTCCATACTCCGTACGCCCGAGGACGTGGAGAACATCTATTTCAACCGCAACGGACGGGTGATGCAGCTTAAGGACATCTGCCGTGTAAAGACCGTTACACGCAACGAGACAGGACGCTCGCTTGCCGGAGGGAAACGGGCTGTGACACTTGCCATCATCAAGCAGGGCGAGGAGAATATGGACAACCTTCGGCATGAGCTGAAGGAAACGACCGACTATTTTAAGAGAATCTATCCCGATATAGCGTTCAGCATTTCACGGAACCAGACAGAACTGCTTGACTACTCCATCTCTAATTTGCAGCAGAACTTCACGCTGGGGTTTCTTTTTATCTTCATCGTGGCTATGTTCTTTATCGGTGATGTCCGGTCGCCATTGATTATCGGAATAACCATGATTGTATCAGTCGTCATTACTTTCTTTTTCTTTTACCTGTGCAAGATATCGCTTAACGTCATATCCCTTTCGGGACTGATTCTGGCAGTGGGTATGATGATTGATAATGCCATCATCGTGACGGAGAACGTATCGCAATACCGTGAGAAAGGGTATTCGCTGAAACGTGCGGCAGTAGCCGGCACTTCGGAGATGATTACTCCGATGCTGAGTTCCTCACTCACTACCATCGCCGTATTCGTACCGCTGGTCTTCATGAGCGGTATAGCCGGCGCCATCTTCATGGACGAGGCATTTTCCATCACATCGGGACTTATGGTATCTTATTTTACGGGTATCATGCTGCTTCCTGTGCTGTATGTGCTGTTCTATAGAATCGGCATAAGAAAGCACAACTGGTTTACTGCCAATTTCAAGCACCTGCTGAAAAACGAGTGGCTTACCCGATTCTATGACGCAGGTATCGAGTGGGTGTTTTCCCATAAAAAGGCGACTGTGATACTTTCCTTGCTTTCTCTACCTGTATGCGTATTAATGTTCATGGTAATAGACAAGGAGCGTATGCCTAAAATCGACCAAAGCGAAACTGTGGTGAAGATAGAATGGAACGAGAACATCCATGTAGACGAAAACAACCGCAGGGTGAACGCCATACTGGCTATGACGGATTCGCTTGTAGCAGAACATACGGCATACGTGGGCATTCAGGATTATCTGTTGGATACAGAGAACGAACTTTCTTCTGCCGAAGCGGAACTTTATTTCCGTACAGCCGATCCATCGGGTATCCCGACGCTGACAGATTTTCTGGATAAAACAATCCGTAAGTCCTATCCGTCTGCTACGGTTACGTTCTCGCCTCCTGTAACCATCTTCGAGAAGCTTTTCGTAACCGGAGAACCTGAGCTTGTAGCCCGGCTTCATATTTCCGACCGCACTTCTGCACCGGAAGCGGGTGATGTGAGGAAGATGGAGGCTGCCATAGCGGACGAGACAGGCTATACACCCGACGGCATTCCTTTCCGGAACCAACTGAACATGGAGATTGACCGCAACCGCCTTCTCTTGTACAACGTGGATTATGACGAAGTGGTGAAGGTGCTCCGTACGGCGCTAAAGGATAATCAGGTGTCTACGCTACGTTCGTATCAGCAGTATCTGCCTATAGGTATAGCAGGAAAGGAAATGAGCGTCAACCGTATATTGGCTGAAACCCTGGTCGAGACCCAGTCTACAACGGATTCAAAGGAACGAAATTATGTGCCGCTCCGCGAGTTGGTACGGATAGTTCCCGATGAGGACCTGAAGGAAATTACAGCAGGACGCAACGGTGAGTATATTCCGTTCAACTTCTATGGCATAAGCAATGTACCCGAAGTTGTGGAGAATATACGTAGGGCAGTCGGACAGGATAGCCGCTGGGATGTGTCTTTCAGCGAAAGCTTTTTCTCTAACAAAAAGATGATGGGGGAACTTACCGTAATCCTTTTCATATCGATTCTGCTGATGTATTTTATCCTTTGTGCCCAATTCGAAAGTTTCCTTCAGCCGCTTATCGTGCTTGCCGAAATTCCGATGGACATTGCCTTCGGACTGGTGTTGCTCTGGATTACCGGAAATACAATAAACTTGATGTCGGCCATCGGTATAATCGTTTCCTGCGGTATTGTGGTAAACGACTCCATCTTGAAACTGGACACCATCAACGAACTGCGAAAGGAAGGCATACCGCTGCTGGATGCCATTCATACGGCAGGTCACAGAAGACTCAGAGCCATTATCATGACTACACTGACCACGGTGTTTGCCATGGTGCCGCTGTTTTTTACTTCCGACTTGGGCTCGGAGCTGCAGCGACCGCTTTCGGTGGCTATGATCAGCACGATGATGGTGGGACTTATTATCAGCCTCTTCGTAATTCCGCTTATTTATTGGTTTATATATAGAAAACATGAAAGTTATAAGAAATAGCATATTCTTCCTGCTCGCGATATGCGGGATGGTGGAGATACAGGCCCAGAGCGTACTCAGGCTGGACCTTAAAGAGACTATTACGATGGCCAACGACAGCTCGTTGTCGGCTTTCCGTTATCAGAACATGTACTTGTCGGGCTACTGGGAATACCGTAGTTACAAGGCAGCGAGACTGCCGAGCCTTACACTCAACATGACTCCGGCACAGTATTACCGGTATATCACCCAACGTTATGACTCGCAGCAGGATGTTGACGTGTATCGTGAACAGCAGATGCTCAGCGCAACTGCCGGACTGAGCCTGGCGCAAAACTTCGACTTGCTTGGCGGTACGTTTTATGTGGACACGCAGCTCGACTATATGCGCAATTTCGGCGAGACAAACTTCACACAGTTCTCTACCATTCCTTTCCGCATCGGATATCAGCAAAGCCTGTTGGGCTTCAATGCCTTCAAATGGGACAGGAAGATTGAGCCCCTAAAATTCGAGAAGGTAAAAAAGCAGTATCTCTATAACGCGGAGAGCGTTTCGGAAGAAGCTGTAAATTATTTCTTCGCCCTTGCTATGGCACAGGCAGACTATAAGTTGGCACAGGACAATGTGGCTACTGCAGATACCCTGTATGAGATAGGCGAGCAAAGGCAGAAGATTGCTTCCATATCACAAGCCGACCTGCTTACGTTGAAACTGGACAAGGTGAACGCCCGCAATACACTGAAGAATGCCGAGATAGCCCGCAAGCGCGCGATGTCGGCTCTTGCCACGTTCCTGAACCTTGACCGTAATGCTTATATCGAAATAAACCTGCCGGCACGTCCCCGATACATCGATATACCTGCCGACCGTGCCATTACACTTGCCCGCGAGAATAACCCTACTTACCTGGAGCAGCGACAGAATGTGTTGGAAGCCGAGCGTGACGTAGATCAGACGAAGAAGGAATCACGTTTCAATGCCAGCTTCAATGCCAGTGTGGGTTTTAACCAAGTGGCTGACAACATCGGTGCTGCCTACCGCAATCTGCTGCAGCAGGATCTGGTATCGTTTACCGTATCCATACCGCTTATCGACTGGGGTGTACGCAAGGGGAAGTACAACATGGCTAAGAACAACCTGAATGTGGTGAAGATAGCTGCCCGCCAGGAGGAAATCAGCCTGGAGGAAGATGTAATGATGACGGTGAGCGATTTCAGCGTACAGCAGGATATGATAGCCAGTGCAGAAGAGGCACTCGACCTGGCAGAACTGGCATACGACCAGACACGCAAGCGCTTCATCATCGGCAAAGCTGACATCAACAGCCTTACTCTGGCACTAAACCGCCAGCAGGAAGCGCAGAAGAACTATATACAAGCGATGCAGAACTACTGGCTGAACTACTACAAGATACGCAAACTTACACTATATGACTTTGAGTCGGGAATCTCTCTTTCCGACCGCTTTGATTTTGAGAACCTGCTGAAATAACATTAGAATGAGCATAAAAGACAAAACAGAAGGACGGCCTTTTGTATGGTCATCGTTTACGTTGATAGTGACATTTGTTTGTCTGTCATTGGTGGGACTGGCTCTTGCGCCTCTTCTTCCGGTGAAATTGTCGCCTACGCGCAACATGCCGGCACTTTCGGTGTCATTCTCCATGCCCGGCAACTCGGCAAGGGTGGTGGAAACGGAAGTCACCAGCCGTCTGGAAGGAATGTTGTCGAGAGTAAACGGGATCAAAAACATAACTTCCACTTCCGACAACGGCAGCGGATATATAAACATCGAACTCGACAAGCATGCCGACATAGACGCCACACGCTTCGAGGTATCTACACTTATCAGGCAGCTATGGTCGCAGCTTCCCGATGGAGTCAGTTATCCGCTTATAACCACACAGAGAAGCGATGATAACGCTTCACGTCCATTCATGACCTATACGTTGAATGCTCCGGCTGCACCTATCGTCATACAGAAGTACGGCGAGGAACGCATCAAACCGATGCTTTCGGGGCTGAAAGGGGTATATAAGGTAGAGCTAAGCGGGGCTACACCCATGGAATGGCACATTGTGTATGACAACGTGCAGCTTGAAAATCTGGGAATAAGTGTTCAGGATATCCTGAACGCCATCGAAGAGAGATACAGCAAGGAGTTTCTGGGCATCTGCGAACTGGAGACAAACGGTGAATCAGAATGGATAAGGATTGTCCGTACTACAGCAGGAAGCGAAGAGGGCTTTGTGCCTTCCGAGATTATCGTAAAGACGAAGGAGGGCAGCATGATTCCACTCGACCGTTGCGTAACGGTGAGACGCACAGAGCAGGAACCCACCTCTTATTACCGTATCAACGGACTTAACTCGGTGTATATCTCCATTACGACCTCGGAAACAGCCAATCAGCTTACTCTGGCTGAAGAGGTGAAGAAGGTGATAGCCGAAGCAGAAGCCGTAATGCCTCCCGGATACGAAATGCATATCAGCTATGATGCCACCGAATACATATCGAAGGAACTCGATACCATCTATTTCCGTACGGGAATCACCGTGCTGATACTGCTGCTTTTCGTGGCTGCCATCACACGCAACATGCGTTATCTGTTCCTCATCGTTACGGGACTGACCGTAAACATAGCCGTGGCAGCCATACTTTATTATGTCCTCGGGCTGGAAATCCAGCTTTATTCGTTGGCAGGTATCACCATTTCGCTAAACCTGGTGATAGACAATATCATCGTGATGACCGACCATATCCTGAGAAGACGCAACCTGAAGGCTTTCATGTCGGTACTTGCCGCCACGCTGACCACCATAGGCGCACTGGTCATCATCTTCTTCCTCGACGAGAAGATACGCCTTAACCTTCAGGACTTTGCGGCTGTGGTAATCATCAACCTGGGCATTTCCCTGCTGGTGGCGCTCTTCTTCGTGCCGCCCATGATAGAGAAGATTGGTCTTGCGAAGGGCAAACCGCGCCGTATGCGTATGCGGGTAAAGCGGGGTGCGGTGTATTTCACCCGTTTCTACCGCGGTATGATTATCCTGCTCAGTCGCTACAGAACCGTTGCCTTCATCTTGCTTGTGCTCGGTTTCGGACTTCCGGTGTTCATGCTTCCCGAGAAAATAGAGGATGCCGAGACCAAAGGCAAATGGGCGGAATGGTACAACAAGGTATTTGACAATCCGACCTACAGGGAAGATATAAAACCGATAGTAGACAAGGCCTTGGGAGGTGCTCTCCGTCTGTTTGTCGAAAAGGTGTACGACGGCAGCTATTTCAACCGCGACGAGAGTGAGGTGGTGCTGTATATCAATGCCACATTGCCCAACGGCAGTACGCTGGAACAGATGAATGTGCTGATAAAAAGGATGGAGACCTATCTCAGTGAGTTCAAGGAGATACGCCAGTTCCAGACCTCCGTATATAATGCCCGCAGGGCAAGTATCCAGGTATATTTTAAAAAGGAGTACAGCCATACTGGATTCCCATACGTACTGAAGTCGAATGTCATCAGCAAATCGCTTACTTTGGGAGGTGGAAGCTGGTCGGTTTACGGGCTTCAGGACCAAGGATTCAGCAACGACGTACGTGAGTCGGCTGGTAGTTTTCGTGTGAAGATGTACGGTTACAACTATGATGAACTGGCTTACTGGGCAGAAGAGATGAAGAAGCTGCTTCTCACACACCGCCGTATCAAGGAGGTGACCGTAAGCTCTGAGTTCTCATGGTGGAAGGACGACTATACCGAGTTCTATCTGGAATTCGACAAACGCAAGATGGCGGAAGAGAACCTGACTGCTTACGACCTGTTTACCGTATTACGACCTGTATTCATGCGCGACCAGCTGGCAGGAAGCATCCTCTATGACAACAGCCTGGAGTACTTGCGGCTTTCTTCGAAGCAGAGCAGCAATTACGACGTATGGGCATTCATGTCGGTTCCGTTTATGGTGAACGGAAAACAGTACAAGCTGTCCGACCTTGCCATGCTCGTCAAAAGTCAGGCACCTAAACAAGTGGCAAAGGAGAACCAACAATACCGTCTCTGCCTGCAATATGAGTATATCGGTTCGTCGGAACAGGGAAGGAAGCTGCTTGAAAAAGACATCGAGCTTATGAAGAAGCGCCTGCCCATGGGATATACCGTGGAGAGCGACAATGCTTACTGGAACTGGGGCAAAGAAGACAACAGCCAGTACTTGCTGCTGCTGATTGTAATCTCCATCATCTTTTTCATATCGGCCATTCTCTTCAATTCACTGAGCCAGCCGCTTGCCATCATCTTCGTGATACCGGTATCCTATATCGGGGTGTTCCTTACCTTCTATCTGTTCGGCTTGAACTTCGACCAAGGAGGTTTTGCATCCTTCGTGCTGCTCTGCGGCATTACGGTGAATGCAAGTATTTATATCCTCAATGAATATAATGCCATAAGAAGGAATTTCCCGAGACTCTCTCCGCTGAGAGCCTATACCAAGGCATGGAATGTGAAGATTATTCCCATCTTCCTGACCGTGATGTCAACTATTCTCGGTTTCATACCGTTTATGATAGGCGACAAGACTCCGTTCTGGTTCCCTCTGGCTGCCGGAACAATAGGCGGACTGGTAATGTCGGTAATAGGTATCTTCATCTACCTGCCGGTATTGAGCGTGTCGGGAACGATAAGGAGACAATTTAAACAAATGGGCACAAATCTTATTGCCCGATGAAACTCATCTTTGCAAATAATCGGGAGGCTTGTCCGATTTGACAAAAGAAATGACTACCTTTGCCCTCTGAAACAAGCGACGAATCAAAACAATAAAAACACTATATCATTATGGCTTTACAATGTGGTATCGTCGGTCTGCCGAACGTGGGCAAATCGACGCTTTTCAATTGCTTATCAAACGCAAAGGCTCAGGCAGCCAATTTCCCCTTCTGTACCATCGAACCGAATGTGGGAGTGATTACCGTACCCGACGAGCGGCTTACCAAACTGGCAGAACTGGTACATCCGGGACGCATCGTGCCTACAACGGTAGAAATAGTCGATATCGCCGGACTGGTGAAAGGGGCCAGCAAAGGGGAAGGACTGGGCAATAAATTCCTGGCAAACATCCGCGAGACAGATGCCATTATCCACGTGCTGCGCTGTTTTGATGATGACAACGTAACGCACGTAGACGGAACAGTCAACCCCGTACGCGATAAAGAGATTATCGATACAGAGCTTCAACTGAAAGACCTGGAAACCATCGAAAGCCGCATCCAGCGTGTACAGAAGCAGGCACAAACGGGAGGAGACAAGGTTGCCAAGCAGACATACGAAGTATTGGTACGCTATAAAGAAGCATTGGAACAGGGCAAGTCGGCACGTACCGTGCAATTCGAGTCGAAAGACGAACAGAAAATCGCCCACGACCTCTTCCTGCTGACATCGAAACCAGTGATGTATGTATGCAACGTAGACGAAGGAAGTGCCGTAACGGGCAATGCTTACGTGGAACAGGTACGCGAAGCCGTAAAGGAAGAGAATGCCGAGATACTGGTAGTAGCAGCCAAGACCGAAGCGGACATTGCTGAACTGGAAACGTATGAAGACCGCCAGATGTTCCTGCAAGAAGTAGGTTTGGAAGAATCGGGTGTGAACCGCCTCATCAAGTCGGCATACAAACTGCTGAACCTGGAGACCTTCATCACCGCAGGCGAAATGGAAGTAAAAGCATGGACTTATCATAAAGGCTGGAAAGCTCCGCAATGTGCCGGTGTCATCCATACCGATTTCGAGAAAGGCTTTATCCGTGCCGAGGTCATCAAATACGAAGATTACATCAAATACGGAAGCGAAGCCGCCGTGCGCGAAGCCGGCAAACTGAGTGTGGAAGGCAAAGACTATGTAGTGCAGGACGGTGACATCATGCACTTCCGGTTTAATGTCTGATTTTATTTTAAGAAGTTAGGAGTTAAGGAGTTAAGGAGTTAAAGAAGTTAGAGAAGTTATCGCCCACGTTGTGGGCTAGAAGTTAAAGCCAATAGTCTTGTTGACGAGGTAAAAGTATTGGCTTAACTACTTTAACTCCTTAACTACTTAACTACTTTACTTTAACTCCTTAACTACTTTACTTTAACTACTTAACTACTTTACTTTAACTCCTTAACTATTTTACTTTAACTCCTTTAACTTCTCTAACTTCTTTAACTCCTAATAAAATATGAATTACCTGATAGTAGGAACAGGGGGCGTAGGAGGCTCAATTGCGGGATTCCTCGCCCTGGCAGGCAAAGATGTGACCTGCATCGCACGCGGCAAACACCTGGAAGCGATACGCCGCAACGGACTTCATCTGAAGTCGGACCTGAAAGGAGAACATTACCTTCCCGTTAAGGTTTGCACCAGCGAGGAATTTAAGGGAAAGGCAGACGTTATCTTCGTTTGCGTGAAAGGCTATTCCATTGACTCCATCAAAGAGGTGCTACAACGTGCCGCTACACCTGAAACATTGGTCATACCCATCCTCAATGTATATGGCACGGGGCCACGCATCGGACGGCTTGTACCCGAAGTCAAGGTGCTCGACGGGTGTATCTACATCGTAGGATTTGTTTCGGGAGAAGGCGAGATAACGCAAATGGGCACCATCTTCCGTCTGGTATTCGGCGCACGCCCGGAACAAGGAGTAACCCGTGAACGCTTAGACCGTATAGCCGAAGAGCTGCGCACATGCGGCATACGTGCCGAGGTATCCGACGACATCAACCGCGACACCTTCATCAAATGGGCGTTTATCTCAGCCATGGCTTGTACGGGAGCCTACCACGATGTGCCTATGGGCGAAGTACAGCACGAAGGAGAAGTGCGCGATACCTTTATCGGCTTATCCCGAGAAAGTGCGGAAATAGGGCGTAAACAGGGCGTCGTCTTCCCCGAAGACCCGGTGGCTTATAACCTGAAGGTAATAGATTCACTCGACCCGCACAGTACGGCATCGATGCAAAAAGACCTGGCACGCGGACATGAGTCGGAGATACAAGGCTTGCTCTTCGACATGATTGACTTGGGCGAGCAGCTGGGCATCGACCTGCCGACTTATCACAAAGTGGCATTAAAATTCAGAAAAGCATGAAACACATCGTCGACATCGATACCTGGGAACGGAAAGACAATTATAACTTCTTCCGTGGCTTCGCCAACTCATGGATTGCCGTAACGAGCGAAGCCGACTGCACCGAAGCCTATGCACAGGCAAAAGCTAAAGGAGAATCGTTTTTCCTCTATTACCTGTATGCCATCACACGGGCGGTAAACGAAATCAAGGAACTGCGTTACCGGTGGGACAAGAATGGACAAGTGGTCTTCCACGACACGGTAGATGTCATTACCCCTATCGCCGTGCCGAGACGTACCTTCTATACTGTACGTATCCCCTATCACGCTGACTTTGCCACGTTCTATCGCGAAGCCCGAAGCATCATTACTTCCATCCCTGCCGATGGTGACCCGTATAGCACCGACAAGCAGATAGTGGCACAAGGCGATTTCGACGTGTTCCTGCTCAGCGCCACACCGAAGCTGTATTTCACCTCCATCACCTATACCCAGCAATCGGTAGGGCATCCGTTAGACTATCCGCTGATGAATGCCGGCAAAGCGATTCTACGGGCAGGAAGGCTCTATATGCCCATTGCTCTTACGGTGAGCCATGCCTTCGTAGACGGAGCGCACATCTCATTATTCTTCGAGAAAATAGAACAGACTTTGAAAGAACTGGAACATGGTTGATGTTTTATTGACCCATACGCAATAAAAAAAGGGTTTCTCAACCCTTTTTTAAACAAAACTTACTTGGTATCCGAGGACATTTTCAATTGCAGCGATACATAAATCAATGCATCACGCAGGGCGGGACGCCAGTAATTCCAGTCATGTCCCCCACCCTTTACACGAAACTCGTAAGGAATCCCCTGCCGACGGAAAGTCGAAATCAAGTCGATATTGGCATCGTAAGTGAAATCCTTGTCACCGCAATCGATAAACCAATGCACTGTTTTCCATGCCTGCACCTGGGTATCGCTTCCTGCGCCTATGGTACGAATGGGATTGTAATCGTCGACCAACTGTTGCCTCCACGGAGCGGAAGGGTCATCTTTCAGGAACTCCAGCGGCTGGCTGCGTAGGTAACTGCTCATGCCGTACACCACATTGAAACAGTCGGGATGAAGCACCCCATAGACGACCGACGCGCCACCGCCCATCGAATAACCCGCAACCGAACGATATGCCTTGCCCGGCTTTATCCGATAGGTCCGCTCGATATAAGGCATAAACTCCTGGAAAAAGAAATCCTCGTAACGCCAATGCGGTGCATTGAACCAAATCATGTTGTCCTTATTGGCTTCGGGGCAAACCACAACCATCTCCTCCATCTGCCCACAGGCAATCAGGCTGTCCGCCAAATGAGAAAGCCCGCCATAGCGTTCCCAATCGGTATTCGAACAATTGCCTCCGTGCAGCAAATACAATACAGGATAAGCGCGTTCAGCCTCCATATCGTAACTCGGCGGCAAATAGACCGTATACTCACGCTCGGTAATACCCTGCAGCAGCTTACAAGGAGCTGTCCGATAAAATACCTTGCCACCCGCAAACAACTGCAGACAGCACAGGCAAAACAACACATAAAAAAGAATGTATCTTCTCATAGTTTTTCATTTTATCAAGATTCGGAATCAAATTTCCAATAATCCAAGTTAAACAAAGCATGGGGCCGCTTGCCCTTGAATACCAAATACAGGTCATGAATGCCCTCCACACGTTTCACCGATGCCGTACATTCCTGCCAGTTCTCCCACTCACCCGTATAAGGAATATCAAGCGTGCCCACAATTTCTCCCTCAAGGCTGTCAAGACGAAGTTCTATCTGGCCTCCGAAATAACGGCTGGAGGCCACAGCACGGAAGCGTGATGTCCCTTGGGAACCAAAATCCACTTCCCTTACTTTGATATAATCGCCGTGATGAATATCCGTAACATATACGCCTCGCTCCTCATCGGTTGCAGTCGTAACTCCTTCCGACCAAGCCATGGTTTCGGCTTGTGTACGAACATAAGGATTCAGACTCCCGACCGCTTCCACAATGCCGGCATCCGTCATATGTATCTCAGGCAGTTCTCCATCTGCTCCATAATGGAACTCTTCCACACATACCGAGCGGCAATAGCTATGCCCTCCCGGCAAGGCATCATTGTGATAAAAGAAATAAGAATGTCCCTTATAATCTACAATACCCGGATGATTCGTATTGCTTCCCCGTTCCAAAGGCATGACTATCCCTTTAGCTTTCCATCCTCCACCAATCGAATCGCTCATGGAATAGCAGATACATTCGGGGAAACCCGAAGCATACACCAGATAATAGTTATCCTTACGCTTATACAGCCAAGGAGCCTCGGTATAGCCACCAGATAAAGCCACACTGTCAAGACGGTCGATAACCTCTATTCCGCTACCCAGACTGACCATGTCTTCGTTTAACTTGGCACGATAGCATGCTCCATTTCCCCAATACAACCAAGCCTGTCCGTCATCATCTATATACACAGTCGGGTCCAAATCGTCCCAGGAATGTTTGGCGTATGTAGTCATATCGTTGGTGACAAGTCCGTGTCCCAATGCATCTTGAAAAGGTCCATAAGGAGTATTACCTACAGCCACACCGATAGAAGAGCCCGGATTCTTCCGATTTTGAGAAGATATATACCAATAGAACTTCCCATTTCGCGGAATACATTGTGCAGCACTGGCATCTCCTGCCGACCAGGCAAAGGCACTGGTTTTAAGCGGTGCACCGCAATCAGTCCAGTTCACCATATCGGTCGTCGTATACAACCGGTATTCACGCATCAGGTATGAATCTTTAGGAGCGTCTTTCTCATCACACCCGACATACAAGTATAAGGTATCTCCGTAAACCATTGGTGCCGGATCAGTCGTATAATGGGTTTGTATAATGGGGTTCTGTGCTTGAACCCCAAACGAACACAAGCCCAACATCAAAGATAATAAACCTTTCTTCATCATGATTGCCGTTTTCATTCAACTATTATTCGACCACTGTCCAAGCAAAGACCGTTCCGTCTTTACGGTCGGGACGTGTACCTTGCCAATCTGCCGCATAAGGTTCGCCTGTCAACGGGTCTAATCCAACAAAACGCCCCGTCTGCAAAGAGAGCAACATGCAATGTCCCCACAACATATCCTGCCATAAGAAAAGACTGGCTTCCGTCTCTTTTTTCATGAGACGCACATCACCCGAAAGCCCCAGTCCTGTCACGGTTAAAAAGCCAGAGCCATCTGCAGCCTCAAGCACAACCCGTCCCTTTCCTCGGTCGTGTACACGGAATTGGCAAGAAGTGCTTCCAAAAGCCTCATTACCCGGTGCAACATGATGCAACATGCCATGCGGATTCGCCCATGCACGTTCGCCGTTAGCCAGATTGGTCAAGGTTACCACTTTACCAACAGGCAAGTTCTTCGAACGGTCGGCAAAAGGTTCCTCTACCTTGAAATTATCAAAGTAAGCATATCCGCCTTCCCTGCCTTCCATATTGTAGGCAAACAAAGCATAACGTACTCCCTGGAAGGTATGCATCTGATAACCCAACCGCAACTCATTGCCTACGGTCTGAAAGTTTTTCCCATCGGTACTGTAACTCATCGAAGCCAAGTCTTTATCATAATCACCATGGGCACGCAGCCATACTTTGGGTGTATCCAACGGCTTATCGGTACGGACATTTTTCACCATATCGTAGAAACGGAGCACAAGCCCTTCTGCCGTGCGTGCTATGCCTATCCAATAGTAAGGCGTGTTCAGCAAGGCAAGACCTGCCACATCGCCTTTCTTCAAGGAATGAGCATCCAACTCAACCGTCACGACTGATTCGGGACCTACCGCACGCTGCGTCAACGTATTTTTAGCAAACATAAAACTTTTGGCAGCAAGCGGACGTAACCGCAATTTACCATCGGTTAATTTCCATTTGCCTGCTACAGGAATATGATTCCATTGCCAAACAGGCTTCAAGCTGCCCGACGAGAAGTCATCGCTACGCTCATAAGGAGCATGAGGCTCTACCTCCACTCCCGTATCAGGCTTAAACCAGGTGCGTGGCGAACGTCCAAGATTTCCTTCAATCCCAAAGTAGGGCCAACCGTCTTTCCATGTCACAGGAGACAGATAAGTCAGACGACCCACTGATTTCATATCCATCATCGAGAAGCCCCACCATTCTCCATTCGGCAAATCTACAATGCCTCCTTGATGTAAAGGTACAGCACTGAAATAGTTTTCCGAAGGAGGCTGGAAAGTAAACTTGTCCCCTTCATCTGGAATATCAGACCAAAAGCCATATCCTTGTGTCCACCAGCCCTGCTGATTGCCCATTGTCTCACGGTTGCTGATAACAACAGTCTCGTAAGGTCCCTCCAGACGGTCGGCACGGGCACACTGCATACGCCCTACCGGAGCATAGTCGGCACTGATAATGTAATATTTCCCGTTAATCTTATAGAAATGATGCCCTTCACCCATTGCACTGCCTTTAGGGATGATAATCCGGTCACTTCCTTCTACATAACCACTGAAATCAGGTTTAATTTCGATGAGATGCACTTCGTCGTACCCATGCACGGCATAAATCTTATCTCCATCAAACAGCACACCCAAGTCGTAAATGCGCCCACCCATATTCTTGTGTGTCCATGGTCCTTCAGGACGGTCGGCAGAAAACACCTGCAATCCATAATCGTTCACATTGACAAAAACATAGAACTTGCCTTCATGATAACGGATAGCAGGTGCCCAAATGCCATTGCCATATACTCCTTTTGCTCCTTCAAGATGAAAATCCGGACCTAAATCCAGCTCTTCGAAAATATAGGTTACAAAATCCCAATTGACCAAGTCCTTCGAATGAAGCAAAGGTAAGCCCGGCATGGCATGCATCGAACTGGCTACCATATAAAAATCTGTTCCAACACGAATCAGGTCGGGGTCGGTAAACTCATCATAAAACAACGGATTGGTGAAAGTCCCATTGCCGTTATCTGCCGCCCACGACTGGGCTTGCACACCGCAAAACCCGCAAAGTCCTAATAAGAAAAATAAAATATGCCTCATCGCGCACCTCCTTTATTTTGCCTGATGGAACATCCAGTAGTCGAAATACATCACTCTGCCTGGCTTATCGCCTTTACAGATAAAATAGAGGTCGTGTACACCGCTTATTGCTGCCACTTGAGAGGTCACCAATGCCCAACGGTCGTCCCAGCCGGTCATCGGCACCTGCAATGTCGCCAGCAACTTGCCTTGCAAACTATCGGCACGCACTTCCAAGGTTACGCCTCCGTTATGGGTCGTTCCGACACGGGCAGTCACAGCCGATGCTCCCTTGTCGCGGAAATCCACTCCTTTCACTTTGATGTATGCTCCGTTGCGCATGGCATTGACAAATACACCGACTTCCTGATTGTGCGCCGACTTCATGCCTTCCGAAAAAGCCATGGTCTCGGCTTCAGTCTTCCGGTAAGGATTCAGCGGCATCAGACCTTCACGGATACCTTCGGTCATCTTCATGGGCTGAATGGTGCCATCGGCATTGAATGTCACCTGCTCTACACAGACCGACCGTGTAAAGCCCGAACCTCCGGGCAGGGCACCGTTGTGATAAAACAGGTATGTATGACCTTTATAGTCCACAATCCCCGGATGGTTGGTAAAACTCCTTCCTTCGGTAGGCATCAACGTACCGGCATATTTCCACGGACCTAACGGGCTTTTACCCATCGAATAGCCCAAATGCTCCGAAATGGGTCCTCCTGCCCATAGCAGGTAATACCAGTCGTTATGCCTGTAAAGCCAGGGACCTTCCTCGTAAAGCGTAGGACGTTCAGCCACATTCCCTTCACGCTTGCCGAAAGCCTCTTCGGTCATCGGCACCTTCACGATGTCACCCTCATAAGAAATCATATCCTCATTCAACTTCACATAATAGCAAAACGGATTTCCCCAATACAGGTAGGCTTGCCCGTCATCGTCTATCAGGACGGTAGGGTCGATGTCTCCCTTGCCGCTGCTGACCAAAGGCTTGCCCAACGGGTCGTGGAAAGGGCCGTAAGGACTGTCTGCCACCGCTACACCGATAGCTCCTCCTCCCTTCTTCATCGTTACGGGTACATAAGCATAGAACTTTCCTTCCCGCTCTACGCACTGCATGGCCCAGGCATCGCCCCGCGCCCAGTCGAAAGTCTTATATGATAAAGGCATGGGATGTTCGGTCCAGTTAACCATATCTTCGGTGGAATACAGTTTCCAGTCGTTCATGGTGAACCATGTAGAAGCGTCTTCATCATGGCTGGTGTACAGATACAGTTTGCCGTTATACACCATCGGCGCAGGGTCGGCGGTATAAGCGGTCTGTATAATCGGATTTTGTGCCGCGGCAGAAAGGGCGAACATGCCCAGTGCCGCCATCGATAAATATTTCATGTTTTTCATTGCTGATTACAACCATTAAAAAAAGCCGTCTTATTCAAACGTCCAATAGTCCCAGTTCATCAGGTCTTTCTTCCCGTCTCCCTTAAAACGGAACACCAGGTCGTGCACGCCTGTCGCCCCTTCTATCGGGCAAGCGAACTCTTTATAACTATCCATTCCTCCCGTAGCATCCACGTTCAATGTGCCTACCGGCTTTCCTTCGGCATTGTCGAGATGCACTTCGATGGCACAATTCCCCGCTTGCGAAGCGACCGATGCCGTAAACCGCTTGGCTCCTTTTCCGAAGTCCACGCCTTTCACTACCAGCGTATCGGCATCATCAATCCGAGTGACATAAATGCCTCCTTCCGCACGCCGGGCTGTCTTCAGTCCGTAACCCCAAGCCATGGTTTCAGCCTCCACTCTACGGAAAGGATTGAAGTTCTCTATCTGCACCAGTTTGGTATCCTTGAAATAAGGTACTTCCTGTATGGTTCCGTCAGCGTTGTAATGCATTTCAGCTACCGACACCGAACGGCGTTCGTGATGCTCGGGAGTTTCTATGCGCAACAGGTCGTAATTCAGTCCGAAGACATACGATTTTCCTTTATAGTCGATAATACCCGGATGATTTCCTCTCGAACGATCTGTAGGACGCATAATGTATCCTTGAGTCTTCCAGGGGCCGACAGGAGTATCGCTCATGGCATACCCGATACCTTCGGGACAACAAGTGGAAGCGAACGCCAGGTAATACTTGCCATTACGCTTATAGAACCAAGGCCCTTCCTGATAATGTTCCGGATTCTCCGCCAACTTCATCACTTCACCCGAATAAGAAATCATATCTTCGTTCAGCTTGACATAATATACGTTCGGATTGCCCCAGTACATATACGCCTGACCGTCGTCATCAATAAACACGCTCGGGTCGATGTCTTCCCAATGCTCTTTCTGCCATACCAGCGGTTTACCCAAAGGGTCCTTGAAAGGTCCGTAAGGGGAATCAGCCACCAGCACACCGATACCGTTTCCGTGGAGCGGACAATACATGTAGAACTTGCCGTTCCGTGCTATCACATGTTCCGCCCATGCTCCGTTATCGCGTTTTCTCCACGTAAAGTCTTTAAGCGACGCCACCACTCCATGGTCGGTCCAGTTCACCATATCGGTAGAAGTATACAACAGCCAGTCGAGCATCTTAAACCCGTCGGCATCGTCTTCATCGTGCGTGGTATACAGATAAACAGTATCATTGTACACCATCGGTGCCGGGTCGGCAGTGTACTTGGTCTGGATAATCGGGTCTTGGGCATTGGCTCCCAAGGCACACAAGCCCAACATCGCAAACGCGAATGTCTTTGAATGTTTTTTCATCATATTATCTTCGATTTAATAGTTATTTCACAATCAATATACCTCCGTTGCACGGAATCTCCAGTTCGATTTCACCTTTCTTGTTCAACTTCTGTGTTTTCACACTTCCCTGCAATTGCTCATCGTCCGCATAAAGCGTCACTTCATCCTTCGGGGCAAACATCGGAAGAACTACCTTTGTCTTCAACGTTTCTTTGCCTGCATTCACGCCTGCCACATACCAGGTATCTCCATGACGGCGTGCCAGAATCACATACTTGCCCGGATAACCGTCGATGAAACGGACTTCGTCCCACAACGTGGGCACCTGCTTCATGAAATCAATCGCCCATGACGGAGCATCGGTCAGGTTATTGGGAGCCAAGGCAAAGTGTTGTACCGGACTCTGGAAAAGCACGGCCGTAGCCAAGGCAAACACATCGGAAGTAACGCGGCGGCTTCCACGCGGCTCATTCTTGTCGTTATAATATTGGTTAAGGGCACTGCCGCCAAAGTCCATGCTGCCTACCGTATTGCGGATAAAGGGATGCATACAGGCGTTGAACGCTTCCGTATCGCAACTGCCTTGCGAGAAATGCAGGTTCTCGCTTGCCAGCACAGCTTCGCTGGAAGCATAATTAGGATACATCCGTTCCCAGCCTCGCGGAAGGGTACAACCGTGGAAGATGACCAGAATTCCATAATCGTTAGCATCCGCCAGGATATCTTCGTAAAGTTGAAGAGTCTCTTGCTTGTCACCGCCAAAGAAATCCACTTTGATACCCCGAATGCCTGTACGTTTCATCCAAGCCATTTCTTTTCGGCGGGCAATGGCATTGTTCATGATACCGCGTGGCGACTGAGGCGCATCGTTCCAATAGCCGTTAGAGTTATACCAAAGGTAAAGAGACACTCCTTTTTCAGCACCGTAGGCTGCCAGACGTTCAATGCCTTCACGCCCGATTTGCTTGTCCCAAAGAGCGTCAATCAACAACGACTGATAACCCAAGGCAGCCGCAAAATCGATGTATTGCTTCTGCGTATCATAATTGGTACTTCCGTCCATACCGATAATCCAGCTCCAGGTACCTTTACTATATAAATAAGGTTGAGACGCTTCGTATTTAGGCTTTACCAAATCAAAAGGTACGGTGGTTTCCACAATGGGAGCCAATGTGGTACCCAAGGTAATGGTGCGCCAAGGTGTTTCGCCCGGCAAGGCAAGTCCCGGTGTGGTGCTGCCCAGTCCGTTCTGTTCACCCGGCTGGGGAAAACCGATGGCATAGTGTCCGCCTTCGATATTCAGCAAACGGCAACCGCAATACCCGCCATCGGTACCTGTTTCCGAAATCAACGTCCATCCTTGCTCGCCGTTACGGAACAGGCAGGGGAATGTATAACCTTCGCCCCATCCATTCTTGCCCATGGTGTCATCGGCGGTATAAGGAGTCTCATAACTGGGAGAAGTACGGGCAAATCCGCCCATGGGCTTCGACTGCGGACAAAGGAACGTAGTTGTCCCGTCGGGCATTACAAATCCGGTAGCTTCACGAAGCACCACACAACAACGGGTTTCTCCTTGCTCATACAACTTGTAACGGAAAGCCACATCACGGTTGCTCACCCTGAACTCTACCTCATAGATGTTTTTGCCGTCCTTAGCAAAAGTGAACGACTGAGTGTTAGCCTGATAATCCACTTCCTTCTGCTTGATGTTAGGCAAAGTATAATGTTCGGACAATGTTTCTACATCGGTGGCGGATGCCAGTGTCATGCCTTGTGTAAAGTCACCCAAATTCGTTTCCATACCCAACGGCGAAGGAAGCACAAACGGGATTTGGTCATAAGCCACCCCGTAAGAAGGTTTTCCCCCTTCGTCAGATACTGTTACCTGTATATGTCCGTCAGGACTGGTAAATTTCCAGTCGGTTGCATAAATGGACAAGCATCCCCATAATGCAACGGTTAAAAGCAATTGTTTCTTCATGCGATATAATTAGATTAAAGTTCTTTACTTTGTTCTGGGGTTATCAGCCGGATATAGAATACGCCTCCGGCTATCTTGCCCGGTTTAGGACGGAAGGTCAAAGTGACTTCCTTCTTGTCTTGCAACATCCCGTCCGGAATTGCATATTCCACATCAACGAATGCCTGCTTCTTCCACTTCCCTACCAGGTTCTCCGTAGCAAACAGTTTTCCGTCTATCAGGATATCAAACTCACGGTCGGCGGTTTCATTGCCCCAATAAGTCACTCTTAAGACAAGCCCTGACTTCCCTTCGGTAGAAAGCACATAGCTGAAATAACCTCCGTCTTTCGCGTCACGCCATGCCCTGCCCTCGAAGTTTCCTTTTGTCGAGTTCTCGCTCTTCATCAGGTGGTCGGCTTCAGGTTGTTGCTCGCCCGGCGCAATCGCATCTACCGTACGCCGGTCTAAAGCGATGCGCGCCTCTTCCTCTGCCTTCCGCTCCTGCAGGTAACGCCCGTATTCCGCTTCATTCATCGAAAGCCAGTAAATCGAATAGCGGCTATCATGGATGCCATAGAAAGGCTCCAATACCAAATCTTTGTATTTCTCCGAACGGAACAATCCCGACACGGCATAATGGAGAGGCTTGCCTGCTATCGGTTTCATCTGGTCCAGCTTGGCTAGTATTTCCTTACGCTCACCGATAAGGAAAGGTGTATCGTAGACCGGGACCAACGGTCCGGAGGCGATATGCCCCCACCGGCTATCGTCTGCCACCAGCCCGTCCAGATGCTCCGTACCCATACGCGCGCCCAATACAATAGGACCGCGCAACACGGCTACATACTCGGGCAGGTTGGGGAATTCCTCCAACGTGGTATGCATCGGGGTACGGATTTCCACAACATCCCCGTCCTTCCATTCACGATCGATGCATACATACGAAGAAGGTTCCGACCCGACAGCATAATCCTTGCCGTTGCACAACACCCGCATTTCGGATGCTTTCACCCACCACGGATGGCGTACCAGCAACTTAAAGCGTCCGGGAGCGTCCAGCGATACCGTTATGCGGCTCCCTTCTTCTGCCGGGAATTGTGTCTCCTGCGTCAGCCCGATGCCTCTTTCTTTCCACTGAAGACGGGAAGCAATGAAAAGGTTCACGAAAAGCGAATCGCCCGTATGCGTATAGATAAATTCGCCGTACTTGCCCGGATTCTCCATGCCTGTGCCCACACAGCACCACATTGCCTGGTTCGGTGCCGAATATACCCGGTAATGCGCCGGACGGGCAGAGGTGAAATACACATATCCTCCATGTCCGGGATGTACCGCCGAGAGGATATGATTGTACAAGGCACGCTCGTAGAAGTCGGCATAACGGGCATCGGGACGCATCCGGAAAAGCCCTTCGGTCAGTTTCAGCATATTGTTGGTATTGCATGTCTCGGGACCTTCACGGTCTTCCACATAACTCTTGCTATCGGCTTTTGCCACAAAGTGTTCGCGCCGGCTATTCCCTCCGAAAGCCAGCGAACGGTTCTCTACTACCGTATGCCAGAAAAATGTTGCCGCATCGGCATACGTACGGTCATCTGCCAATTCCGCGATACGCTGGTATCCGACCGCTTTGGGTACTTGTGTATTGGCATGTTTATTATCCAGATTATCCACACCTGCCGCCATGCTATCGAGCAGCCAGTGATGCGAAAAACGTTTCGCCGCGTCCAGGTATTTCTTGTCGCCCGTCATCTGATAAGCGTCGGCATAAACCTCATCCATTCCGCCAAACTCCATGTCGAGCATCTGCTCCATCTGCTCATCGGTCAAGGGCGAAATTACTCCGATGCCCCAGTCGCACAAGTCAAGAAACATCTGCCGGGCTTCTTCATTCCCTGCATACATCCATGCATCGCGCAATCCGGCATATAATTTATGCTGGTTGTACCAGGGCACCCAGTACTTCCCGATTGCACCTACGTTCCCTTTCCTTATCTCGTCCCATAGCGGCTTGCCGTTCGGTACCCCGCCGATATATCCGTCTCCATTCTGCTCCTGACAACGCTTCAGTTCGGCTATCATATATTCCATGCGCCGGCGGCATTCCTCATCTCCCGTAGCGGCATAGTGCATGGCAAGTGCCGAAAGATAATGTCCGCCCACGTGTCCGTCCAGCCCTGCCCAGTTGGGGAAAAGCTCGCCTTTCATAGGCAAGCCTGCCTCTTTCAAGAAAGGAGCCAACAAGCGGTCGACATCATATTCCAGTAAAACTTTCCCGTTTAGCTCCTGCGCATGCTTGAACGGTCCGTCCAGCAAAGTCACTTCACCCAGTGCGAACGTGTTCGGATACAATTTATCTTGCGCCTGCACATCGCCCAGACATGCCAGGCAGGCTATCCATATTCCTATTGTCTTTTTCATAGTCGTGGTTTATCTGATTCGTTTATAGTCGAAATAATCTACATCTACATAACCGCCCGTCGATTTCGTCGCATAATTGAATATCGCATACTTGGTTCCCATAAAGAAACGGCGGTAATCGAATATCATCTTGAAATCGGTACCGATTTTCATCCATTCTTTCCCGTTCAGGCTATAATAAAAGGCAGCCATGTCCTTACCCGGACGGAAATCCCCGTCGATGCGCAGGTACACCTTGTCTTGCGCCAGCTCGACACGGGCTTTCTCTTCGGTCTTCACACCGGTCACCGCCTTGTCCGAGTCGCGCAAGGAAACCGTTTGCGAAGACATCGTGAGGTATTTCTTCCCGTTCTCCATCCGTACCGAAAGCACGCCCGCATCCCCGTTAAAGGCACTGAATCCGGCTACATCCCCTTCTTTCATTTGAGAAATATCCATCGCCACGCTTCCCGTACACAGCGGTCCTTCCATGCGTTGGGTCAAGGTATTGGGTGCCCAAAACAGGTTCTCTACCACACGGGAGGTCTTCAGGCGCAGGTATCCGCTACGTTCGGTGAGCGACCATGCCTCATCGACCGGATTATGATTCCATTGCCAATGGATGTCCAGTTCCGGTTCTCCGAAATCGTCACTTATCACCAGCGGAATGGCAGGACCGCCCTGAACGGGTTTCTCCATTACCTCAGGCACCTGTCCGTTCGCGTCTCCCAGTATGGGCCAGCCGTCTACCCAGCGGCAAGGAATCAACGTCAGCACACGGCCTACTCCGCCACGGTCCTGGAAAATCACGCCATACCAATTGCCCTTGGCATCGTCTACGATACATCCTTGACCGATGTAAGGGAATCCTCCGAAGTCTGCTTCCAGTATCACTTTCTTCTCGTAAGGTCCCGTTATCTTATCGGCACGATAACATACCTGGCGGCGCTTGCCTCCGTTAGGCCATGAAATCATCAGCAAATAATATTTCCCGTTGTATTTGATAGCGCGGCTTCCTTCCAGCAATCCTGTCTCGGTGCTGTCCCGCTCGAATATTTTCATGTCCACTCCGCCGGGTTGCACATCCGTCAGGTCGGGCTTCAGCTCGCGCAATTGTCCTGTACCATAAAACACATAGACTTTTCCGTCGTCATCGAACAACAAGGACGCATCGTGGAAATGCGGCGTACGCGATACCAGTTTCCACTCTCCACGCGGGTCGGCAGTAGTATACACATAGCCGCGGAAAGGTTTGTCGTTAGGCGAGAAATAGGCATAAAACTTACCGTCGTGATAACGGATTGAGGTAGCCCACTGCCCTCTCCCGTAAGCGGTACATCCCTTCAAGTCATAATTGGGCGTATCGGTCAGACGGTCGAACAAATAGCTTACCGGTTCCCAATTTACCAAATCTTTGGAATGCATGACCGGTGCACCCGGCATCAGGTGCATTGTCGTGCTCACCAGATAAAAATCATCACCTACCCGGATTACATCAGGGTCGGGCACATCGCTCCATAACATCGGATTGGTAAAGGTGCCATCCCCGTTATCACTCGATTGTGCCATAGTCGGACCAATAAAGGAACTGAACATTGCCAGTGCATAAAGAAAGCCGCGTATTTTCATATCGTTATTAGTTAAAAGTTTGCCTACAAATTTAAAAGAAAATATGAATAAATTCGACTATCTAATCATAGATTTTCTCCAGAATGGAACATACGAGCATTAAATTGGTACAGGATGTAACATAGAGAATAAAATATGAAACATACGGAACAAAGATTACCGGCCTAACCGATTATCTTTGCACTAACCGGATTTGACATTACTCATTATTATATTATACAAACCATGAAAAAGACATTGAATTTATTGTTAGGGGGCACACTGAGCCTGTTCGCATTCTCGTGTGCCGGCAATCAGATGGAAGTTACTCCGGGCACTCCCGTATTCACCGATTTCACTTATACAGGACAAGATGCCGTCTACGAGCAAAACCCGCTTGCTTCCGATGAATTTTATTCACCCATCCTGCAAGGATGTTATCCCGACCCCAGCATCTGTAAAAAAGGAAACGATTATTACCTGGTATGTTCTTCGTTTGCCATCAATCCGGGCGTGCCTATCTTCCACTCGACCGACCTGGTAAACTGGAAACAAATCGGACACGTACTCGACCGCCCGTCCCAATTGAAGGTGGAAGACACGGGAATCAGTGCCGGTGTGTATGCGCCTACCATCCGCTATAATCCGAACAACGATACATTCTATATGATTACCACCGAATTTGCAGGAGGATTTGGAAACATCATCGTCAAGACCAAAGACCCGATGCAAGGCTGGAGCGACCCTATCAAACTGAACTTTGAAGGCATCGACCCCTCTATCTTCTTCGATGATAACGGGAAAGCCTATGTCGTTCACAACGATGCCCCAAAGAAAGCCCTGTACGAAGGACACCGCGTCATCAAGGTATGGGAATACGATGTGGAGAAAGACCAGGTAGTGCCCGGCTCGGATAAAGTCATCGTCAACGGAGGCGTAGACCTCTCGAAGAAACCCATCTGGATTGAAGCTCCCCACCTGTATAAGAAAGACGGGAAATATTACCTGATGTGTGCCGAAGGCGGAACAGGAGACATGCATAGTGAGGTTATCTTTATCAGCAATAACCCGACAGGCCCGTTCAAGCCCGCTCCGGAGAACCCTATCCTCTCCCAACGTCACTTGAACGCCGACCGTCCCAATAAAGTGGACTGGGCAGGACATGCCGACCTGGTAGAAGGTCCGGACGGCAAATACTACGGTGTATTCCTCGCTATCCGCCCCAATCACGCCAATCAGGTGAACACGGGACGCGAAACCTTCATCCTTCCCGTCGACTGGACCGGAACCTTCCCCGTATTTGAAGGAGGCATGGAACCCTTGCAACCCAAGTTGAAAATGCCTGCAGGCGTGACCAACCAGACGGGTACAAACGGTTTCTTCCCCAACGGCAATTTCACTTATACCGATAAGTTCACCTCCGATACGCTGGATTACCGCTGGGTAGGTGTGCGTGGCGCACGCGAGAAATTCATCTCCACTTCACCCGAAGGATTGACCATCACTCCGTATGAGGTCAATATCAAAGCCGTACAACCTACTTCCACCCTCTTCTATCGCCAGCAGCACCTGAACTTCACGGCTACTACGACCCTGAACTATATACCACGTTCGGAGAAAGACCTGGCAGGTATCACATGCTATCAAAGCGAAAACTTCAACTATGTATTCGGCGTGACCAAACAGGGAGAAGAAAACGTGCTGGTATTGCAACGTACCGAAAAAGGAAACTCGACCGTAGTGGCAAGCACCCCGGTAGAAGAAACACGCCCCATCCAATTGCAGGTAAAAGCCGTCGAAGACCAATATACCTTCAGCTATTCGACGGATGGAAAGACCTTCGAAGCGGTAGGCGGAACCGTATCGGGCGATATTCTCTCGACCAATGTAGCCGGCGGATTTACCGGTGCAATGATAGGGCTTTATGCCACAACAGGCAATGATGCTCTGGCACAATAAGCAACATGGCGTAACGCAGATAGGTGCATCGGGCAACGCAGATAAGTGCATCGAGCAACGCAGATAAGTGCATCGGGCAATGCAGATAAGTGCATCGGGCAACGCAGATAAGTGCATCGGGCAACGCAGATAAGTGCATCGGGCAACGCAAGTAATTCCGTTGTCCGATGTATTTGTTTGCATCAACCGAAACAGACTCCCATACGTTTGCCCTGAACAATCAAATCGTTGTCGGGAGTCACCAGCTTCAGCTTACCGGCAACTTCCGCCAGAGGGACGGAAACGATTTCCGAACCCCGAAGAGCAACCATTCTTCCGAATTGCTTTTTAGCGATAAGCTCGGTGGCATGCCCTCCCATCCGGGTGGCAAGCGTACGGTCGAACGCCGTAGGGCTTCCTCCGCGCTGGATGTATCCCAATACCGTCTCGCGGGTCTCGAATCCGGTTTCGTACTCGATTTCCTCTGCGATGTACTGGGCAGCCTTTTTCCCATGCATGGTGGAAATACCTTCAGCCACCACCACAATCGAATAAGGCTTCCCTTTCTTCAGGCGGCCAATAATGACATCACCTATATTATGGATATTAAACGGAAGTTCAGGAATCAGGATAATGTCGCCTCCTCCTGCCATGCCAGAATGAAGGGCAATCCATCCAGCCTTATGCCCCATCACCTCAATCACCATCACACGCTGGTGCGAACTGGCGGTAGAGTGCAGGCGGTCGATGGCTTCGGTGGCGATGCTGACCGCCGAATCGAACCCGAAAGAAGTGTCCGTGCCCCACACATCATTATCAATGGTCTTGGGTATCGTCACTACGTTTACCCCGGCTTCCACCAGCATGGAGGCAGTAGTTTGCGTGCCGTTCCCCCCGATGCATACCAGGCAATCCAATCCATGTTCCTGAATCGTCTTCAGCAAAGCCGCGGGCTTGCTGTCCGAAAGCGAGAAAGTCCCGTTCTTGCGGAAAGGCTTCACGCGCGAAGTGCCCAGCACGGTGCCTCCCAGCGTAAGCAGACCGCCCATCGAAGCCTCGGTAAGCGGCACCACATCGTCATCCAACAGGCCCCTGAAACCGTTATGAATGCCATACACTTCCATTCCATAATAATTGATTGCCGTCTTGCAAACCCCTCTGATAGTGGCATTGATGCCCGGGCAATCGCCTCCTGCCGTTAAAATTCCGATTCTCATAACCTTCAAAATTTGTCTTCATGTGGTAAAGTTATAAGAAAAAAGCGTAGATTTGTCTTTTCTAACATAAAATTACGCAACAGATACGAGAAATAGGCTAACTTTGCAGCGCCGAATAACGTAAGTAAAAGAAATAATCAATGGTTTCAACTAAGTTAATCGAAAAACTGTTTGTTTCCCGCCAAAAGGAAATAGACTACTACAATACACAAGCGGAGGCTATCCAGGAGAAAGTGTTCCGCAAACTCATCGAAAACGCTTCCGAGACGGAATGGGGAAAGAAATACGACTATACCCATATCCATACTTATAC
This sequence comes from uncultured Bacteroides sp., assembly GCA_900544675.1. Lineage (GTDB taxonomy): Bacteria > Bacteroidota > Bacteroidia > Bacteroidales > Bacteroidaceae > Phocaeicola. The sequence goes on from UQVZ01000012.1 coordinate 69,478, forward strand.
CGATTTCCAACGGGTGCCCATCCAAATGTATGATGATGCCAAAGGCTACATCGACCGCATGCGCCACGGCGAGAAGAATGTGTTGTGGCCCGGGAAGGTCATCTGGTATGCCAAATCATCGGGCACCACCAACGACAAGAGCAAATTCATCCCGGTCAGCAAGGACGGATTGAAGCACATCCATTATAAAGGCGGGACAGATGCCGTAGCCCTGTATCTGCGCTCGAACCCCGAAAGCCAATTCTTTTCAGGCAAAGGACTGATATTGGGAGGAAGCCACAGCCCGAATTATAACGTAAAAGACAGCCTGGTAGGAGACTTGTCTGCCATCCTGATACAGAACATCAATCCGCTGGTAAACCTCATCCGTGTGCCCAGCAAGGAAATTGCCCTGCTGAGCGAATTTGAAGAGAAAGTGGAACGCATCGCCGAAACCACTATCCATGAGAATGTGACCAACCTCTCGGGAGTGCCTTCGTGGATGCTTGCCGTTATCAAGCGCATCCTGGAAAAGACGGGTGCCCGATACCTGAACGAAGTCTGGCCCAACCTGGAAGTCTTTTTCCACGGGGGAGTCTGCTTTACGCCCTACCGCGAGCAATACAAGCAACTCATCCCTTCCGACAAGATGCACTACATGGAGACTTACAATGCCAGCGAAGGGTTCTTCGGTTTGCAAAGCGACCTGAGCGACCCTGCCATGTTGCTGATGATAGACTACGATGTGTTCTACGAGTTCATCCCGCTGGAAGAAATAGACAACCCGAGCCCTACCATCGTGCCTCTGACGGGCATCGAAGTGGGACGCAACTACGCCATCGTCATCAGTACCTCGTGCGGCTTATGGCGGTACATCCTGGGCGATACGGTGAAATTCACCCAGAAAGACCCTTACAAGTTCATCATCTCGGGACGTACCAAGCACTTCATCAATGCTTTCGGCGAAGAGCTGATGGTGGACAATGCCGAAAAAGGACTGGCAAAGGCGTGTGCCGCTACCGGTGCCCAGGTGCTGGAATACTCGGCAGCCCCTGTCTTTATGGACGCCAACGCGAAATGCCGACACCAATGGCTGATTGAGTTCAGCGTTATGCCCGACTCGATAGAAAAGTTCCGCCACATTCTTGACCAGTCTTTGCAGGAAATCAATTCCGATTACGAGGCGAAACGCCACAAGGACATTACCTTGCAGGAGCTGGAAATCATCGTGGCACGTCCGAACCTGTTCCACGACTGGTTAAAGCAAAAAGGCAAATTAGGAGGGCAGCACAAAGTGCCCCGCCTAAGCAACAACCGCGATTATATAGAAGAAATGTTGAAACTCAATTCGTAAACATACCGCATGAAGCCTATACCCAAATACCTTGCACTCCTGTTGATTATCATCGGATTCTATGCTTGCGCCAGCACCGGAACACCCGACGGAGGTCCTTACGACGAGGATCCGCCCAAGTTTATCCGTGCCACGCCGGAACCGAACGCCATCAACAACACGCGTAAGAACGTATCCATCGAGTTCGATGAATACATCAACCTGGAGAACGCTTCGGAAAAGGTCATCATCTCACCTCCGCAACGCGAACAACCCGAAGTAAAGACCAGCGGCAAGCGGGTGGTGGTGAAGTTCATCGACTCGCTGGTGGCAAACACCACGTACACGATTGACTTCGGCGACGCTATCGTAGACAACAACGAAGGCAATCCGCTGGGATTGTTCTCGTATGCTTTCTCTACCGGTCCCGACATCGATACGATGGCGGTTTCGGGTACGGTCCTGAACGCCGAAAACCTGGAACCCATCAAAGGCATTCAGGTAGGCTTGCACAAGAATCTGAACGATACCGCCTTTACCAAGCTTCCGTTCGACCGCATCTCGCGCACGGATAGCCGCGGGCAGTTTACTATCCGGGGCGTCGCACCCGGCAAATACCGCATCTATGCCTTACAGGACGGAAACCAGAACTACCTGTACGACTCGAAGACAGAGACCGTGGCATGGTCGGACTCGTTAATCATCCCCAGCATGGCACCCGCCCTGCGCCACGACACCGTATGGAACGAAATCGATACAACCCATATCGATACCATTTACGACATACATTATACCCGGTTCATGCCCGATGACATCATGCTGCGTGCCTTCAAGCAGGAAAGCTCCATGCAATACCTTGCCAAAAACGAGCGTCCCGATACGAAGAAGTTCTCGCTCTACTTCAGCGCGAAAGCCGATACCCTCCCCACTTTGAGAGGACTGGATTTCGACGAAAAGCAACTGATAGTGGAATCCAACCTGCGCAAGGACAGCATTACCTACTGGATAAAGGACACCACGCTATGCGAACGTGATACCCTGACCATCGAGTTGAAATACCTGGAAACCGATACGCTCGGACAGCTCGTACCTACGACCGACACCCTGCGCATGGTCAACAAGATTCCGCGAGAACGGCGTCTTGCCATGAAAAAGGAAGCTGAAGAGAAAGCCGAAAAAGAGCGCAAGAAACAGGAAAAGAAAGGAGATACCATCGCGGTGAAACCTACGTTCCTGACCATGAAAGTAGACGCTCCTTCCGAACTGGACATCAACCGGAACGTTATTATAAGTTTCGAGGAACCGATAGAAAGCATCGATACCGCCGCCATCCACATGCAAACCATGGTAGACTCGGTATGGCAAGACACCCCGTTCATTTTCATGGCAGACACCATCGTGCCGCGCCGGTATGAAATTCTTGCCAACTGGCAACCCGGACAGGAATACCAGCTCACGATAGATTCGCTCGGATTCAAAGGCATTTACGGACTTTACACCGACAAGGTGGAAAACAAGCTGAAAGTGAAGACTACGGATGCCTACGGAACGCTTTACCTCAACATCGTGGGGGCAGGTCCGCACGCCATTGTGCAGCTCTTGAACAACAACGATGCCGCCATCCGCCAACAACCCGTGGCAGAGAACAACACCTGCGATTTCTATTTCCTGCAGCCCGGCACGAAGTATTACCTCCGCCTGTTCAATGATACGAACAACAACGGGAAATGGGATACAGGCAATTACGACGAGAAACTCCAACCCGAGGAAGTATTCTACTTCCCGAAGACATGGGAAATGAAAGCGAATTTCGAGTTTGAAGAAACCTGGGACATCCATGCTATTCAGCTCGACAAGCAAAAGCCGAATGAAATCAAGAAGCAGAAACCGGACGAGACCAAGAAAATCAAAGACCGAAATAAAGAAAGAGCCAAAAAATTAGGAAGAGAATGATAAAGAAAGCTGTACTCTGCCTCTGCCTGCTAATAGCAAGCGTGGCAATGAAAGCCCAATGCGGTGCCGTAAACAACGCCATCAAGCCCGGAGAGTCGTTGAGCTATGAGCTGAAGTTCAACTGGAAATTCATCTGGTTCAACGTAGGATGGGCGAAAATGACCGTAAACGAATCCAGCTACAAGGGAGAACCTTGCTTGCGCACCGACCTGAACTCTTATACGAACAAACGGTTCGACCGATGGTTCAAGATGCGCGACACACTGACCTGCATCACCAGCCAGCAACTGGAACCGCTCTATTTCCGTAAAGGTGCCGAAGAAGGCAAACGATATACCGTAGACGAAGTGGAATTCAGCTATAAAGACGGGAAATGCATCGTCGACCAGCAACGCACTTTAAGAGGCAATACCACCAAGAAGCACGACGAAATGGACGTATGTGTCTACGACATGCTGAGCATCCTGCTTCAGGCACGCTCCTACGACCCTACCGACTATAAAGTAGGCATGAAAATCCTCTTTTCGATGGCTACGGGCAAAGCCGTGGAAAAACAAACCCTTATCTATCGGGGCAAAGAGAACTTCACATCCGAAAACGGTGTGACTTACCGTTGCCTGGTATTCTCATTGGTCGAATATATTAATAACAAGGAGAAAGAGGTCATCACCTTCTTCGTCACCGATGACCTGAACCACTTGCCCGTTCGTCTGGACATGTACCTTAACTTCGGTTCGGCAAAAGCCTTCCTGACCGACATCAAAGGCAACCGCCATCCGTTGACTTCGATTGTAGAAAAATAATAGCCCCTGTATATAGAGATAAAGGCATAAGTAGCAAGAACTGGTATATAAACGCTCTTGCCACTTATGCCAATAAACAATTCAACAGAAATGTTACGGAAGCTTGTCGCTGGCATCAAACTCAAGGTACTCAGAAGTATAACCAGGTTCGCCCATCTGACCTCTTCTTTCGTATACTTCTAGTTTTTTTTCGGTCAATTTCTTAATGGCCCAATAATCCGTGTAATCGGAGAAATAGATGGTATTGAAAGCCGGGTCACCGAATGACCAGCCGTGTTTCCATTCCATCCGGGTTTCTTTTCCATCGGAATCGACAGTAATATGGGTTTGGGTATAAGTGCCGTCAGGATCAAAATCATAACAAAGGTAATAGGTGTAACCTTGGTCGTGTGATTCCTGTACCCACACCCGGTCGCACAGCATTGTGATGATACTCATTTCGCCATCATTGTAATAACCCATCCGTTCACACGAAATACACAGGAAAGGTAGCAGCAAAAGGAAAACATATACCTTTTTCATTCGATAAAGCTTAATTGTCCTATTGGGGCATCGTTAAACGATTGGGTTGTAAAGTTCCATTCCGTGTCGTGGCCGTATGAAGCTGTACAATTCCATTGGATACAAGAGTTGTAAGGGTAGCCTATGCCACATACCAGCACCTTGGCTTCGCGCAGGTCGTAGCGATTTCCTGTTTTACACGTCACAAGAAATGCCCACCCGGCGTGGTTGTATGTGTTGGGATTCAAGTCGATAACAGTCCATACGGAAGGTTTTCCATAGACATCATACGTTTGGACTTGGTTTTCAAGATTAAGCAATGCCTTTATACGGGCTTGGTAACGAATGCCGGAAAGTTGCTTGACAAGGGTGATTGGAGAATCCGGCTTAATGCGGTTGATATGGATTTCTCGCTCGGTTATCATCACAATATAATCTACACTCCGGTTCGCGGCCATTTGTGTAGCGTATGCGTTTACCCGTGCCATACTTTGTTTGAATAGATGCAGGTTGTTGGAGTTTACCTGATTCAGTTCTTCCGATTGCCCTTCAATGTACGCCCTCGTTGAAGTTTTCTTGTCGGGGTTAATGTAAAACTCGTGAGTGGCATCATTCGTTTCTACATATTGGTTCAGAATTTCGGCATCTTGTACGTAATTCCGGATGGCAGGTAGTTGGATTTTCGTGTTGTTGCGACACCCTGTCAATGCAGCAACAGCAACAAACAACAAAAAGAAAGTGTTTTTTTCATAAGGCTATCATTTTGGTATTGTTATATGATTAAATGTAATTTCAAATCAAACTCAAGAAGCATCTCTTGCACATATAAGACTACCAATATGTGCAAGAGTACACTTTACTTGTTCAGACGCCAGGTAAATCCGTCTTTCGTGTCTTTCACCTCGAAGCCCAATGCGGCCAAGCTGTCACGAATTTTGTCGCTCGTAGCCCAGTCCTTATTGGCTTTGGCTTTCATGCGCTCTTCCAGCAGCATATCCACCACCTTGCTGAAAGCTTCTTCACGGGCGGCATTGTTCTCGCCTTCGGCTTTCAGTCCCAGGATATCAAAAGCGAACAGATGGAACACGCTCTTCAGCTCTTCCAGGTCGGCGGCACTGATGGTCGCTTTCTTATCGAGCACGATATTAATCATACGGATGGCATCGAACAAATGAGAAATGACAATCGGTGTGTTCAGGTCATCGTCCATCGCCTCGTAGCATTTCTCACGCAGTCCGGCAGGAGTAATACCCGATGTCGTAGCCGAAGGAGTGATGCGGTCCAGGTTCTTGATGCCTTCCAGCAGACGTTCCAGTCCCTTCTCGGCAGCCTGCAAGGCTTCGTTGCTGAAGTCTACTGTACTGCGATAATGCGCCTGCAGAATGAAGAAACGGATGGTCATCGGCGAGTAAGCCTGCGTAAGCAACGGGTTCGAGCCGGTAAAGAACTCTTCCAGCGTAATGAAATTGCCCAACGACTTACCCATTTTCTGTCCGTTGATGGTAATCATATTGTTGTGCATCCAGTAACGCACCATCGGATGGCCTTCGGAAGCCACAGCCTGTGCTATCTCACATTCGTGATGCGGGAATATCAAGTCCATTCCGCCTCCGTGGATATCAAACGTATCGCCCAAATACTTCCGTCCCATGGCTGTACATTCGCAATGCCAGCCGGGGAAACCGTTGCTCCAAGGCGAAGGCCAACGCATGATATGTTCGGGCTGCGCACATTTCCACAAGGCGAAGTCTGCGGGATTACGCTTTTCTTCCTGGCCGTCCAGCTCACGGGTCGTATTGAGCACATCGTCCAGATTACGTCCCGAAAGCACGCCGTAATGGTGGTCTTTGTTATACTTGGCTACATCGAAATAAACCGAGCCTTGGCTCTCATAGGCATAACCGTTCTTCAGAATCTCTTCCACCAGCTTGATTTGCTCGATGATATGTCCCGAAGCGTGCGGCTCGATGCTGGGCGGAAGCACATTCAAATCCTCCATCGCCTTATGATAACGGATAAGGTAATACTGGACCACTTCCATCGGCTCCAGCTGTTCCAGCCGTGCCTTCTTGGCTATCTTGTCTTCGCCATCGTCGGCATCGTGTTCCAAATGTCCCACATCGGTAATGTTGCGCACATAACGCACCTTGTAACCCAGGTGTTTCAGGTAACGGAACAGAATATCGAACGTGATGGCAGGACGGGCATGCCCCAAATGAGCATCGCCGTAAACGGTAGGACCGCATACATACATTCCTACGTGAGGAGCGTGCAAAGGAACAAACAGTTCCTTCTTGCGGGTCAACGTATTGTAGATAAACAGTTTATTTTCCATAATTCTCGTTTTTGATAAGGCTACAAAAATAACGAAAAAGGAAATAGCCGCCAAAGAAAAAGGCAGGATTCATCGTGCAAGAACGCTTCCAGCTTCGGTAAAAGAAACAAAAACACAATTTAGTGTCATAAGAATTTTTGTTAACGAACGTATAAGATAAGCCCGGATTCTTAAACTGTGTTATAAAACATATTATTTTACGTGCATACTCTTGCAAGTTTCGGAAAAGTCCGTACCTTTGCAACGTGTTTTTCATAGTATTAGATTTAAGGTTAACAAAGGTTGGAGTACAGCGGTACTCCTTTTTTTATGCCCGTACGTTATGACAGTGGAAAAAAACAAGCGCGTGTTATTAGGCATGAGCGGCGGAACAGACAGTTCGGTAGCCGCCATCATCCTGCAGGATGCCGGATACGAAGTGACCGGCATTACATTCCGTTTTTATGAAAAAGAAGAGAATACCGAGTATCTCGACGATGCCGCCGGACTTTGCGAGCGGTTGCACATCCCCCACCTTATTTATGACGCGCGAGAGACTTTCAGCCGGAAAATCATCACTTATTTCATCGACGAATACCTGAAGGGACACACCCCCGTACCCTGCACGCTCTGCAACAACCTGCTGAAATGGCCGCTCCTGCAACGTATAGCGGACGAAAAAGGCATTTACCACATCGCCACCGGACACTATGTACAAAAAAGCCTGTACAACAACCGGTGGCACATCACCGCAGGTTCCGACCCCGACAAAGACCAGTCGTTCTTCTTATGGGGACTTCCGCAAGACATCCTCTGCCGGATGCTTCTGCCCTTGGGAAACCTTACGAAAAAAGAGGTACGCCGATTGGCAGCCGAACGGGGATTCCTGAAAATAGCCGGCAAGCGGGACAGCCTGGGCGTATGTTTCTGCCCCGGAGACTACCGCAGCTTTCTGCGCCGACATACCGAAGCCGGAAGCATTACTCCCGGCATTTTCTATGACGAAGCCGGCACACCCATAGGAAAGCACGAAGGATATCCGTTCTATACCGTCGGACAACGCCGGGGGCTGGGCATTTACCGGAACAAGGCGCTGTTTGTCAAGGAAACCGTTCCCGAAACCAACGCGGTCATCATCACCGACAATATCCGCGCGCTGGAACACACCAGCATGACACTTTCGCACTGGCACCTGGTCTGCCCCGACGAAGTTATCGGAAGCACCGATGAAATCATCGTCAAGATACGCTACCGTAAGCAAGCCAACCGTTGCTCGGTCGCCCTTACCGCCGACAAGCACCTGCAGGTCCGGTTGCACGAGCCGTTAGCCTCCATCGCTCCCGGACAAGCCGCCGTATTCTATCGGGGCGATAGGGTGTTGGGAGGAGGAATCATTATTGAAAGGAGTTAAAGAAGTTAGAGAAGTTAAAGAAGTTATAGTAGAGTAGTTAAGTAATTAAGTAGTTAAGAAGTTAAGCCAATACTTCTACTTCAGTAACCAACTTTTGTCGATAAGTATTCCTCAATTCTATTAGTTAAGCCAATACTTCTACTTCAGCAACCAAACTATTGGCTTTAACTCCTAACGAAGCGAAGCAAAGTGATAACTTCTTTAACTCCTTAACTACTCTGCTATAACTTCTAAAAAAAATTCGTACATTTGCCAACAAACCATCAAAAATACGAACGATATGACACCCGACTATACCCCTATTCTGAATAAAGCTGTCAGCGAATTGTCGGCTCCTGAATCATACGAAGGGCTGTTCCATCAATATAAGGACGGCGAACCGCTGCCTTCCGCCAAGTCGCTCCGGCGCATCGTGGAACTGGCACGCGAGATTCTTTTCCCCGGTTATTTCGGCAATTCCACCATCCATCGGCGTACCCTCAATTACCACATCGGCGTGAATGTGGAAGAACTCTTCCGTCTGCTCACCGCACAGGTGGAAGCCGGATTGTGCTTTGGCATCGAGAACAAGCTTTCCGAGGAGTCACCCGAAGACTCTCTGTGCCGGGCTACGGCTGCCAACATCGCCGCGCAATTCATCAGCCGCCTGCCGCATATCCGCCATATCCTTGCCACTGATGTGGAAGCCGCTTACTACGGAGACCCTGCCGCCACCTGCTTCGGTGAAATCATCTGCTGTTATCCCATTATCCGTGCCATCACCAATTACCGCATCGCGCACGAACTTTATACCCTGAATGTCCCGCTCATCCCGCGCATCATCACCGAGATGGCACATTCGGAAACGGGTATCGACATCCATCCCGGAGCCAAGATAGGCGACCACTTCACCATCGACCACGGCACAGGCGTGGTTATCGGAGCGACCTGTATCATCGGGAACCATGTCAAGCTATACCAGGGCGTTACCCTGGGAGCCAAGAGTTTCCCACTCGACGAGCAAGGCAACCCCATCAAAGGCATTCCCCGTCATCCTATTCTGGAAGATGATGTGATTGTCTACTCCAACGCTACCATCTTGGGACGCATCACAATAGGACGTGGAGCCACCATCGGAGGCAATATCTGGGTGACCGAAAGCGTACCGGCAGGCGCACGCATCGTGCAACGGAAAGGCTGAAAGAAGGCGTGTCTTCACGCGATTGTAACACTTGTTTCACGACCTTGTAACACGAAACGCTCACCTTTGTAAGCAAATTTATAAAGGTAAAAAGATTATGAAAAAGAGCTTCATTGCCCTGTTATTGCTCGTATGCTGTAGCTTTGGTTTGCGGGCACAAAACAATTCCCGCCAATTAGTAGAACGTCCCCGGCTTGTTGTAGGTATCGTGGTCGACCAAATGCGATGGGATTACCTGTATCGGTTTTCTTCCCGATTCGGCGAAGGAGGTTTCCGACGCTTGATGAACGAAGGATTCAGTTGTGATAATACACATTTGAACTACATCCCTACCGTAACCGCTATCGGACATTCATCTATCTATACCGGCTCGGTTCCCTCCATCCACGGCATTGCCGGAAATAATTTCTACAAGGACGGTGAGCAAGTATACTGCACCGATGACCACACCGTAAAAGGGGTAGGCAGTGATAGTCCTGCCGGAGAAATGTCTCCCCGTAACCTGTTGGTCACTACCATGGGCGATGAATTGAAGCTTGCTACCAACTTCCGTTCGAAAGTCATCGGCGTAGCACTCAAAGACCGTGCTTCGATTCTCCCTGCCGGACACACCCCCGATGCAGCTTATTGGTTCGATGATAAAACCGGACGCTTCATTACCAGCACGTATTACCGCCAGTCGCTTCCCCAATGGCTGAATGATTTCAATCGTCAGGACCTGGCACGCAAATATCTCTTGCAAGACTGGAATACACTTTATCCCATCGAGACTTATACTGAAAGTACAGCAGACAGCACAATGTATGAATTGCCGCTTGTCGAAGGTGAAGCCCCTACATTGCCTGTTCCTACGGCAGATTTGTTTAAACAAAAAGGCTATACCGTTATCCGTACTACCCCGTATGGAAACTCTCTCACGCTGGAGTTAGCCAAAGCTGCCCTGAAGGGCGAACGGCTGGGGCAGGGAACCGAAACCGATATGCTCACCGTCAGTCTTTCGTCTACCGATTATGTAGGACACCAGTTCGGAACTTACGCCATTGAGACAGAAGACACTTACCTGCGTCTTGACCGAGACCTCGCCGATTTCTTCCGCACTTTAGATGAAACAGTAGGCAAAGGCAACTACCTTGTATTCCTTACAGCCGACCATGCTGCTGCCCATAATTATCGCTTGATGCAGGACCACGGTATTCCAGCCGACGGTTGGTATGCAGGTACGGTCAAGGATTCGCTCAATGCCTTCCTGGGCAAACAGTTCCCGTCTGCCCAACCACTGGTGAAAGACATCATCAATTATCAGGTGTTCTTCGATAAAGCCTCCATCCGTCAGGCTGGCATTGATTTTCGTGCCGTAAAGACCTGTGCCGTTGATTTTCTGGAAGGCTATAAGCTGTTTGCTTATGTAGTGGATATGGAAAACCTGAGCAATGCCACCCTGCCTGCCGACGTGCGCGAACGTGCCATCAACGGATACAACCGCCTGCGCAGTGGGGACATCCAGCTTATCATGCAGCCCGGATATTACAGTATCGACCGTCCCGACAAAGTAGGCGGTACCGATCATGGCGTATGGAACCCTTACGATGCCCATATTCCTTTGCTCTTCATGGGCTGGCACATCGAGCCGGGTAACACGTTCAAGCCTGTCCGTATGACGGACATTGCCGCTACCGTCTGTGCATTGCTCCGCATCCAGATGCCTAACGGCTGTATCGGTACTCCCATCGAGCCCCTTGTGAAATAATTCTATAAAGCCCCTTTGTCAGGGGCTTATTGCAGGCATGCATACAAAATAAATTTATTCATCGTTGTGAATCCGCCATTTCTTCCGTATCTTGCAAGCAAATTCGCAGACGAACAGCTGTGTAAGCATACCCTAAAATCAAAATAGGCACAACATGAAAAAGATTTTTACATTACTATGTTGCCTGATAGCTGCCTTTACGGCATCGGCAGAGAATTGGACAGGTACGTGGGCAGCCGCTCCCGAATGGACAGGAGCAGGTGATATGCCAAAAGAAACGACTTTAACCGGCAATTCGGTCCGTCAGATTGTACATGTATCAGTAGGAGGCAAGAAACTCCGCGTGCAATTATCCAACGAGCTAAGCAACCAGCCGATAGAAATCCAGTCGGTTTATATTGCGGACGCACTCGATGGCAAAAATATCAATCCTAAAACTGCCAAATACCTGAAGTTCGATGGCAAAAAAGAGGCTACGATTGAAAGTGGAAAGGCAGTATTCAGTGATGCACTGGAATACGACTTAAAACCTTTACAATTGCTTTCCATTACCATCCACTACGGGGAAACTCCTAAGAATGCCACCTCACACCGTGGCTCGCGTACTACTTCCTATATTATGGAAGGCAAGTCGAACCCTAAAAAAGAATTTGTTGTAGCCGAACAATTAGCGCATTGGTACAGCATCTCTGCCATTGATGTAATGGCTTCCAACCAACCTTGTATTGCTGTTTTAGGTAATTCCATTACTGACGGACGCGGAACGACAACAGACAAACAAAACCGCTGGACTGATGTATGTGCCGAAGCTTTAGACGGTAAGGTAGGGATTCTGAATTTAGGAATTGGCGGCAACTGCGTATTAAGAGGAGGGCTGAGCGAACCTGCCGTCAAGCGTTTTGACCGTGACATCCTGGGACAAAGAGGACTGACCGGCATCCTTATTTTCGAAGGCGTCAACGATATAGGCGGAAGTAAAGCCTCCGAACAAACGGCGCAACAGCTTATCGAAGCTTACGAAACATTTATCCAAAAAGCACGTGAGAAAGGACTGAAAGTGTATGGCGGAACGATTACGCCAATTGGCAACACCGATTACTGGTCTTATTTTCATGAAGCAGCCCGCCAGACGGTGAACGAATGGATTCGTACGTGCGGTAAATTTGATGCAGTCATCGACTTCGATAAAGTATTGTGCGACCCTGCCAATCCTACACAAATCCGTTCCGATTACCAGTTCGACCGGCTGCATCCCAATGCGGCAGGCTATAAAGCAATGGGGGAAGAAGCTGCCAAAGTGCTTCAACCGCATCTGTAATCGATATGCTATTCTTTAATTATACGGAAGAAGGTGTGCCTGCAAGTATCCAGACACACCTTCTCTTATTTTCAAACGACCTTCGATTATGGATACTTCCATCACTTCATATAATTCCTGTCTTGATGTAACCAATAGTTTCAAGTAGTTTCATATAAGTGAAACAAGTGTTTCACCTAGCTGAAACTGTTGTTTTACCTATAAGAAACAAGTGTTTCACTTATAAGAAACAGCCTGAAACTACTGCTGTGTGCTTCAAGATGCCTATATTCGTGACGTTTTCCGGGCAATCGGTTGTCCGTTTTTGCCCGCTGGCTGCTTCGTTATTCCTTTCTTGATTTGAACGCCTTTTCCGCTTCGCGGCGCAGGGCACGCCAGCCGGGCATCTGTTTCAGTTCGCGGCGGATGGGAGCGTCGTAGAACAGGAAGAGCAGGAAAAGCAGGAGGCAGGCGTAAACCACCCAGCCGTAAATCTGCTTGATGCTGACTTCCATCATCTGCGAGACAAATCCTTCCATGTATTCGCCCAGGGCAAAGGGGGAAGCACTGAACGTCACGTTGTCTATCGCCGCACCATAGCGAGCCATGTTGTCGGCAATGTAATAGCGCAAGCCTTGTGCATAAACGGCACTTCCCATGACTCCGCCCACCACCATGTGCAGCATGTTGAACACGCTCAATGCCTGAAAAAAGTGCTGGAAGGTCATAATCTCCTCCAGACAGACCATAAACGTCGCGCTCAGCACGGCGTAGGCAAAGCCGCGGCACGCTACAGGCAGGTAGAGTTGCGAGATATGGATTTCCGCCGAAAGCGTGAAATAGAATCCCATAAGGTAGCATGCCAGCACGGCGATTCCTACCGTAATCAGACGCAGATAGCTGAGACGCTTCACGTGCATCCACCAGTAAGCGAAAAGGCAGCCTGCCAGGATGCCTGCCAGTGCCAGCCAGTCGAACTGTACGCTCACCATAGCCGGATAGTCCATCACTTCCTCGTAGAACACTTCTTCCAGCACATGTTCGGTGGCAAGAAACGCCTCGACCAGCGTAATCAGTATCAGTGCCGGAAGAAGATGCTGATAGGTCCACATCTTCGGTTCCAGGAAAGGATGGCGCACGTGGCGCATCCGTCCGATGCACACAAGCAAGGTCAGCACAATCAGTACAGCCAAGATACGGATGACCGGGCTGTTCCACCAGTCGTACCAGTCTCCGTAACAGAAGAAATAAGCCGTCTCCAGCAAGAGCAACGCCCAAAGTCCTCCGCCCAGCCAGTCGATGCCGAACAGGGGAAACTTCTTCACGATGCGGAAATGCCGGGTGCAGACGGTAAGGATGAGCAGGTCGATCATCATCACCCCTGCCATGAAGAAGTGCATATACGTCCAGTGAAAATAGTACATCAGGTAGGTAGCGGTAAGGTCTGCCACCTGCATGCTGCCCAATATCACGATGTGGAGCAAGGGGAAGAAGACGGTGAAGTCGCGCTTCGGCGTCATCCAAAGCTGAATATTCGACATACACTCGAAGGTGCCCTGTATCTTGCAGATGCCTTCCACGAAACAGACCGTCCAAAGCAAAGGCAGGAAGGTGATGTGGGGTGCCGCCAGATTGCAGAGCATGACGCCTGTGGCCGCCGCTGACAGCAGGGTCTTGTTGGTGAAACGGAACTTCATCCGGAACAACAGAGGGAAATAGATGGCCATCCCCGCCAGGTTGGCATAAAGACACATCAGCAGGTCTTCGCGCATCAGGGTGGTTTCGCCCATCATCTCCGCCAGCGTGCCCAGATAAAGCCCGCCCGAAAGCTGGAAGGAGACCGCCATACAGACATAGAGCCACGGCTGTATCGGACGGGGCACAAAGCCGCGGACCATCGGCATTACGAACGGTCCGTTCAGTACAGGCGCTCCCATCTCAATGTTTCACTTTACATTCTACATTGAATCCGGCACGCAGGTGCTTCAGCTTCTCCGCATCGTTACCCTTCAGGCTGATACGGACGGGCACACGTTGTTCTACCTTTACGAAGTTTCCCGTGGCGTTGTCTTGCGGAATCAACGAGAAGGAAGCTCCCGTGGCGTCTGAGATGGATTCCACTATACCGGTATAGGTTACGCCCGGAACGGCATCAGCGGTAAGGGTCGCTTTTGCCCCTTCGTGGATATGTGGAAGCTGGGTCTCGCGGTAGTTGGCGATGACCCATAGGTCGTTGCCGTCTACGATGTCCACCATCGTTTGTCCGGGTTGCACCAGTTGGCCTTCGTGAATGTCCTTACGTCCGGTTACACCGTCGCACGTAGCCACAATCACGGTGTACGACAGGTTCAGCCTTGCCAGGTCTACGGCCGCTTCTGCCAGACGGATACCGGCTTCGTTCTGCTCCAGCCTGTAGGTCTGTTCGTCTTTGGCAAGGGCTGTAGAATGCTTGGCACGCAAGAGCTGTTCGTAACGTGCCTTGATGGCTTCGTATGCCGTATGCACCTGGTCGTATTGCTGGGGAGTGACGGCATCCTGTTTCAGAAGTTTCTCGTAGCGGTGCCATTCGCGTTCGGCGTTCTCCATCTGTACCCGTACTTCCTCGATTCCTGCGTCACTCACCCGCAGGTTGTTCTGCGTGGTGGCAATGCCGGTCGATGTAGCACGGCGTCCCGAAAGTGCATTGGCAAGGTCGGCTTCCGCCTGAGCCAGTCGCAAGCGGAACTCGGTATCTTCTATCAAGAGCAGGGTATCGCCTTTGTGTACCGGTTGGTATTCTTCGAAATAGATTTTCTTGATGAAGCCTTGCACACGGGTGTTGACCGGCGTGATGTGCTGGCGCACCTGCGCATTGTCGGTATATTCCACTCCCGGATGGATGAAACGTGAGCAAACATAAATCAGTCCGATTGCCAGCAAAGCAATGATGACCGTGTTGTAAATCAGTTTTTTAGTTTTTCTGGAAAGCATAATTGTAATCTTTGGTAGTTAAGTAGTTAAGAAGTTAAGGAGTTAAGTCAATACTTTATTAAGTAGTTAAGAAGTTAAGGAGTTAAGAAGTTAAGAGTAGAATCAAAGATTACGTCCACTCCTTTTAACAAAGTATTGACTTAACTCCTTAACTTCTTAACTCCTTAACTACTATAATTATAAAGTATGTGTTACGTATTTCATCTGATAATAATGGAAAATCAGGTCGATACGGGCATTCACCAGCGCCAGGTCGGCACTCAGCTTGGTGTTGCCGGCATCCAGCATGTCGGTCAGCAATGCCAGTTCGTTGCGGTAACGGTTGCTGGTCACACTGTAGTTTTCGTTGGCAAGCTGCACGTTTTTCTCTTGCGTCCGCAGTTCGGTAAAGGCGGTCAGGAAATCGGTATAACTTGCCTGCACGGCGTTCTCTACTTGTTCTTGTGTCAGCCGGCGTGTCTCTTGCGCCCGACGCACGTTCAGCCGTGCTTGTTTCAGCTTGCGGGTATTCTTGAAGAGCGACGAGAGGTTGTAGCTGACACTCACACCCACGTACCAATAGTTGAAGTTATTATCCAGTACCGGCACTTCGATGGTGATTGGACCGTCCAGGTGTTCGGCGGCAACGAGCGATACCTTGGGTAATCGTTCTGAGCGTTCGCGTTTCACTAATTGCTGGTTCACTTCGATGCCGGTCTCCGCTTGTTGCAGGTCGAGGTTGGTTTGCGAAGCCAGTTCCTGCCAGTCGTGTTCGGTCAGAGCCTGTACTTCCGCTTCCAGCAAAGTGCTATCGGGCACAATCGTCGTTTCTTCGGACAAATGTAGCGTTGTCGCCAGCCGGTGGTTGACTATCTTGCATGCGTCTCGCACCTTTGCCAGTTGCAGTTTCAGGTTCTCTTTCTGAAATTCGTAACGGGTGATGTCGTTCTGCAATGCCGTTCCCTGCTCGCGGCGTGCCTGCATGTCGGCTATCACCTGCAGGGCGAGGGCGAGGTTTTTTTCCAGCACCTGCGCCTGGTTGTTCAGCTTGTACAAGTCGAGGTAATATCCCACGAGCTGGAAGCGGACATCCTGCCGGTTCTTCTCCCAGTCCAGTTCCGCCTTTTGCTTATCAAGCCTTGCCAGCTCGATACCGCTGTTCACCGCCCCTCCGGCATAGATAACCTGTTGGGCTTCGAGGGCGAAATTGTTCCCCCAGTGGGGCATGTCAATGTGGGTGGCATTGCCAAAATCGCGGTTCCACAGCTTCCCGTCGCCCCAATAGCTGCCCGAAAGCGAGGCGCTGATGTCAGGCAGACGTTGCGCTTTTGCCGCCTTCAGCGCTTCGGCGGCAGCTTCTTTTCCTGTCGCATACGCCTGTATGCTTGTACTGTTCGCATCGGCAAGGCGGAACAGTTCATCGATGCCCATCACGCGCGGCTGGGCATACAGATACGGGCTGCATAGCACCGTCAGACCGAGTGCCATGAGCCTAAAGCTTTTGCTCATAAATGTAAAAATGTTTTTTAGTGATAGAAAGAATTTTTGAAGTCTCTCGAAATTTCCTGGAGGGATGCCTTTAAATCAAAGCGGCTGCTCCCCATGCATGGAAATCATGGATTTTGTTACTGAAACGGACGATGTAGGTTTTCTTCTGAGTCATATTAAAACAAGGATTCTTTCTAAATCCGGGTACAAAGGTAGGGAAATGAACCGTAAGTTGTAACCTTACAGGATTTGATTTTTGTGTTTCTTTAACAAGTGATTAGCTATATGGGTCTGTAAGTATAGGTGCATGAATCGTTTCTAAGAAATCAATGGATATTTTATATGCTATTTTTGTGAAAGGACTAATTTCTCCGGTAGCAATCACAAGCAAGGCGAGAAGAAAATCAATCACTATTGACTCTATCTGATAACATAAAAACTTGCTCCGTCCGATACGTCTCAGTCCTCTTAAAATCCTTTCTTGCAAGGACTGCAGTCCCAGTAGGGTAGGACTGTAGTCCTTGCCTGTTAAGACAACAGTCCTACTTTATCAGGAGTGAGGAAGTAAATGTTATATATAGTCAATCAAAATGGATGGCGAAAATCACTTGTCTTGTTCTCGTAGAGACGTAAGTTTTTGCATTTCCGGATGTATTCACGGATAGTTTTTATTGGTATGGTTAGCCTTGCGTCTCTACAATTTTTTGCAAACCAATTTTGTTTTCCTATAATAACAATATACAAATCGATGAGAGATGAAAAGTCTGCGGGGTTTCATCCCTCGTCTTTTTTCAATCGGCAACCGATATGCTTTATTTAAACCTCACCGCCACCACCATACCATAATTGACTGGTTTCCCTTTGAGGGCGGCGGGGATGAAGTAGGGCAGGTTGCGGACCACTTCGCAAACGATGGAATCCATTTTCCGGGCAATCAGGCTGTCAGGGATGAATACCTTTGCCGACCTTCTGATGGCGACGTAACAAGGATAACCCGCCTTGTTCACGACGAACGTGACGACAGGGATGGCTTCGCCGATGTGAACATCTTTTACGGCTTTGCACACATAGTCTTCCAGGTCTCCGGCAGAAAACACAGGCGGTGTATCCACATTCGTATAAATCGTGTCTCCGTTCATTACGACAGGCGTGTTGATGCCGGGAAGAGATTCGATGATTACCGGTTCTTTCCCGTCTGCCCCGACCCATGCCGTATCAATCAGCTTGGTATTTGTAAATGCTTGTTTTTGTCCTTGACGGCTTTGGCAGGCGGTCAGGGCAATCAGTAACAAGAATATCATCAATTTCATAAGCCTATAAGGTTTTGGTTTCTGCAAATTTAGGGAAAAGAAGAAACAGATGCAAGCGTAATTCTTCATTCAAGAAGATTCTTCATTCTTCATTCTTCATTCTTCACTCAAAAACCGTATCTTTGCAAACGTTATTGGTATCAAAAGAAAAAACATACGCTATATGGAAAAGAAATTCAAACGGACTACCGTTACCTCGGCTCTGCCTTACGCCAACGGACCGGTGCATATCGGACACCTTGCCGGCGTGTATGTGCCTGCCGATATCTACGTGCGCTACCTGCGCCTGAAGAAAGAAGAAGTGTTGTTCATCGGAGGTTCGGACGAGCACGGTGTGCCCATCACCATCCGCGCCAAGAAAGAAGGCGTGTCGCCCCAGGCTATCGTGGACCATTATCACAAACTCATCAAGGATTCGTTCAAGGAGTTCGGCATCTCGTTCGATGTATACGGACGTACCACCTCGAAAGTGCATCACGACACGGCATCGCAGTTTTTCCGTACCCTCTACGACAAGGGTGAGTTCATCGAGAAGACTTCGATGCAATATTACGACGAAGAAGCAAAGACCTTCCTTGCCGACCGCTACATCACGGGCGAATGTCCGCATTGCCACGCGCAGGGTGCTTACGGCGACCAGTGTGAGAAATGCGGTTCTACCCTTTCGCCTACTGAACTGATTAACCCGAAGAGCGCCATCAGCGGGAGCCAGCCGGTGATGAAGGAGACCAAGCACTGGTATCTGCCGCTCGACAAGCACGAGGCGTGGTTGCGCAAATGGATTCTGGAAGACCACAAGGAATGGCGCCCCAACGTGTACGGCCAGTGCAAGTCGTGGCTCGACATGGGACTTCAGCCGCGTGCCGTAAGCCGTGACCTCGACTGGGGTATTCCGGTACCGGTGGAAGGAGCCGAAGGCAAAGTGCTTTACGTATGGTTTGACGCGCCTATCGGTTACATCTCGAACACCAAAGAGCTGTTGCCCGATTCGTGGGAGAAATGGTGGAAAGACCCCGAAACACGTCTTATCCATTTCATCGGGAAAGACAATATCGTATTCCATTGCATCGTGTTCCCCGCGATGCTGAAAGCGGAAGGCAGCTATATCCTGCCCGACAATGTACCGGCAAACGAATTCCTGAATCTGGAAGGCGACAAGATTTCCACTTCGCGCAACTGGGCTGTATGGCTTCACGAATACCTGCAAGACTTCCCCGGCAAGCAAGACGTATTGCGCTACGTATTGACTGCCAACGCTCCGGAGACCAAGGACAACGACTTTACCTGGAAGGATTTCCAGGCACGCAATAACAATGAGCTGGTTGCCGTATATGGCAATTTCGTCAACCGTGCCCTTGTTCTGACCCACAAGTATTTCGAAGGGAAAGTGCCCGTATGCGGCGAACTGAACGACTACGACAAGGCTACCCTGCAGGAGTTTGCCGATGTCAAGGCGCAAGTAGAGAAACTGCTCGATGTGTTCAAGTTCCGCGACGCACAGAAAGAAGCGATGAACCTGGCACGTATCGGCAACAAATACC
>UQVZ01000013.1 GCA_900544675.1 uncultured Bacteroides sp.
TTTATTCTTTGGGCGGATTAACCGCTGTCAATGTTGGCAAACATAGTAACTTACACGTGGAAGATTATTAATCTTATCGCTGTAAGATTATTAATCTTGCAGGCGATGCACTTAGCTTCGGTCGGTCATGCAGCCAATATCCTGACTGGATTTATATATAAAGGAGAAGCAACTAGGTAGGGTATGCTTCATGCAAAACTATCCTGCCCAGTTCTCGCGGTCCAGGTTGCGGTAGCTGATAGCTTCGGCAAGGTGTTGGGGAAGGATGGCTTCGCTTCCGTCGAGGTCGGCAATGGTGCGCGATACCTTCAGGATGCGGTCGTAGGCACGGGCGGAAAGGTTGAAGCGTTCCATGGCGGTGCGCAGGAGGTTCATGCCGTGTGCATCGGGCTGGGCATACTGATGAAGCAGGCGTGAAGTCATCTGCGCGTTGCAGTGAATGCCCGGAAGTCCGGCGAAACGCTTGGCTTGTATCTGGCGGGCACGTATCACCCGCTCGCGGATAGCGGCACTGGGCTCGCCTTTCTCCTTCTCGGCAAGTTTCTCGAAAGGTACAGGTACGATTTCCACTTGGATGTCAATGCGGTCGAGCAACGGACCGGAGATGCGGTTCAGGTACTTCTGCACCTGTCCGGGTGTGCAAACACAATGCCGTGTGGGATGATTGTAGTAGCCGCAGGGACAGGGGTTCATCGAGGCTATCAGCGTGAAGCTGGCAGGGTAGTCTAAAGTATATTTGGCACGCGAGATGGTGATGTGGCGGTCTTCCAGCGGCTGGCGGAGGACTTCGAGCACGCTCCGGTTGAACTCAGGAAGCTCGTCGAGGAAGAGCACGCCGTTATGTGCCAGGCTGATTTCTCCCGGCTGGGGATTGGTGCCTCCGCCTACCATCGCCACTTGCGAAATGGTGTGATGCGGGCTTCGGAAAGGGCGTACGGCGATGAGCGAAGAGTCTTTGCCCAGTTTGCCGGCTACTGAATGTATCTTGGTAGTCTCCAGACTCTCGGCAAGCGAAAGCGGAGGCAGGATGCTGGGCAGGCATTTCGCCATCATCGACTTGCCGCTTCCGGGCGCGCCTACCATGATGAGGTTGTGTCCGCCTGCCGCTGCCACTTCCAGTGCACGCTTTACATTTTCCTGCCCTTTGACATCGGCAAAATCGAAAGGAAAGTTCGACTGATTCCGGTAAAACTCTTCACGGGTGTTGACAATGGTAGGTTCCAGTTCGCACTTGCCGTTGAAGAAGTCGATGACTTCGGTAATGTTTTCCACACCATATACTTTCAGGTTGTTGACCACAGCGGCTTCGCGTGCGTTTTGTTTAGGAAGAATGAAACCTTCGAAACCTTGCTGGCGGGCACAGATGGCTATGGGAAGAGCACCTTTGATGGGTTGCAGGCTTCCGTCCAGACTCAGTTCGCCGATGATGAGGTAACGGTCGAGCTTCTCGGCTGATACGGCACCTGTCACTGCCAGAATGCCGATAGCCAGCGGAAGGTCGTATGCCGAGCCTTCCTTACGTATGTCGGCAGGAGCCATGTTGATGACCAACTGGCACGTGGGAAACTTATAGCCGTTGACCTGCAGGGCGGCAACAATACGTTCGTGACTTTCTTTGACGGCAGAGTCGGGCAATCCTACGAGGAAAAATTTGATTCCCCGCGAGCTGTTGACTTCTATGGTGACAATGGTGGCGTCGATTCCTTGAACGGCTGCTCCGAATAGTTTGACTAGCATTTAAGGTTATGATATTTGGTTTTATTTATCTGTCAGTTCTTTCGCCTTCTCGTAAAGTCCTTCTCCGTAAAGTCCGGTGGCAATGATTTTACGGCTGTTGTTTATCAGGATATTGTCGGGCAACGAGTAGATGGCGTTCTGCTTTACGATGGTGTTTCCCCATCCTTTGAAGTCGCACGTCTCTATCCATTGCTTGGTGTCTTCCTTGCAGGCTTTCAGCCATTTGTCTTTTTCGTAGTCCAATGAGACATTCAGTATCTTGAATTTCTTTTCGGGAAGTCGTTTTACGAGGTTGGCAAGCGAGTCGCGCCGCACCAGGCTCTCCGTGTTCCAGCTTGCCCAGAAGTTGAGCAGGATATAGCTGTCTTTTTCTCCGCTCCACGAGATGTATTTCCCTTCACGGTCTTTGCACGAGAAATAGTTGACATATCCTTCCGAAGTCCGCTTTACATCAGTCTGGGAAGGCAAGGTTTTCAGTACGATGCTCAGCAAGCGGCTGTCCTTGATGTTTCCCGCCAGGGGAGCGACCAGCTGGTCTATTTTCTTGATGTCGGGCTGGGGTGTCTGGATAAAATATTGGTTGATGAGATAGGCGGAAGCAAACGAGGCAGGATGGGTCTGGATGAAGTTTTCCACGGCTTTCATAATAGCTGTCGAGTCCTTCAGGGGTTGCAGTTCTTTCAGCAGGGTGCCGTATGCTCCGTTATCGCCGTCTCCTTGGATGTCGGGTTGGGCAAAAGTGCCTGCCAGAGTCACTTGCTGTGCCTTGTCGGCAAAGAAAGGAATCACTTCGCCTTCTTCCGATACCAGACGGAACAGGGTAAGGGTATCGGGAAGGAAAGCATAGTTGAACTTGCCTTCTTTGGGGAAAATGGTGTCCAGTTTAGAGACCGGGTCATCATAAACTACCAGAATCGGCTGGTCGGTTAAGTCCGTCATTTCGGCTTGAAGTACGAAGCGGTCGTCTTTCTTGCAGGCGGCGAGGGCAAGTATTATAAGTGCGATAAGCGGTGCAACTATCTTCATGTCTCCTTTCAATTAGATTGATTCCTTTGCGAATGTACATAAATTATTTGGAATAAAAAAGCCGGAATGCGATTTGCATCCCGGCTTTCCTAAAAATCACTTCAGATATGATTATTGGATTTCGTTAGCGTATTTAGCGAACTCACGGTCATTCTGAGCTTGAGCAGCCAAGTTAGCGTCTTTCTGAGCTACTTTGTCCATGCTTGTCTTAACCAAGTCGGCGTTGTTGGTGCGGGCACCTACGATAGCCATCAGGTAATCGGTGTAAGCATCCGGATTCTTAACAGCAGCCAGTGTGCTCTTAGCCTTGTTGTAGTCTTTAGCCAAGATCTGAGCCAAAGCAGCCGAGTTGGTCTTGGTGTCACCGAATGCCTGTACGGCGCGGTCGTACTGACCTTGTTTGATATACAGGTTACCCAGTGCTTCGTTAGCTGTGTTGGCACCCGTAGATTTGCTCAGGTAAGTTTCAGCTTCTGCAACGTTGCCTTTGCACAATGCGCACAGACCGAGGTTGGTGTTAACTTCAGCAGCGTTAGCGTCTTTGCTAGCAGCTTGTTTGAAGTAGTTTTCAGCAGCATTCAGGTCACCTGCAGCGTATGACATCATACCCAGGTTGTTGTATGCACGGTAGTCGTTCGGATATTTTTCGATAGCTCTCTTATAGATAGCTTCCTTACGTGCGTTGTCTTGAGTCAGGGTAGCGGCATACAGCAATTCGTCTACGCTGATAGAATCTTCTTTAGCGTCGAAAGCAGCGTTGATTTCTTCGTCGCTACGTCCGATAACATCGTAGTTAGCGGTCAGGCGGGCACGACGCAATTGCGGAAGGATTTCGTCAGCCAAGGTCTTGTAAACAGAAGAGATGTTCTTGATTTCTGTTTCACGTTGTTCAGGATCTTGGTACATAGAGAGAACACGCAAGATGAGGTCTTTATCCTGGATGTTTGATTTAGAAACCAGTTCCTGGAATCCTTCCCAGTCTTGTGCAGTGTATTTAGCGTCAACTTCTGTGTTGATTTCGCTCT
Organism: uncultured Bacteroides sp.; assembly: GCA_900544675.1. Lineage (GTDB taxonomy): Bacteria > Bacteroidota > Bacteroidia > Bacteroidales > Bacteroidaceae > Phocaeicola. The sequence goes on from UQVZ01000013.1 coordinate 3,789, forward strand.
TCTTCAGTTCCTTGTTCAGGTATTTTTCAGTGTTTTCCTGACGGTCTTCAGCCAAACCGGTATTCAGTTTCACACCACCATCCGGAGATGCGTAAGCAGAAATTTCGATGTTGTTCAGCTTGTAGTTCTTTGTGTCACCGGCTACGGCTACGACTTTCTTGTTGAAGTCTTTCATGTTGTCCGACTTCAATTCGCTTGCGCGGATGTTAGCCTGCTGGATCAAGAACATGATTTGAGCTTCCTGAGCTTGTTTGATGATGCGTTGGAAAGCGTCTGCTGCGTATGCTGCGTTAGCCGATTCAACGGTAGGAAGTTCAGAAGTAGCGATTACACCGTCTGCAATCTTTACAGAAGGAATGGTGTATTCTTTTTTGCCTTTCTTGATTTTGAAATCAAGATACAGTTCAGATTTAGCCATTTCGGGAACATAGTCGAAAGAGGCTTTCATCGTATAAGTACCACCAGCCTTGTAAGAGATAGTCTGGTCGTTGCCTTGTACTTTTTCACCTTGGAAATTAGCCGGCTGGCCTTTAGCTTCGCCGCCATCCCATCTCAAAACCGGAGTAACTTCAACGGTCGCGTTTTTCTTGAAATACTTTTCGGGGAACTTGCCTGTGATAGTTACAGGAACTTTACCGCCGATAGCTTCCAATACTTCAGGATCAGTTGTGAAATAGCTCGGGTCCAATTCACCCATCTTGCTACAAGAAGAGAAAGCAAGAACTAACAATGCCACTAAGGGCAAATACAACTTTTTAATCATGATTTTTACTATTTGGTTTGTTATTAAATATAATATCTAGTCTCGGTTTTTATTTCGTTTAATTATTTGGGGCAAAGATAAGAAAAACTCTATTAGCTGTTAACTTTTTGCTCTTTTTTTTTAAACAGATATTAAAAAAAAGATTAATTCGAGGGTAAAACGCTCATTCTGCACGTGTTTTCTTGTTGCGCGGGTGGTGTTCGATGATTTCCTGGCGAAGCATATTGCGGTCGATGTGGGTATAGATTTCCGTAGTTCCGATGCTCTCATGACCCAGCATGCACTGGATGGCACGCAGGTTGGCGCCCCCTTCCAGCAGATGGGTGGCAAAAGAATGGCGGAACGTGTGTGGGCTGATGGTCTTTTTCAGTCCGATGCGGTCGGCTAACTCCTTTATTATATGGAATACCATGATGCGTGAGATATTTTTGCCGAAGCGACTGATGAAGACAAAGTCTTCGTACCCCGGCTTGATTTTTGCTTCCTCCCGCTCTACGAAATAATTTTTTAGCTCATTGATGGCACGCGGAGAGATAGGGACCAGCCGTTGCTTGCTCCCTTTGCCTTCTACTTTGATGAAGCTTTCGTTCAGATACAGGTCGGACAGCTTGAGGTTGCACAGCTCGGATACCCGTAAGCCGCAACTGTACAAGGTTTCCAGGATGGCACGGTTGCGCTGCCCTTCGGGTGTGCCTTGGTCGATGGCACCTATCAGGGCATCTATTTCCTCTACGGTCAATACATCGGGCAGGTGTTTGCCCAGCTTGGGCGATTCGAGCAGTTCGCTCGGGTCCTGACGGATATAGTCGTCCAGCGTAAGGAAGCGGTAAAATGAGCGTATCCCCGACAAGATGCGGGCTTGCGAGCGGGGATGGATGCCGATGTCGTGCAGTCCTGCCGAGAAATTCTCCAAGTCTGCCAAGGTAGCCTGAGTGAAGTCGATGCCTTCCAGGGTGAAATAGGCAAGCAATTTGTCGAGGTCGGTCAGGTAAGCCTGTATGGTGTTTTCCGACAAAGACTTTTCCAATTTCAGGTATTGTCTGTACTTTGTTATTATCTTCTCGTTGGTTTTCATTTCTTTTTCGTATCTTTGCCCCGAATTTTTCAGCAAAGTTATTAAAAAGTTTACTCAAAATATATGATGAGGATACAAATAATCAATGGTCCCAACATCAACCTGTTGGGAAAACGCGAGCCTACTATTTACGGCTCGAAGTCGTTTGAAGACTACTACCAGACGCTGAAAGAACGCTATCCGGAGGTAGAATTCGATTATTTCCAGTCGAATGTCGAAGGTGAAATGATTAACAAGATTCACGAAGTGGGCTTTTCCTACGACGGAATCATCCTGAATGCCGGAGCCTATACCCATACTTCTATCGCTCTGCAAGACGCTATCCGCTCGGTGACTGCTCCGGTTATCGAGGTCCATATATCTAATGTACACGCGCGGGAGGAGTTCCGTCATAAGTCGATGATCGCATGTGCGTGCAAAGGAGTGATTTGCGGATTCGGGCTGGATTCGTACCGCCTGGCTTTGGAGGCTTTGATTCAGTTGACGAGGTAATAAGTTGACAAGTTGACGAGGTGACAAGGTTCTGAATACATCGGCAAGGCTATCTGAAAACCTTGTCAACTCGTCAACTTGTTTCCTTGTTACCTATTAAATAAGAACACTAAAAACTTAGAACAGATATGATGCTCAAACAAACCAAAATCGTTGCGTCTATTTCAGACTTACGTTGTGATGTTGATTTTATCAGAGACCTGTTTAATGCAGGTATGAACGTGGTACGTATGAATACCGCCCATGCCAGCCGTGAAGGTTTCGAGACGCTGATTGCCAATGTACGCCAAGTGTCCAACCGTATCGCCATCCTGATGGATACCAAAGGACCGGAAGTGCGTACAACGGTAAGTGCGGAAGGACCGATTGATTTCAAGACCGGTGATAAAGTCACCATCGTCGGCAAGCCTGACCAGGAAACGACACGCGAGTGCATTGCGGTCTCTTACCCGAACTTCGTACACGACCTGCCGGTAGGTGCAAATGTATTAATTGATGATGGTGAACTGGGACTGAAAGTCGTTAGTAAGAATGAAGATACGTTGTTCTGTGAGGTGTGCAACGATGCTACGTTGGGCAATCGGAAAAGCGTGAATGTGCCGGGTGTACGCATCAACCTGCCTTCGCTGACCGAAAAGGACCGCAACAATATCTTGTATGCCATCGAAAAAGATATTGATTTCATTGCACACTCGTTTGTGCGCAACAAACAGGATGTGCTTGATATCCGTGAGATACTCAATGCACATCATAGCGATATCCAGATTATCGCCAAAATTGAGAACCAGGAAGGGGTGGACAATATCGACGAGATTCTGGAAGTGGCAGACGGCGTGATGGTGGCACGCGGTGACTTGGGTATCGAAGTGCCGCAGGAACGTATTCCGGGCATCCAGCGCAAACTGATTAAGAAATGTATCCTGGCACGCAAACCGGTGATTGTGGCTACTCAGATGCTGCATACGATGATTAACAACCCGCGTCCTACCCGTGCCGAGGTGACCGATATTGCCAACGCCATCTATTACCGTACCGATGCCCTGATGCTGAGCGGCGAAACGGCATACGGAAAATATCCGGTAGAAGCCGTGAAGACCATGACGAAGATTGCGGCTCAGGCGGAAAAAGACAAGATGGAAGAAAACGATATTCCTATTCCCTTGACTCCGGAAAATACCGATGTGACCAGCTTCCTTGCCAAACAGGCGGTACGCGCCACGACTCTGATGCCTATCCGCGCCATCATTACCGATAGCTTCAGCGGACGCACGGCACGCAACCTGGCGGCTTTCCGTGGCAAATATCCGGTGCTTGCCATCTGCTACAAGGAAAAGACGATGCGTCATCTGGCTTTGTCGTACGGTGTAGAAGCCATCTACATGCCCGAGAAAGCCAACGGACAGGAATATTACTTTACGGCATTGCGCAAATTGTTGAACGACGGTGTGCTGACTCCCAAAGAGATGGTGGCATACCTGAGCGGCGGAAAGAAAGGCACGCATACTTCGTTCCTCGAAATCAACCGGGTAGACGATGTGCTGGAAGATACCGACAATTACGTATTGCCTAACAAGAACAGATACTTGTAATTTAATATATATAGGAGTTAAGAAGTTAAAGGAGTTAAAGAAGTTAGAGTACAATACCGTGAGATGATTGTTCTTTGACTTGATTCCTTGCAATTCCCTTTAACTCTTTTAACTTCTTTAACTCCTTTAACTTCTGACTAATGAAAGAAACCGATGCATTGGATGCATACATCCTCGGGCATATCGACGAGGAGAGCGATTACCTGAAGGCGCTGTACCGGGCGACTCACGTCAAGTTGTTGCGCCCCCGTATGGCTTCGGGGCATTTGCAGGGACGGATGCTGAAGATGTTTGTTTCGATGATACGCCCGAAGCAGGTGCTCGAGATAGGTACGTATAGCGGCTATTCGGCTTTGTGCCTTGCCGAGGGACTGGAAGAAGGGGCTATGCTCCATACGTTCGAAATCAACGATGAGCAAGAGGACTTTACCCGTCCCTGGCTTGAAGGTTCGCCTTATGCGGATAAAATCAGGTTCTATATCGGCGATGCCTTGCAGATGGTTCCGAAGATGGACATTACTTTCGACCTTGCCTTTGTAGACGGCAACAAGCGTGTCTACATCGACTATTACGAAATGATATTGCCCAAGCTCCGTGCGGGAGGCTATATCATTGCCGACAACACCCTGTGGGACGGACACGTATTGGAAGAACCTCGGAACGCCGATACCCAGACCATTGGCATCAAGAAGTTCAACGATTATGTAGCTGCTGACCGGCGTGTAGAAAAAGTTATCCTGCCCTTGCGGGACGGATTGACGATTATCAGGAAAAAAGAAATCAGTTGACAAGGTATCAGTTGACAAGTTAACAAGGTATCGGTTAACGAGGTATTTAAAAACCTTGTCAACTTGTCAACTCGTCAACTTGTCACCTATATAAAAATAAAAGAACATATGGAAACAACCAGACAAAACAAGATAGCCCGCCTGATTCAGAAAGAATTGAGCGAGATGTTCCAGCAACAGACACGGGCGATGCACGGTGTATTGGTATCGGTAAGCGTGGTACGCATCAGCCCCGATATGAGCTATGCGCGTGCTTACCTGAGCGTGTTCCCTTCGGAACGCGCCGAAGAAATCGTGAAAAACATCAACGATAATGTGAAGTCCATCCGCTATGAACTGGGGACTCGCGTACGCTACCAGCTTCGTATCATTCCCGAACTGAAGTTTTTCATAGATGATTCGCTGGACTATGCGGCACATATCGACGAGCTTCTGAAGAAATGAATTTTCCCTTCTATATTGCCCGCCGGTATTTGTTCTCGAAGAAGTCGCACAATGCCATCAATGTGATTTCCGCCATTTCCGTGTGCGGTGTGGCACTTGCCACACTGGCATTGGTCTGTACGCTCTCCGTCTTCAACGGGTTTCAAGACCTTGTGGCATCCTTTTTTACCGCCTTCGACCCCGAACTGCGGATTACGACGGTACGCGGGAAAGTGTTCGACGGGCAAGACCCCCGTGTGCTTGCCTTAAAGCAATTGCCGGAGGTGGAAGTCTGGTCCCAGTCGCTCGAAGACAAAGCGATGGTGCAATACCAGGGACGCCAGGCTATGGCGGTCATTAAGGGAGTGGAAGATAATTTCGACCGCCTTACGCCCATCGACAGCATCTTGTTCGGGCGGGGCGATTTGCTGTTACACGATGAGGTGGCAGACTATGCCATTCCGGGTATTCAGTTGCTTTCCGCCTTGGGGAGCGGTATCCGTTTCCTCGACCCATTGGAAGTATACGCCCCCCGCAGGGGAGCGAAGGTAAATCTTGCCAATCCTTCTACGGCATTTGTATCCGGCAATCTCTTTTCTTCCGGGCTGGTCTTTGCCGTCAATCAAGAGAAATACGATGCGGCATACATCCTTACTTCGCTGGATTTCGCCCGCCGCTTGTTTCAGTACGATACGGAGGTGAGTGCCATCAACCTTCGTCTGAAGTCCGGCGAGGACATCGACGCGGTGAAAAAGAAAATCCAAAAGCAACTGGGTGAGGATTTCCGGGTGGAAGACCGATACGAGCAGCAGGCGGACACTTACCGTATCATGCGCGTGGAGAAACTGATTTCTTACCTTTTCCTTACCTTTATATTAATTATAGCTTGCTTCAATGTCATCGGCTCGCTCTCGATGCTCATCATCGACAAGCGCGACGACGTGGTGACCCTGCGCAACTTAGGTGCAAGCGATAGTCAGATTGTGCGCATTTTCCTGTTCGAAGGACGGATGATTTCTTTTATCGGTGCCTTTGTCGGAGTGGCATTAGGCTTGTTGCTTTGCTGGCTGCAACAGAAGTTCGGCTTCATTCGTCTGGGCAGTTCGGGCAGTTTTGTGGTCGATGCCTATCCGGTCAGTGTCGAGGCGGCAGATGTGGTCGTGGTCTTTGTCACGGTTCTTTTGGTAGGCTTCCTTTCGGTGTGGTATCCTGTTCGTTATCTTAGCAAGCGGTTGCTGAAGTAAGCAGTCGATAAAACAGATTCTAGCCAAAACTGTGAAGTAAATTATTCTTGACCGTCATCGTTTTTTCATGCATCAGCTTGTCGAACATTTTGCTCCAGCCATAAGCATACTTCACCGGCGCATTGTCCAGAAACGCGGTATATTTCTTTCCTGTCTGTTTTCTTTATATAAATTTACTTTAGGCGCACAGATTTGCATATCCGGAAAATTATTGATAACTTGTCCCCATATTTCAAATACCATAAAAACAACTTTAAACCAAATGAAAAAACAGGCATTTTTATTATTCCTCGCATTGGGAACTTCTTCCGTGTGGGCACAACAAGCCACGGTTACCGGTCCCGATAACCAGCTCAAAGTAGCGATTACGGTCGAAGAAGGGACCCCGTTCTACGCAGTCACTTACAAAGGCAAAACCATCTTGGAAAAATCGCCGCTGGGATTTATCTCAAACATAGGAGACTTCAGCAAGAACATGACCTATGTGGGACAAAAAGACCGGACCATCGAAGAGACTTACCGGATGGACCGCATCAAGCAATCGGAAGTGAACTATCATGCCAACGAATTGACCGTCACCCTTCAGAACGCTGACAAAAAGCCGGTTGACGTGACTTTCCGGGTAAGCGACAACGATGTGGCGTTCCGCTACGAAATGCCACGCTACGGCGAGACAGGCAGCATCGTTATCGAACAGGAAACCACGGGATTCGACTTCCCTTCGTACACGACGACTTTCCTTACTCCACAAAGCGACCCGATGATAGGCTGGAAACGCACCAAACCCAGCTACGAAGAAGAATATACAGCCGACGCGCCTCTGACAATGCGCTCGCAATACGGCCACGGATTTACTTTCCCCGGTCTGTTCCGCATCGGTGAAGACGGCTGGGCACTGGTCAGCGAAACAGGAGTGGACGCCAAGTATTGCGGCTCGCACCTGAGTGACGCCACCACCGAAGGGCTGTTCACCATCGCTTTCCCGATGCCGGAAGAAAACAACGGCAACGGAACCGTGGCACCGGGAATCGGATTGCCGGGCGTAACTCCTTGGCGTACCATCACAGTGGGCGATAACCTGAAACCCATCGTGGAAACCACCGTCCCCTGGGATGTCGTGGAACCCCGTTTCACTTCGGAACATACGTACCAATATGGCAAAGGCACATGGAGCTGGATTGTCTGGCAAGACGCCAGCATCAACTACGATGACCAGGTGCGTTTCGTCGACCTGGCTTCGGCTATGGGCTTCAAGTACACGTTGATTGATAACTGGTGGGATACGAACATCAAGCGCGAAGGCATAGAGAAACTAGCGGAATATGCATGCTCGAAAAACGTGGAACTGTTCTTATGGTTCAGCTCCAGCGGTTATTGGAATGACATTGTACAAGGTCCTACCAACCTGATGGTCAGCCCTATCGAGCGCAAACAAGTCATGAAATGGATGAAGGAAATCGGCGTAAAAGGCATCAAGGTGGATTTCTTCGGAGGCGACAAGCAAGAAACCATGCGCCTGTACGAAGCCATCCTGAGCGATGCCGACGACTACGGGCTGATGGTCATCTTCCACGGTTGCACACTGCCGCGCGGCTGGGAACGCATGTATCCCAACTATGTGGGAAGCGAAGCGGTATTGGCTTCAGAGAACTTGGTGTTCAACCAGCACTTCGATGACATGGAAGCTTTCAATGCCTGCCTGCATCCGTTCATCCGCAACACGGTGGGCTGCATGGAGTTTGGCGGCACCTTCTTGAACAAGCGCTATAACCGTACGAACGACGGAGGAACCGTCCGCAAGACGACCGATATCTTCCAACTTGCTACGGCAGTGCTTTTCCAGAATCCGATACAGAACTTTGCCATTACTCCGAACAACCTGACCGACGCGCCCCAACTGGCTCTCGACTTTCTGAAAGAAGTGCCCACCACCTGGGACGAAACGGTATTCCTCGACGGTTATCCCGGCAAATATGTCGTATTGGCACGCCGCCACGGAGACCGTTGGTACATAGCCGGCATCAATGCGCAGAAAGAACCGCTGAAACTGACATTGAACCTTCCGATGTGTCAGAAGGGTGACGAGGTATCGTATTACTCGGACGACAAAGACCGTGCCCCTCAGTTGGAGTCACTGAAGATAAAGAAACCTGCCGAGGTAAAAGTAACCATCCAGCCCGAAGGAGGCGTCATCCTGGTGAAATAATCTTATCAGGTTTGGAAGAAACTATCCTGCAACGCCCCAATAAATACAGCTTTATGGGTCGATGCAGGATATATCTTTCTGACAAAAGAAAACATCTGTGTCTATCTACTTATCAAATTCATTGAATCAAAAGTAGCACTTTTGTGTTGCATAGTATATTTTAAAGAAAACAAAAAGCCTCAAAACCAAATGGTTAAGAGGCTACACCTGTACTCGAAGCGGGACTTGAACCCGCACAGCCATCACTGGCCAAGGGATTTTAAGTCCCTCGTGTCTACCGATTCCACCATTCGAGCAACCTTATAAAGAACAAGAGCGGAAAACGAGACTCGAACTCGCGACCCCAACCTTGGCAAGGTTGTGCTCTACCAACTGAGCTATTTCCGCGTTTACGGGTGCAAATGTAGGGAGTTTTATGATATGCTCCAAACATTTTACCCGTTTTTTCTTTTTACCGATATGCTTTTTAACGTCCTAAAAGCGATTTCTCAGCTTGTGCCACCGCTTCGAAATGAAATCCTTTCCATACCTGATCCATCAGTGCCGAAATCTTGTCATTGCACAGATTGCCGATACTTCCGGCATGGGTATGATGCACTTCCTTTGAATGAGTGAACTTGCCGGCTTCAATATCCAAGCCGACCTTCTTATAGGCATCCCTAAACGGCATTCCTTCGGAAGCCAGACGGTTGACTTCTTCTACACTGAACATATACAGGTATTTGTCATCATCCAGGATGTGTTCGTTCACCTTAATCCGTTCCATGATGTATGCCGACATACGTAGGCAATCGAGCAATTCGCCAAAAGCAGGAAGGAATACTTCCTTGATAATCTGCAAGTCGCGGAAATATCCCGAAGGCAGGTTATTCATAATCATCATCACCTGTTGGGGAAGCGACTGGATTTTATTGCATTTGGCACGGGTCAACTCGAATACATCAGGGTTTTTCTTGTGAGGCATGATGCTGGAACCCGTGGTACATTCATCGGGCAACTTCACGAAGCCGAAATTCTGGCAACTGAACATACAGGCATCGAAAGCCATCTTCGAAACCGTACCGGCAATGGAAGCCAAGGCAAACGCTACGTTACGTTCCATCTTTCCACGTCCCATCTGGGCATAGACCACATTGTAATTCATCGAATCGAAACCCAAGAGACGGGTGGTCATCTCGCGGTCTAAGGGGAAGGAAGAACCGTATCCGGCCGCAGAACCGAGCGGATTGCGATTGCACATCTTGTAAGCTGCTTGCAAGAAGAGCATATCATCGACCAGACTCTCGGCGTATGCACCAAACCACAAGCCGAATGAAGAAGGCATGGCTATCTGCAAGTGGGTATAACCGGGCATCAGCACATCTTTATACTTGTCGCTTTGCGCTATCAAGACACGGAACAAGTCTTCTACCGCCTCTGCCACTTTCTGTATCTGTTCGCGGGTGAATAGCTTCAGGTCTACCAATACCTGGTCGTTGCGCGAACGGCCGCTATGGATTTTCTTGCCCACATCGCCCAGTTTACGCGTCAGCATCAGTTCTACCTGAGAATGAACGTCTTCTACGCCGTCTTCGATGACAAACTCTCCCTTTTCCGCTGTAGCATAAATGCGTTTCAACTCTTCCAGCAAAACTTTCAGCTCATCAGCCGTAAGCAAACCGATGCTCTCCAGCATCGTGATGTGCGCCATCGAGCCTAACACATCATGCTTTGCCAGGTAAAGGTCCATCTCGCGGTCACGTCCGACGGTAAAGCGGTCGATTTCCTCGTTCACCTGTACACTTTTTTCCCAAAGTTTCTGTCCCATACTGTCATCTTTTAATAAGGAATCATGGCAAGCATGTCCGCCAGCTTCTCTACACCTTCCTGTAAAGGTTTGGAAACCATCGCCTTCATAAATGCATTCACTTCGGCACGAATGGTCACCTTCATCTTTGCGTCGGTCTCGTTTTCCGGAAGAATCTGTATCCACAGGTTCATTGGGATAGGTGTCTTATCGCCTTCGAACTTGATGCACTTCATCGGTTCACGCTCGATGATACGGAGCGTAAGGCTGACACCTTGCACCTTCAAGGTAAGCGAATCCTGGTCGAAAACCAAGTCTTCCACCTTACCGGGGAAACGGTCTTTCAATTCACTCAGTCTTTCGCGCACCGAAGCCAGGTTGTTCAAGTCCGCCAGTTTCGTATAGACCCGTTCCTGCGGATAAGGAACATGCTTCACACTACTTTCAAATTGTACCATATTATATATAATTAAACACAGAAATACAGAGGCACAAAGGCGGCCTTACCCTCTCTGTGTCTTTGCATCCCTGTGTTCGATTTGTATGTCTTTATTTATTTTCCCGTCCAATGTGCCGGATCTTTTCTCCATGCCTGCAGGATAGGAATATCCTGTTCATCAATGTAATTGGTCTTCAGGGCAGCGTCCAATACAGCATTGTAGTTGGTCAGAGTAACCAATTCCACCTTCGCTTCCTTGAATGCCTCTACCGAAACATCGAATCCGTAAGTGAACGAAGCCACCATACCGATGACATTGCATCCGTTCTGACGGATAGCGTTGACGGCTTTCAAGCTGCTTCCGCCCGTTGATATCAAATCTTCTACCACTACCACCTTCATTCCCGGACGAAGCTCACCTTCAATCAGATTTTCCAGTCCGTGGTCTTTAGGGCTCGAACGCACATACACGAACGGAAGGTTCAGTTCTTCCGCAACCAATGCGCCTTGGGGAATGGCACCTGTAGCGACCCCCGCAATAGCATCCACTTCTCCAAACCGTTCTAAAATGATACGGCACAACTCCAATTTGACAAAATTCCGCAAAGCCGGATAAGACAAGGTCTTACGGTTGTCACAATAAATAGGGGATTTCCAACCCGATGCCCACGTAAAAGGGTTAGCGGGTTGAATCTTAACAGCTTTTACCTTCAGCAATTTTTCTGCAAATAATCTTTCCAAAGCTTTCATAACTCATTGATCTGATAAATATCAAATGCAAAAATATGGAAAAGCTACGTGATTATGAAATATATAACAAATTTTTTAATGAAAACTTCGAAAAGTCCTATTTTGCCCATGCCAGAGTTACGACACTGATACGGATGCCTTCGATAGCCGAAAGGGCATCGGCACAGGCTACAAGCGTGGCGCCGGTGGTCAGCACATCGTCTACCAGCAGAACGTGTTTCCCCGACAAAGATGCCGCATCGGGCGTGGCACGGAACAGGTTTTCCACATTCATCCAACGGGCATAGCCGCTCTTATGGGTCTGTGTGGCATTGTTGCGCACCCGGAACAGCACGTTCCGGCATAGCGGCAAGCCGGTCTTGCGGGCAATGCCTCGCGCCAGGAGTTCACTCTGGTTGTATCCCCTCTGCCGTTCGCGGGCGCGGTACAAAGGTACGGGAAGCAGGCAATCGATGCCTTCGAAAAAGCCGGTCGGAAGCAATTCGCTTCCTATCCATTCGCCCATTGTAACACAAAGCCTGCGCCGGTTATGGTATTTCATCGCATACAAGACGCGTGCCACCTTGCCGCCCTTGGCATAATAGAACAATGCCGACACACGCTCTACCGGGAAACGTCCCCAAAAGCAACGCTCCATCTCATTTCCCACCTTATTATATAGATGGGTATAAGGCAAAGACGAAGCGCAATGCAGGCACAACCCTTCCTCGCCAGCCAGCAAACGTTTTCCGCACGCCACGCACAAGCGAGGGAAAAAGAAATCGCGAAGGTCAGTCCACAAACCCATCTTCTTCCACTTGCTGGACGTAACGCTTGATTTCTTCTACCGTGAAGCCTTTCGTCACGGCAAAACGGAGCAGCTTCATCGCCCGTTCGTATTCGTTCTTACCCGTCACCGACTTACGCTTCTGGGCAAGCACCTCGCGCAAGATGCGGCTATACTCTTCTTCGTCTATATCTTCCAGCCCGGCGGAAATGGCTTCATTCGGCAAATGCTTCATCCGCAATGCCTGGCTTATCTTATTCCTGCCCCATCGGGCAAAGCGGTACTTGTCGCGCACAAAAGCCCGGCAATAGCGGACAGCATCAATGAAACGGTCTTGTTGCAACGAGGCAAGGATACGGGCTTTTTCCGCTTCACCGGCTCCCCACTGGTCCAACTTCTGCGCCACCTCTTCCACGCACCGCTCCGCATGCACGCAATAGGCTTCCGCCTTGTTTTTCAATTCTTTTTCCGTATAAGTCTTCATGGTCTTTTCGCTTTTACCATACGGTCGTTGCCCGACAGGTCTTTCCGCAATTCCACGTCCCGGTAGCCCATGCTCCGGAGCAAACTTACCGTTTCACCGCCGTATGCCTGATTGATTTCATAATATAAGCTGCCTTCGGGAGCCAATTGCCTGATTCCCAGCTCCGCGATTCTCCGATAGAACAACAAGGGGTCGTCATCGGGCACGAACAAGGCTTGCCCGGGTTCCCAGTCGAGCACGTTCCGCTCCATACCCGCCTTCTCCCGCTCACGGATATAGGGAGGATTGCTCACGAATATATCTGCATCGGGCATCGGAACTATATCCGTCAGCACATCCACCCGAGTGCATCCGACGGAGACCCCGTTGCGCTCCGCATTCCGCCTTGCCACAGAGAGCGCCGCATCGGAAATATCCCATGCCGACACGCGGCTATCGGGCAAGAGCCGTGCCAACGAGACCGCTATACAACCGCTTCCCGTACCGATGTCCAGCACACGAAGCCCCCTCCGGGAAGCATTGTCGGCTACAATCCATTCCACCAGCTCCGCGGTTTCGGGACGGGGAATCAACACGTTTTCGTTTACATAAAAAGGCATGCCGAGAAACGAAGCCTCGCCGATAATGTACTGGAAAGGCTCGAAACGCTTCAGACGGGAAAGAATATCTTCGAGCTTCTCGTGCTCGTTCTTCGAAAAATTCCTATCTTTGCCCGCATATAAGTCGAGGGCGGAAAAATGGAACACTTCGGTCAGGATTCCTTTCGCCAAAGCCTTCGCTTCCGGGTCGGGATACAAGCCCGAAAGCGACTGGACAATATGGGTATAAAGTGGATGCATAATGCCACAAAGGTACAAAAAGATAGAAACATACGACTATGACTACAGATGAAAAATACATAAGCCGCTGCATTCAGCTGGCAAAGAACGGGTTGTGTAACACACCCCCCAACCCGATGGTGGGAGCCGTCATCGTGCATCAAGGAAAGATTATCGGCGAAGGGTATCACGTCCGTTGCGGAGAAGGGCACGCGGAGGTGAACGCCATCGCCTCGGTGAAAGACGAAAGCCTGCTGCACGACTCTACCCTTTATGTCAGCCTGGAGCCTTGTTCGCACTACGGGAAAACTCCTCCTTGTGCCGACCTGATTATCCGGAAAGGCATTCCGCGTGTCGTAGTGGGCTGTATCGACCCCTTTTCGCTGGTATCGGGAAGAGGCATCAGGAAACTGCAAGACGCGGGCATCGAGGTAAAAGTGGGCGTACTGGAGCAAGCATGCCGCGACCTGATAAAACGCTTCGTGGTATTCAACCTGCAAAAGCGGCCCTACATTACCCTGAAATGGGCGCAATCCGCCGACGGATTCATCGACATCCTCCGTCGGGACGGGCAAGCCGTCAAGCTCTCTTCGCCGCTCACTTCGGCTTACGTCCACAAACTGCGTGCCGAACACAAGGCGATTCTGGTAGGAAGACGCACCGCCCTGCTCGACAACCCTTCGCTCACCACACGCGAATGGTACGGCAAGAACCCGCTCCGGCTGGTGATAGACCGCAACATGTCGCTTCCGGCTTCGCTTCACCTGTTCGACGGAAGCACGCCTACATGGGTATTCACTTCCGCGCCGCAAGCGGAAAAGCCCAATCTGACCTACATCCCGCTGGATTTTGATACGGATATCCTTCCGCAAATCGCCCGTGTGCTCTACGAGCAAAAGATACAATCCTTACTGGTAGAAGGCGGAAGCCAGTTGCTCCAGTCGTTTATCGATGCCGGTTTGTGGGACGAAATCTATGTCGAACATGCTCCCGTGGCACTGGGCGAAGGCGTGCCGGCACCTGTCATTCCTCATGGATTGGCATGCACTTTGGCACAAAGAGACCGGTCCATGATAGCACATTATGAAAACCGGCACGACAAAATGCCTGATTCGCAGATAAAAAAGTAAAGTTTATCCATAATTTTATATAAAACTGAACATAAAAGTTCCGAGTAGAAAAAAAACTTTCTACTTTTGCAACTTGTAATGCAAAGATTATACTAAATGAAATTAAGATTTTTATCCATATTAGTAGCGGGGTTGGCTTTCATCTCGTTCTCAATGACTTCTTGCCTGAAAGATGATACCGTAGAAATCAACTATACCAACGAGACCAGTATCATCTCTTTTTCATTGGGAACCCTGTATCACGAAGTGAAAGGGCAGGCTCAGGACGGAAGCGATTCGTTGTATATGGACACCATCTCGCTGGGGAACTATCCCTTTACCATCGACCAACTGAACCGGACCATCGAAAATAAAGATTCGCTTCCGGTAGGCACCGACATTTCGAGAGTCGTCGCCAACATCAGCGCCGATACACCTTATATTATATATGGTAAAATCAAGGCCGCGGGCGAAGAGGCGGTAGATACCTTGTGGACAGAAACCGACTCCATCGACTTCACCCACGCACCAGCCGAAGGGCTTACCTTCAAGGTTATGGCATATAGCGGACGAATGGGCAGACCGTATCACGTAAAAGTCAACGTGCATACCCAAGTGCCCGACTCGCTGACCTGGAGCGAAGGTGCGTCTCGATACGCTTTCGTATCCCAAAGCCTGATACGGCAAAAAGCGCTTTACACGGATAGCCGGATTTATGTCTTCGGAGAGCACAACGATACGCCCGTTATCGAATATACCACGGTAAATGCCAACGGTAATTCGGACGGATGGATTGCGCTCGAGAACGTACCGGCAGGTACCGACTCTTATTCGGCTATGGTATGGAACGGCACGATTTATTTCCTTGCCGACGGTTCGTTGTATGAACTGGAAGGAAACACCATCCAGCCCTCTTCCCTTCCTTCACCCGGACAACAATTGAAACAACTCCTGGGCAATGCCACTACGGCAAGCGGGCTTACCTACCTGTACGCTTATACGGCAGATGACAAATGCCTGACCTTCAACGGCACGGCATGGAGCGAAGACCAGGGAGAAAACATTTTCCCCGATACAGACCAACGTTTCTCTTTCGCTACGTTGCCCGTCTCCTATAATTCGACCATGGCACGTACCGTGGTATTCGGATTCCATTCCGGCTCGCAAGGAAACCGGTCGGGATTTGCAGCCAACCGGCTGAGCAGCGAGAACAATTGGGTTGCATACGATTACGCACAAGCCGATACGTTCTATTGCCCGAACATCACCGACGGCACGATGATTTACTACGACAAAAAGCTTTATGCTTTCGGAGGATTCATCAATAGCCTGCCGCACAAGGAATACCGCCATCCGTTCAGCACCATCTTCATCTCGAGCGATTACGGACTGAGCTGGGAACCAGCCGTGCGCTATATCCGCTTCCCCGAATCTTCTTTCGCCGAGAAATACGAAGAAGGAGAAACGCTGGGCGAAAACAGTTACTCGTGCGCAGTAGACGAGAACCATTTCATTTGGATTATCTGGCACAACGGATATATGAGCCGAGGAAGAATCAACCGGCTCGGTTTTCTCCCTAAATGGTAAAGAAAGGAAAGTAAGACATTATGGCATACAAAGACCTTATAGACAAATCACGGATTCCGGCACATATCGCTATTATCATGGATGGTAATGGAAGATGGGCGAAGCAACGCGGCCATGCACGCACGTTCGGGCATCAGGCTGGTGCCGAAACGGTACATGTCATAGCCGAAGAAGCCGCACGTCTGGGAGTGAAATTTCTTACGCTCTATACTTTCTCAACCGAAAACTGGAAACGACCAGTTGATGAAGTTTCCGCTTTAATGGCTCTCCTGATGGACTCCATCGAAGAAGAGACCTTAATGAAAAACAATATCCGCTTCCGCATCATCGGCGAAATGGAGAAATTGCCCCAAGATGTAGCCGAATGCCTTCAACAATGCATCGACCGTACTGCGACTAATTCGGGTATGTGTCTGGTACTGGCATTAAGCTATTCATCGAAATGGGAAATCACCGAAGCCGTTAAAAAGATAGCAACGGAAGTAAAAGAAAACAAGCTGGGTATTGATGAAATAACCGATGAGGTCATCAGCCGGCATTTGACAACCAGCTTTATGCCCGACCCCGACCTGCTGATACGCACCGGAGGCGAGATACGGCTCAGCAATTACCTTCTCTGGCAATGCGCTTATTCCGAACTTTATTTTTGCGATACTTACTGGCCCGATTTCAAGGCCGAGGAGTTTTGCAAAGCCATATACGATTATCAACAAAGAGAACGCCGATTTGGCAAAACAAGTGAACAATTATTGAAACCATAAAAAAGATGCGATACAGTTTTTTTCTTACCCCTTTGGTACTGATGTGTTTCAGCTTTCCTACCGCCAGCCATGCACAAGAAAACAACACGGCGGAAAGCGAGAAACCTGTCATTTTATATAACGGGACTCCCAAGAAATATGAAATAGCCGACATCAAGGTGGAGGGAGTGAAAAACTACGAAGACTATGTATTGATTGGTATCTCCGGACTTGCCGTAGGACAGACCATTACCGTGCCGGGCGATGACATCACCGATGCCGTCAAACGCTATTGGCGCCACGGGTTGTTTTCGGATGTCCGCATCTCTGCCGATAAGATAGAGGGAAATAAAATCTGGCTCCGCATCGAACTGACCCAGCGTCCGCGTATCGCCGACATCCATTTCAACGGCATCAAGAAAAGCGAGCGCGAAGACCTGCAAAGCCGGTTGGGCAACATGGTGAAGGGTATGCAGATTACGCCGAACATGATTGACCGTGCCAAAATCCTTATCAAGAAATACTTCGATGAAAAGGGTTTCAAGAATGCCGAAATTAATATTCTCGAGCGCGAAGACCCGAAGGACAAGGAACAAGTTTACGTGGATGTGAACATCGACAAGAAAGAGAAAGTCAAAGTACACAAGATTACCATCGACGGCAATACGGTACTGACCGACAAGAAGTTGAAGCGGGTGATGAAGAAGACCAATGAAAAAGGAAAGCTCATCAACCTGTTCCGCACCAAGAAGTTCATCCAGGAAAACTACGAAGGGGATAAACAGAAAATCATCGAAAAATACAACGAGCTGGGCTATCGTGATGCCATGATTGAAATGGACAGCGTATCGACCTACGATGAAAAGACGGTAGATGTCTACATGAAGATTTACGAAGGTGACAAATACTACCTGCGCAACGTCACATGGGTAGGTAACACGGTTTATCCTTCCGACTTGTTGAACCAACAATTACAAATGAAACACGGCGACGTGTACAACCAGAAATTGCTGGACGACCGTATTACGAACGATGAAGACGCCATCAAGAACAATTATTATAACCACGGATATGTGTTTGCCAACATCGACCCGGTGGAAGTCAATATCGACGGAGACTCCATTGACCTTGAGATGCGTGTGATGGAAGGTCCGCAGGCAAGCATCAGCCATGTACGCATCAACGGTAATGACCGTTTGTACGAGAACGTCATCCGACGTGAGCTCCGTACCCGTCCAGGTGATTTGTTCAGTAAAGAAGCACTGGAACGTTCGTACCGTGAAATTGCCCAGATGGGACACTTCAACCCCGAAACCATCAATCCGCAAGTACAACCGAACTTCGAGGATGGTACGGTAGACATCAACTGGGGACTGGAATCGAAAGCCAACGACCAGGTAGAGTTCTCTGCCGGTTGGGGTCAGACAGGTATCATCGGTAAGCTGAGCTTGAAGTTCACCAACTTCTCGTTTGCCAACCTGTTCCGCAAGAATGATAACTTCCGCGGATTCCTGCCGCAAGGCGACGGACAGACTTTGACCATCAGCGGTCAGACCAACGGACAATACTATCAGGCTTACAGCATTTCGTTCCTCGATCCGTGGTTCGGAGGCAAACGCCCGAACTCGCTTTCGGTATCCGCTTTTTATTCCGTACAGACCGATATCAGCAGCCAGTATTATAACTCGGCTTACATGAACAACTATTGGAATTACCTGTATGGATACGGATATGGAAACTATGGTTATTACGATAACTACGAATCTTACTACGACCCCGATAAATCCATCAAGATGTTCGGCGTGTCGCTGGGATGGGGAAAACGTCTGCGTTGGCCCGATGACTATTTCACCTTTATGGCAGAATTGTCTTACCAACGCTTCATGCTGAAGGACTGGAGCTACTTGTACATCATGCTGAACAACGGACAATACATGAACACGGGTAACTGCAACAGCTTGAGCCTGAACCTGACCTTGTCGCGTAACTCTACCGATAACCCGATTTTCCCGCGCCGTGGTTCCGAGTTCACCGCATCCTTGCAGATTACTCCGCCGTACTCGCTCTTCAGCAAGAAGGACTTCTCTACTTACGGAAGAGACAACTACGAAGAAGCGGCCAGCATGTACAAGTGGATTGAATACCACAAGTGGAAGTTCAAATCGAAGACCTATACGGCACTGATGGATATCCAGAAATGTCCGGTCATCATGACCCGTGCCGAAT
The DNA here is from genome assembly GCA_900544675.1 of uncultured Bacteroides sp. GTDB lineage: Bacteria > Bacteroidota > Bacteroidia > Bacteroidales > Bacteroidaceae > Phocaeicola. Next base: position 23,074 of record UQVZ01000013.1, read on the forward strand.
TCGGTATCCTGGGACACTTCAACAAATACAAACGTTCTCCGTTCGAGACGTTCTATGTAGGTGGTGACGGTATGACAGGATACAGTTACAACTATGCATCCGAAACCATTGCCCTGCGTGGATACGAGAACGGTTCGTTGACACCTTACGGAAGCGAAGGATATGCATACATCCGCTTGGGAGCCGAACTGCGCTACCCGTTGATGTTGGAAAACTCGACCAGTATCTATGCCTTGGGATTCGTCGAAGCCGGTAATGCATGGACTGATGTGGCAGACTTCAACCCCTTCAAGCTGAAACGCTCTGCCGGATTCGGTGTACGTATCTTCCTGCCGATGATTGGTATGATGGGTATCGACTGGGCGTATGGTTTCGATAAAATCAACGGCTCTATGCAATACAGTGGAAGCCAGTTCCACTTTATTATCGGACAAGAATTTTAATCTAAAGAACCAACAGATATGAAAAGACTGATTTTCTCAGCAGCATTGCTTGTTCTCTGTATCCTGACAGCACAAGCGCAACGGTTCGCTTTGATTGACATGGAATTTATCTTGAAACACATTCCTGCCTACGAAGAAGCCAACCGGCAGATGGAAACGTTGTCTAAACAATGGCAAAGCGAAATCGATGCCAAGAGCAACGAAGCCAAAACTTTGTATGAGGCTTACCAGCAGAATGCCGCCACGCTGACTGATGCCCAACGCACGGCAAAGGAAGAAGCGGTAGTGGCAAAAGAAAAAGAAGCCGCCGAACTCCGCCAGAAATATTTCGGGCCGCAAGGCGAAATGATGAAGAAACAACGCGAATTGATCGGACCCATCCAAGACAATATCTACAATGCCGTAAAGGATATAGCCCTGGAAGAAGACTACGATGCCGTTATCGACCGCGCTTCGGCACAAAGCATGATTTTTGCCTCTCCGCACATCGATATAAGCAATGAAGTGCTCACCCGGTTAGGATATTCAAATTAATTTTATATTTTTGCAAACGGGTTTGTACACTCCAACAATCCATGCTATGAAATAGGAACAATAGAAATTAAAAACAAATAGAAATTCAAGATTATGTTGAAAAAAATTGCTTTACTTATCTTGCTCGTCGCTCCGATGAGTATGTTCGCGCAAAAGTTCGCGCACTTTAAATCTATGGACGTCATTCTTGTAATGCCGGAATACGCCAAGGCTCAAACCGACATTCAGGCATTGCAAAAACAGTATGAAGACGAAATCAAACGTTCGGCTGACGAATTCAACAAGAAATTTGCCGAATACCAGCAAGAGCAACAGTCGCTTCCGCAAAACATTCAGGAACGCCGTCAGAAAGAATTGCAGGAAATGATGGAAAAAGGCAACCAGTTCCAGCAGGAAGCCCAACAACAATTGCAAAAGGCTTACACCGACATGATGGACCCCATCTATAAGAAAATGGAAGACGCCGTTAAAGCTATCGGCGCGGCAGGAGGTTATACCTATATCTTCGACTTGAACCGTACAGACATTCCGTACGTAAACGAAGCTCAGTCGACCGATGTTACCAACGACATCAAAACCAAATTGGGCATCAGCCTGACAGCTGTACCGTACACGCCGCCTACATCGGCTCCGGCAGCTCCGGCTACGACTCCGGCCAACTAATACAACCGAAATAAAACGATTACCGCAGGTTAACGCGGATTGTTGCAGAATCAAGTTTTAAGCACCTGCATAATCCGCATTAACCTGCGTTTCTTAATTCCAACCCCATGACAACGACAGGTCCTATCGGCATCTTCGACTCTGGCTACGGCGGACTGACTATCTTAGGCAAGATACGCCAGCTATTGCCTCAGTATAATTACCTTTATTTAGGCGACAATGCCCGCACGCCATACGGTACACGCTCGTTCGAGGTAGTCTACGAATTTACCTTACAAGCCGTACGCAAGCTCTTCGAGTTGGGATGCCCGCTGGTTATCCTGGCGTGCAACACAGCCTCTGCCAAAGCTCTCCGCTCTATCCAGCAGCATGACCTTCCTCATTTGGACCCTACCCGCCGTGTATTGGGCGTTATCCGCCCTACCGTAGAATGCATCGGAAGCCTGACACAGACCCGCCATATAGGCTTGTTGGCTACAGAAGGCACCGTAAAATCGCAGTCCTATCCGCTGGAAATACACAAACTCTATCCCGATATCCGGCTGACAGGCGTTGCCTGCCCCATGTGGGTACCATTGATAGAAAACAACGAGTCGCAATCTCCCGGTGCCGATTACTTCGTACAGAAATACCTTGACCAACTGCTTAGCCAAGACCCGGAGATAGACACCATCATCTTGGGTTGCACACATTATCCTCTTTTACTGGATAAAATCAGACTTTACACGCCGCCACACATCCGATTGGTAGAACAAGGGAAATACGTGGCAGCTAGCCTGAAAGACTACCTTGCCCGCCACTCGGAGATACGGACACGGTGCGAAACCGGTGGAACCTGCCAGTTCCTGACCACCGAATCGGTAGAAAAGTTCCGCGAGTCTGCCCATCTCTTCCTGCATCAGGAAGTACAAGTGCGCACGGTGTTGCTGGATACCTAACTTAATCTGCTTCCAGATTTTTGTTTCAAGATGGTAAATGTATAACAATGAAAAACTCCATCCTCGCGGATTGCAAGTCCGTAAGGATGGAGTTTCTTTATTTATGGGGAAGAAAATTTATTGTTTCGTTATTTTCCTAACTCCTTCAGCAGTTCCTCTACAGCGGTGCGGAGCTGCGTGTCCTCTCCTTTTACAATGGTTTCAGGAGCATTCAGGATGTAGATATCAGGTTCCAGCTGGGTGTTTTCCAGGTAACTTCCATCGGGCAGACGGTATCCTACGACAGGGATGCCGAATATCAAGGTCGGGTCTTGCGTAGTAACCCAGTTGACACTGGTCATCGTGCCAGGTACGGGAGCACCTACCAGCTTGCCCAGTCCGCAATGACGGTATACCCAAGGTGTGCCGTGCGCGTTCGAGTAGTTGGCTTCGCATTGCAGCATGATGGAAGGTTTGTTCCAGCGGCGGCTGGGCATGTCGCATGTTTCACGCCCGCGGATGACCTGAGTGAAGTATTTCTTTCCGCTGAACAATACCTCGATGTCTTCGTGAAGGCGTCCTCCGCCATTGAAGCGGGTATCGATGACGATGCCTTCGCACTGATTATACTTGCCGAGGATGTCGGAGTAAACCGAGCGGAAACTGGGGTCGCCCATCGACTCGATATGCACATAACCGAGCCGTCCATTCGACCATTCAGCCACTTCCTTGGCACGTTGTTTCACCCAGCGGGTATAAAGCAGGTTGTTCATTGTGCCGTTGCTGACGGGTTTCACCACTTCGTCCCAGCGTTCGCCCGATGAGGGATTGTAGAGCGATACCAGCATTTTCTTGCCTGTCTGCCCGTTGAGCAGCGGGGTATAGTCGAGGTCTGCCTTGAGGGTTTCACCGTTGATTTTCTCGATGATACATCCCGGTGTCACGTGCGAGGTCTTGCGGTCGAAGGGACCTTTCTCTATCACTTCGGCGATAAGCAGACCGTCTCCGCGGTAAGTCCAGTCGTAGAGCAACCCCAGGTTGGCAGTGCTTTCGGTATCCAGTTCCGGATAGAAGCGTCCGCCGGTATGCGATACGTTCAGTTCGCCCAGCCATTCGCTCAACATTTCAGCGAAATCGTAGTTGTTGTTGATGTGGGGCAGGAACTTGCGGTAGGTAGCGGTCAGCTTGTCCCAGTCTACCCCGTGCATGTCAGCCGTATAGAAGCGGTTTTTCTCTTCGCGGTACACGTAGTCGAAGATGTAACGCCGCTCGTCGGCAGGGAGCATCTTCACTTCGGCATGGAAGGTAATCGGGGTGAGCTTTTCCGACTTGCCGTCCATTTTCTGCATCGTTCCTCCGCCCAGGATGTAGAAGTTTCCGTCGCGGTCGGTCTCGATGTTTGCCCAGCGTGCGTCCATCTTATGAAGAAGTTTGGTCTCATGCTTGCGCAGGTCCATCTTCCACATATCGAATCCCCCTTCGAAAGCAGCCAGGTAATAGAGGCTTTCCCCGTCTTTCGAGGTCATCGCCGCCGCAAGGCTCGATGAGTTGGGCGTGAGGCGCACGATGCGGTCTTCGATGCCTTCGGTCTCCACACAGAGGGTCTTGATAGAATCAGCTTTCGCGTCGGTTTTCTCTTTCTTGCCTTTCTTGTCTTTGCCGGTTTCCGCCTGCTGTTCTTTTTCCAGCTCTTTCTGCAGTTCGTAGTCTTCTTTGCTCAGGCGGTATTTGTCGTAAGCGTCCTGGTTGAGGAAGGCCATCATCACATCGTCTTGCGAGCCCCACGAGGCGTGGTTGCGCATGCCGTAGCGTTCGGTGGTGAAGAGGATGGCGTTGCCGTCCATGGTCCAGCGGGGTCTGCCGCTGGTATATCCGCTGTTGGTCAGGTTGACGATGGCTTGTTTGCCGTCGGCGCTTACTATACCGATGTCGGAATAAGGTTCATGCTTGTGAGCGATAAATTCGAGGGCGAACCATTTGCCGTCGGGCGACCACTGGTAATCGAATCCTCCCGAGAGCGAGTACCACGTGGAGCCGTCGGTCACCTGGCGCACTTTCTTGCTGTCAAGGTTTACTACCATCAGACGGGTGCGTGCTTCGATGAATGCCACTTCTTTCCCGTCGGGCGAGAACTTCGGGTTGCTCCGTTCCACGGTTTCCGAAGGCAAAAGCGGTTCTTCTTCGATGAGAGTCGCATTCGGGAAGTTGGGGTCTGCCTTGCGGGTGATGCGGGCAAGATAGAGGTTTCGGATGCCGTTCCGTTCGCTGCTATATACCAGTGAACGGTTGTCCGCTCCGAATGATACGCCTTCTTCCGCTTCAGGTGTGTGGGTGATTTGCTTGGTAGTGCCGTATTCGGTCGAGGTTACGAATACTTCACCTCTTACCACGAATGCCACTTGCTTTCCGTCGGGCGATACGGTGGCTTCCGATGCTCCGCGCGTAAAGCTGTAGGTGACGGGCATTTCCTCTTCCCCACGGGTGAGCGATACAGCTACTTTAGCGGGTTTACCATTAGCCGTTTGTGTATAGATTTCGCCGTCGTATGTATAACAGAGCGTACCGGTGCGGCTCATCGAGAGGAAGCGCACAGGATTTTCCTTGAACGAAGTGACCGGTTGCACATCGGCAGGACGGTCCAACGGGAAGCGGTAGACATTGAATGAACCTCCATCGCGCTCGCTCAAGAAATAAACGTCTTTCCCGTCTGCGCTCAATACCGGATTGCGGTCTTCGCCCGCACGGTTGGTCAGGTTGGTGTGTTTTCCGCTGTTTGTGTCATACATCCATACATCCCGGGTGATGGACGAAGTATGGTGCTTGCGCCATTCGCTTTCCACTCCTTTCTGGTCTTGATACAGGAAAAACGCTCCCGAAGGTGCATAGCAGACCATTTCAGCCGGAGTGCCCAGCAATTGTTCGGTACGTCCGCCCGTCACCGATACCTGATACAGTTCGGTCATACTGGATTTAGGAAACAAGGCGCTCGATGCCGGGTCTTGGATGGAAGCGGAAAATACCACGTGCTTTCCGTCGGGTGTGAAGGCAGAAGGAATCTCACTTGTCGAGTTGCAAGTCAGTCTTTTTGCCTCTCCTCCCTCTGCCGGCATAATGAAGACATCCGTATTGCCAAAGCGGTCGCTGGCAAAAGCAAGCTGTTTTCCGTCGGGCGACCATACGGGAGAAGATTCATACGAAGCTTGGGTGGTGAGCTGCACGGCCGGACCGCCTGTCGCTTTCACCTTATAAATATCTCCTTTGTAGCAGAAAGCGATTTCGCTTCCATCGGGCGAGATAACGGCATCGCGCATCCACAGAGGCGTCATTGCCTGAATTGATACGCAGCCAGTCCCTAAAATCAGTCCTACTATCAGTCTTTTCATAAACTCTTTTGTTTTTACAAGAAGCAAAGATACAGAATCTTGGAAAGGTAAGAAAAAAAGTGAAAAATAATTTGGAAGATATTGCAAAAAACACTTATCTTTGCAGCGCTTTCTAAGGAAAGCAAGAAAGTTTGGACTATGGTGTAATGGCAGCACAACAGGTTTTGGTTCTGTTTGTCTTGGTTCGAATCCAGGTAGTCCAACGCAAATCAGGTCATTTTAGGAAGAGAGCCCGCTAAAATTTCTTTTTGGCAGGCTCTCTTCACTTCTATAGGCTTGATACTTGCCCCAGCCGCTCTTGGTAATATTGAGTTTCGCTTTTTTGAAGATTGAATATCTACAAATCTCTATGCTATCCTGTTTTGTTTAGCGTCTAGACTTACACAGCCATTTTTGCACTTATAGTTTTTGTGAGATTTATGGAAGAGTAATCATAATCATCTTTTCCTAATTCTGCGAGCAAGTTCTTCAGGATCAATATACCCTACTGGCTTGATTGCGGTTCCCTCTATCTTTTTTGGCAAAATCGTTTTACAGAAATCTAATATTGTGGGAATATAAGTATAACCCTCTTTTATATATTCAACATATTGTGCCAACACTCCAAGAAATTTGAAATAATAAAGTGATTTTAAGGGGATGATTTTATCATATGTTTCCTTTTCCCATTGGCTTTGTGAGTTTCCACGATGATTCATGTTTCGGCATTGATAAATATCAGATAACAGTGACGTGATTTCAACAAATGAGTCGTAATCACTGCTCTTCATCATTGTTTTATAGCCCAAGAAATATACAATCGTGCGTATCTTGTCTATTGCATATTGAGTTTGTAATGATTTTTTTGATTTCTCATAAGCTTTGCTTTTGCCAAACAATAGTTGGGCAATTGTATAATCGCCGCCTCTGTTATCGATGGATGGATCTTTGCCTTTTTCTATTTTCAGGTATGCAGGATGCCCCCACATTTTTTCTGTAATATCGGACAACTCTTTCTTCTCGCACAGTCGGTTAGTCATACACTCTATCTGTTGATAAAGTGACAAACAAAAGTCTCCGAAATTATCCTTTCTTCTGAATGACTCCATCCGGACAAAATCTCCAATCAGAATATCCTTTATAGACTGTAAAGGGAAGTCTGCATAAAATTCGTTGGCTTGCTGCCTTATGACTTTCTCAATGCAGTATTCGTAAATTTGGTTTATACGTTCATCTTCCGACAAAACAGAATTTGCGGAAGCCACTTTCAGTCGCTTTCGCAATTCCATATCAAACTCAGTATTTTGCTGAGTCAGTTTGGTTATTTTGTCTATTGTGGACATTAACTTGTCATCCATATTTTGTATTTAATAGTGAATCCAAATCATTATTTAATTCATCAATATCGACAGGGGATTGTTTAAACGTTGTTGCCTTATCGAGTAAATGTATGAGCCAGAATCGTTCTCCCTTAAAATTCCTACAATAAGAGATAGCCAACTTATCTTTTTGTTGTTCATTATCAAATGTCACACTTTTATTTATTGACGCTACTTGGTTTGTTCCCCCCAGTTTGAATGTAGCATATCGTTTATTACCATCCTTGTGATGGATAGTGATTTTTGTATTTTTATCTTTCTCAAATTTCAGAAAAGGTAAAGACTCAATGTAGATAATGCCGTAAGAATTAGTTTTATCCGAACCTGCATCTCTATTTACGAGTGATTGGAATTTTGCATAAAGCTTTGCATATACGGAGTCTTCATCACCTTTTACCATTTTCAGATACATGAGCTTTCCATCAATAACATTCTGTAAGTCTGGATCTCCCTTCTTGACGTGACCTTTGGTCGCCTTATATTTAGGAAGGAACTTGGCGATTGCTGCCGTATATCCATATCTGTCCCAAATGTAAAGAATATTACGAATATCTCTTATATACTTTTTGGTAACATTAAGTTTTTGACTAACAATGATGCCTGTTACTTCTTGGCGTGATCCACGTTTCTGCAGGCGGGTTTTGCCTTCATTTATGGTAAAGCCTTGTTCTGTAATTATACGACACAATTCCGTACGGAATTCACCATTGGGGGCATATATATAATGCATTGAGCTAAAAGTTATGTCATCGGCATACCGCGAATAGTGGAGCCCAAATCTACGTGCCAACCCAGCTAAACGATGGTCTAACGTATCACACACCATATTGGTAATAATTGGCGATGTCGGGGAGCCTTGAGGCAAAACATATTTATATTTCTTATCGTTTTCATGCTTCTTGGTCTCGTCAATAACTTCTCTTGCCTGGCGCATGGAGCAAAGTCCTGCGACAATGCCAGCTATTTGCTTTGGGAAATTGAAAGGCTTTAATTGAAGCCTTTTCCATATACGGAACTGCTCAACGCTTGGGAAAAAATCTTTCAAGTCGATATTGAAAACATAGTTTTGTCCTTTATGGACGGTGGCGTTAGAAACGACCGACCGACCTTCGGTAAACCCCATGGCATAGTCAGAAGGTATGTACATCGCTTTCAGAATCTCGTTTACAACTTGCAACAACATCATAAAACTTCGGTTCCTTGGAGCTGTAATTACTCTGGTTCCACCGGATTTCTTCTTGACATGGAATTGGCGGTAGCGGTGGAATGCATTATTAGGGTTGCAATAATAATTTATGTGGCGTATCGTGAACGGATGAAACTTAGAGGTATCAAATCCCATCTCCTCGATTTCGTCTTTTTTGATACGATTGAGGAGATTCAGCAAATCTTCTTTTGATCTGAGTAGAGATGCCTGTTTAACTATTTGTTCCTTATCCATTCTTAATTTCCAATTTATATGAAAGCGACCTTTGAGGTTTGATTTACCAAAACGTCTTTTCTTTATGTAAAAAAATAGACAATATGTTTGTATGAGGTTATATACAATAAATATATAAAGTCATAAAACACGAATAATATAAAGTACATCGTAAACAGTGTTATCACGTTAACGTACTAACATTATCGTCTCCTCGACAAGCGAAGAGATATCCCGCGAATCTACTCTCTTTCGAGAGCAGGGTTTGCACCACGCCGGACGAAAATCAAATGACATCTCGGTTCATCAAACTTATCAAAGACCGCCTTATCTTATTTTTCTTCTGCAAAGGTACTAAATATTCACGAAGCCTATGTTCGTATTATTCGTTGTTTTCAGTTTTTGGAATAAAATACCCTAAGAATTCTAATCCTTTTCCATTTCGAATCATAAAATCATGAATAGTAAATAGACAATCTGATAATTGAGAGGTTCTATTATCACGCAGGTCAATGTTGATGTTCTGTATCTTCTGAAGCCATTTATGGCAGAGTTCGTTTATTTTGTCAATGAAATATTCGTCAGTTATATTTGCAAGCTGACATCCTTTTATGAGATCTTTAATTTTTTTAGCTGCAAACAAAGTTACAATATACTCTCCGGTCCATTTTACGGTTTTTTCTTTAATGAATGAACCTTTAATAAAGATCTCCTTTTTAGATAGAATATTGTCGATTTCCTCAATGTACGATATAGAAGATGATGAACATTGGGTGGGGTCAAATCCTTTGGATATAGAGATAATTTTCTCAAATAGTTTTTCCCAAGTATAATGTTCAACATCTAATGTCATGACGCTGCTATTATTGAGAACGAAGAATTTAGACTTGTCAAAATCGAGCAATCTTTTTCCGTCCCGTTCAACAATGGCCTTCATATAGGTCATACTGCCGTATCCGAAATTTGTCTTAATCTTGATTGAAAGATTATCCTTTGGAATTTGCACTCCTCTCTCCCAAAAACCTTTACAGCCATGAGGAAGGAATAAAATTTCTTCTTCAGGGGCGAAGTAAATAGAGGATGCATACAAACCTTTCGATTCAGAATAGCATAAACAGGTTGTGTGTTCAGATTTGATTTCCTCCCAAATTGCAGTATTTGTTCTACCCATGGTAATCTGTACTTAGAATTAAATTCCGTTTGACTTTAAAATAAAAAACATTGGTTCGTTTTGGTAACCAACCGAAGAACAGCCTCACTCATATTAGTAGAATCAATTCGTATCACACTGCTGTCCCCTTCAAGAATTTGACGATTCAAATCATACATTGCAATATCGTGATGCTTACTGTCATTATAGATAACGCCACGTTTGATGCCATAGGACTTTGCCTTTTCCATGGCATGTCTCGAACCACAGTCATTTCCTAAGTTATTAGGAGCATAGCTTGCAGATAAAAGTATGGCATCAGAGAATAAGGCTTGTAACCTATCTCGGACAACAAATCTGCTCACCATGTCATTTCGACTTTTGGGAGCTTCGTAATATTCACTAATAAGCAATCCTCCTGCTTCGACAATTTTTTCAGCAAGTTCTACATTCTCCTTAGGTAAGATGCTGTCAAGAGTGCTAGGCAGAATGGCGATAGTTCTGGCACCTTTCTCCAAAGCTGTTTGATGAGCGATCGAGTCACAACCAAGAGCGAGGCCACTCACTATTGTTGCGTTGTGTTTTATGATTTCTGACGTAACCATTCTCTCAGTCAGTTCAATTTTTTCATCAGGATTGAGGACTCCTATAATAGCAATGTTCAAATTATCTTTGCTTAGCAAGCTTATATCACCTTTATAGAAAAGCGCAAAAGGTTTGTCTCCCGGTTTCACACTACCGCGCAAAGAGGGAAAATTGGCATCACCGATTGCGACAAGACCATCTGCACAATTTCCAAGTTGGTTGATGGCAGATTCTATTCTTTCCCGCTTCTTCATAAACTCATATTCATGAGTCTCTAAAAGGTGATATAAAATGGATAAGTCTTCGTTTCCACGTAAATTTTTATCTATCCACGCAGGTCCCTTCTGAGGAAAGGTACGAACAGTTAAAATATTTAATGCATTTTCCGAGTACTTCATATACAGAGTTTTTTTCAGAATCTTGATAACGTTTTGCCGATAGAGTAAAAAATGACACTTCTCGCACCTTTGTCTAAAAGGGCTTGAATGCAATCTTCGTCAATGTTAACAGTCTTAGTGTAAAGATCGTCAATTAGCAATATATCTTGCCCGATTATATCATCCGAAATATTACACGTATCTTTTGTGATGCCAACATAAGGCAATTCACCTGCCCCCCCATGACCACTACGAGCCAAATGTGTTGTGGCGGTATCAGTGTGTCTAATAATATCATGTGTACCATCTATAAAACCATTCAATTGTTGTGTCACTAATTGGATTGTGGCTCTTAAGTATAGTTGATTACAGCGATACGAATTTTCTCGTTTTGATCTAGGAATGACACAAACACGAAGATTTTGTTTTCCACTAAGACGCAGAAGATTAGGCAAGTCGACTGCCAAAATTTGAGAGAGTTTGTTTATTGCATTATTCAGAGTTTGCTGTGGATATGTCGTGACATCATTCTTAAAAGTGCAGATCAGATTCTCAATGGTGCCAGGCATGCGCCAGTTACCACCACCTTGGTAATCACCGTGATAAAAAGCGATTATATCTTGCTTGAGAGCTTTTTCGACACCACCTTCTCTTTTACGACAAAGACTGGTTCTTGACTGAATTATAAACTGTTCCATACTTTTCAAAATTCTACTTTGATGATTTTATCTAAATTGATTCCATTAGTCACTGCCTCTGAGGTCGAAGCTTCTTCGTTTTCATATAAAACGACGTTTTGTAAGTCGTATCCTAGAGATTTAAGAAGAGTGTATTTGTTGCCAAGACAATCTTCGTAAAAAAAACGTCGAACAAAATACTTCGTAAGATAATAGAAGTTACATAAGCTAATTGCCCTTCTAGAATGACAATTAGTCAATAGAATTGTATGATGTCCTTCTTGATGGAGACTTTTCAAGATGCTGAATAGATTACTGTTCAACTCTGTCTCACTGAGGTATGATTCAAAGCACTTTTCTTTACGATTAATTATTTCCTCAATTTGAATTTGTGTTAATTTTGGGAATAACTCCTTTAGTTCATTCCTTGTAAATCTCTTTCCATTTTCAATATTGCAGTTTATACCCAGTGCTAAACTTATTGCCTCGGAATAGGCAAGGTTGTTAGCTTTATCCGTTTTAATTAATGTATTGTCCATATCGAAAACAAAAACATTGTTGGAATTCTGAGTGTTCATAATGCTTGTCTTTTAATTTCTGTAGCAAAGGTAAATGCATATTGCGAACTCTATATTCGCACTACAGAATAACTATCAAGCATTGATTTAATACGGTTAAAAATATCGTCTTGGATGGATGAAGGCGACAACACGATAAGTTCTTTACCAAAAGAACAAAGTTCACGGATTAACTCATAGTTCGGAATGCAATCTATAGAGAAAAATGCACCCTCATTAAGAGATGGATATTGCCTACGGAATTCTTCATCTTTCTCATTTTTATATTGGCATTGTGACCCGTGAATAGGCTTAGTTCCAACATAATCTATAGAATGATTGCTCACCCAAAAAAGGATATGTTCAATATCCCGATTTTCATATAGAGTTATTCCAATAATATCTTCGAAACGCTCAGCCAAATCTTCGTTACATGGTTTATATTTTACTTCAGGAAGAGCAGTCACAGCATCAATTCTGTCGAGGGCGAAATTGAGGATTTTGCCATCATCATCAGCCGCGCCAATCAAGTACCACCTATTATTATATTGTTTAAGCAAATAGGGGTGGAAAATGATTTCTCTAGTTCCCTTATCCGAGAAAGTGTGATATTCCAATTTAATGGCAACCTGATTTGATATGTTATCGAATAATACACCTAACAAGTTGGAATTCTGTAGGTATGGGTTATTGCTAAAGCTAATGATTCGAGGACGTTTCTTAAGACCAAGTCCGATTTTGAAACGATCAAGCCATTCAAAATGAGCCAAGCCATCGAATTGTCCTATTGTGTTAAGTACTTCTAATATCAGGTTACTTTCTTCCTCACTCAGTTCCTTTCTGAAGATAGTAAAAGAAGGGTTCTTATACCTTATACACCGATGACCATTAACTCTATAGCGTTCTATTTCAGCATAAAATGGATCGTATTCCAAATAGTTTATGTCCTTCTCAATGCAACGTTGAGATACTTCAGGGAATCCTGCATCAATAAGTTTCTCATTGCATTTTTCTGTGAGATCGTGAATATCATAGAAATGATGCCTGTCAGACAGCATTTCATCAAGGTACTTGTATCTTGTTAAAGCATTCTTATTTGTCGGCATATCTTAATATTTTTGCAAAGGTAAATACTGCTCAAGAACACAATGTTCGCACAGTTTGGTCATGTTTGCGATAATAAATAAGCTTTGTACACGCGAACTATCAGTTCCTTAATGTCAACGTCCAATAAGTCTGCTATCTCTAGCAAACTAGTTATATTGGGCAGTGATGAATTTGTACACCATTTTAACATAGTGGATGGGTTAACTCCCATTTGTTATGAAAGCCATTTACTTGTACGTTTTTCTTAACTAAAACGGGTTTTATTCGATTTACATCTTTTTTAGTTGTAAAACTAATGATTTATTTTCATTTTCATTATTGTTTGACAATAAAATTACTAATTTACACTCTATATTAAACATTGAGCTCTTTAATCCTGTGAAAACGATGCGTAAACCAACTATTTCAGTTAGGGGTATTTAGTGAATTTCGTTGATTATGACGGCTATCGCAAGCAACTGATAATTAGCAAAAGTTATAATGATTAACTATCGTAGAATATCATCTTACCGTTCTTATAATCTCCTTGACAGCCAAATAGAACTGACAAAAAAATGCATCTCAGATCTTCTGAAAATAAAACCCAAACTGCTTCTTAAAAAATTCTTTTTTTAACATCGGATTCATTCTTTCGGGGTGTTTTAATTCAAAAAATGGGTATCTTTGCACAGATTATTCACTAAAAGAAAGGACAACACAGTGGCTAAAGACAACGATGTGGTATTGACCCCGATGATGAAACAGTATTTCGACCTTAAAGCGAAACATCCCGACGCCTTGATGCTGTTCCGGTGTGGCGATTTCTACGAAACCTATTCCGAGGATGCCGTGACTGCCTCGCAGATACTGGGCATCACCCTTACCAAGCGTGCCAACGGGCAATCTAAGACGGTAGAGATGGCAGGGTTTCCTTATCATGCCCTCGATACTTACCTGCCCAAGCTGATACGTGCAGGCAGAAGAGTGGCGATATGCGACCAGCTGGAAGACCCGAAAACCACCAAGAAGCTGGTGAAGCGGGGCATTACCGAGCTGGTGACACCGGGAGTGGCCATCAGCGACAATGTGTTGTCGTATAAAGAGAACAATTTCCTTGCCGCCGTCCATTTCGGCAAGACGGCATGCGGTGTGGCTTTTCTTGATATTTCTACGGGGGAGTTCTTGACCGCCGAAGGTCCTTTCGACTACGTCGACAAGCTGCTGAACAATTTCGCTCCGAAAGAAGTGCTTTTCGAGCGTGGCAAGAAACCGATGTTCGAAGGCAATTTCGGAAGCAAGTTCTTTACGTTCGAGCTGGAAGACTGGGTGTTTACCGAGGCTTCGGCACGCGAGAAACTGTTGAAGCATTTCGAGACCAAGAACCTGAAAGGCTTCGGCGTGGAGCACCTGAAGAACGGTATCATAGCAGCCGGTGCCATCCTGCAATACCTTGACATGACCCAACATTACCAGATAGCCCATATCACCTCGCTGGTGCGCATCGAGGAAGAGCGCTTCGTGCGGCTGGACAAGTTTACGGTACATAGCCTGGAACTGTTGGGCAGTATGAACGAAGGCGGTGCCAGCCTGCTCGATGTCATAGACCATACGGTCACTCCGATGGGTGCGCGCCTGTTGAAACGCTGGATGGTTTTCCCCTTGAAAGACGTGAAACCCATCAATGCGCGGCTGGATGTGGTGGAGTATTTCTTCCGTGAGCCCGACTTCAAGGAGTTCATCGAAGAAAAGCTGCATCTGATAGGCGACCTGGAGCGCATTGTGTCGAAAGCGGCTGTGGGGCGCATCTCGCCCCGTGAGGTGGTGCAGCTGAAGGTTGCCCTGCAGGCGGTAGAGCCGATAAAGAATGCCTGCCTGAACGCAGACGACGAAAGCCTGCGCCGCATCGGGGAGCAACTGAACCTGTGTGCTTCCATCCGCGACAAGATAGCGAAAGAGATTGTCAACGACCCTCCTTTGCTGGTGAACAAGGGAGGCGTGATAGCCGACGGAGTCAATGCCGAACTGGACGAATTGCGCCGCATCTCTTATTCGGGCAAGGATTACCTGCTTCAGATTCAGCAACGCGAAATCGAGCAGACGGGCATCCCCAGCCTGAAGATAGCTTATAATAATGTGTTCGGCTATTACATCGAAGTGCGGAACACCCATAAAGACAAGGTGCCTGCCGAGTGGATACGCAAGCAGACACTGGTCAATGCCGAACGCTACATTACCCAAGAGCTGAAGGAATACGAAGAAAAGATATTGGGAGCTGAAGACAAGATACTGGTGCTCGAAACCAAGCTCTACAACGAGTTGGTGGCAGACCTTGCCGAGTTTATCCCTGCTATCCAGCTCAATGCTTCGCAGATAGCCCGCCTCGATTGCCTGCTCTCGTTTACCAATGCTGCCAGGGAGAACCACTATATCCGCCCGGTGGTAGCCGACGATGATGTGCTCGACATCCGTCAGGGGCGTCATCCCGTCATCGAAAAGCAGTTGCCCGTAGGCGAGAAATACGTGGCAAACGATGTTTGCCTCGATACCGCGAACCAGCAGATTATCATCATCACCGGTCCCAATATGGCAGGTAAGTCCGCCTTGCTCCGTCAGACGGCGTTGATTACCCTCTT
Source organism: uncultured Bacteroides sp. (assembly GCA_900544675.1). GTDB lineage: Bacteria > Bacteroidota > Bacteroidia > Bacteroidales > Bacteroidaceae > Phocaeicola. Next base: position 38,857 of record UQVZ01000013.1, read on the forward strand.
GGCGCAGATAGGTTGCTTCGTGCCTGCCGAGAGCGCGCACATCGGACTGGTAGACAAGATATTTACCCGTGTAGGGGCAAGCGACAACATTTCGGTGGGCGAGTCGACATTTATGGTGGAGATGAACGAAGCCGCCAACATCCTTAATAACCTCTCGCCCCGCAGCTTGGTGCTTTTCGATGAATTGGGACGTGGTACATCCACCTACGACGGCATTTCGATAGCCTGGGCTATTGTGGAACATATCCACGAGAACCCGAAAGCGCGTGCGCGTACCCTCTTTGCCACCCATTATCACGAGTTGAACGATATGGAGGCTCTCTTTCCGCGCATCAAGAACTACAATGTAGCGGTGAAGGAGGTAGGCAATAAAGTGATATTCCTGCGCCGCCTGGAGCGGGGAGGAAGCGAACACTCTTTCGGTATCCATGTGGCAAAAATGGCAGGTATGCCGCAAAGCATCGTGAAGCGTGCCGGCGAAATCCTGCATCAGTTGGAGCAGGAGAACCGCCAGGACGGCATTGCCTCGCGCCCGAAGGTACAGCCGAAATCCTCGTCACAAGACGGTGTACAGCTCAGCTTTTTCCAGCTCGACGACCCGGTATTGTGTCAGATACGCGATGAAATCCTTCATCTTGACGTCAACAACCTGACTCCCATCGAAGCCCTGAATAAGTTGAATGACATCAAGCGGATAGTAAGCGGGAAATAGCAAGTCCCTTCTTGTTGCAAAGCAAGATATTTGCATCGTACTACGCAATCCAGTCCTCGTTCGGTTCTGACAAGCCAGGACTGCAGTCCTTGCTATGGGAGGATTGCAGTACTTGCTTGCTAAAATCCCAATCCTTATTAGGCAGGTCCATTAAAGCAACTAGCTGCATTCAGTAAAGAAGTTATTTGTCTTTGCCGATGCAGCTATCTTTGTTTTTACAACAAGCGTTCTAATCCGATATCTTACTTACTCTCAGGCATCATGACCAGCACCCTATAATTGTTCTGTTTCATTATGTCATTTACATAGCCGGAGAGTTCTTCGGGGGTAACGGACTGAATGGCCTGCTCTGCCTTCACACAGATTTCAGAAGGCTGGAGTTCATTGCCGGCCATCATCGAGCACCAGTAGCTGTTGGTATGTTCGTCTTCAGTAATTTGCTTCACCATAAACTCCTTCACCTTGTCAAGTTCCTCCACGGGCGTTTCCTTTGCCAGTTTCTCAAACTCGCTGCGGATGATTTCAAGCGCGCGGTCTTTCTTTTCCGGTTTCACCTGGAATATAGTCTGGTAGGTAACTGATACTTCAGACAGCCTGTTTTGGGAGCCTTGGGTATATATGCTGTAAACAGCACCTTCCTTCTCACGGACTTCACTCAAAAGGCGGGCAGAGATAATCTGTGCCGACATGGAAGCCATCAGCCTGTTCTTGAACGAGTAAGGCATCTTTCCGCTGATGATAACCGCCGCACTACCCTGAGGCACTTCCATCTGCAGGGCAAATTCCTTTTCCTCGCTACCCGACTTGATTTCAACCGCAGGGTTATGCTTCAGTTCCTGTTTCTTTCCCTTCACCGACGGCAGGGAGGCGATGTACTGCTCAACCAGTGTCTTTAATTCCGCTTCATCAAAGTTTCCGCTGAATACAAAGGTAAACTCGGCTGCATTGGCAAGCTGCTCACGGATGACAGAAAGGATATTCTCACGGTTTGCTTTCTCAATGTCACTTACACTGAACACCTGCTTGTTGGGCGAAGCATACAGGAATTCCTGCAACCTCTTCTGAAAGACAAAACTCGGGTTCTGCTCCTGATTCTGAATCACTCCTTTATAAAGATTCTGCATGGCGACAAATTCATCGGGTGTTACTGCCAGTCCGGTGAAGGTCATGTATATCATCTCCATATAAGTCTTCAGGTCTTTAGGAGTGGTGTTTCCCGACAGCTTGCGTACATAGTCATCCAATGTAATTTTCAGAGAAAGCTGCTTTCCGGCAAGTAGTTTTGTAAGATCGGAATTAGTAAAATTTCCCAATCCATGCTGTTCCAATACAGCAGGCATAAACATCAAGTCCGCAGCCTTATCATTGCCATAAACCGAAGTACCGCCTTTTGCCACAGCCATCATATTGATTTCGTCTGCCTTGAAGTCGGTCTTCTTCAATATCACCTTGGCACCGTTTGAAAGAATCCATTCCTTGGCTCCGAAATCGGAAAGCATGTTTTCCTTCACCACCTTTCCGGCTGCCGGCAATTCGCTTACCAAAGGTTCGTCCTTCACGTTGTCTACGTAAGGAGCGATGTTTTCGGCTTCCACCTGAGAAAGCAAGGCGAGTATGTCTTCATCCTTCGGGCAGGACTCGCCTTCGCGTGCAGGCATCATGCCGAGAACAACCAGGTTCTTGTCCGAAACAATCTGCGAGAACACCTGATTGACAGCTTCTACAGGTATCTGGTTCACCATCATGCTCATCATCTGATATTCTGTCTCGATACCCGGTATCGGCTTCTTGTCGATGAAATTACGCACATACGATTCAGCCAGCGTCTTGTTTTCCTGCTGGTTGCGGTTATTGTATGCCTTTTCAAGCTGAGACAGGTATTCCGTGCGGCAACGCGCATATTCGGTGGCGGTAAATCCGCCTCTCTTGGCACGGAGAGCCTCGCGGTAGACAGCTTTCAGCCCTTCGTCAAAGCTGTTACCCTTAGGAAGCATTGCCAGCAGGAAAGCCTGCTTTGTCTTCGACATGAGAAACTCCCCATGACTTGTTTCCGCAACGGCAAACGGAGCATCAGATTTTTGTCCCAGTTCGTTCAGTCTTATCTGAAGCATCATCTGGGCCATATCGAGCAGATAATTGGTTGTAACATCCGCCATGGTGCCTTTCAATGAATCGGGCAGGGCGTCATACTTGAACATGATCTGAGCCACATAATTGCTTTGCTCTTTGTCCGAGCCGAAAGCAATAATCGGCTTTTCGTTGTCAGCCACAGGATAGTAAACCCTCTCTGCCGGATTGACAGGTTTCTCTATCTTTGAGAACAGTTCCTTAATCTTGCCTTCTATGCGGTCCACATCAATATCGCCCACTACGACTATACCTTGAAGGTCGGGACGGTACCACTTTTCATAATAGTCGCGCAAAGCCTGATGCGGGAAGTTGTCCACCACTTCCATGGTTCCTATAGGAAGACGGTGTCCGTATCTGCTGTCGGGATATATCTCCGGGAGCAATTTCTCCATTATTCTCATATTGGGGGGCGTCTGGCTTCTCCATTCCTCGTGTATGACCGAACGTTCTTCGTCAATGTCCTTGCCGTTCAGCAACAAGCCGTCTGCCCAGTCGGACAGAATCATCAGACAGGAGTCCTGCACTCCGATACGTTCCGTAGGTACACTGGAGATGCGATAAACCGTTTCGTCAATGCTGGTATAGGCATTCAGGTTATAACCGAACTTTACACCTACAGATTCCAGCCATTTGATCATCGAGTTTCCCGGGAAGTTCTTGGTCCCGTTGAAGCACATGTGTTCGAGGAAGTGCGCCAATCCGCGCTGGTCGTCCTCTTCCAGGATACTACCCACCTTTTGGGCAATATAGAAGTCCACCTGGTTCTTCGGATATTCGTTATGACGGATATAGTATGTAAGTCCGTTATCCAGTTTACCGATTCTCACTTCCTTGTCTACCGGTACCGGAGGCATCTGCTGTGCCCTGACGGCAACCGGCAAGCAGGCAAAACCTGCAATGGCTACAAAAGCCAGTTTCATCATTCTTCTCATAATTGATATTTTAAATGTTGTTTCGTTATTTTTATGCGGCAAAGGTATGCACAAAGTACAAGAGTTTATGTTATCGCTACGTTATCTTTAGGTTAAGAAGTTTTCAGCAGGAACTTTAGTTATCTATCTGCATAATGTTTTTAACTTTGCAAAAGTAAAAGCTAAGCTTTCTACAACAAGTTAACTTATCATTAATACAATGTTATCTTTTAATTATGCGACATATTTATATTAGAATTATGACAATCATAAGTATATTTTTTGCATTAACACTCCAAGGAATATGGCTTAGAAACTCCTTCAATCTATATAAAAACCAATTAGAAAAATCCATCAATAATTTGTTTGCAAAAGCAACATTAGAAGAAGCGACATCGCATTTTTCAGAACTTCCCAAAGGAACAAAATTTCTCGGTGCTCCAAGAACCAATAATACAGGAACATACCCAGAGGTAACTTATTTATTAGAAAGCTTAGGAACATATGGCATCACCAATAATATTAATCGTCTGGATTCTATTTTTAAAGAAATGCTTTTTGAGCATAAAATAAAAACCGATTTGTATATCGAAAAAATAAAAAACGGGAATATTGTAGGAACAACACGCCAAAGTAATATTAAACAGTTTGGCATTATTAGAACACAACCAATACCGATAAAGCTAGATAATTCATCAAACGTACAAGCCATTATCACAATTCCGTATTACAATATTTTTAGACAAATGTTGATGCTCATTATTGCAACAGCAATCATGATGACTTTTATAATAGGATGCATAGTATATCAAATAAAAATCATATCAAAGCTAAACAGAATCTTCCAAATCCGTGAGGATTTCTCCTACGCGATGGTACACGACATGAAAACCCCGCTTACCACCATCTTCACGGCATTGAGCTTTCTGCACAGCGGCAGACTGGACGACAAGCCCGAGACAAAAGAGAAATTCTTCCGTGTCGCCAAGGAAGAGGCGGACCGCCTGCTGACACTGACCAACAAGCTGCTCACCATCTCGAAGCTGGAGAACAAGAAGCTGGAGATGGACTGCGGGAAGGTGATGCTGGAGCCGATGCTCGTCGGGCTGGCAGAGAAGTTCAAGATGAAATCGGACAAGCCTGTATCCTTTGAGTTCGACTTGCAGGAATCGGAGATATACGCCGATGCCGAATACATGGAAGAGGTGTTCGGCAACCTGATAGACAACTCCATCAAGTATTCCAAAGAAAGTGTGGACATACGCATCTCGTCGTCGAGCAACGACCATTATTCCATCATCAAGGTGTATGACAACGGCCTTGGAATACCGGAAAAGGACCGGCGCGCCATCTTCAACAAATACGAGCGTGCATCGGCAGGCAAACGGAAAGGGAAGAAGAAGACCTCGGGCTTCGGGCTGGGTCTGAACTTCGTTGACCAGGTGATAAAGGCGCATGATGGAAGAATATTCGTCAACAGCGTAGAAGGAGAATTTACGGAATTTACCATCTATCTGCCACTTGAAAAGCTATAAAATCTCTGATATCCGGTAAAAACCATACAGAATATCAGAGATTATAGAGTTAAACTTTCAAAGAGAGATATTGAAGGATTTTATTTGGTAAACTTCTCAGCGTCCTTCAGTATATAACCGGAATTTCTTTCATCCCACTGATAAGTATTCTTTTCGGTCACTTCCCCATCAGCATTGTAAATAAAGTCTATCTTATAAATACGTTTCAGATATTTGCCTTCACTTACCGAATATGCCTCAATGTTAGTCACTTTCTTATCATCTGAGGCTACATTATAAACAACCTTTGGTGTTGACAATGATACTGATGCTACTGCTGAAACGATTAATTCCGCTATCATAATAATTAAAATTTTAAATGATACTTTATTTGTTATTTCTTATTTCTTATGCCGCAAAGGTATGCGCAAAGTACAACAGTTTATGTTATCACTACGTTATCTTTAGGTTAATACTTTCTCTTAAGAATATCCTGCTCTATCTCATCAATTGATGCCTGAATATATCTTTTCCGGATGGCATGATTATCCAGAAAATCAATCTCATCACACAGTTCGTGTAACGTATTGATAAGATGCGAAGAAATTATGACAGTCTTCCCTTTGTCTTTCAGCTCGCGTATGATTCTTTTAAGTTGAATGCACCCATAAAGATCTACCCCGTTAAAAGGTTCGTCAAGAATGTACAGGTCATTATCCTGAAGAAGCAGGGACATAAGTGCAAGCTTTTTCTTCATTCCTGTGGAATAGTCCGAAGCGAATCTTTCCAGTGGCAGTTGAAAAACTTTGTTCAATGAATCTATAGCTATAGCATCCATCTTCTTCCCTTTTGCCTTAATACAGAATTCAAGATACTCCTTTCCTGTGATAAGGGAGTAGAAGAAGCTTTCAGCCGGCATATAGCCAACGGCCATCTTGAAGGACTTCCTTATCTCACCGTCGTAATCGGTTACTCCCATAATGCAATTGAAGAGTGTAGTTTTCCCGGCTCCGTTTTCTCCCACCAGTCCGTAGATTTTCCCGGATTCGTAAGAAACGGAAAGGTTATCAAGTACTCTTGTCTTACCGTATGCCTTGCTCAATTCTTTTATATATATCAGTTCCATATATGTTTATATTTTTTCTTGACTGAAAGTGTAAGACCGATATTCAATGCCAAATAAAGAATCAATACGACAGGGGTTATAATCGAAACTAAAAACAGCGGCAACGGGAATAGCAGCCAATATATTCCTATTGCAGTTTGTGTCTCGAAGGAAAATCTTGTCATGCCCATATTCCACAGGTATAACAATGTCGAAGAAAACAATACAAGACAGAATAGTATAGCTTCTGTATCGTATATCAGCACAAGCATAAGTACAATGAACGGGAACATGGTTATAAAGATATTCCTCAAGCCTGATTTTACCAGCATCAACTGATACATTCCATAACTATTATAGACAGAAAGTTCATACTTCGGTGGCATCACCATATATGCCGTTCCCTGAATAGCTCCCCACAATATCAGGCATACTTTACAGAGATTGATATTGTCATGCAGTACTCCCATGAAGGACAGAAAAAGCAATACCGCATACAGTGGTACTTGTTTTCGGAACATCCTTCTATACAACAAATCTCCACTGCATAATAATGGTAATGGAAGAACTATAGTATGAAACCTGACAGGATGAATCCACGGCATAACTACCGCAGTCAGCATGATAATCGGTACTGATATATAATTTGCCGCTATAATCCCCGAAATAATAAACGGCAAACCGAGCAATAAATATTCTGCAGTAAACAATCTTTTGACTTCACGCACCTGTAAAGACAGAAACCCCTTGTCTTTTCTGCTGTTATGATACAGCCAGAGTATAAGCAGATAACACACCGGCAATACCCATACACTCGTTATTTTCGTAAAAGCATAAAACAGGATGGCAGCAATACCGATAAGAAACAGACACCGGAACGGTCCGATGCCTGCAAATAGACGCACCATCTGTTTCGAGCGTAGATTCATATAGAGTAATAAACTATTTGTCATAATCTCTGTCAATTATTCTTCATCTGATTTATAACTGCACAAAGTCTGTCCGCTGTAACGGCGCAGCCTCCATAATATATAAGTTTCATCAAAGAAAAAAGTTGCTGCTAAAGCGGAAGCAAAATAAATAGCCATATCCTTCATGATAAAACCTATAACCAAAGGTAAATATGCCGATAGAATATGTGCCGTAATATATACAGTTCTGAATTTCCATAATTTCATAGGCTCCTTATAGTCCAGCCTCATTGATGTACTTTTTTTGTTGTATCTGATACATAAAGATTTATAATTCCATGAATTAAGTAAAAGAAACATCATAAGTTGAACAAACCAGTTGACGAATATAGCCAGAATACTTCCCAATCCCATTATGAAAAGGAATGAAAAAGGATTCATAAAACACTCCCTCTCTTTCAAAGACGTTTTTATGATATCCATATCATAATAGAACAGGATAAATGCTATTACGGGGAAAATAAGGCTCCAAAATATAGGAGTTATTCTATTGAACTCATTCTTTTCAATATAGACTTCCTCTCCTTCAGGTCCTCTTCCGTATGAAATCAATGCCTTCCGCCGAATAGATTCATTTTTAATTCGTTTATCTGATGTTTTCGCACCTGTTAAAAAACCGATAATAAAACTTACTATTTTTCTGATATTCATATTATTAAGCATTTATAAATTGTTATTCCATTCTTTGTTTGTTTTACTGATGCAAAGGTAAACTAACATTACTTGGAATTATGTTATCTTTATGTTATCGTTAGGTTAAGCTGTCTAATAAATCTATTAATACAATCAACTACATATTAGAATATGATTGTAGCGGACTTAATTGTATCTAATATCAACAACTAACCCAATATGTAACTATTTTTCCATTGACCATTTCTGTACACCAATATCCACCACCAATTATTTCCATCACTTCATCTCTTGTTAGCTTTTTCATTGTTTTTTCCATATTACTATTTACTTTTGCAGAAAAATATACAATGAGGGCAAAATATATCAAATATACAACCATTATATGTCTTATAGCTATTTTCTTTATTCAATGTGCATGGCTATATAATTCATATATGTATTTAAAGGAAGATGCTATAACTAAAACATCTAAAATGTTAGAACAAGCTGTCATGGAGGAAACGTTCTCCAGATTGCAGCATTTACCTATTGGAACTAAAGTTAAAAGTAGAACAGAGGAAGATAAAGGAAAGAATCTTCCAGAATTTGCTTATATGCAAGAATCTTTAGATTCATTAAATATGCCTATATCATTGGATTCCATCAATCGCATTTATACTATACTCCTAAATGATAAAGAATTTCCAAATGAATGTGTAATTTCAATATTTAAAGGAAACCAATTAATCCAGAGTTTTGGGAAAATAGAAAAATCCATTTTCAATATTAAAACATTATCGCTTCCTTTAAGAAAAGATTATTCTTTAACTATACAAGCTGAGATATCAAACCCCAGCCTGTTTTTCCTCGAAAAAATGAGTGCTTTACTCTTTTCTACAACAACTCTTATACTCATTGTTATTAGTGGATTTTTCTATCAAATTAAAATTATAGAGCAATTTAATAAAATATTTCATATACGAGAAGATTTCTCCTACGCGATGGTGCACGACATGAAAACCCCGCTTACCACCATCTTCACGGCATTGAGCTTTCTGCACAGCGGCAGGCTGGACGACAAACCTGAGACAAAAGAGAAATTCTTCCGTGTCGCCAAGAACGAGGCGGACCGTCTGCTGACACTGACCAACAAGCTGCTTACCATCTCGAAACTGGAAAACAAGAAACTGGAGATGGACTGCGGGAAGGTGATGCTGGAGCCGATGCTCGTCGGGCTGGCAGAGAAGTTCAAGATGAAATCGGACAAGCCTGTATCCTTTGAGTTCGACTTGCAGGAATCGGAGATATACGCCGATGCCGAATACATGGAAGAGGTGTTCGGCAACCTGATAGACAACTCCATCAAGTATTCCAAAGAAAGTGTGGACATACGCATCTCATCGTCGAGCAACGACCATTATTCCATCATCAAGGTGTACGACAACGGTCTTGGCATACCGGAAAAGGACCGGCGCGCCATCTTCAACAAATACGAACGCGCATCGGCAGGCAAACGGAACGGGAAGAAGAAGACCTCGGGCTTCGGACTGGGCTTGAACTTCGTGCAGCAGGTCATCGAGGCACACAAAGGAAAAATCTTCGTCAATAGCATCGAAGGTGAGTTTACCGAATTTATTATCTATTTACCCTTAACGGATTAAAACACTATGATAAAGCTATTACTGGTAGAAGACGATGTGAACTTAAGCTACATCGTACAGGCAGGTCTGCAAGACGTTATCGGAGGTTATGAAGTGATTACCGCCGGAAACGGTCTGGAAGGTCTGCACGCATGGGAGAAACATAAGCCCGACATCATCATATCCGACATCGACATGCCCGAAATGGACGGGTTCGAGATGGTAAGGCGCATCCGTGAGACGGACGGTGATACGCCCATCCTGTTCGCTTCCGCCTTGACTTCGCCCAAAGACGTGCGCCACGGTTATGAAATGGGCGTAAACAATTATGTGAAGAAACCCTTTGTCCCCGAAGAGATAGACGCGCATATCCACGCTATTCTGAAGATGAAGGAAGGCACCAAGAGCCGTTCGGAAGAAGGATGCTGTAAGTTCGGCCGTTATACGCTGGATACCGTTCATGCCACTTTGCGTGACAATCACTCGGAAAAGATGCGTGTGCTGACTGCAACGGAAATCAAGATATTGCAACTTCTTGCCGAAAACAAAAACGAGGTGGTGCGCCGCGAAGCTATCCTGAGCCGTTGCTGGAATACGGAAGACGACTTTTTCGCTTCCCGTAGCCTGGATGTCTTCATCAACAAGCTGCGCAAACTCTTTGCCGACGACCCGGAAGTGGAGATAAAAACCATTAGGGGAGTAGGGCTGATGATGATAGTTTCCTGAGCATCCTTTTCCTGTTCACATCGTTTTTTTTGAACACATCGTTTTTTTGAACACAGAGACACAGAGGCACAGAGAATCTGACTTGATATAAAAATAATATAAAAGGAGAGACTCTGTGTTTTTGTGTTCGATAGCATGACACCTTGAGTTAACGTCGGAACCATCAGATTATTAATCTTCATACGGAGTAAGATAAAGTGAAGACGTTTGTAACCGGATTGCAACAGGCTTGTAAATGGAAAGTCACCTGAATGTCGTAGCGGCGTAAACCGGATGCGCTTTCTTTGCACTCGGTAAAAGTTTAGTAATTCAGGGAATGAAAAGAGTAAGAAAATGGATGACTTCGGCTGTCCTTTTATCGATGATGGCAGCCAATGTGTTTGCGGTGGAACTGGAAGTGAATGTGAAGGGATGCATCAAAGACCAAAAGTCGAAAGAGCCTCTGATAGGCGCTACCATCCGCATTATGGGGAGTAATATCGGTGCGGTGACCGATATAGACGGAAACTTCCAGCTGACAGGGGTGGAAGACGGTATCTACGACATTGAAATAAAATATGTAGGCTATAAGACGGCGGTGAAACGCCAGGTAAAGGTGGAAGACAACCGGGTGACTACGCTCGACTTCGAGCTGGAACCCGACACGCAGGTATTGTCGGACGTAGTGGTGGTGGCAAAAGCTAACCGCGAATCGGAGAATGTCACCTTATTGGAACAAAAGAAATCGGTAGTGGCAGTCCAGTCGGTAGGTGCCAAAGAGTTGTCGCGCAAGGGCGTGAGCGACGCACAGGGGGCCGTGACGAAGATTTCGGGCATCTCGCAACAGGACGGTGTGAAGAACGTGTTTGTGCGCGGACTGGGCGACCGGTATAACCTGACTACCTTGAACCGCTTCCCGATACCTTCGGAAGACCCGGAATACAAGAATATCGCGCTCGATTTCTTCTCTACCGACATCATCCAGTCGGTAGACGTAAACAAGGCTTTTTATGGCAATACATACGCCGATGTGGCAGGAGCCAACATCAATATCTCTTCGAAAGAGCTGACGGGCTACGGCGAAGTGAACGCCGGCATTTCAGGAGGATTCAATACGCAGACGCTTTCGTCCGACTTCCTGAAGATGGACGGGGTGAACGCGTTCGGCTTTGCAAATAGCAAGCAGCCTGGAGACAACATGGACGTATATGGTTTCCAAAACCGCCTGGACCCCTCGAAGAAGGGAGGACTGGTGAATCAAAGCTATAGCATCTCGGGCGGAAAGAAGTTCGACATCGGCGACAATCCGCTTTCGTTCTACCTCATAGCCGGGCATAACCGCGACTATTCGTATTACGAAGAAGAGGTGCGCAACTCGATTACGACGGGTGAGCTTTCGCAGGATATGCTGGGAAAGAAATCGAACGTAGAGACTTCGCAAGTGGTGATGGCTAACCTGAACTACCTGCACGACAGGAAGCACTCGCTGACCTATAATTTCATTATGCTGCACGCTTCGCGCGAATCGGTGGGCGACTACCTGGGTATGGATGCCGATTACCAATCATCGGATACATACGAGGGCTTCATGCGCCGCCAGCAGACCAACGACAATCTGCTTTTCGTGAACCAGCTCGATACGAAATGGGCATTGGCGGACAAGCTGGACTTTAATGTGGGCGCGGCCTATAACATCATCAAGGGACTGGAACCCGACCGGCGCATCAATAACCTGGTGAAGACCGACGACGGCTATGAGCCGATGAAAGGAACGGGTATCCAGCAGCGTTATTTCTCGGAACTGAACGAAAACGACCTGAACATCCGTGCAGGCTTCACCTATAAGCTTCCCGATGACTACGAGCAACTCTCGAATATCCAGTTGGGCTATGCGGGACGCATCGTGGACGATAGTTTCACGGCTACGGAATATGATATGTCGGTCGTACGTCAGGAAGTGTTCGACATCAACAACGTGCGTTTCGACGACTATTATACGCAAGAGAATTTGGACAACAACGTCTTCATCCTGGACAGGAACGTCGATGAATATACCGTCGACAAGAATATCCATTCGGCCTACGTAGAGGCTTCCTACCAGTTTACGGAAGGTTTCATCGCCAACCTCGGCGTGAAATACGATAAGGTGAATATGGAAGTGGACTACAACGTGAACCGCGGAGGTACGAAGGGAAGCCAATCCATCAACAAAGACTATGTGTTGCCCAGCTTGAACCTGCGTTATAACTTCAACGACAAGCATTCGTTCCGCTTCTCGGCAAGCAAGACCTACACCCTGCCGCAAGCGAAAGAAATCTCTCCTTTCCGCTATGTGAACGTGACTTTCAACAGCCAGGGTAATCCTGACCTGAAGCCTTCGGACAACTACAACGTAGACCTGAAGTGGGACTGGTATCTCTCGCCAAGCGAGCTGATTTCGGTGACGGGATTCTATAAATACATCAAGAATCCGATATCGCGTATCGAGATTGCCAGTGCGGGCGGATTCCTTTCGTACGAGAACATCGCCGACCACGCTACGGTAGCAGGTGCGGAAATCGAGATACGCAAGGACCTGTTCTCCCGTCCGATGCAAGACGGAGGATTGCAGAAGCTGAGCTTCGGGGTGAACGGAGCCTATACTTATACACTTGCCAAGGTGCCTCTCGCCACCGACCCTACGGGCTCGCAACTGGAAGGGGCGGCTCCCTGGCTTGCCAACGCCGACCTGACTTACCTGGTACGCAAAGGGCGCAACTCGTTTACCAATACGTTGGTGTTCAACTATTTCAGCGACCGCCTGTACACCGTCGGTACACAGGGCTACCAAGATATCGTGGAAAACGGAATCCCCACGCTCGACTTCGTGTCATCGACCCAGGTAGGCGAACACTTCACCATCAGCCTGAAGGCGCAGAACTTGCTGAACTCGGTTCACCAGCTTACACGTAAGGGCAATGCCACGGGCGACGAAGTGGTGCTGAGCAAATACCGCAAAGGCATTGATTTCAGCATCGGAGTGAGTTGTAGTTTTTAATCAAGCATATCCATTCATTATTTAATAATTATCGAACAATGAAAAAGTTTTTCTTAAATGCGATGCTGTTTGCCGCACTGGCAAGCACGGTATCACTTACTTCTTGTAGTGATGATGACGAAATCCAAGGCGAAAACCCGGGCGGAGGCGAAGAGCCGACGGTAGAAACCGTGGAACTCTCGGGCAATGTAGAAGGCACAATGACGCTGGAGGCCGACGTAGAATATATCTTGAACGGTACGCTGACCGTACCCGACGGCGCTACACTGGAAATCCCTGCCGGTACGAAGATTAAGGCAAAACAAGGATTCGGCAATTACATCATCGTGGCACAAGGCGGTAAAATCAATGCGCGCGGTACAGCTCAGGCTCCTATCGTGTTTACAGCCGAAGACGAGAGCAATGCCGGACCGGGCTATTGGGGCGGTCTGATTATCAACGGTAAGGCTCCTATCTCAGGTCCTGCGGGAACTGTAGCTACAGGTGCTACCGAAGTGGACAACAATATGCCATACGGTGGAGACGATGCCGCCGACAATAGCGGTACACTGGAATACGTGGAATTGTGGTACACCGGCGCACGCTCGAGCGCAGATATCGAACACAACGGATTGACACTGAATGCTGTAGGTAACGGAACGACTATCAATAACATTTATGTGGCAGAAGGAGCCGACGATGCCATCGAGTTCTTCGGAGGTACGGTAAACGTAAGCAACCTGCTTGCCGTGAACTGCGACGATGATATGTTCGACTTCACACAGGGTTATGCCGGAACGCTTTCGAATTGCTACGGTATCTGGGAAGACGGGTTCACCAGCACCGAGGAAGACCCGCGTGGCGTGGAAGCCGACGGTAACCTGGACGGAAACGGTCCTGACCACACTCCGCAATCGGATTTCACCATCGAGAACATGACCATCGCCAACTTCTCGGCTCAATCTATGAACGATGCCATCAAGGTACGCCGCGGCGCTACGGCACACATCACCAACGCTTTGGTAATGGGTACAGGAGCCGTAGAGAACCTGATTGACCTGAACGACGGTAAAGGCGGAGCAGGCGAAGGTACCGAAATGAGCGTAAGCAACCAGTTGGCATCTGCCACTACCGATGGCGACCTGAACGCTGAAGGTACGTATACCGGTGTCGTAATCGAAGCCGGAAACACAGGTGCCAATACCAGTGCTTTGTCTTGGACCGGCTATCAGTTCCCGGGCGAAACCGAAGCTCCCGAACCGGTGAAAGAGACTCTCTCGGGCGACATCGCTGCAGACAGAACGCTGGATGCCAATACCGAATATACCCTTGAGGGTGCAGTCGTAGTAAAAGACGGCGCTACCCTGACCATCCCTGCCGGACTGACCATCAAGGCTAAAGAAGGTTTCGGAAACTACCTGCTCGTAGAACGCGGAGGTAAGATTATGGCAGAAGGTACGGCAGAAGCTCCGATTACCTTTACCGCAGAAGACGAAGCCAATGCCGGACCGGGTTACTGGGGCGGATTGATTATCAACGGTAAGGCACGCATCTCGGGCGTTGAAGGAGACGTACCGGTGGAAGGCGCTACCGAAATCGATAACAACCAGGCATACGGAGGCGATGACAATGCCGACAATTCGGGTGTGCTGAGATATGTGAAACTGCTTTATACCGGTGCCCGCTCAAGCTCGGACATCGAACACAACGGATTGACGCTGAACGGTGTAGGAAACGGTACGGTCATCGAAAATATCTACGTGGCTGAAGGAGCCGACGATGCCATTGAGTTCTTCGGAGGTTCGGTAAACGTAACGGGCTTGCTTGCCGTGAATTGCGACGATGACATGTTCGACTTCACCCAGGGCTATTGCGGAACCTTGAAAGATTGCTACGGACGTTGGGAAGCCGATTTCACCAGCACCGAGGAAGACCCGCGTGGTGTAGAAGCCGACGGTAACCTGGACGGAAATGGTCCTGACCACACACCGCAATCGGACTTCACCATCGAGAACATGACCATCGAAAACCTGGCTACAGCTGCCGTTATGAATGATGCCATTAAGGTTCGCCGCGGTGCGAAAGCTACCATCAAAAACGCGCTGGTAAAAGGTACAGGCGAAGTGGAAGAACTGGTTGACCTGACCGATGGTAAAGGGGATGCTCAGGCAGAAAGCACCATCTCTGTAACCAACGAATTGGGCGAAGCCTTGACCGGTGACGAGGTACACGGAACAGGGGCTGTAACCGTAGCCGAAGGCAATACCGGCGCATCGGTTGACCTCTTCGGATGGACAGGATACCAATTCTAAATTCTAAATGAAGAATTAAGAATGAAGAATTAAAGAACTCATTTTTATTTCATAAAGGTTAATGCGGGCTTGCATCAAATGGGTATGCAGGCCCGTTCTTTTTGTATGATAGGGGATACTCATATTGACGGAAATCTGCGCCAATCCTGTGTTTTTCGCCGGGAAGTTTGTATTTTTGCACCCTAATTTGAAAATGAGAATGGCGTCACAAACTGAAGTTTTATCTGAAATATTGCGTACTTCGCCTTGTGTGGAATTGCTCCGGTTGCGTAACCGCCGGCTGATTATCCTGTTTCTTTTCAAGATGTTCTATCACCGGCAGGCAGCCGTGCCTTTCGAGTCTTTACGGATGCAGCTGGCAGATTATCTGAGCGCGGTCCGGCTGGAAGAGGACGAGGAAAGCGGCATTACGGAATTCGATTCGTTCGAGGAAAAGGCGGGCAAATATATCCAGCGGTGGACCGACAAGGGATTCTTGCGCAACTATCAGGAAGAAACGGGCGAGGTGTTTTACGAATTGTCGCTTTATACCAGCAAGACCATCGACTGGCTCCTGAGCCTGAAGCGGGAAGAGTTCGTGGGCACGGAGTCGAAATTCATGAACCTCTTCGGGCAATTGAAGGAACTGGTGGAGTTTACCAACGAGGACAAGGAAGAGCGTATCCGGATGCTGGAGGAGAAGAAGCGCGAGATAGAACATCAGATTCAGGTGATTCGGGCGGGAGGCGACGCGCAGACCTTCGAGGAATACCAGATATTGCCCCGCTTCAAGCAAATCAGCCAGTCCGCCAAAGAATTGCTTTCCGACTTCAAGGAGGTGGAGGAAAACTTCAAGAGCATCACCAAGGACATTTACCGCCGGCACGCCGAAGGGGCTTATTCGAAAGGGGATATCCTGGGCTTTACCTTCGACGCGCTGGAGAACCTCCAGCAAAGCTCGCAAGGCAAGAGCTTTTACGCCTTTTGGGACTTCCTGCTGACCCCTTCGTTGCAACACACGTGGGACGGGCTGGTGGAACACCTCTACGAGACGCTGGACGACAAGCGGCTGGAGGTGAACGACACCTTCCTGAAGAACATGAAACAATATCTTTATGCCGCCGGGAAGAAGGTGTATCAGGCAAACGACAAGATGGCGGAGAAGCTGAGCCGCATTATTTGCGAGAACGGGACCATGCCCACCGTCATCGCCCGCCAGGTGATAGCCGATATCCAGTCGTCTTTGCTCGTGCTGGCACAAAAGGGCATCACGCCCGATGTCTCGCTCGAGGTGGAGACGTTGCCCGATATCAACATGCCGCTCGAACGGAGGCTCACCCCCGAACGGAATGTCGAAATCACTTACCGCCAGGCACTGGAGATGGCAAGTTCGGATATCCGCGAAGCCAACTCTGCCGCGAGCCTGTTTGTGCAAAACCGTGTCGACCGCCAGGTGTTGAAGCAACGCATCGGGCTGGCTTTGCGGCGCAGGCGCCAGGTGTCACTGGGCGAGGTCGTCGAAGAGAACGGAGGCTTGCGCGAAGGCTTGTCGGAATTGTTCGGCTACATCGGTGCGGTGCGCGACTTCCGCCATACCATCAGCGCCGAGCGGACACAGACCGTGGTGTTCGACGAAGAGCGGCACAAAGCAATCGTTATACCCGAAATTATTGTTGTACGATGAATTTAGAATCTTATATATCTCCCTACGCACGGGCGGTGGTCTGCCTGTTGAAAGGTCCCGTCGATACGTCGGACCGGTGCTGGAACGACCTCTTGCATTACCAGCACGAAATACAGAAATATGTGTCCCAAATCGGGCTGGAGCTGATAGTGAAGCGCGACGAAGGTTTCGCCTACCTGAAGCAGATGACGGACGAGAACGGGAACACGCTGGGGCTGGTGCCCCGCAAGCAACTGGGGTTCGAGTGCTCGGTGCTGGTCATCATCCTCCGCGAAGTGCTCGAAGAGTTCGATAGCAACCTCGACGAGCTGTATGCCACCGCGTGCTACATTACCGGCAAGGAACTGAAAGAGCGGGTCGAGCTGTTCCTTCCCGAGCGTTTCAACCGGGTGAAGCTCTTGAACGAGTTGGATACCTACATCGCCCGCCTGGTGCAGCTGGGCTTCCTGATAGAGAAAAGCCAGGACGACCGTACTTTCTATCAGATACACCGCATCATCAAAGAGAAGGTCACCCTCGACCAGTTGGTAGAATTTAAAAAGAAACTTGAAAGCTATGTTGAATCTGTTTAGTACGTCTTCGGATACGGCGGGATTCCGCCTGGAATACATGGAAATCTATAATTGGGGTACCTTCCACGAACGCATCTTCCGGCTGGCTCCGCAGGGCAACAATGCTTTGCTCACCGGCGCGAACGCTTCGGGCAAGAGCACCATCATCGATGCCTTGCTCACCTTGCTGGTCCCTGCCAAGAAAGACCGTTTCTACAACCAGTCTTCGGGGGTGGAGAAGAAAGGAAACCGCACGGAGGAAACCTACGTGCTGGGGCATTACGGCAATATCCAGAAAGAAGGCGAACGGGGCGTGACCACCCAGGCGTTGCGCGACAAGAGTGCCTATTCGGTGTTGCTTGCCACGTTCTCGAATACCGACCAGCGGGTGGTGACCATATTCCAGGTGCGTTGGTTCTCGGGCGGGGAGTTGAGGCGCAGTTTCGGCTTGGCTCATGTGCCTTTGGAGATTCAGAAAGATTTCCAGCCCTTCGACGGCAAAGGCGTGTGGCGACGCAGGCTGGAGGCTTCGTATAAGGGAGCGCGTACCCTGGTCGAGTTTTTCGACGGACCCGTAGGCTATGCCGAGCGCATCACCCAGTTGTTCGGGATGCGGTCGGTGAAGGCGTTGAGCCTTTTCAACCAGATTGTAGGGGTGAAGGTGCTCGACGACCTCGACGAGTTTATCCGCCTCAATATGCTGGAGGAGCACGATGCCGAGACCCAGTACCTGCAATTGAAAGATAGCTTTACGACCCTGATAGAGGCGAAGGTGAACATCGAGAAGGCGCGTACCCAGATAGAGCAGCTCCGTCCGATAGCGGATTTGGCAGACCGGATAGAGCACGCCGCCGGTCGGCTCAGCCAGTTGGCTACCGACAAGGATACGGCGGTATATTGGTTTGCCAAGCAATTGATAGACTTGGCAAAGGAGAAGCTCGACCTGGCGGTGAAGGAGAAAGAGAAGACCGAAGCCGAGATAGGCAGGCTCCGCCGGCGCGAAGAAAAGCTGAAACAGGAAGAGCGCACCCTCTCGCTGGCGATAGAGAAAGACGAGGTGGGGCGCAAGCTGAAGGAGCTGGAAGACGATATCGAACGCCTGTCGAAAGAGCGCGACGAGCGGATGGCGTCGATGGATGCCTACAATGAACTTGCCGGAAAGGCAGGCTTCGCGCTCAGTCCCGGCGAGGAGACCTTCAACGCCCAGCGCCTCCGGGCAAGGCAGCAGGCAGAAGCGTGGGCGGCAGAGAAAGAAGAGATTATCCGCAGGCAAATCGATGCCGAGCGCAGTCAGAAAGAGTTGGCGGCGCAGACCGAAGAGCTGGTGCGCACGGTAGAGCTGCTCCGGAAGAACCGCAACAACATCCCCGTGCGCGAGACCGAAATCCGCGAGGCGATACTGGAGCATACGGGAGCCTCGAAAGAAGAGATTCCCTTCGTGGGCGAATTGTGCCGGGTGGCAGAGGACGAAAAAGAATGGGAAGGGGCTTTAGAGAAAATCCTGCATCACTTTGCCTTACACCTCATCGTGCCCGACGAGTATTATCACCAGGTGAACGAGTATGTGAACGCCACCAACCTGAAGGGCCGCGTGATGTTCTACCGCTACTTGCCCTACCGCTCGCTGGCAGGGCTACAGGCTTACCGTGCGTCCGAAGACGGGACAGGGCAGGTCATCGACAAGATTGAAATCCGTCCCGATAGCGAATACGAGGAATGGGTGCGCGATGTCATTCTGGAGAAATACAATTATACGTGCGCCGACGGTCTCGATACGTTCGAGCGGTATAAGGAAAAGGTGGTCACCCGCGAGGGGCTGGTCAAGTTTTCGGGCGAACGCCACGAGAAGGACGACCGTCCGCACGTCTTGCGCCGCGAGAATTATGTGCTGGGATGGGAGAACAAGGAGAAAATACACCTGTTGCAACAAGAGTTGCTCGGGCTTCAGGAGCAGGATTCGAAGCTTGCCGCCGAGATAAGCCGGGCAAGGCAGGAAGCAGCGGAAGGGGAAGCGCAGTGCGGCTTGCACCGCCGGCTGGCAGACCTGTTCCCCGACTACCGGAAAGTGGACTGGCAGAGGTATGTCGGCAAAATCCAGCGCAAGCAAGACGAGAAAGAAGCGTTGGAAAAAGGGAATGACCGCCTGCACACCTTGCAGACCCAGCTGGAACAGGTGCGCGAAGAGCAACACCGTTTGTCCGAGACAGACATCCCCGAACATACCCGGAAGATGATTCATGCCGAGTACCGCATCGAGCAGTTGCAGAAAGAGATAGACGAGAACCAGCGCGTGATTTCTTCCATCCGTTCGTTGCTCTTCACCGATTTCGAGAAAAACTACGCTTACCTGTGCGAGCTGACCTACGACCAGCTAAAGCAGGAGCGGGGCAAGTTTCAGGCAAAGAACGAGCGCGAGCGCAAGAAGCTGGAAGCGGAAAAGCGCGGATACGAGGACGAGGCGAAGGTGAAGATTGCCGAGTTTAAGCATCCCGAAGAAACCATCCTGGCGCGTTTCAAGGATTGGCGTGCCGATGTAGACGCCCTCCCCGACGCTACCCATATCGAGCTGATAGCCGCCTACCGGCAGATGCTGGAACGCCTGGAGAAGGAGAACCTGCCCAAGTACGAGAAGCAGTTCGACGGGTATCTGCAAAAAACGCTGACCGACAAGGTGGGCGAGTTCCGCATGTTCTTCATCAACTGGATGCACGCCATCCGGAACAACATCGATATGCTCAACGACTCGTTGAAAGGCATCGACTACCGGCGTCATCCCGTGACCTATATCCAGCTTACCGCCCTTCCGCAGGTCAGCGAGGCGGTGTCCGAGTTCAAACGCCTGATGGACGAGGCAGTGCCCGACGTGCAGAAGGCAGACGCCACGCCCGACGGGCGGCGTGCGCATTTCTACGACCGTGTAGAGCCTTTCATGCGCCGCCTGGAGGACGAGGAGTGGCGCGGCAAGGTGATGGATGTCCGCTTCTGGTTTACGTACAAGGCAGAAGAGTTCAATCGCCTGGACGGGCATAAGGAGACCACTTACGAGAATATGGGCCATCTTTCGGGAGGCGAGAAGGCGCAACTCACCTACACCATCCTGGGCTCTGCCATTGCCTACCAGTTCGGTCTGACCAAGAGCGGTCTGCAGAGTGACTCTTTCCGTTTTGTGGCGATAGACGAGGCGTTCAAGGCGCAGGATGAGGACAAGGCGCGTTATCTCATCACGCTATGCCGTCAGCTTCACCTTCAGTTGCTGGTAGTGACGCCCAACGACAACATCCACATCGTGGAGAACGACATCTCGTATGTGTATTTCGTGGAGCGGAAAGAAGAAAAAACTTCCTGGCTCTACAGCATGCCGATAGAGCAATGGAAAGAAAAGCAGCGGTAGTAATGTGTCAATGTGTCAATAAACAATGTGCTAATAAACAATGTGGCAATTGGCATATTCTCACATTGTCATATTAGCACATTGGCACATTGGCTTTATTCCGCCAGTGTGAAGTCGAGCTGTTTCTTTTCGAGATTGGCTCGGGTTACCTTGATTTTTATGGGGTCGCCCAGGCTGAACTTGCGGTGATGGCGGCGTCCGATCAAGCAATAATTCTTTTCGTCGAATTCGTAATAATCATCGCCCAGGTCGCGCATCGGGACCATTCCCTCGCACTTGTTCTCGTTGATTTCCACATAGATTCCCCATTCGGTCACACCCGAGATGACGCCCTCGTAGACATTGCCGATACGGTCACCCATAAACTCCACTTGCTTGTACTTGACGGACGCGCGTTCGGCGCTTGCCGCGGTCTGCTCCATCGCTGAGCTATGGTCGCACAGGGCTTCATACTTGTCGGCTTGCGCGGTGCGTCCTCCGGCTTCGTAGCGCGTAAGCAGGCGGTGTACCATCAGGTCGGGATAGCGGCGGATGGGCGAGGTGAAATGCGTATAGTAGTCGAATGCCAGCCCATAGTGTCCGATGTTATGGATGGAATAGCGCGCTTTTTGCATGGCGCGGAGCGATACCGTCTCGATAAGGTTCTGTTCCTTCTTGCCCGAGACGTCGCTCAGCAGGCGGTTGAGCGATTTCGACACTTCCTGCTTGCTTCCCCCCGTGCGTATCTTGTAGCCGAAGCGTGCGATGAACTGGCTCAGATTTTCCAGCTTCATCGGGTCGGGCAGGTCGTGGATGCGGTAGGGGAACACTTTCGGTTTCTTGTTCTTGGGCACTTTGCCCACGTGCTCCGCCACGGTGCGGTTTGCCAGCAGCATGAATTCCTCAATCAGCTTGTTGGCTTCCTTCGATTCCTTGAAGTACACGCTCAGCGGTTTCCCGTTTTCGTCTATTTCGAACTTCACTTCCACGCGGTCGAAGTTGATGGCTCCTGCCGCCATGCGCCGTTCGCGCAATTGCTGGGCGAGGCGGTTCAGTTCCAGCATCTCGTAGTTATAGTCTCCCGTTCCGGTCTCGATGATGGTTTGTGCCTCTTCGTAGGTGAACCGGCGGTTCGACTTGATGACCGTATGCCGGATGCGGTAGTCCTTCACTTCTGCCTTGTCGTTCAGGGTGAAGATGACCGAGTAGGCAAGCTTCTCTTCGTCGGGGCGGAGCGAGCAGATGAAGTTGCACAGGCGTTCGGGCAGCATCGGGATGGTGCGGTCTACCAGATACACCGAGGTGGCGCGTTTGGCGGCTTCCTTGTCGATGGCATTGCCCTCCTTCACGTAGTGCGACACATCGGCGATATGTACGCCTACTTCCCACAGTCCCGGTTTCAGGGGGCGTATGGAGAGGGCGTCGTCGAAGTCTTTCGCGTCTTTGGGGTCGATAGTGAAGGTGGTCACGTCGCGGAAGTCCTCACGCTCGGCATAGTCTTGCGGCGTGATTTCCGCCGAAAGCTTTTCTGCCGCCGCTTCCACCGATGCGGGATAGGTATAGGGCAGTCCGTATTCCGCCAGGATGGCGTGCATCTCGGTGGTGTTCTCGCCTGCTTTCCCCAGCACGTCTATCACCTCGCCGAAGGGGTTTTTCGCCTCGTCGGGCCATTCGGTGATGCGCACCACGGCTTTGTCGCCGTTTTTCCCGCCTTTCAGCTTTTCCTTCGGTATGAAGATGTCGTTTGCCAGCGTGCTCGACTCGGTGAGCAGGAAGGCATAGTTTTTGTTCACCTTCAGGGTGCCCACGAAGTTGACTTTGGCGTGTTCCAGTATCTCGATGACCTGTCCTTCGGGCTCCTTGCGTTTGCGGCGCGCGCAGAGGCTCACCCTTACCCTGTCGCCGTTCATGGCGTGTGCCGCGTTGCGCTCAGCGATGAAGATAGGTTCGCCCCCGTCGTCGGGAGTGAACGAGTTTTTGCCGTTGCTCTTGCGTTGGAAGGTTCCGGTCAACACTTGTCCCTTGTCGTTCAACTTGTACATCTTGTCTTCGGTTTGTATCAGGAATCCGTCTTCCATCATTTCCTGCAAGATGTCTACGCACAGCATTTTCAAGGGATGGGTGGTGAGCTTCAGCCCCCTGAAAAGCTGCTTCAGCCCGAAAGCCTCTCCCGGGCGAAGCTGGAAGTAACTGACGAGCAGTTCGGCGAGTTCCTTCTTTTTCATCCGTTTCCCGCCTTTCTTTTCTTTCTTCTTCTTAGCCATAGTCGTAGGTTTTTGTTTCCTTCTACAAAGTAAAGAAAATAAATGGAATATTTGTTCATCGGACGTATATTTATTTTCGGCTTTGCAGGGAGTCCTTCTCTTGACTTGATACAGCCTGGAGGAAGCGGGCTATGTGCCTTGCCGCTTTTAATGTAAAGGGATTTTGTAGGGTTTTGTAAAAAAATGAAAGGAATAGTTGAAAGTTTGGATAAAATTCGTTTACTTTGCGGCAGACGCTTGAACACCTTAACTTTAATATTAATTTAAAACCGAAACAAAATGAACAAAATTCAAATCGGCAAAAACGCCGGGCTTGTCTGGAGTAAACTGAAAGACAACAAACATTGGGAATATGAAGAGCTGAAGCGGGCTACAGGGCTGACTGATAGAGACCTCAATGCCGCTATCGGATGGCTGGCCCGTGAAGACAAGATTGATTTCGATGTGAATGAACATGGCGATAGGATTTTTTTGACGGTGAATGTTTACATCGGATAAAATGGCATAATGAATGAAGCATGCATCTGCATGCTTCGTTTTTTTCGGGGGGGAATGTGTACTTCAGATGATTTTGTTTACGGTAATGTCTGGAAAATCCTGCATGAACATCAGCAGCAGCCCTTCTTCATTCAGGCGTTTCGCCTTGATGGTCATGCTTACGTTATAAACTACCTTGCCTTGCAGATGCGCTTCCGTCATCTCATACGACACCACGATGTAGTCTTTCGAATGGAACGTGGTGGAAACGCGCCTGATAGCTTCTTTATCGTGTGCCGAAAACTCTATCAGCAGGTTGCGCAATCCGATGCTTTTAAAGAAAAAGCTTAATGCTTCCAGCCCCAGCAATACCAATATAGTAGCGGCTATGCCGATGCCATACATGCCTGCTCCGATGGCAAGCCCGATGCCGGAAGTGGCCCAGATGCCGGCGGCTGTAGTGAGCCCGCGTACAATCTGCTTCTGCAAGATGATGGTTCCTGCACCGATGAATCCGATGCCGCTTACTACTTGTGCCGCAATACGGCTGGGGTCGAGCCGCACCAAGTCGCGTTCCAGCACGTCCGAGAATCCGTATTGCGATACAATCATCAATAGCGAGCTGCCTAACGCCACTAGGAAATGTGTGCGGTATCCTGCTTCCTTGGCACGGTATTCGCGTTCCAGCCCGATTAGTATGCCCATAACTCCTGCCAAGAATAAGCGCAGGATAAAGTCCCAAACCAAGTCCATATTCTTCTTCTTTATGCCTTTGTCGTCCTCGCCTGTACGGATAAAGATGGCATCTGACGAAAACGCAAAGACCGTTCAACTTTTCTGATTAAACTTTTCTCCTCTCAAAAATAATAAATTCAGGCGATATGGAACAAGTTTCGGGGGAAGAAAAATTGCCTGCTTGAGAAACCTCTGAACAATCGAACACTAATTCTTCCAGCCTTGTTCTTCATTCTTCATTTTATTTCGCTATCTTTGCCCCCGATGCTAAAGTAAAACAAATGATGCGATTATGAATGAGACAGATGCGGCTGTCCGCCGGCGTGCCATTTACAAGGTGACGCTGGAGGGCAGTGTAGTGAATGTCGTGCTGGTACTGTGCAAGTTTGCCGCAGGCATACTGGGGCGCAGCGCCGCGATGGTGGCGGACGCGGTACACTCGTTGTCCGACCTTGCCACGGATGTGGTTGTGCTGGTATTCGTGCGTCTTTCCGACAAGCCGGAAGACAAGAGCCATGATTACGGACACGGCAAGTATGAAACCTTTGCCACGTTGCTGATTGGGGTGGCGTTGCTCGCGGTGGGCATCGGTATCCTGTGGAGCGGAGGCGGGCAGATTTATGCTTTCATGCAGGGAGAGACCTTGAAATCGCCGGGGTGGATAGCCTTGTGGGCGGCGTTGCTCTCCATTGTATCGAAAGAAGTGCTGTTCCATTACACCCGCATTGTGGGACGGAAGTACAACAGCCCTGCCGTGATAGCCAACGCCTGGCATCACCGGAGCGACGCGTTCTCGTCGGTAGGTACGGCCGTAGGTATCGGCGGAGCGATTCTCTTGGGCGAAGACTGGCGGGTGCTCGACCCCTTGGCAGCGGTCATCGTGAGCTTCTTCATCATCCAGGTGGCGGTAAAGCAATTGAGGCCTTGCCTGGACGAGCTGTTGGAACGTTCGCTTCCCGACGATGTGGAGCAGCGCATCACCGACCTGGTGCTTTCGGTGCCGGGCGTGTCGCAACCCCATCACTTGCGCACAAGGCGCATCGGGAACCGTTATTCGATAGACCTGCACATCCGTATGGATGGAAGCCTGCCATTGAGCGAAGCGCACGACCGTGCCACACGCGTTGAGCGGAAATTGCGGGACGAGTACGGACAGGACACGTATATCAATGTGCATGTGGAACCGGTTAAATGAAAAATGAAGAATCAGTTGATGTTTACATTAAATCGAACGCAGAGACGCGGAGACGCAAAGTTTTTATTTTTTGAGTGAGCAAAGCGCACGGAGATTTTTTCTTATTTGAACACAGAGACACAAAGACACAGAGAAATAATTTATCTAATCTGTGGAATCTGTGGTGAAAAAATAATCTGCGTTTCAAATAATATTAAACACAGAGGCATAGAGAAATAATTTATCTAATCCGTGGAATCAATGATGAAAAAATCTGTGTAATCTGTGGTGAAAAAAAGAAAGAATGGAGCATGTAACAAAAATATTGGTGACAGGAGCGAGCGGCTTTATTGGCAGCTTTCTGGTAGAAGGCGGATTGGAGCGCGGCATGCAGGTATGGGCTGGTGTGCGTCATAGCAGCAGCCGGCGTTATCTGCAGGACGGGCGTATCCGCTTTGCCGAACTCGACTTTACGGACTCCGACCACCTGGAAGAGCAATTGAAGCGGCATAAGCAGGAGCACGGAGGATGGGATTGCATCATCCATTGTGCCGGCGTGACCAAGTGTCTGGACCCTGCGGACTTCGAGATAGGCAACTATTGGGCAACGCGGCATTTCATCGAGGTGTTGACGCGGCTCGACATGGTGCCCGAGCGGTTTATTTACCTTAGCTCGCTGAGTGTGTTCGGTCCCATCCATGAGCGCGACTATACGCCTATCCGCGAGACGGATACGCCCCGCCCCAACACGGCATACGGGGTGAGCAAGCTGCATGCCGAGGCATACATCCGCTCGCTGGAGGGATTTCCGTGGATTATCTTCCGCCCTACGGGGGTGTACGGTCCGCGCGAGCGCGACTATTACCTGATGGCGCAATCGATATCGCGCCACCTGGATATTGCTGCCGGATTCCGCCGGCAAGACATCACCTTTGTGTATGTAGCCGACCTGGTACAGGCTATTTACCTGGGGGCAGAGCGCGGGAAGACGGGGCGTGCCTATTTCGTAAGCGACGGAGGGGTGTATAGCAGCCGTACATTTTCCGACCTGATACGCCGGGAGCTGGGCAATCCGTGGCTGGTGCGCTTCACGTGTCCGCTCTGGCTTTTGCGTGCCATTTCGTTTGTGGCAGGCAATGTCTCGAAGCTGACCCGCAAGCCCGGCACGCTCAACCCCGACAAATATAAGATTATGAAGCAGCGCAACTGGCGGTGCGACATCGGCCCGCTGGAAGAAGAGCTGGGCTATCAGCCCGCTTATCCGCTGGAGAAAGGAGTGAAGGAAACAATCAGATGGTATAAGGAACAAGGATGGCTATAAAATTGAAATTATTCGAACGTTTAGATAGTGGGAAAGAGCTGTTTGCCGTAGAGACAATCAGCCTGATATATAACGCGCTGACCAGCATCTTGATTTTGCTGCTCTACCAGCGCATGGACCATCCGGGCACGATGTTGCTCGAACGTCTGGGCATCGTGGCGCTGACGTTTGTGCTTATTTACCTGTATCAGGCTTTCCCCTGCCGCCTGACGGCATTTATCCGTATGACGGTTCAGATGAGCCTCCTGGCATACTGGTATCCCGACACGTTCGAGTTCAACCGCCTTTTCCCGAATCTCGACCATATCTTTGCCAGCAACGAGCAGGCGATGTTCGGGTGCCAACCCTCGGTAGAGTTCAGCAAGCTTTGCCCGTCCATCTGGTTCAGCGAGCCTTTCAATATGGGCTATTTCTTCTATTATCCGATGATGCTCATCGTGGTGGTATATTATTTCGTGAAACGTTTCGAGTGGTTCGAGAAAATCTGTTTCGTGCTGGTCACCTCGTTTTTCATCTATTATTTCATCTATATCATGTTGCCCGTGGCAGGTCCGCAATTCTACTTCCCCGCCATCGGCATGGACAAGGTGAATGCCTGCGACTTCCCTCCTATCGGCGATTATTTCAACAAGAACGATTACCTGATACCCGGACCGGGATTCGACCACGGCTTTTTCTTCAATCTGGTAGAAACCTCGCAAGAGGTGGGCGAGCGTCCTACGGCGGCTTTCCCCAGTTCGCACGTGGGCATCTCCACCATCGTGATGATTATGGCGTGGCGGGTAAGCCGGAAGCTGGCATACATCCTGTTGCCCTTCTACATCCTGTTGTGTTGTGCCACGGTCTACATCCAGGCACATTACCTCATTGATTCCCTAGTAGGCTTCTTCTCGGCGTTCTTCATCTATCAGCTCGCCACGCTGATGTACAAGCGTTGGTTCATCTCTCCCACTTTCAAGCTGATGGGATGATAATTTTGAACACAGAGACACGGAGGCACGGAGAGAATTATAATAATGAAGAATTAAGAATGAAGAATTAAAAATCTGCGTAAATCTGCGGAATCTGCGTTTCAACAAAAGGAAACGCCAACTGATTCTTCATTCTTCATTCTTAATTCTTCATTTATTTAGTTCTTCATTTAATTGGCTTGTAACTTTTTTCGTGTTCCTGCGTCTAAGAGATAAAGAAGAACATAAAACGAATATACAGTATGAGAAAATTCAGTATGGCAGGAGCAGTGTGCGCATTGGCCATGACGCTCCTTGTATCCGGATGCTATGCCGGAGGGAAAAATGTGGTAAAACCCGGCAAAAACTATGTGACGCAGAAAGTTTCCCTTACCGATATCGAGTCTATCCGCTCGTTCTCGTCGGTTGATGTGGTCTATACCCAAGCTTCGGGCACACCCTATGCCGAGATTTATGCACCCGACAACATTGTTCCGCTGGTCCGTGTGGAGCAGAAAGGCAAGAGCTTGCATGTGGGTTTCAAGCCCAATACTTCCATTAGCGGACACTTTAAATGCGAGGTGCATGTATATGCTCCCGAGGTGACCTCGTTCGCCACTTCCAGTTCGTCCGATATTACATTGACAAAGGGATTGAAAACGCAGAAAGACGTGTCGTTCCGTGCTTCGAGCAGTGGAGATATCACCGTGCCTTCGGTGGAATGTGCCGCATTGAACCTGAGCGCTTCCAGCAGCGGGGATATTGAGTTGAACACAGCCCGGTGCAGCAGTGCAGTTATCGATGCCGGTTCAGCCGGCGATTGTACGGTGAAAGATATGGTTTGTTCGGGCGATGTAAAAGCTTCTACCAGTTCATCGGGCGACATCACGCTGGCTGGCACGTGCCGCAATGCCGTATTCAGTGCCAGCTCGGCAGGTGACATTTATGCCAAATACCTTCTTGCCAAAGACGTAAAGGCGGAAGCCTCTTCGGCAGGCGATATCGAATGCCATCCGAGCGGTGTGCTTTCCACCTCCGTTTCCAGCGCGGGAAACGTACGCTATAAAGGGGAACCAACCCGCGTAGAAGGCAAGATAAAAGGCGTATCGAAAATGTAATTATTGTTTTTTTCACCACAGATTAATTAAATGAAGAATGAAGAACGAAGAATGAAGAATCGGTTGGTGTTTCCTTTTTTTGAAACGCAGATTCACGCAGATTATTTTTTTCACCACAGATTCCACAGATTAGATAAATTATTTCTCTGTGCCTTTGTTTCTCTGTGTTTGTTTTTTGAAATGCAGATTCTTCATTCTTCGTTCTTCATTCTTCATTTATCTCTGTGTCTCTGTGCTTAATATTGCCTCGGGGAAAGAGCATTACTTGACGAATCCTTTCTTTGCCCATTTCATACTGTTCCAGCGGCGGACGAAGATGACGGCGCGGATATTCTCGTCGAGCAGGAACGCGCACCACATTCCTATCAGCCCCCATCCCCAGTGGATGCCGAGCAGGTAGCTGATGCCTACCGATACGCTCCATTGCACCACCAGCCCTACGTAGAACGGGAAATTGACATCGCCCGCCGAGCGGAGGGCATTGGTGGCATAGATATTGACGGAACGTCCGATTTCGACTATCACATCGATAATCATCACGGTGACTCCCAATCGGATAATCTCGGGATTATCGGTAAGGAGGCTGAAGATGAAATGTCCCGATGCCGCCCAGATGCACGAGAGGATGAGCGAAACAAGGATGGAAAGCCGCATCACGTACTTGCCCAGCAGGTAGGCGGCATGTATCTTTTTCTGTCCTACTAGGTGCCCGATGCTGATGGCTCCGCCTTGTGCCATGGCAATGGCAAAGAGGTAGACAAACATCACGATGTTTACAGTGTAGGTGCGTGTAGCAAGGGCATTGTTGCCTAATATATTAATAAGGTAGGTGATGACCACCTGCGAGAAGCTATACGAGATATTCTCGCCGGCGGAAGGAAGCCCGATTTTCAACAGGTTTTTCAGCTCAATCCATGGGAAAGGACGGAAATAAGCCAAGGGGAAGCGGGGAATATGTTTGCGGAACAGGATGACGAACAATACGACCATGCTAACCCCGCGGGCAAAAGCGGTGGAGATGGCCGCGCCTTCCGCTCCCAATGCCGGCATTCCCCATTTACCGAAAATCAGGGAGTAATTGCCGATGATGTTCATGATGTTCACCAATACGGTGACCAGCATGGGATAAATGGCTTTGTTGGCACTGCGCAACGAGGCGGATATGGTGAGCGAAATGGCTTGGAAGAAAGCGAATGCCCCCACTATTTCCATATAGCCGATACCGTATTGCAGCAGTTCGGGACGGAGTCCCATCCAGCCCAGCAGGGTAGCCGCACCGAAATGGAGAATGGCACTGACCGCCAGTCCCAAGACTAGGTTGAGCAACAGAGCCACACCGGTCACCTGCACCATGTTCTTGTGCAATCTTGCTCCGAGATATTGCGAGCAAAGCACCGAGGTACCGATGTTGATAACTTCGAATATCAGGAAAGCGAAGGTGACAATCTGGTTGACCACGCCTACCGCCGCCACGCTCTCGTCGGAGTACTGGCTCAGCATAATGGTGTCGACCGCGCCCAGCATCATGATGAGCAGGGTCTCGATGAAAATGGGAATTACCAGCTTGGCAAGTCCCTTGCGGACACTTGCCGATTGAGAAATAGTCTGTTCCACGTGTTTTTGTGTCTGTTGTTTTTTAGGTGACTAGGTTTCAGTTGACAAGTTGACAAGGTTTCAGTTGACGAGGTCTTAGTTGATAAGCTGATAGGCTTTATGATAAATGAACGATACTATCTGAAAAAGCCTTGTTACCTGATACCTTGTCAACTTGTTACCTGATACCTTGTCTACTTAATTCCCTTTCCGGATTAAGTTCATGAATTCTTCTCTTGTCTTTGCCTGATTGAATGCGCCGGTAAAGTCGGAAGTGGTGGTGATGGAGTTTTGTTTTTCTACGCCTCTCATCTGCATGCACATGTGTTTGGCTTCCACTACGACCATTACGCCTAACGGGTGTAGTGTTTCCTGGATGCATTCCTTGATTTGCAGGGTCATGCGCTCTTGCACCTGGAGGCGGTGTGAGAATACGTCTACCACACGGGCAATCTTGCTCAGTCCCGTGATGTATCCGTTCGGGATATAAGCCACGTGCGCTTTTCCGTAGAAGGGGAGCATGTGATGTTCGCACATGGAAAAGAAGTCGATGTCTTTCACTACCACCATCTGGCTGTATTCTTCCTTGAACTTGGCGCCCAATAAAATTTCTTTTGGGTCTACATCATATCCTCGTGTGAGGGTAAGCATGGCTTTGGCCACCCGCTCGGGAGTTTTCATCAGTCCTTCCCGTTCAGGGTCTTCGCCCAGCAGGGAAAGTATTTCCTTGTAGTGGGCCATGAGTTTCTGTACTTTCTCTTCGGGGAACTTCAACAAGTCTGTATCAATCATTATTCAATAGGTATGTTAATTTGTTCACGCACAATCGCTACTTCTTTAAATTCGCCGCTTGCTTTCAGTTCGCGCATGGCTACGTGTGCTTCTTCTATGCTTTTAAAGTCGCCTACCTGGCACAACCAGCGGGGAGGCTGGAAATATGTATATACCGGCATATCGGGGAATGTCTCTTTTACTTTGTCTGCCACGCGGTTTGCCTCGTTGCGTGCCACGCGCGAGTTGTTTCCGGCATATACCTGTACGCGGAAACCTCTTGCCTTCAGGGTTTTCGGAGCCGAGGTGTTGCCCGTATAGCGTATGCCTATCAGCGAGGCGATATAAGGGTCCTGATGAACAGTCACCACACCTTCGCCTGCACGGCGTGTCTCCAAGCTCTCCACAATGGTGCGCTGGGCATGGATGGCAGAAGCCGAAAGGAGTAAAAGGAGGGATAATAAGTATTTCATATACATTTTTTAGTTGACAAGTTGACAAGGTAGCAGTTGACAAGGCTTTTTAGCTAATAGGGTATCAGTTGACACCTTGTTAACTAAAGCCTTGTCAACTTGTTAACTTGTTACCTTAAAGCCTGTTCCTTTATTATTTGAACGCGTCGATAATGCCTTTGAAGTCTGCGGCTTTCAATGCGGCACCACCAATCAGACCACCGTCTACGTCGGGTTTAGCGAACAATTCTTTTGCATTCGAGGGTTTGCAGCTTCCACCGTAAAGGATAGAAGTGTTTTCGGCTACTTCCTGACCGTATTTAGCAGCTACCAGCGAACGGATGTGTGCGTGGATTTCTTCAGCCTGTTCCGGAGTAGCGGTCTTGCCTGTACCGATAGCCCAAACGGGTTCGTAAGCCAAGATGACTTTACTGAAGTCTTCTGCAGACAGAGAGAATACAGAAGCCAATTGAGCTTCTACCACTTCGTTCTGCTTGTTGGCTTCACGTTCTGCCAATACTTCGCCGATGCAGAAGATGGGGCGCAGGTTGTTTGCCAAAGCCAATTTAACTTTTTCGCTCAGGATTTCAACGGTTTCGTGATAGTAAGCACGACGTTCTGAGTGACCCAGAATAACGTATTGAGCACCGGTAGAAGCAACCATCTCTGCAGATACTTCGCCTGTATAAGCGCCCGATGCCTTGTCGGCACAGTTTTCGGCACCTACACCGATGATAGAGCTGTCTACAATCGGAGTAACCGATGCCAGGTGGATAAACGGTGTGCAGATGATAACGTCGCAGTTAGGTTTGTCTGCGGTCAACACTTCGTTCAATTCTTTTGCCAAAGCAATGCCTTCTTGCAGGTTCTTGTTCATTTTCCAGTTTCCTGCTACAATGTTTTTTCTCATTTTGTTTAAGTTTTTATTAAAGGGTTTATATGTTTTCTTTTTTAGGAGTTATCGCTTCGCTAGGAGTTAAAGAAGTTAGAGAAGTTAAAGCCAATAGCTTTACTTTTTTGGAGTTAAGAAGTTATCACTTCGCTTCGCTCCGTTAGGAGTTAAAGCTAATAGTTTTACTAACTCCTCTAACTTCTTTACTTTTCTATTCTACTTTAACTTTTCTAACTTCTCTAACTTCTTTAACTTCTTTAATTTCCACTTCATCCATCCCAAATCGCATAGCGTCAGGAAGATAAGGGGACCGAAGAACCAACCGAATACCAGCAACACTTTGTGCCACGTATTGGGAAGCGTCAGTTGCCCGATGGGGAGTTTCTCCAGCGGGGCATTCAGTTGGAATTCGTCGGGTATGTTGTTCACGCTCCATTTGTTCACGATGGTTCCGTCTTTCAGCAACAGAAGTCCCGGATTGGAGCGGATAATGGTTTTCAGCGTAATGTCGTCTGCCAGGGCAAACGGATATTCGGCACCGGTGATATCCTGCCATACGGCGATGTCTTCATCGGGCGATGCCGTTACGCAAAGGAAGTGGTATCCGTATTCCGTGCTATAGTCGTACACACCGTTAAATAAGTCCATGCCGCTTTCATCGGCATTCCTCAGGTTGGGCGAAATCAGCAGGAACGTGTAGCTTTCGTCGTTCAGAATTTCTTCGGTCAGGTCGGTGCCGTCTTCTTGCGAAGTGATGTTAAAGTCGCGTATAGGCGGTTCATATCCCTTTTCTTTCACTCTTGTCTTGGCTTCAACAAAGGTCCATGTCGAGTCGGAAGGGAAATTGTCGATGGTGAACTCTTGCTCTTTGCCGTCCTTGGCATAGATGAACGTGGTCTCGTAGACCGTAAGCTTCACGCCTTCGGGTATTTCCATGCCTTTCCGGATATTCATCCCGATGTGGTAGGGACGGAAATCGAACACCGGCAACCGACGCACGCAATAGATGGAGAATACGAGGATAAACACCACCGTATAGAGGGCTATCAGCCAGTCCACTTTTTCGGTCACCAGCTTTTTGATATAGGTTTTCCGGAAACAGAACACGCAGATAGCGGCTAGCAGGAGCACTATGTTCTTGCCGAAGGTTTCCCAATTGGTCAAGATGATGGCATCACCGAAACATCCGCAGTCCGAGATGGGATTATCAATAGCAAGCCATAAGGTGAGAGGTGTCATAAATGCCATGACCAGCAGGAGCAGGGTAGAAGTTGCTCTCCGGTGGATACCGAATAATAAATATACGCCCAGCGTGAACTCGAACACCCCCATTGCCATGGCACCTATGTAAGGTGCGAATTGGGGGACAAGCTGGAGCAATCCCCATGCTTCCAGGTAATCTTGTATCTTGTAGGCGGTGCCATACGGATCGTTCGCTTTCACAAATCCGGAAAAGATGAATACCCCTGCCAGCAGGAAGCGGCAGATGTTCACTCCGATAACGATGGCTTTATGTAAGTATTTATTCTCCAAATTCCAGTTTGATTAAAGCGAATACAGCATAATTAATCATATCCATATAGTTGGCGTCCACGCCTTCCGAAACCAGAGTGTTCCCGCTCAACGCTTCAATCTGCTTGGTGCGGTATATTTTCATCAGAATCAGGTCGGTGTACGAGGTGACGCGCATACTGCGCCAGGCTTCGTCGTAATCGTGATTCTTTTTCAGCATCAATTCCAGGGTTTGTTTGGCATATTGGTCATAGAGCGCCAAAGCCTGCTCTTCACCGATGTCTTCCTTCTCGGCGTAACCCAGTTCCAGTTGGATAAGTCCGATAATGCCGTAGTTGACTATCGCCATGAATTCGGGGCGTATGCCTTCGTCTATCAAGCTGACCCCTTTGGTCTCGATGCTCCGGATGCGGTTGGCTTTGATAAACAACTGGTCGGTCACCGAAGAAGGGCGCATAATGCGCCATGCCGCACCATAATCGTGCAGCTTCTTGGCGAACAGATCCCGGCAGGTGGCAATGACGTGCTCAAATTGTTCTTTCGTATCTTTCATACACTCGTGTCATGAATTTATGACGCAAAGTTACGATTTTCCTTTTAATGCACGTAATAAATCGGATAGAAAGTTCCTTGTCGGACATAAAGACACGTGGAAAATTAAAAATGAGGAACAATTAATAACGGGTGGGTTCTTCAGTTTCAATTTTCCACGTGTCTGTGTTAGTTGACTAGGTACTAGGTTTTAAATACCTAAGCAAAACTATTGGCTTTAACTTCTAACGAAGCGTAGCGGAGTGATAACTTCTTTAACTCCTTATTTATACGATTGCTTGTAGATATTCAGCACTTCTTCATCGGTCAACGGACGCGGGTCGAGCGTGAAGAGGCCGCCCATCGTATCGCGTGCGTTCTGAACCATCTTCGGAAGGTCTTCTTCCTTGATGCCCCAGTCGCTCAGCTTGATGTTGTCCACGTGGCATTCACGTTGCATGCGTACCAGTGCATCGATGAAGTCGCTCGGACGGTTGCTCTTTTGCTGGGTCATGACATCTGCCATCTTCATGAACCGCTTCATGCAATCGTTGCGGAAGGTTTCGAAATATGCCGCGCTGATGGCTATCAGTCCCGCTCCGTGCGGAAGTTCCGGATAGTAAGCGCTCATGGCGTGCTCCATCGAGTGCTCGGAGATGCAGTTGGAAGTAGATTCCACCAGTCCGGCAAGCGTGCTTGCCCACGCCACTTTGGCACGAGCCTTGATGTTGCGTCCGTCGTTGACGGCTACGGGAAGGTATTTATAGAGCAGGCGGATAGCTTCCAGTGCATAAAGGTCGCTTATGGGAGTAGAGCAATTGGCAATAAATCCTTCGGCAGCATGGAAGAAAGCATCGAAACCTTGGTAGGCGGTAAGATGAGGCGGAATGGTAAGCATCAGGCTGGGGTCGATGATGGAAAGCGTAGGAAAGGTAAGCTGGTTGCCGAACCCGATTTTCTCTTGTTTCTCTTCGTTGGTGATTACTGTCCACGGGTCAGCTTCGGTGCCGGTGCCGGCTGTAGTAGGGATGGCTACAATCGGAAGTGCTTTCGTCACTGGGCGTCCTTTTCCGCTACCTCCGTTCACATAGTTCCAGTAGTCTCCCTCGTTGCATGCCATGATGGCGATGGCTTTAGCCGAGTCGATACTGCTTCCTCCGCCCAGTCCGATAATGAAATCGCATTTCTGTTCGCGGCAGATAGCTGCGGCTTCCATCACGTGTGCCTTGATGGGGTTAGGCAGGATTTTGTCGTAAACAATGGCGCTTACATCGTTTTCGGTGAGGTATCCCAACACTTTATCCAAATATCCGTATTTCTTCATGGATGTTCCGCCGGAAATGACAATCATGGCTCTTTTACCCGGCAGAGTTTCTGTAGCTAACTTCTTGATTTCACCGCACCCGAACAATATCTTGGTGGGTACGTACAAACTAAAAACTGGATTTGAGTTCATATCTGTTTGCTTTTAAAGGTTCATCATTTCCAAAGATACGAATAAAACCATAGCTTATGCCCGGTAAAGTGTTAATTTTTTCAATTTGGCACGAGTATTTATAGGGGCATGGTAGTGTAAAAGCACGGAGATTTTATTATTGCTGTTTTTTGTAGCTGGCGATTGCCCACAGATAAAGCACCGTGGCAAAAGCGGCAAGTGTGCCCAGTTGGGGCAGAATATCGCTCAGGGAACTTCCTTTCAGGTAAATCATTCGCATGATTTCCATAAAGTAACGCAAGGGGTTGGCATAAGTGATGCATTGCGCCCAGTGGGGCATACTGCTGATAGGCGTGAACAGTCCGCTCATCAAGATGAATATCAGCATGCAGAACCACATCACGAACATGGCTTGCTGCATGGTGGCCGAATAATTGGAAATGACCAGCCCCAGTCCGGATACCACAAAGGTGAAGACAACGGTGGCAAGATAAATGTTCAGGATGTTTCCTGCCGGTGTAAGCCCATAGACCAGCCACGCCAGCAGCATGCAGAGATTTAACACCACGAAACCGATGAGCCAATAGGGTAATAACTTGCCCAGCGTAAAGGTGAAACGGCTTACCGGAGTGACGTTTATCTGCTCGATAGTGCCTGCCTCTTTCTCGCCCACTACATTCAATGCGGGCAGGAAGCCGCAAAGCAGCACCAATAACATGGTCATAAGGGCAGGAACCATATAGACCTTGTAGTTCAGGTGCGGGTTGAATAGATAGCGTATCGACGTATCGGGAGCCGGTTGGAGTATTTGGTTCAGGTACGAGCTTCCCAGTCCCCCTTTGGTACCGTTGACGGCATTTACCGCCACCAAAGTCGAAGCCGGGCGTCCGTTTACCTGTTCTTTTTCGAATCCGTACGGAATTTCCAGCAACATGTCGGCATGGTCTTTCTCGATAGCCTTTAGTCCGTCGTTATAGGTGGCAGGCAATTCGGTCAACTGGAAATAAGGAGACGCTTCTATGCGGTGTACCAGCCGGACAGATGAAGGGCTTCTATCGTTATCGATGATGGCAATACGTATGTTCTCTATTTCCAGTGTGGCAGCCCAAGGCATAATGAGCATCATGACGCAGGGAAATAGCAGAATGAGCCGTGGCAGAAACGGGTTGCGCACCAGTTGCTTGAATTCTTTCTCTATTAAATAACGTAATATCATAAAGCCTTCTTTCTTCGGAGTTTATTTATATCTTTTCTTTTATTCCAGCCGGTTCTTGAACTTGCGTGCCGTGATGCCTATCAGTACGATACCCATAAGGAGAAGAATGGCAATCTCGTGCCATACGTATGCGATGGGTACGCCTTCTATCATCAGTTTGCGCACCAGGTCGACATACCAGCGTGCCGGTATGAGGCAGGAGAGGGCTTGCAGAATGCCTGGCATGCTCTCGATAGGGAAAATGATACCCGAAAGAATGATGGTGGGTATAAGCAATACCATGGCAGAGGCAAGGAGGGCTGCCAGTTGGGTACGGGTAATGCACGAGATAAGCAAGCCCAGCGCCAGCGATACGAAGATGAACAGCAACGATACGCTCAGCAAGCTGAACAGATTTCCGGCAATAGGAACCTGAAGCACATAGACCGACAGCAGGAGGATGGTGGTCAGGTTAACGAGGGAAAGCACAAAATAAGGGACGGCTTTCGAAAGGATGACAAACAAAGGGCTTACCGGAGAGGCAAGCAGGACTTCCATGGTGCCGGTCTCTTTCTCGCGCACGATGGAAATGGAAGTCATCATGGCGCATATCAGCATCAGAATCAGTCCCATGACGCCCGGAACGAAATTGTATGCGCTTTTCATCTGCGGATTATATAATAATTTGCCCGATACGATGATGCTGGGTGCAGAAGCTGTATTGTTTTGCTTCAACTCTGCCAGTGCGGCATGCAGGATGCCGTTGGCATACGTGCTCCGGGTAATGGCAAGATTGGGGTCGGTAGCGTCGGCTATAAGCTGGATGCCTTCCGCATCGAAGCGCAGACGGTTTAAGTCGGAGGGGAAGACAACTGCCAGTTCTATTTTATTTTGTTTGAAGAGCTTGTTCAGTTCTTCGGGCGAGTGGACTACATATTTTACTTGGAAATATTCGCTGGCATCCAGCCTTTCCGCGATGCGTTGTATGTCGGTATCGGCGGAGTGGACCAGTATGGCGGTCTGTACGTTGCGCACTTCGGTGGAGATGGCAAATCCGAACAAGATGATTTGCACGATAGGCATGCCTATCAGTATCAGCATGGTGCGCTTGTCGCGCAGGATGTGATAGAATTCTTTCCGTATGAAGGCGATAAATTGTCTCATTTGTCTTCGTTCGTGGTTAGTTAGAGTTTCGTTTGGCTTCTCTTGCCAGAATCTGGAATACTTCGTCCATATTGCGGGCAGAGAAGCGTTCTTTCAGTTTTGCTGGTGTGTCCAGGGCGCGTATATGTCCGTCTACCATCATGGAGATGCGGTCGCAATATTCCGCCTCATCCATGTAATGGGTTGTGACGAATAGGGTGATGCCCTCTTGTGCGGCTTGGTAAATCAGTTCCCAGAATTGGCGGCGTGTAGCCGGGTCCACTCCTCCGGTAGGTTCATCGAGGAAGACCAGTCGGGGATGGTGGAAGATGGCGACCGAGAAGGCGAGCCGTTGCTTCCAGCCCAGCGGCAGGTCGCGTACGGGTGTGTCACGGTTCTCGTACAGTCCGATGCGCCGCAACATCTCTTCCGTACGGGGCGCGATTTCCTTTTCGGGCACGCCGTAAATGCCGGCAAAGAGACGTACGTTCTCCCATACCTTCAAATCTTCATAAAGGGAAAACTTCTGGCTCATGTAGCCGATGTTCCGTTTGATTTCCTCGCTTTGCGTCCGCACGTCGAATCCCATCACTTCCGCACTGCCCTCAGTAGGAAGGCTCAATCCGCAAAGGATGCGCATGGCCGTGGTTTTCCCTGCCCCGTTCGCTCCCAGGAAACCGAAGATCTCTCCTTGTTTTACTTCGAAAGAGATGTGGTCGACCGCCGTAAAATTGCCGAACCGTTTTACTAGTTGATGTACGCGGATGATGCTTGCGTCGCCTGCCGTATCCGCATCGCGCTGTAATCCGGGCGGACAAAGGATGTCGCGGAAGCGCTCTAAGATAACGTCCGGCGTGTCGATGCCCTGTATCTTGCCTTCCTGCAGGAAAGCGATACGGTCACAGCGCCTGGCTTCGTCCATGAATGGGGTTGAGACGATGATGGTCATGCCTTGCGCGCGGAGTCTTGCCAGGATATTCCAGAACTCTTTACGGGATACAGGGTCGACACCGGTAGTAGGCTCGTCCAGGAAAAGCACTTCGGGCGAGTGTACC
Source organism: uncultured Bacteroides sp. (assembly GCA_900544675.1). GTDB lineage: Bacteria > Bacteroidota > Bacteroidia > Bacteroidales > Bacteroidaceae > Phocaeicola. The sequence continues at coordinate 78,690 of UQVZ01000013.1, forward strand.
AGCGCACAACAGAGGGCAAGCTTTTGCTTCATCCCGCCCGAAAGCGCACCGGCACGCCGATGGGCAAAGGGGGCTATTTGCCGGTAAATGTCTTTTATCTGTTCATAATGCGCTTCGATAGTAGTTTGGAATACCGTGGCAAAGAAGTTCAGGTTTTCTTCTACCGTCAGGTCCTGGTAGAGCGAGAAGCGTCCGGGCATATAGCCTACGCACTTCCGTATTTTTTTATAATCGTTCCGCACATCGTGTCCCAGTACCGATGCCGTGCCGGCGTCCGCATTGAGCAAGGTAGTCAGGATGCGGAAGAGGGTAGTCTTCCCCGATCCGTCGGGACCTATCAGTCCGAACAGTTCTCCTTGTTCTACCTGGAAGGATACATCGCGCAGGGCTTCGGTCTTTCCATAGCGTTTGCTGATATGGCTGGCATCAATCACTTTCATGGTCTGCGAATTTTACTTTGCCATACATGCCCAGTTTGATGAACCCGTCGTTTGTCACCGCAATCTTCACGGCATATACCTGGTTGGCGCGTTCGTCGTCGGTCAGGATGGTTTTGGGTGTAAACTCGGCTTCATCAGCTATCCAGCTCACTTTGCCGGTATAGGCTTTCAGTTCATTGTCTCCGAAATCGGCATACACTTGGGCTTCTTCTCCTAGCCTGACCGTAGCCAGTTGGGTGGAAGTTACATAGGCACGCAGGAAGATGTGGCGGGTATCAGCTATCTTGAATAAAGGTTTTCCTACCGATGCCAGTTCGCCCGGTTCGGCATATTTGGCAAGTACCGTACCGCTGATAGGAGCGATGATGTGGCATTTGCGCAACTGGTCTTCTACCTGTGCCACCTGGATAGCCACCGATGAGCTTTGTTCGTTCAGGCTGGCTGTATTATTATATAAGGTAGAGCGTTGGGCTTCGAGCTGGCTTTTCAGTACAGCTATTTGCGAATCCCAGTCGTCCAGTTGTTTGCGGTTGGCAGCATTCGCTTTCAGCAGGTTTTCCACCCGTGTCCGCTCGCGTTGGGCTGTGGCAAGCTGTTCTTGCAGGGCAGCTATCTGTTTGCGTATATCGGGACGTTGGTTATCTACCGATTTCATATTGGCTTTCAGTTGCAGCTTTTTCAGGTAAAGCTGGACTGTGTCAATCACTCCTACTTCTTCGTACTGTTCCAGCCGGGTGCCTTCTTCGGCATTCAGGTGAAACAGCTTGCCGTTGGCTTCGGCAGACACGATGATTTCGGTCGCTTCGAATGTGCCTGTGGCATCAAATTCAACTTCCGGACGGCAGGCAGCTAATAGGGTGATGAATGGAAGAACTAATAAGGTATATCTTTTCATGGCTTTAGGTAAGTAGGGGGTTAAGGATTAAGGTATGTATTGTCTCCGTGGTTGGTCAGGTGTTGTTGCTGGTATTGATGCATGAGCAACTGAATTTCGTGCAAGGCTTTCGTCTGACGTGCAAGGCTTTCAGCAGTCACTTCACGCAACATTTCGGTGACCGTCAAGGTGCCGTTGGCTACTTTGGCTTCTGCTGCCTTCCGGATGTTTGTCCGCAGCCGGATGATTTCGTCATCGTGTTTCATCTGCTTCCGGAGAGCAAGGAGGATACCGTCTTCTTCTGCCAGTTGCAGACGGGTGTTGAATAAGAACAGATCGCGGTTGCTTTCTATTTGCTGGTATTGGGTATCCAGTTTCCGTTTATCGTTCTTCAGGGTGTACAGACTCCCGAAGTTCCAGGTGAGGCGTGCGCCTACGATGTAGTAAGCCCGGAATTTGTCTTTCAGGATATCCAGCCCCGGATTGCCGTATGCACCTTGGGCAAACAGTCCGATACGGGGCATATAGCCGGCTTGCAGGTTTTGCCGTGCCACTTCGAGGCTTTGTTGCTGGGCTTGGTACAATGCCAGTTCCGGACGGGCTATGTAAAGAATCTCAGCATCGTCCGGCGTTTCGGGGCTAATCAGTTGTGTCTGCTCGTCGAATGGCTTTCCGGTAAGTAAGGACAGCATGCGGAGATAAGCGGTACGGTTGGCAGAGAGCTGTGCCCGTTGCTGCAGGGTATTGAGTATTTCCACTTGTACTGCATCGACATCGGCATCGTTGGCAATCCCGTTTTCCCGATAGGCGCATACGTTTTTCAGGTTCCGTTGCAGGTCTTCTTCCAGCAATTTGTTTTGCTCCAGTTGCTCGTCTATCAGCAGGATACCGAAGAATACCTGGTTTACCTGTTCGTTCAGGGCATACATCGTGACGTCCAGTTGCCGGGTGTTCTCTCGCGCTTGAGCTTTGGTCTGTTCTTTTTGCGCATGTATATTGCCGCCGTCCCACAGGTTTTGCGTCACTTCCAGTTGCACCTGGTATTGGTCTTTGGGCAGTCCCCTCATCCCGATGCCCGGAATCTCTATGGGGAATGTTGTAGCTTCGCTCTGGTAGGAAACTTTTCCGCTGAGGCTGACTTGGGGCAGATTACCTTTGGCCGCATTGGCAAGCGTGTATTGCTCCGACAGCCTGATCAGGTCGTATTGCCGTGCCACCGGGTAATTCAGTTGGGCGGCACGGCGGCATTCGTCCAGTGTCACCTGTGCGGGAAGCGCTAAGCAAAGGCAGCAAAATAGGGTAAATAGGCACGTTCGTTTCATGGAGAAAAGATTTAAGTTGTTGTTGTTACAAAAATAGTGTTTTTTCTTTTTCGTATAGGTCCTATTGTTTCTTCCTTATGTTCCGTTTATCCGATTTTTTCAGGAAAAACCGCCCTGTAGAGGGATAAATAATTATCTTTGCAGGAACAAGGCGGATAAACGGACGGACAGGTTTACCCGATGGATATGGATAATCTTATGGTATATGGCACAGAAGGATTTGTTGTTGCTGGCGTTGAAACAGATATGCGAGTTCCCTTTCTCCCGTGAGAGCGAGAACCGTTTCGTTATGCCCGAACTGGGATTTGTGCGTTCGGTAGAAGGGATGAACGAGGTGGCACAAGCCATTTTGACCGTAGGGAAGCCTTACCGTCTGACGGAAGGGAGAGTCATTTATGTCCGTTCGGGTTGTATGCACATGCGGGTCAATCTGCGTGAAGTGACGGTTCAGGCAAACCAGTTGGTGGTGGGCTCACCGGGTATAGTGCTTGAGATGATAGATATACCTAAAGACATCGATATAATGATGTTGGCATTTGCCGATAGCCTGATGGAAGGTTGGCAAAAAGAACCTTTGCTGCAAGCCTATTTGCAAGGGGGGCTTTTCTTTGCGGTTGATTTAAACAAAAAGGAATGTACACGGCTGGAGAATTTTTTCGGGCTGTTTTGGGATGTATTACACGATGACCCGTTTCCGCGTGATACGGTACGTAGCCTGGTCTCGGTCTTGTTCCGTCAGATAGAAGCTTTTTATCACCGTGAAGCCGCTGTATGGAGGCAGAAACATACCCGTCAGGAAGAAGTTTTCAACCGTTTTTTGAAACTTGTTAATAAGTATGCCGTGAGTGAACGTAACATTGCTTTCTATTCCTCTGCACTCTACTTGAGCCCGCGTTACTTGAGTACACTTATCAGACAAACCAGCGGACGGACGGTGATGGACTGGGTCAATGCGGCGGTGGTGCAGGAAGCCAAGTTGCAATTGCGCCATACCGATAAGCTGGTGTACCAGATAGCCGATGACTTGAATTTTCCCAATGCCTCGTTTTTTTGCAAATTCTTTCGCCGCATGACGGGAAAGACTCCGCACGAATACCGTAACGAGGAATGATAATAAAGAAACAGAGGAAGCCGAAAAGGCTTCCTCCTTGACTTGCAGATAAATCTGCGGTAATTCTTTATTTCTTAGCGGCAGGTGTTTCTATATCAACCAGTTCTACCTCGAAAATCAATGTAGAGAACGGTTTGATTTTGCCTGTGTTGCGTGAGCCGTAGCCCAGTTCTTGCGGAATGTAAAGAATCCATTTCGAACCTACAGGCATCATGGTCAGGGCTTCGGTCCATCCTTTGATAACCTGGTCGGCACGGAAGCTGGTCGGTTCTTTGCGCTTGTAAGACGAATCGAATTCTGTTCCGTCAATCAACGTTCCTTTGTAGTGTACTTTCACTCTGTCGGTCTTAGCAGGCACTTTGCCGTTGCCTTGTTTAACCACTTTATATTGCAATCCGCTTTCGGTCACTTTCACGCCTTCTTTAGTCTTGTTGTCGGCAAGGAAGTCTTCGTTCTGCTTTTTGTATTCAGCATATTGTTCTTCCAATGCTTTTTCCTTGATAGCTTCTACACGTGTACGAACGTACAGGCTGGCAGAGTCGGTGCTTGCGATAGCTTTGTGTCTTACGGCAGCCATGAATCCGGCAAGCATGTTTTCCTTGCTCAAAGACTGTACAGAATCGTTGCCGAACACTTGCTGGTTCATCATGTCGAACATCTGTCCGCTTACCTGCTGGCCGATTTGCAGACCCATCATGTAAGCTTTCTGCTTGTCATCAGTTTCTTTCAGACCTTGTTCCACACCTTTTACGAAATCATCGTAATAAGCTGAGTCAATGCCCATACGTCCCAGTACATAGTCTTCCAGACCTTGTGTGTTGCTGACACCCATCATGTATGAAAGGGTATCTACGTCAGATTTCATGTTGGCTTGCGGACCTTGTGCGCACGATGCCATGCCGCCTGCAATAGCCAATACCATTAAAAAAGGACTTTTTTTCATTTGCTTTACGTATTTATGTTTGTTGTTGATAAATCTTTTTTTAAGGAGTTAGAGAAGTTAAAGAAGTTATCACTCCGCTTCGCTTCGTTAGAAGTTAAAGTCAATAGTTTTTCTTTTAAGGAGTTAAAGAAGTTAAAGGAGCTATCACTCCGCTTCGCTTCGTTAGAAGTTAAAGCCAATAGTTCTGCTGATGTATTTAAAAACTAGTCAACTTGTCAACTATCTTACTTTAACTTCTTTAACTCCTCTAACTCCTTTAACTACTTTAAAATTACAATACCTCAATCAGTTCCACTTCAAAAATCAGTGTGCTGTGGGGAGGAATCATTTCGCCGGCTCCTTGTGCGCCGTAGGCAAGGTCGGACGGGATATAGAGTTTCCATTTCGCGCCTTCCGACATTAGTTGCAACGCTTCCACCCAGCCTTTGATAACCTGATTTACGCCGAATACGGCAGGTTCGCCACGCTTGATGGAGCTGTCGAACAAGGTTCCGTCAATCAATGTACCTTCGTAATGGCAACGTACGCGGTCGGTGGCTTTCGGCTTCTTGCCGTTTCCTTCCTTGATGACTTCGTATTGCAAGCCGCTGGGGAGGGTCACGATATTCGGGTTCTTCTTGTTTTCTTCCAGGAATGCTTTTCCTTTCGCTATGTTTTCTGCGTTGACTTTTTCTTCCAGTTCGGTAAAGAACTTGTTGACGATTTCGCGCGCTTCGGTGTGTGTGATAGCGGTCGGGTTACCTTCCAGCACATCCTTGATGGCTTGTGCGAAATCGTTTACGTCGATGCTGCGGGCGCCCATACTCCACAGGTTTTGGCCTATGCCCAGGCCGATGGCGTAACTGAATTTATCCATAAACTGTTTGAGTTAAAAGATATTACTTTTTATTAGACTGCGCAAAGGTATCCTTTTTCTTTGAATAAGAGCTTCTATAAGCGATTAAATTTTCTTATTTTTGTATGTGGAATAACCTAAAGAAAGGAGAAGGTATGAAAAAACTGGTAATATTGACCGGAGCGGGTATGAGTGCCGAGAGCGGAATCAGTACATTCCGTGATTCAGGTGGCTTGTGGGAGCAATATCCCGTGGAACAGGTGGCGACGCCCGAAGGCTATCGCGCCAATCCCAAACTGGTGATTGATTTCTATAACACGCGCCGCAAGGAACTGCTGAAGGTGAAGCCCAACCGGGGACATGAGTTGATAGCCAGTCTGGAGCCGTATTTCGACGTGACCGTCATTACGCAGAACGTCGACAACTTGCACGAACGTGCGGGGAGCAGCCGTGTCATTCACCTGCACGGTGAGCTGACCAAGGTGACTTCGAGCCGGGAGCCGAACAATCCGGCTTATATCCGCGAGCTGAAGCCGGAGGAATACGAGGTGAAGATGGGCGACCTGGCAGCCGACGGTTCCCAGCTTCGTCCGTTCATCGTGTGGTTTGGCGAGGCGGTTCCGATGATAGAAACCGCCATCGACTATGCCGAACAGGCGGATATCTTCGTCATTATCGGCACGTCGCTCAATGTCTACCCGGCGGCAGGACTTCTCAACTATGTGCCGGCAAAGACACCGGTATATCTCATCGACCCGAAAGAAGTCGCCATCGCATCGGGTCGGAAAGTGAACGTCATCCGCAAGGGAGCCTCGGCGGGAATGGAAGAATTGAAAAATATGTTATTAAAAGTACGGGAGTGAACAAATCTTTCTTATATTTGTTCTTGTGTAAGAAAACATCAGTAACTAACTTAAAACAAAGTATTGCGTTATGAAAAAGTACATTTGTACCGTATGCGACTGGGTGTATGACCCGGCAGTCGGTGATCCGGACAATGGTATCGCTCCGGGTACGGCATTCGAAGATATTCCAGAAGACTGGGTTTGCCCGGTTTGCGGAGAAGGGAAAGACGATTTCGAACCTGTAGAGGAATAATCGTCAGGTAATAGGAAAAACAAGACAAGGTCGGTTTGCGTGACGTGAAGTCCGCATGCCGGCCTTGTCTTATTTTAGCCTGCATGAGGCAGGAATACGGGTACTTTGCGCATACAAGACAAGTGAATCGTTTCAGCAAAAAACTGTTTCAGCCAGTTTCAGCAAGGTGAAACAACTGTTTCACCTTGCTGAAACAAGTGTTTCTTATACATGAAACAGTTGTTTCAACTATAATAAACTACCTGAAACTATTATTGTATGTGGCAGAGTTCAAGCAAGCCTTTGACAATAAGCTTATCTGTTTACCGGTATTCGTACAGCTTTACGTGTAAAATCTGAAAGTCGTCCACGCCGATGCGTGCGTGTCTGCCTTGGTGGTCTTGGTCACCGTTGAGCCGGCGGATGTACTTCAGACTTCCGTCGGGAGCGATGTCTACTTGGTCTACTGAACCGATTCCGATACGGGTACCTCCGCTCCACGATGTGCCGGACGGTTGTTTGTTTTCACCTGCCAGTACAAAGCCGTCCTCGCCCAGCTTGGCTGGAGACGATGCCGTGGTCACTTCATCCTTGCTTTTGAACTCGACTACGATGCCGCTTCCGGCTATCAGGTATTCGTCTTTTGCCAGGCGGATAACCAGTCCGCCGCCTTCTGGCCATACGCTTCCATCGGTAGCACGCGCGTCCCACGGTAGGGTAAAGAAGTGACGGCATATTAATAAGGTGTTGTCCCAGGTCAATGTGCGCTCGACTTGCGTTTGGTCGAACAACAGACCTTTCATCTGCCCTTTGCCTTGATAGCGTGCAATGACGGGCATCAGTTTACGGAGTGTGCGGTAGCTTTGTGCCAATGGATAGGCAGAAGTATCGGGCGCATCTTCAATCGAGAAAGGGCTGAAACCGATGCCGTCATGCTCGCCGAAGACGTAGAATGCACGTACTCCATCGTTTGGTTCCAGACGGATTTCGGGGATAAACAAGGGATTGTTGTGCAGCTTATATTGTTGGGTCCAATCGGTGAAACCTTTATCGTAGAGGTCGGGAGCCAGTAAGTCGATGCCGGGAGCGGCACAATGCCAGATGTCTATCAGGTGTGCCAGCGGTCCGGCAGAGGGGTATTCGCCGGGCTTACGTCCGCGGCTGTTCATGGCGGCATTGACATACATCGGCAAGTTGTATGCCGAACGTCCGCATTGGATCATACGTTCTACGTACGAGGCATAGTGCCACGCCATGAATACCTCGTCGGTGTACAGGTCGGAGCCGAACACTTCTTGCCAGTTGCCTTCGGTCTTGCTTCCTGCCTTTTCCCATTTTTCCTTCAGCCACGGGTGGAGTGCCTTCTTGTTGTCTTTCAGGTATTCAAGCAACTGAGTGGGTACGGAAGCTTCGAACAGGCGGTTGGCTTCTTTCGAATAATCGCGTGCGTCCTCCAACATGCCGATTTCGTTTTCTACTTGTACCATGATGACGGTATGTTGGTCGCCGTCTGTATCAGCAAGGTGACCCATAAAGGCGGTAAATGCTTTGCTGTCAGCTTGGAATACGTTTTCCGAAAAAGGACTGGCTATTTCCAGTGGTTTGCCGGAACGAGTGCGTACACGTGGGTATTTCTTGTAGTCTTGCTTGAACCACAGAGGCGCGTAGCAGCTCATCGAGTTCTTCCATGCCCCGAACCAAAGGAAGACCAGCCGCAGGTCGTTGGCTCGTGCCTGCCGGATGGCATGGTCAATTAGCGTGAAGTCGTAATTCCCTTCCTTTGCCTCTATCAGGTCCCAATAAGCGGGCACCAATACGGTATTTAGCCCGATGCGTTTCAGCTTGGGGAAGATGCGGTCGATATCTTGTGGCGAAGAGGCGGAAGAATTTCCCAGCTCTCCTCCTAAGATAAGGTAAGGGCGCTCATCTATTATTAACTGCTGGGCAGAACCTTGTTGTTGCCAGTGTGGAATGGATTGTGCCGTTGCAGACACCAATAGAATGCTGGCAATCAGGCAGAGAATCAGTCGGTTTTTCATACAATGATAGGGTTAAGGAGTTATGGGTATTTTTATCGGTTATAAGTCATTTATCTCTTCTTCAGTTAATCCGGTGGCTTGCTGAATGATATTCGCCGGAACGCCCAATTCCTTTAATTTACGCGCGTTCTCTATTTTTTCTTCGTGCTTCCCTTTTGCCATTCCTTCTGCCATTCCTTCAGCTCTACCTTCAGCCTTACCTTCAGCTCTACCTTGTGCCATGCCTTCAGCTCTACCTTGTGCCATGCCTTCAGCTCTACCTTGTGCCATGCCTTGTGCCATACCTTTCGCCATCCCTTCTGCCATGCCTTTAGCTACAGCTTTCATCTCTGCCGTTTCAAGCACGTTCTTCCAGTCGCGGTAAACCTTCAGGCTGTCTTCGTATTCGTCGTATTGCTTTTTGGTGAACTTGG
>UQVZ01000014.1 GCA_900544675.1 uncultured Bacteroides sp.
TCGACTGGAATATCTCGCAAGACCCGCGCTTCAACCACATGTTAGGCTTCTCCGAATCGGACGTACGCACCATGTTCCACTATTACCAGGACAACGGGAAGCTCCGTGCCGAGGCTGACATCGAGGCCATAATGGCAGAAATGAAGCCGTGGTATAATAATTATTGCTTTGCCAAGCAATGCCTGAAAGACGACCGTCTGTACAACTGTGATATGGTTTACTACTATCTTCGCAGTCAAGTATTGTACGGGCAAGCTCCCGAAGAGATGGTAGACAAGAACATCCGCACCGATTATAAAAAGCTGAAGATGCTGGCTGACATCGACCGTGGAAACCAACGGGAGAATCGGATGAGCGTCATCGAGGAAATAGCCGCTACCGGCTCGGTACTGATGACACTGAAGACGTCCTTCCCCGCCGAATACGTTACGAACGATGATAACTTCCGAAGCCTGCTTTATTATTATGGGTTGCTTACCATGAACCGTACGGTAGGCAGACGCATCGAGATGGTTATCCCGAACAATTGTGTAAAAGAACAATATTGGAGTTTCATGCGCGATTACTTCAACCATACTGCCCATGTGGACATCACTTCCCTGCAAGACGAGATGGACCTGATGGCCTTCGAAGGCGATTGGCAACCTTTCATCACCCGTATCGCCACGGCATACAAGGAGAACTCTTCGGTGCGCGACAGCATCTTAGGCGAACACAACCTGCAGGGTTTCTTCAAGGCATACCTTGCCCTGAACAGCCTCTACCTGGTAGAGCCTGAAATCGAGCTGAACTACGGTTTTAGTGATTTCCTGCTCCTGCCCGACAAGTCACGCTATCCGGAAATAGCGCACAGCTACATCATGGAGCTGAAGTATGTAAAGCCCACTGCCACAGACGCGGAGGTAGAAGCCAAGAGCCAGGAAGCCGACACCCAGCTGGAGAAATACAGCCAAGACAAAGTGGTCAAGTGTCTCTGCGCCGACACGCAACTGCACCTGCTGAAAGTGATATTCCGAGGGGCGAACATGGAAATCTGTAAGGAGTTAAGAAGTTAGAGAAGTTAGCACTCCGCTTCGCTCCGTTAGGAGTTAAAGTTTAATAGTTCTTTTTTAGGAGTTAAAAAGTTAAGCCTATAGTTTTTATTTCTTATACTTCTTAAGAGGATATCTATCGATGTCTTTTCTAGTGGCACCGATAAAAGTTACTAATTGTTAACCGCTTGATAAATCTCATGAAATAACTTTTCTTGGTAACTCACACCCTTTTCTTCTTATTTAGGGGTTTATAGAACAGTTTAAATTAATTTTCTATAAAAATAGACGATTGTATTAGCCTTGAAACATATTTTCGTCTATATTTGAATTTGTAAATTTTTGATAATAATAACATAAAAACAATTTGTTAACCACAAACAAACAGATTTGAGATTTACTAGGTTATTCCGATTAACACCATAGGCATAAAGATAAATGAAGAACAAAATGACAACAGGTTTGAACCTGTAAATGGATAATTATTAACTTTTAAATTTATGGACAATGAACACACACTCAGAATGTATGCTATTTAGCCGCACTATGGTAAAAATTGCTGCTTGTGCCATGTTCGCTGCAGGATTGCCGGTAACAATGTATGCTGAATCTGGCAACACGAAAGGCCTGACAATGGCAGTCCAGCAAACGAAACACTTAACCGGTCAAGTCGTTGACAAAAAAGGTGAAAGCATTATCGGTGCCAATATCATAGAAAAAGGCACAACCAATGGCACTGTAACGGACATGAAAGGGAGATACAGTCTAAATGTTTCTCCTAATGCAGTCTTAGTCATTAGTTACATCGGCTATGAAAGCCAGGAAATATCAGTTTCTGAAATCAGAGGCAACCAACTGAACATCACCTTACATGAAAATTCGGAACTGATAGACGAAGTAATCGTCGTTGGATATGGCGTACAAAAGAAAGCGACCTTGACAGGTTCGGTATCCCAAGTGGGAGGCGAGGAACTGAAAAAAGTTGCAGCTGCTAACTTAACCAATACACTGGCTGGAAAAACCGCAGGTATCATTGCCAATACACGTTCAGGAGAGCCTGGTGAAGATGATGCCGATATCCTGATACGCGGCAAGGGAACGCTGGGAAGCACAGCCCCTCTGATTGTAGTAGACGGTATTGCCGACCGTTCATTCAGTCACCTGAATCCTGAAGACATTGAAAGCATATCGGTCTTAAAAGACGCATCTGCCGCCATCTATGGAGCTCGTGCGGCAAACGGTGTTATCCTGGTGACTACTAAACGCGGAAAAGAAGGCAAAGTGACTGTAAACTATAACGGAAGCTACTCCATGTCGCAACCGACCAGGATACCTGAAATGCTGAATGCCTATCAATATGCAACTTATGTCAATGAATATGATGCAGACCCGCGTCACGACCAGGCAGGGGTTACTTACTCGGACGAAGTGCTGCAACATTATCTGAACCATGATGACCCAATCAATTATCCGGATACAGACTGGTGGGATGAAGTGGCTAAAAACTGGGCAGGAAAAACCCAGCATAGCTTGTCTATTAGCGGAGGTACAGACAAAATTTCATTTTACACTTCTGCCCAATATATGTGGCAAGACGCCATCTACAAAAACTCAGCCCAAGACTATAAACAATTCCAATTGGTTTCCAACCTGGATGCTAAGGTTACAGACAAGATCCGTTTCAGTCTGGACATTTTAGGACGTCAAGAGCAACGCAAACGTGGCATCTATAGCACACCTTATTTATTTACGTATTTCTTGAGTACCTTCCCAGGTAGTGCGCCTTATTATCCGAATGGACTGCCGCGTGTAGGCTATGACGGCGTTACCCGCAATGCGGCTATTATGGTAACCGACGAACCGGGCTCGAACAACTATACAAACAATATCATCAACATCAAGCCTTTACTACATGTCGACTTGGATTTCATTACCGAAGGACTGTATGCAGAAGGGTATGCTGCTATCGATTATACATTCAGCGATGGCAAACAAATCAACCAACCCTACGACTTATACTATTATGACAACGCTACGGGTGAATACCAAAACCGCCGTTCGGATACCGGTCAAATCAGTTTGAATGACTGGGCTACCCGCTATTCGACGATTACGCTGAACGCCCGTATCGGATATGAACGCACTTTCAACAAGAGCCATAAGGTAAATGCTTTTGTCGCTTACGAACAAAGCAAATACAATTACCATACCCTTTCGGGATATCGCACCAACTTCTTGTCGAATACCCTGATGGATTTGTTTGCCGGCAGTGATGTCCCCGAAGATAAAGACAACAGCGGTTCTTCGGATGCTACCGCACGCGTAAACTTCTTCGGACGTGTAAACTATTCGTATCAGGACAAATACCTGGCAGAAGTGACCATGCGCTATGACGGTTCCATGAACTTTGCCCCGGGACACCGTTGGGGACTTTTCCCTTCATTCTCATTAGGATGGGTTATCTCTGAAGAAAAATTCTTTGAACCTGTCAAGCCATACGTTGATTTCCTGAAGCTGAAAGCATCATGGGGTCAGATGGGTAATGACAACATTACGGCTTATCAGTATCTCTCACAATATGGCTTTACCAGTACCGGCGCTTACTTTGGAAGCGGTGACAGCGGAGCTGTAAATAAAGGGTTCTACTTGACCCGGACTGCCAATCCGCTCGTTACATGGGAAACAGCCAATACAACCAACCTTGGCTTTTCCGCTTCTTTCCTGAACGGGATGTTCTCTTTGGATTTCGACTGGTTCCAATCCAAACGGCGTGACATTCTGATTACCCGAAGCGCTTCCATCCCGGCTTATACCGGACTGGTGTTGCCTGCCGAGAACTTAGGCAAAGTAAACAATTCGGGTGTAGAAATTGTGGCAAGCTATCGCGACCGTGCAGGTGATTTCGAATGGGGAATAACCGGAAACTTCACTTATGCAGAAAACAAGGTGGTATATATGGATGAAGCCGTATCCACACCCGAATGGCAACGCACGACAGGCAATCCTATTGACGGACTGGTACTCTACAAAGCTTTGGGTATCTACCAAACCCAAGAGCAAGTGGACAACAGCCCCCACATGGATAACGCAGCTCCCGGTGACCTGATTTACCAGGATATGAATGGAGACGGTACCATTACATGGGATGATGCTATCCGTATCAATGAGTCTGCTACTCCGAAAATCATCTATGGTTTTACCTTGAACGGTTCGTGGAAAGGCATTGACCTGAATATCTTCTTCCAAGGACAAGCCAAGGCAAAACAATTGGTACAACCCACAATGAATATGGTAACGGACTTTTACGAAGGACGCTGGCGCACGGAAAACACTCCGGAAGAAAATTTGAACGCACGTTGGCCCAAAGCATTCATCAAACAAACTTACGGAGATACATGGAACGGAAGCGCTTCGACCTGGTGGCTGCGTGACGCCTCTTTCTTACGTTTGAAATCCATAGAGTTAGGCTATACGTTGCCAAAATCACTCACATCGAAAATAGGCATTCAAAGATGGCGTTTCTATATCAACGGCAACAACCTGTTTACTTTTGACAAAATGAAAATATGTGACCCTGAAGTTGGTACATCGAAGGATGATAATGGATATGCAATCAACTCGAACGGTATTCTTGCCTATCCGCTTCAACGTATGATAACTTTCGGCACAAATATCACTTTCTAAAAACAGACGATAATGAAAACAAAACACTATTTATATACATTGGCGTTAGCCTGCATGAGTTGGGGAGCAACTTCGTGTACAGACATACTGAATGTGGATCCGCTGAATTCTTTTTCAGACGAAGCAGTATGGAGCGACCTGTCTCTGTCTGAGACCTATCTGAATGCACAATACACCAATCTATGGGCAGAAAACATGAAAGGAACCCGCTTTGCCCATTTTACCGATGAAGTATTCCAGAAACATACATACGGTTCGGAAAATGTTACGCAAGGATTATTAAATTGTGATACTTACAGCATCGGATGGGATGATACGATGTGGGACCCGTGGGGAACTTATTATGGATATATCAAAAGCATCAACCTGTTCCTGGAACGGATTGATGAAGTGCCCGGAGACGAAGAATGGCGTAACTGGCAAAAAGGACAAGCCCTGTTCCTAAGAGCATGGAATTACCACATGCTGTATAGCCTGTACGGACGCGTGCCTATCGTTGACCATACTTTCGGACTGAACGATGCATTCGAAGAAGAACGGGCTGATATGGACGAAGTGGCTGCATTTATCGTACAAGACTGCGATGACGCTGCCAGCCTGCTTCCGGCTGTATATCCGGACAACAGCGATTTCGGACGCGCTACCAAAGGAGCTGCCTTAGCCTTGAAATCAAGAGTGCTGCTTTATCAGGCAAGTCCCTTGTTCGGTACACCTTCTAATGAAAAATGGCAAGCTGCTGCTGATGCTGCCCATGCGGTATTTGACTTGAATGTCTATTATTTGCAAAGCATCAATACGGCTGATGTGACAACCGACCCTCGTGCTGTCAGCGATGAATACGGAGCTTTGTTCCTTGACCCTGAAAACCCGGAAGTCATTTTCGAAAAACTATATGACCCTAAATACGGGGCAGGCGAAAACATGTCTTACCTCTATCAAGCTCCTTGCGGCATCGGCAACGGATTCCAGGGATGGGGTAATTTTAACCCGACACAAGAAATTTCTGATTTCTTCCAAAATGCCGACGGAAGCGAATTTGTGCCGCAAACCAACTATACAGCTCCTGCTGGAGATGTTTGTGACGCATGGAAAGGACGTGAGCCGCGTTTCTATGCCGCATTCATTCTGGACGGTGATATGTGGGGATATGGAGACAGTCGGCGGGAAGTGGAAGTATTCCGCTCGGGTGAAGAAGGTGTCCCTGCAGGTAAAGACAGTGACCAAGGCGAATATTACTGGAACGCCAGCAATACAGGTTATTCCATGCGTAAGTTCCTCGACCCGGAATATGACTCATACGGTACAACCATGCACACTACACCATGGTTCTTTATCCGTTTGGCAGAAATTTACCTGAACTATGCAGAATGCCAGCTTCAGCTTGGCAATGTAGAGGGACAGGAAGGAGCACGCGAATATATTAATAAGGTACGCAGACGTGTCGGGTTGCCTGACATACAAGCCGGAGATGATATTTGGGCTGCTTATTACTACGAACGTCAAGCTGAGCTGGTATTTGAAGGACAACGCTGGTTTGACCTTCGCCGCTGGAAACAAATGGAAGCCTGCTACAGCAAGCCTGTTACCGGCATAACCATCTATAAATACCTTGACGGACACAAAGAATACCAGACGGGGAATGAAGTGTCTGTCCGTAACTTTGCCGGTGTAGCCGGAGCAGAGGCTCACTATTGGCTTCCTGTACCTCGCTACGAATTGAGGCGTTCTCCGTTAATTGACGCAGCACCTTATGAATAATTCCTATTGGCATCAGGAGCGGGAAACTGCAAAACTGTATTTCCCGGCTCCTGATGGCATAATCATACATAAATTCAATAAGTAACTTATGATAAACCTTAATGCAATTCTGCTAAGCGCAGCTGGCTTGCTTTCGTGCGCTGCCAACGACTCGGTTACTACAGACAATTCTTATCCGCTGCCTGAAGGAAAAGCCATTTACCAGCCCGAAGAGTTTGCCAGGCAAGACTGGCGGATAGATACCTGCAAGTATTGTTACGACCGAATGGCATGTACAGAGAATCTTGCCATATTTTGGGAGAAAGGATTTGGTAAAGACCTTGCGAACCCTCCCCAGCTGGAAGGACACAACATGCACGTCGACTTGGAACACCTGAAAACGAAATTGGAAGAATTTTATACGTTCTTTCGTGACAAACTGAATTTTGTCAATCCCGGCTCAATCTGTGAAAAATACCGTATGATGGTCATGATTATGTATTCATTGGACGGAACCGCTTACGGAGGAACATACGACAACAAGATAGGAGCTTTCTGGTCGGCACCCAACCGCCTGCAAGACCCGAACCTGAATACGGTAGCCCACGAACTGGGACACAGCTTCCAACTGCAGATGCTGGCGGACGGAAGTTCGTGCTGGGGAGAAAAACAGGGAGGTTTCTTCGAAATGACTTCACAATGGATGCTGTGGCAAGTCAATCCCAATTGGATTAAAGACGAAACCTATCATTGGGAAGCGTTCAAGAAAGCGTCTCACAAGGCTTTTCTGCATGACGAAAACGTCTACCGCTCTCCTTATGTATTGGAATACTGGAGCGAACGGAACGGATTAGGCTTTATTGCCGACCTTTACCGGAAAAGTACGGCAGATGAAGATCCTGTCTTGACTTACCAACGGTTGAAAGGTTTCAAGCCGGGAGAAAATTATAAGTTTGTGGACGAAATGTTCGACTGCTACTGCCACTTGGTGAACCTCGACTTCAAACGCGCCTTTACCGAGACACGTCCGTTCGCAAATTCGTTTGAAAACTTTAAACCTTATATGGAAAAACAGGCAGACGGTTACTGGCAAGTAAAAGCCGAACGCTGTCCGGAAAACTACGGATTCAATGCCATCCGGCTGAGTGTTCCCGAACCTGGTACAACCGTCACAGCCGACTTTACAGGTCTGCAAGGAAAAGACTCACCCAATGGTTGTCCGGGTTATGAAAACCCACGTCCGGATGCAGCCTATTACCGTTATGGTTTTGTCGGAGTAACCGAAGAAGGAGAAACGGTATTCGGCACATCGGGCAGCACAACCTCTGCCCAACAGAACAGTCAGGCTTCATGGACTGTACCTGAAGGAAAGAAGCTTGCACACTTATGGCTGGTAGTAACCGCCGGACCGTATAGCAATCATTGGCTTTTGCAGGAAGTACCAACAGCACAATGGCCCTACAAAGTAAAGCTGACCCATACGGATATCGAATAATCTTCAAACAATAAAATCATCCAAGCGCTGCAAAAATCATCCAAAATGATTCTGCAGAAGTATTTAAAATGCTTTTTTCAGACGATATTCGTAATATTTAAGACTTCTATGCCACAAAAATAGAAGTCTTTTTTTTTGTTTTGCATAAAAGAAAACCAAATCATTAAGACATGAAAAAGACATCATTATTTATCGGATTCATTTTAACCTGCCTTATCGGCATGCCTTCGTTTGCAAAAGACTATACTTTATTTTCACCTGACAAGCAACTGAAAATAGAAGTGACAGACGGAAATAACCTATTAACATATTCTATATATCATAAAAATTCTCTTATACTTGTAAAAAATCAAATAGGATTGGTAGGACTTGACAAGCCGCTTGCCGCCGGGAAGGCGATCAAAGTGACTTCCAAGAAGTCAAGGACTGTTGTTCAGGATATCACATCTCCTTTCTATCGCTTCAAGTCATTTCACACTGCATGCAATGAAATGAACTTGAAGCTGAAAGGTGACTATGGCGTTATCTTCCGTGCTTATAATGAAGGGGTGGCTTATCGGTTTTATACCACAGCCGGGAAAGACAAGGAAATCATCATTGCTGGTGAAACGGCAGAATTCAACTTCCCGGATAACTATACAGCATACCTTCCCTATACTACCAACGAAGAAAAGCCGATGGCGATGGCTTACCAGGCAACATACGAAGTGAAACCGCTGGCTGAAGCACGCAAGCAATTGGCTTTCCTGCCCGTAACGGTGGACTGCGGCAACGTAAAAGTGACGTTGCTGGAATCGGACCTGGAAGCTTATCCGGGCATGTTCGTAGAACCGACAGGAGCCAATGGGCTGAAGGGGGTCTTTGCTCCTTATCCTAAGAAAACCGATTATTATCCGTGGCGCAAACAATTATATGTGACCGAAACGGAAAATTACATTGCCAAAGTAAAAGGTACGCGTGAATATCCTTGGCGCGTATTGGCTATCACCGAAAAAGATACAGAGATGCCGGTCAATAACCTGATTTATGCATTGGCTTCACCCAACCGTATCGGAGACTACAGTTGGGTAAAACCCGGAAAGGTGGCATGGGAATGGTGGAACGACTGGAACCTGAAAGGCGTGCCTTTCAGCACCGGCATCAATATGGACACCTATAAATATTATATCGACTTTGCTTCCCGCAATGGCTTGGAGTATATCGTTATGGACGAAGGCTGGTACGACCCGAAGAGCGGGGATATGCTGACTACTATCCCGGCTATCGACCTGCCCGAACTCGTTGCTTACGGAAAGAAGAAAGGGGTAGATATTGTTCTATGGACGGTTTTCAATGTACTGGACGACCAACTGGAAGCTGCTTGCAAAAAGTATTCAGAAATGGGTATCAAAGGTTTCAAGGTGGATTTTCTTGACCGGGATGACCAGACTGCAGTAGAGATGGCTTACCGCATTGCCGAAAAGGCTGCCGAATATAAGCTGATACTCGATTACCACGGCATCTATAAACCAACCGGCATGAACCGTACTTATCCCAACATCGTGAATTATGAAAGCGTGTTCGGCATGGAAGAAGCCAAATGGAGCGATGTGGAAAAGAATATGCCGCTGTATGACGTGACCTTCCCTTACATCCGTATGATGGCAGGATATGTAGATTATACGCCGGGAGCGATGCGCAACGCTACGAAACGCGACTTCAAACCGATGTATTATACCCCGCAAAGCATGGGAACACGTGCCCATCAGTTGGCTGCCTACATTGTTTATGATTCACCGTTTACCATGCTTTGTGACGCACCGACCAACTACATGGAGGAACAGGAATGCACCGATTTCATCGCTTCACTTCCGGTAGAAACAGATTCGACCATGGTATTGGCAGGCGAATTGGGCAAATACATTGTGACGGCACGTAAGAAAGACATCAACTGGTATGTCGGCGGCATGACCAATTGGGACGAACGTGACTTGATTGTCGACTTCTCTTTCTTAGGCGAAGGCGAAACTTACGCATGCACCCTAATGGCAGACGGAATCAACGCTTCGAAACAAGCCGAAGACTATACCTGCAAGCAAATGGAAGTGACACGCGATACCCGCATGAACCTGCATCTGGCATCGGGAGGAGGGTTTGCCATGAAACTAGAGTTGCGTCCGCAGCAGGGCGCTGTGACCGGTATACCCGAAGGCAAACAAATACCGGATTTTTATAAGAAATACATTGAAACGGAAGGACTGTATGTCACCTCATCGGAACGTGTCAGCGACAAAGCCTTGCTGAAAGCCTGCGACATCATCAGCCTGATGCTGGTAAAACGTCCCGATATCAAGGCACACATGGTGAAAGAAGGTTGCCACGTAATGGTTATCGGCAAGGATGAAGAGACATGCGACCTGCCCGAGTTCGCCCATATCTGCAACAGTGAAGACAGCATCAACTACTGGAATAAACGTGCACGCGGCTTTGGCGGCGCACCCGAAGACACTTACTCATCCAGTTGCGGAGAAGAAAACCTGCTTGCCTTGCCTCAAGACAAATACGTAGGCGAAAACATCTTGGTACATGAATTTGCCCACCTCATTCACACCATCGGCATCGTAGGAGTAGAACCCGAATTCAACGACCGCCTGGAAGCTCTTCGCCAGAATGCCATCCAGAAAGGATTATGGAAAGACACATACGCCGTCAGCAACAAAGAAGAATACTTTGCCGAATGCACCCAGTCGTTCTTTAACTGCAACCGTTACGCGAAAGAGGCGAACGGGGTACACAACCAGGTGAACAACCGCACCAAGCTGAAAGCCTACGACCCAGATATGTATAACTTACTGAAAGAATATTTTTACGAAATAGACCTGCCTTTATACAACAACTGTAAAGAAGGATACTAAAACATCCTAAAACATGAAAAAACTACTGTACACACTTTTGTTGACAACCGGTGCATTAGCTTCGTATGCACAAGATATGCAGTGGAATACACCGGGAGCCGGAAATCCGTTCATTCCGGGATATTTTGCCGACCCTACCGTAAAGAAATTCGGTGATACCTATTATATATATGCTACTACCGATGGCAGCGGTGCCGGATTCGGTCCCTCACAGGTATGGAGCAGCAAAGATTTCGAAAACTGGACCATCATGCCTATGAACTGGCCCGACAGTCACTGGATATGGGCACCTGACGTCATGCAACATACCGACGGTACTTACCGTCTGTTCTACTGTCAGCCTTGCAACATTTATGAAGGCATAGGAAATACTCCGCGCGGTCCCTGGAAAAATATCTTGGGCGAAAGCGAAGCGGTACTGGTTCCCGACCGTTTTGTAAAAAATGCCATCACACTGGACGGACAAACATTCGTGGATGATGACGGTTCGGTCTATCTGTATTGGGGTACATGGGGCATTTACAAAGGTTTCGGTTGTGGCGCGGGAAAAATGACGCCCGACCTGAAAGGGTTCAGCGAGACTCGCCTGATACCGAATACAGAAGTGACAGATTTCTTCGAAGCTCCCTTTGTACTGAAAAAAGATGGTATCTATTATTTCATGTACTCATCTGATTCCTGTCACGACAGCACGTATCACGTGCAATATGCAACAGCGACAAGTCCGTTGGGTCCCTATACTTATAAAGGAACTATCCTCAAGACTTCTGCCGATGGTACCGTACATGGTCCTGGCCATCACAGTATCCTGAAAGAAGGCAATGACTACTACATTGTTTATCACCGTCATGACAATCCGCATTCTACACGCGGTTTCCACCGTCAGCTTTGCATCGATAAACTGACGTTCAATGCAGATGGCAGCATCCAGCCGATTGAAGGGACACATAGCGGCATCGGACGGTTAGGAAAAAATGTATTGACTTCGAAGAATCTGGCATACCGCAAACCGGTACGTGCCTCTTCGTATTACGATAACTATTTCTTGCCGGAATATGCCGTAGACGACAACAACGGCACGCTGTGGCGTCCGCGCACAATGGGGCAGGAATGGATAGAAATCGACCTCCAGAAAGAAGAAACCATTAAAACAGTCTGGACCCAGTTCGAATATGGTACGTCGTATTACCAATACCTCATCGAAACTTCTACCGACGGCAAACATTGGCAGACATTTGCCGACAAACGTACGAATTACCTGGCTGGCAGTCCGATGGTGGATTTCGGTCATGTAAAAGCACGTTATGTCCGACTGACTACCACTGGTACTCAGAAAAATGGTTTCGCCGGAGCGTTGTGGAACATCAAAGTGTTCAGCAACTACGAAACAGCTTCTCCCCAACTGTGGATGGGGCTTTCAGGCGAAGACTGGGACGGTACTGTCTGGAGAAATGATGGTGGTATGTTGGGAGGAAGCTTTCAGTTGAAAGCCGGACAGGCTATCCGTCAACGCCTGGACGGACAGGAAGCCATCGTATTGGCTCCCGGCAGTGTATTGGAATATACTTCACCCGTATTGACAACCGCACAAACTCATACGGCTACCGTCTGGGTATATAAGAATAAGGAATGGACTTCGGAAAACGCCGACCGTTTCCTGACAGATGGAGGCATTCGTATCGAAGCGGGAACAGAACCGCTTATACTGACCAACTTCCGTTACTACAACTGGCAGCAGGAAGAAGCTGAGAAACAGTATGACGCTACTACCGGACTGACACGCATTGAGCCTTCCGACCGTCACAAACGGGGATTGGTCGTAGCGCTGTCTGCCGACGATTATACAGTCGGCGACACCGTTTCTTATATGCCCAATAAAGGAATGGAAGGTTGGTTTGAAGCACAGGAAGCTCCGGTCATTGTAGACGAGATACAAGGCAAGAAGGCATTCCGTTTCGACAACAAGCAATATTTCCGATCCAGTTTCCCACTGCCTGCCACCTTGCGCGACAATGCTCCATATGCGTTAGAAGCCTGGTTGCTGAATCCGGAAATGGAAGAAAACGAATGCATAGCCGACTTTACCAGCAGCCATGATGAATTGGAAAAAATCATGCTGGTAAACGGTACCGAACCCCGATGCGGCATGCTGAACCACTACGGCTGGTATGAAGACGTAGGCTATAAAGATGCCGCGACACTGGCGGGTAAATGGTTGCATATATATGTAGAATTTGATGGAAGAACCGAAAAAGTATATATCAACGGACAACTTATCAGCAATAAGGACATCCAGCTTTTGATAAAACCGATACAATTTGTAACTTTGGGACGAAATGCGGAAAACGCATGGCCATTCAGCGGTTACCTGCACTCCCTGAAGTTATGGGACGAATGGATTCCGATAGAGAAAGCACAACGTCCTTAAGACTAAGAGAATTATTGACTCAAACAAATAATAACCATGAAAAAACTAATGATTTCGGCGATGCTCTTCGCAATGGTAAGCGGAGGCGCATACGCACAAAAGCAGACAGCACACGGCTATCCCATTGACCCTGTCCCGTTTACTTCAGTGAAGATAACAGACTCGTTTTGGGGACAACGCTTGAAAGCGAGCCGTGAAGTGACCATCCCGCTTGCATTCAGTAAATGCGAAGAGACCGGACGGTACCGGAATTTCGAAATGGCAGCCCATCCCAGCGATACCATCAAGGTAGGCGGTTATTCTTTCGATGATACAGATGTTTACAAAACCATTGAAGGAGCCAGTTATTTGCTTCAGACTTATCCTGACAAAAAACTGCAAAAATACATCGACAGCGTACTGACCATCGTAGCTGCAGCACAGGAACCCGATGGCTACCTGTATACAGCCCGCACCATGAATCCCAAACATCCGCACGAATGGGCAGGAAGCAAACGTTGGGAAAAAGTGGAAGAACTGAGCCATGAGTTTTACAATTTAGGACACATGATTGAAGGTGCCATCGCACACTATCAGGCTACTGGCAAACGAAACTTCCTCGACATTGCCATCCGTTATGCCGACTGTGTATGCCGTGAAATCGGTGACGGACCTAATCAGGTAGTACGGGTACCGGGACATCAGATTGCAGAAATGGCACTTGCCAAACTTTACTTGGTAACCGGTGACGAGAAATACCTGAAACAGGCTAAATTCTTCCTTGATAAACGTGGCTATACCTCACGCCGCGATGAATACAGCCAAGCTCATAAACCAGTCATCGAACAAGACGAAGCTGTAGGTCATGCCGTACGTGCCACTTATATGTATTCAGGTATGGCAGATGTTGCCGCACTGACAGGAGATACTTCGTATGTACATGCCATCGACCGCATTTGGGATAATATTGTCGGCAAAAAGCTGTATATCACCGGTGGTATCGGAGCGACCAACAACGGGGAAGCTTTCGGTGCCAACTATGAATTGCCCAATATGTCGGCTTATTGCGAAACTTGTGCAGCTATCGGTAATGTGTATGTCAATTACCGTCTCTTCCTGTTGCATGGCGATTCGAAATACTATGATGTATTGGAACGTACGCTCTATAACGGACTGATTTCGGGCGTATCGCTTGATGGCGGCAGCTTCTTCTATCCCAATCCGTTGGAGTCCATGGGACAACACCAACGCCAGCCTTGGTTTGGCTGCGCTTGCTGTCCGTCCAATATCTGCCGGTTCATTCCTTCATTGCCGGGATATGTCTATGCCGTAAAAGACCGCAATGTATATGTCAACCTCTTCATGTCGAACAACGCGACCCTGAAGGTGGACGGCAAGAAAGTAGAATTGACACAAACCACTTCTTATCCGTGGAACGGTGATATCACCATCGCTGTAGACCGCAACAGTGCCGGACAATTTGCCATGAAGGTACGTATACCGGGATGGGTACAGAATCAAGTGGTGCCAAGCGACCTGTATACGTATACCGACGGATTGCGTCCGAAATACAGCGTGAAAGTAAATGGCGAAGAAGTGAATGCCGACCTGCAGCAAGGTTATTTCACCATCGACCGCAAATGGAAGAAAGGCGACAAGGTGGAAGTGCACTTCGATATGGAACCGCGTACCGTGAAAGCCAACAACAAGGTGGAAGCCGACCGTGGACGTATCGCTGTAGAAAGAGGTCCGATTGTCTACTGTGCAGAATGGCCCGATAACGATTTCGATGTATTGAGCGTCCTGATGAACCGTAACCCAAGATTCGAAGTAGTCAGCAAACCCGATATGCTGTACGGAATCAATGAAATCAAGACTCAAGCCCAAACCTTGGAATACAGTGAAGACGGACGTCTCGTTGCCAAAGACCATACGCTGACCATGATTCCTTATTATGCATGGGCACACCGTGGATCGGGCAATATGGCTGTATGGTTGCCCAACGAAGTGAGTGCAACCCGTCCGGTAGCTATCCCGACACTGGCATCGAAGAGTAAGATAGAAGCATCACACGAAGCTTCCTCTCTATCAGCTATCACAGATGGATTGGTTCCGAAAGACGAGAACGACCGTACCATCCCGTACTACCACTGGTGGCCTAAAGAAGGGACAACCGAATGGATTTCTTATGAATTCCCGGAAGAAATGAACGTATCCAGTTCTACGGTTTATTGGTACGACGATTCTCCTTGGGGCGGTTGCCGGGTACCGAAATCATGGGAAATCTACTACAAGGATGCAGCAGGAAAATGGATTCCAGTTCAGAACCTAAACGCCTACGGAATTCAAAAAGGAAATCCGAATACGGTAGACTTTGAACCGGTAAAGACCAAGGCTGTCAAACTGGAAGTCGTGTTACCAGAAAAGAATGCTTCCGGCATTTACGAATGGGAAGTAAAATAAATTCTATCAGGAGTTAAAGAAGCCTGAGATTGCATCCTTGAACACGGAAAAAATGAAGAATGAAGAACGAAGAATGAAGAATCACTCATTTAATTATCAATTCTTCATTCTTAATTCTTCGTTCTTCATTTTTCATTTTACAATCTTGGCTTCTTTTACTCCTTTTATTATATATAACCAATACAAAAAACAAATGAAACGTTCTATTTTAACTGGTGCTGCACTCCTGATAGGTTGTGCGGCATGGGCGCAAGGCACATTGGAAGATTACAATCGCGCATACGGATTGCGGGAGAAATTCAGTTCGAAACAGGTGTACTACAGCAACGTAGTGCCGCAATGGGTAGATGGTACCGACAACTTCTGGTACACACGTTATACCCCTGAAGGTACAGTTTATGTGAAAGTAGACGCAGGTGATAAAGAACGCACTCCATTGTTCGACCAAAACAAATTGTCTGAAGCTCTTGCTGCCAGCACTGGTAAGGAAATCAATCCGATACAGCTTCCTATCCGCCAATGCCGTGTATCCCAGGGTATGGATACCTTGCGCTTTGTCTACGAAGGAAAGTTCTGGTGCTTCGATATTACCCGTAACCGACTGACCGATGAAGGCGCCATACCTGCTCCGGGCCCGCAACGTCACTGGATGGAAAGAGACGATGAAAAGACAGGAGCACCCGTCACTTCGCCCGACGGCAACTATGTGGCTTTCATCAAAAACGATAATGTCTGCATACGCAATGTAGCTACCGGCGAAGAAAAACAGTTGAGTCAGGACGGTACGATGGCAAATTACTATTCTTCGTACATCTATTGGTCACCCGACTCTAAATATGTAGCTGCCTGCCGCATCCGTCCTACAGAGAAACGCTATGTTTATTACGTAGAATCGTCGCCTGCAGACCAATTGCAGCCCAAATTGCACAAACAGGAATATGCCAAGCCGGGCGATGAGCTGCCGTTCAAGGTACCGTGCATCTTCGGAGTAGAAAACGGCAAACGCCTGATTCCTTCTACCGAACTCTTCAGCCAGCAATATGAATTGTATGGTCCGATATGGAACAAGGACAGCAAAGGCATTACTTTCGAATATAACGAACGCGGCCACAAAGTCTATCGGGTACTCGAAATGTCAGTGACTGATGGCAGTGTCCGTCCGCTTATCGAAGAAAAAGAAGAAAAGTATGTCAATTACCCGCGCATATACCGTTATTACCTGGAAGACGGCAAACGCATCATCTGGTCGAGCGAACGGGATAATTACAATCACCTGTATCTGTACGACCGCGTTACTGCCAGCCCCATCAACCAGATTACCAAAGGTGAATGGTATGTACGCGAAGTGCAATACGTCGACGAAGCCAACCAACAGATTTATTTCTCTGCCAACGGTGTGAACAAAGACGAAGACCCCTACCTGATACATTATTACCGCATCGGATTCGACGGCAAAGGCATGAAAGAGCTGACTCCCGAAGAAGGCATGCACAAGGCGTGGTATTCGTCCGACTATAAATACCTGGTAGATGTGTATTCGAAAGTCGATCAGGCTCCGGTAGCCGTACTCCGCAATGCTTCCAACGGCAAAGTGGTCATGGAACTGGAAAAGGCGGATATCTCCAAGCTGGTGGAAAAAGGCTGGAAAGCGCCCGAAGTGTTTGCAGCTAAAGGACGTGACGGCAAGACAGATATGTGGGGGCTTATCTACCGCCCGACTAACTTCGACCCGTCGAAGAAATATCCGGTCATTGAGTATATCTATTCCGGTCCGGGCGACCAATATGTACCGAAAACCTTCTCGCCTTACAACGGTTATATGTCTGCCATTGCCGAACTGGGCTTCATTGTCATCCAGGTAGACGGTATGACGACTTCGTTCCGCTCGAAAGAGTTTGAAGAAGTCTGCTACAAGAACCTGAAAGATTCCGGACTGGCAGACCACATTGCCTGGCTGAAGGTCGCCGCGCAGAAATATCCGTATATGGACCTCGACCGGGTAGGTATCTTCGGTTGCTCGGCTGGCGGACAGGAAGCCATGAATGCCGTACTGATGCATCCTGAATTTTATAAAGCCGCCTACTCGGCTTGCGGATGCCACGACAACCGTATGGATAAAATCTGGTGGAACGAGTTGTGGATGGGTTACCCGATAGACGATTCATACAAAGCCTGCTCGAATGTGGAAAATGCCCACCTGCTGACACGTCCGTTGATGTTGGTAGTAGGCGAGCTGGATGACAACGTAGACCCTGCCTCCACCATGCAGGTAGTCAATGCCCTCATCAAGGCTAACAAAGATTTCGAACTGGTAGTCATCCCAGGCGCGCACCACACCATGGGCGAAGCCTTCGGCGACCACAAGCGTTACGATTTCTTCGTACGCCACCTGATGGGAGTCACTCCTCCGGCATGGAGTGAAGTGAACGACGGCAAGTAATCGTTTCTACCCAATACAAAATTAAAACAGCATTTCTCCCTATTTCAAGCGGAGAGATGCTGTTTTTCTATAACTTAAAAAAGAAACTTGCATGTAATCATTACCGAACTTTTTTATCGGTTAATAAAGTCCTAATAAATGCAAGATAGTAGGAGCAAGCAAAGCAGTCAAAATACCGTTTAAAGTTAATCCCAAACTAGCGTATGCCCCATATTTACCACTAATTTCCATAGCGCGTGATGTACCCACAGCATGTGAAGCCGTTCCCATAGAGAGCCCTTGCGCAATAGGACTTCCTACACGTCCTACCTGCAAAACCTTAAAACCACAAATAGCCCCAAACAGTCCGACAACAATTACAACAGCTGCGGTCAATGAAGGTATGCCACCTACTGCATTGGATACTTCCATCGCAATCGGGGTAGTGACCGACTTAGGAGCCAACGACATAATCACTTCGGGGGTAGCTCCCATCAGTTTGGCAATGATGGTCACTGCCACCAATCCTACAACACAACCTGCTAACTGCGAAATAAGAATCGGCATCAATTGTTTTTTTATCATTTTCAACTGTAAATATAAGGGGACTCCCAAAGCAACAACAGCTGGTTTCAGCCAAAACTCGACCAATGAGCCCGCCTCTGAATACGTTTCATACGACACACCGGTACACTTTAAAAAACAAATCAACAAAGCAATAGCCAACAAGATGGGATTCAAAATCAACCATCCTGTTTTTTTCTGCAACACTTTCGATAAAAAATAGAAGCCGAAAGTGATAGCCAACAAAAAAAATTTATTTGTGAAAAAATCCATGTTTCCTAACAATTTGATGAACCCAACCTGTAACAACTAATACCAAAATGGTGCTGACCACTGTAGCAACCACAATTGGCCAAAACTGCGCCTCAATAATGTCGAAATAAAGCATTAGAGCAACTCCCGACGGGACAAAAAAGAAACCCAAGTTGGCAACTAAAAAGTTACTCAATCCTTGTACCCACTCTAATTTAATCCATCCCAACTGCAAGAACAAGGTAAGCAATAGCATCCCGATGATACTTGACGGAAGATGGATTCCAGTCAGGTAAACGACCAGTTCACCCAACGCAAGACATCCAAATAAAATTGAACACTGACGTACCATATCCTAAAAACTTTAACTATTGAAAACGGCGCAAAGGTAAACATTCTACCATTATCTTGTTCTAAAACTCTCGGTTTTATTTTTCCTGCTATCAAACATATTAAAATTCTTTTTCCCCTTCAAAAAAAAAGCAGCATTTGCAAACTTGATATTGCAAAAATGCGTATTTTTGCAATGCGTAATAAAAAGTTATTACGGCTAATAACAAACGACATTACACATATTTAAACTATAGTATCATGGATATAATCAGTCAAATCGTTGAACGCGCTAAAGCGAACAAACAGCACATTGTGCTTCCTGAAGGAAC
The DNA here is from genome assembly GCA_900544675.1 of uncultured Bacteroides sp. Lineage (GTDB taxonomy): Bacteria > Bacteroidota > Bacteroidia > Bacteroidales > Bacteroidaceae > Phocaeicola. The sequence continues at coordinate 19,609 of UQVZ01000014.1, forward strand.
TGAAGAACGTACATTGAAAGCTGCCAATCAAATATTGACAGATGGTGTAGCCGACCTGACTTTGTTAGGCAATCCGGATGAAATTCTTGCACTTGCTAAAGAATGGGGCTTAGGCAACATCCATAAAGCAACCATCATCAACCCGGAAACAAGCCCGAAAAAAGAAGAATACGCCCAACTGCTTTGCGAACTCCGCAAGAAAAAAGGCATGACTATTGAAGAAGCACGTAAGCTGGTGAACGACCCGTTGTATTACGGCTGTCTGATGATTAAATCGGGTGATGCTGACGGTCAGCTGGCCGGTGCACGTAACACTACCGGTAATGTATTGCGTCCGGCATTGCAGATTATCAAAACAGCTCCGGGCATCACTTGCGTATCAGGTGCCATGTTGCTGTTGACACATGCTCCCGAATGTGGTGACAATGGTGTCATCGTTATGGGTGATGTAGCGGTTACTCCGGTTCCTGATGCTGGTCAATTGGCACAGATAGCTGTCTGCACAGCCCGCACCGCCAAAGCAGTAGCAGGTCTCGACCCACGCGTAGCCATGTTGAGCTTCTCTACCAAAGGCTCTGCCAAACATGAAGTGGTAGATAAAGTCGTAGAAGCATTAAAACTGGCTAAAGAAATGGATGCTACCCTGAAGATAGACGGTGAAATGCAAGCAGATGCCGCACTGGTTCCAAGAATCGGTCAAAGCAAAGCACCGGGATCGGAAATTGCAGGATACGCCAACGTATTGATTGTACCGAACCTTGAAGTAGGTAATATTTCTTACAAACTGGTAGAACGCTTAGGACATGCAACGGCTATCGGTCCGATTCTGCAAGGTATCGCACGTCCGGTTAATGACCTGTCGCGTGGTTGCAGCATTGATGACGTTTATAAAATGATTGCCATCACTGCTAATCAGGCCATCGCTGCCAAAGCTGAATAATTAAACCATTTATCACTTTTCAAATTGCAGGTTAACACAGATTTCCGCTGAAAAACAGATTCTGTGTTAATCTGCATGTAATTTTATAAGCTAAAAAATAATAAAATCAACTTATATGAAAATATTAGTACTTAACTGCGGTAGTTCATCTATCAAATACAAATTATATGAAATGACTACCAAACAAGTCCTCGCACAAGGAGGCATCGAAAAAATCGGTCTGCCGGGTTCATTCTTAAAGCTGACTTTGCCGAATGGAGAAAAGAAAATCATCGAAAAAGACGTACCCGAACATACAACTGGCGTACAGTTTATTTTCGAAACACTGACCAACCCAGAATATGGAGCAGTAAAGAACCTGCACGAAATCAATGCCGTAGGTCATCGTGTATTGCATGGAGGAACAAAATTCAGCGGTTCAGTACTGATTGACGATGCTGTCATTGCTGCCGTAGAAGAATGCTGCGATTTAGGTCCGCTCCATAACCCGGCTAATCTGAAAGGTATTTACGCTATCCAGAAATTGCTGCCCGAAGTGCCGCAAGTAGCCGTATTCGATACAGCCTTCCATCAGACCATGCCCGATTATGCTTATCTGTATGCCATTCCCTATAGCTATTATGAAAAATACGGTATCCGCCGCTACGGTTTCCACGGAACATCTCACCGTTACGTATCGAAACGTGTATGTGAGTTTTTAGGAATTCCGCAAGAAGGCAGCCGCATCATTACCTGCCACATTGGTAATGGTGGTTCAATCGCAGCCGTAAAAGACGGAAAATGCATAGATACCAGCATGGGACTGACTCCGTTAGAAGGACTGATGATGGGTACACGCAGCGGTGATATCGATGGAGGTGCTATCACTTATATCATGAAGAAAGAAGGTTTAACTCCGGACGAAATGTCAACTCTCTTGAATAAGAAGAGCGGCGTTTTGGGTATGTTCGAAAAATCAAGCGATATGCGTGAACTGGAAGCTGCTGTCGCCAATGGTGAAGAACGTGCCATCCTGACCGAAAAGATGTACTTCTACCGCATCACCAAATACATTGGTGCATACGCTGCAGCCATGAACGGTGTAGACATCATCCTGTTTACTGGAGGTGTAGGTGAAAATCAGTCGACCGCACGTGCCGGCATCTGCAAAAACCTCGAATACCTGGGTGTAAAAATCGATCCGGAAAGAAACAAAGTACGTGGTGAAGAAGCTATTATCTCTACAGATGATTCGAAAGTGAAAGTCGTTGTTATCCCGACCGATGAAGAACTGACTATCGCAACTGATACCATGAACATTCTGAACGAACGCAATAAGTAAATAATCATTAAATAGACCTATATAAGGACATCCCCGTAAGCCGCTTTTATGTATCTTTGCAAGGATGAAGACATGAAAAGCCTCTCGGGGATGTCCTTTTTTTGTCTCCACAAAAACTCAAGAACTTAAAAACATACCCTAATGAAAAAGAAAGTTGTAACATTCGGTGAAATTATGCTTCGACTCACCACGCCCGACAATCTTCGCATCCAGCAAAGCCATGATTTTCTGGTAAACTATGGCGGAAGTGAAGCCAATGTGGCTATTTCAATTGCAAATTTCGGTGGAGAAGTAGAATTTATTACCCGTCTGCCTGATAATGCATTAGGCGATACATGCCTGGCAGAACTGCGTTCGCACAATATCGGGACAAACCATGTACTGACTGGTGGCAAACGTTTAGGAACCTATTATATGGAAAAAGCGGCAGCCATGCGTAACTCGAAAGTGATTTATGACCGTGATTATTCTTCTTTCTCAGAGCTAAAGCCCGGTATGATTGACTGGCGCGATGCATTTAAAGACGCTTCCATCTTTCACTGGTCGGGTATCGATGCTGCATTGACACCGGGATTGGCTGAAGTCTGTCAAGAGGCTATCAACATTGCCAAAGAAATGGGAATCACCATTTCATACGATATCAATTACCGCAAGAACCTGTGGAACTATGGCAAAACAGCCCAAGAAGTATTGCGCCCGTTAATGGTATCGAGCGACATCATGTTCGGCAGTGAAGGAGAATATGCATTAGTTACCGGACTGAAAGCGCCGGGATTTAAAGCCACTCACAACGGAGAAAGTTATGACTTGAAAGCTTATGAAGCATTTTGCAAAGGCATCAGTGAACAAGTGCCGAACTGCAAATACATTTACATTGCATTACGCAATGTAATAAGCTCAGTCCACCATACCTTTGCCGGTATATTATATTCAAACGGAACAATGAAGCATACCCGCGTATTCGACATTGATGAAGTGGTAGACTGCGTAGGCGTAGGCGACGCATTCTGTGGAGCCATGCTGTATGCACAACACGCTTTCGATGATGAACAGAAACGGGTAGACTTCTCGACTACCGCATCTGTACTGAAAAATACCATTGCAGGTGACTACAACATGGTAAAAGTATCTGAAGTAGAAGGCTTACTAGCCAAACAAGAAAGCGGTGAAGTTGCAAGATAAAAGTAAAAAAATGACCAGGTAGTATCAAAATTAATCGGATAGTACCTGGCCACACAAATAATCACAAAACTTTATCAACGGAAATCTACCTCACTTCTGTTTCTCCCTCAATGTATTGTTCCATAAAAAGATTTTCCCCATCGAACACAACATAAGAAAAATCGGTAATCCAATCACCTAAAATCAACAAACGCGAAGTACGGCTCAACATCAGGTCAAGCATTATGTGGCGATGACCAAATATAAAATAATTAATATCAGGATGCGTTTTCAAGTAATCCTTCGTAAATAAGACCAACGGTTCTTTGTCTTCTCCCATATACGGCGGTTCCTTTCCAGCCTCTCGCTTTAAACGACTATGTTTTGCCCATTCCAATCCTAACTCCACACTCCAACGCGGATGCAACATCGAGAATAAACGTTGTAGTGTATGACTATGAAATAAAGTGCGTAATATATGAAACTTACGATCGTCATCACCTAATCCGTCACCGTGTGCCAAAAAGAACTCCTTCCCATAAATTTCACATGTCAACGGCTCACGATGTAAGATTACCCCACATTCTTTCTCTAGATAATCTCCACACCAAATATCATGATTTCCGATGAAGAAATGCACTTCTACTCCCCGATCGGTCAATTCAGACAGTTTCCCTAAAAAACGAGTATAACCTTTTGGTACAACCAATTTAAACTCGTACCAAAAATCAAACATATCTCCTAAAAGATAGATAGCTGAAGCCCGTTCTTTGATACTATCAAGGAAATTCACCAAACGAGGCTCTTGAGTACGGCTATGCGCAATGGCTCGCGAGCCTAAATGCGCATCAGACAGAAAATATACATTCTTCATCGCATCCATCGTCTTATTTTATTTATATTATAAAAATCCCAACTCCAGTTTTGCTTCTTCGCTCATCATATCTTTATCCCATTCGGGCTCGAATACTAAATTGATTTGTGCTGCTTTTATACCCTCTACAGATTCTATCTTCTGACGAATATCTTCCATAATAAACTCGGCAGCCGGACAATTGGGAGCTGTCAAGGTCATATCAATAACCACTTCACCGTTATCCTGTAAATCAATCTTATAAATTAGTCCCAAGTCGTAGACATTTACTGGGATTTCCGGGTCGTAAACTGTTTTCAGCATATCGACAATCCGTTCTTCTATCTTCAGTTTTTCATTGTTATCCATTTCTTTTTCCAGCTTTTCTGTTTGGGACAAAGATAGTAAAAAATCAAGTGTCCCCCTATCAAGCGATTAAAAAATATCACTTTCAACCTACTAGATACAATCAAAGCCGTCCTTCATCTGAATAACTGTAATAGGCTCCATCGGTCACAATCAAATGGTCAAGCAAACGGATATTCATCGTAGCAGATGCTTGTTTTACAGCTTGCGTCAAACGGTCGTCATCAAGGCTGGGTGATATGTTTCCGGAAGGATGATTATGGCAGAGAACCAGCGACACGGCTCGCTTCAGTAAAGCTTCACGCAAAATGCAACGTACATCTACCTGGGTAGAAGCCAACCCACCTTGGCTGATACGAATACGGTCAATCACCTTCGATGATTGATTGAGCAACAAAATCCAACACTCTTCTACCGGCAAATCGCACATCAACGGATAAAATATCTCATAAATATTACGAGAAGTACGAATCTGCTTACGTTCTTTAGGCACTTCTTCCATACGCCGTTTCCCTAACTCCGATGCTGCAAGAAGTGTCACGGCTTTGGCAGAGCCTATCCCTTTGAAACGACACAAATCTTCTATATTCGCTTTCCCCAGTTCTTGCAAACTATTATGATAAAGGTCAAGCACCTTACGCATTAATTCCACTGCCGTATCTTCATGGTTGCCCGACCCTATCAGAATAGCCAACAACTCTGCATTAGTCAAAGCCGACGGCCCCTGCTGCATCATTTTTTCACGTGGACGATCTTCTTTTGCCCATTGATTGATATTTAACTTACTGTCCATTATTGATAGAAATTCTTTTCAAAAGCTGCGAACTCTCCTTGTCGGCAAACACAGCGTTTCCACCAAGCCGAAAGGAAACCTAAGCCATATCCTATTAATTGAATAAACGCAGCTATGACAGAAAGTATACCAATCCACACACTTTTATTGCGTATGGAAGCATCTAAAAAAATAATCAAGACAAAAATCAATAAAAACAACAAGCTCCACGTCCAAAAAAATGAAACAATGCAAATAGCAATAACGCCCAATGTAAAGAGCGCTGGAAGCAAATGGACTAACTTCAAAGATTCGGGATATTTCTTATAAAGATTAATACGCGCTATCCCTGAATTATACACTTGTTTGAAAAATTTCCGCCAGTCCGTCCGGCGTTTATGCCACACCCAAGCTTCAGGAAACAGACGGCAACGATACCCTGCTTTAAAAATGCGGATACTAAAATCTATATCCTCGCCAAAGCGCATCTTCGAAAATCCATTCAATGCCTGATATACCTCTTTCCGAATACCCATATTGAAACTACGAGGATAAAATTTATCCATCTTCTTTTTCCCGCCACGGATACCACCCGTAGTAAAGAAAGAAGTCATTGCATAATTAATAGCTTTTTGGACTGCTGTAAATGAATCGTGAGCACGGTCAGGTCCTCCAAAAGCATCAGCCGGCTCCTGTCGCAATTCGGCTTCTACTGCATCCAAATAACCTGGAGGAAGCACGCAATCGGAGTCCAGTACAATCAGATATTCACCATGACTACGTTCTGCTCCAAAATTACGGGTCTGTCCTGGTCCTGAATTAGACTTCTTAAAATAATGCAAATTCAATAATTCCGCATACTTATCCACAACCGACTCTGAAGATATCGAAGAACCGTCTTCTACAACAAGTACTTCAAAATCCTTGAAATGCTGTTTGGTTAAACTATCCAATAATTCACCTACTTCATCAGGACGATTATATACAGGGATTATCAACGAATATCTCATCACTTTTTCAATTTAGCACGTACCACTTCAAAAACAGCTGGCAATAAAGAAATAAAAATAATGGCCACTAATAATAACTTCAGATTTTCCTGTACAAACGGTAAATCTCCGAAGAAATATCCGGCATAAGAGAAAAGCGCAACCCACAAAGCAGCACCTATCACGTTGTAACACGTAAAATAATAATAGTGCATCTTACCCATCCCGGCTACAAAAGGAGCAAAAGTTCGCACAATAGGAACAAAACGGGCAATAATAATCGTTTTACCACCGTACTTATTAAAGAAACGATGGGTCTTATCAAGATAACTTTGTTTGAATATCTTCGAATTGGGATTACGGAAAAGTTTCTGACCTAAAAAATGTCCAATCATATAATTACAAGAATCCCCCAACACAGCAGCCACAAAGACAACCAATACCAAAGTATGAATCTCCAACGACATACCAGGCAGTGCGGTTATGGCACCTGCGACAAAGAGCAAAGAATCTCCCGGCAAAAAAGGAGTTACCACCAAACCTGTTTCACAAAAAATAATCAGAAACAAAATAGCATACGTCCAGGTATGATAATCCTGCACTATCTCAATCATATACCGGTCTATATGCAATATAAAATCAAAAATGAAATCCATTGTAAGAAATCGTTAATTTATATTCGAAAATAGCCAAGCTCTTTGATAAAAAAACAAGAGAGCACTGAACAAGACCAAACATCTGCATGACCTTTCTTCAGTGCCCTCTGGACAATATCCACCTCAATGCTAATTGATTACATTGTCGCTTAATAAACGAAACAACTAATTATTGAAGTCCTTCCATCGCTTGCTTAGCCGTAGCATTCTCTGGATCGATAGCAAGAATCTTTTCCCAATAAACTTTTGATTGTTCGTAATCTTCTTTCACAAAGTAATAATAGCCCAAATAGCTTTCACATTCAATCAACACATTCTTCGAAGCATTCGGATTCTGTTCAAGAATAGCCAAAGCTTTTTCATAATAAGGCTTCGCCAAACCTTGTGTTGTTTCAGGGTCAAGCATCGCATTTGTACGAGCACGCCAGAAGTTACCCAAGTAATTATCAGGTACACGCTCTGCAACTTGTGCAAAAATTGTATCAGCTTCTACTAAATAAGCCTTCATCTGAATCGAATCAACGGCTGCAACAATCGGGGCACTTTGAGTAGAATCAACTACAGCAGGTGTAGCAACCGCTCCTGCAGCCATATAATACAAACGACCGAACATGAACAAATCAGTAACTTCTGCTTTATCTTTCATGCCATCCATATATATTTGGTAAAGACGAATAGCTTCAGGATAATTCTGAGCCTTCTGCAAAGCTTCCGACGCTTCCTTAGCAATTTCAGGATGAGCGTTTTTCTCGTCCTTCTTCATGGCATTGTCAAATTCGACCATTGCCTTGTCAATTTCATTGTTGGCTGCATACAGACGGGCACGATACAAATAGTCCATATATACATAGTCCGGATTGTTCGGGTCGGCAAAGAAGATATCCGAAGCCTGAATGCCTTCTGCATACGCTTTTGTTTCGTACAAGTCGTACATCTTCAAACGTTTCAGCAAGTGATTGTCGGCTTCCATTGCCAAACCTTTGTTGACCATCTCCAAAGACTGTGCATAATCTTTGTTCAAGTAAAGCAACATTGAATAACGGGAATAATCCTGTACATCCGGATTACCTTTCTGCATGTATTCGTCAAATACTTGTTTTGCCTTGCTATAACTACCCATCTGGTAGTAAGCATTTGCCAATTCACGGTCTACGCGAATTTCATTCGGGTGTTTCTCTTTCAGCTTCAGCAACATATTGACTGACAACTGCGGATTCACACCGATGTATGCGTTTGCATATTTATAATATGCGTCATAACAATCTTCATCAAACAAGATTGCCTGTTCATAGTAACCGCAAGCAGTACCTACATCTTTCACAGACAAAGCGATATCGCCTTGCAGTACATAACTTGCTCCGTTTTTCGAGTCTGCCTTACGGGCATCCTCAGCATATTCTTTCGCTGCATCTATCTTGCCATTATCCAAATAAGCCTTACCAATGGCAACCAACAGAGCAACATTCTTTTTGTTTTTACCTTTCAGAAGTTCATCGAAACCATCTTCAGCAGCATCTGGATTATCTTTAATCATTGCAGCAATTTTCTCAATCTGCTTGGTCATATCCGGAGTAAGAGCCTCCTGTGCATACAACGAAGTAGAAAGCAAAAAGCTAAAACACAATGCACTTAAAACTTTTGTTTTCATAATCATATATTAATTTCTTATTAAAACTCATCTTTCACATTCACTAAACGGACTGGCTGCGTAGCCGGTACGATACCCGATTTCAGAATAATTCGTTGTCCTCTGTCATGTGTTAGGAAAGTCATCAAACCGGTGGGCAAAGCACTACGCGGGTCGTTTATTAAAATAAAGACATCGTGAACCAATGGATATTCTCTCAAAGCAAGATAAGCCTGATACGGCTTATAACTGTTACCTACCGTCGCATGTCCTGAATTGCTGACAGCCATCACCCTCACCGTCTCGTTGAAAGAAAGACGGGTAGAATCGGCTGCATTACCTACCCAGTTAGCTCCGATTACTCCCAACGCATTAGGAGTCTTAGATACATATTCGATAACCTCCTCATTCGATTTCAATGCTGTAAGAGTAGATGCCAACGGCTCTCCCTGGCAGATGGAATCGATGGCATAATGTATAGTCCCCGAATTGGGATTATCAAACACCACATTCAAATCCCCCAAGCGGGAATCTGGATACAATTCTTTCCACGACTTTACCTTTCCTGTCAAGACCTTACGGAACTGCCCTACTGTTATCAACGAATCAGGGTTTTCCAAATTCGTTATCAAAGCAATACCACTGACTGCCATCCGGATAGACTCGGGGAAAAATTTGCGTGCATGAAAAGAAGCAAGTTCTTTATCACTCAGGCGACGGTTTGCAACGACCAACCGCACACTGTCTTGCAAAAGCAAGTTGATGGCTTCCACTTCACTACAATAAATAGGAGTGACACTCGCTTCGGGAGTCAAAGCCAGATAGACCTGTAGCTCTTCTTCCATAATCGGCCGCAGAGACTCGTCTACCGCAATCTTTATCGAACCTGAATACAATGTCTGGCCATCACCTGTCTGCTTTTGATGATTGCAGGACACCAACACCAAGAGTAGACAAATACAACTCAAAAAACTTCTTTTCATACACGCCTCCTTACATATTACTGCAATCTAAATACAATCGGACAAGTGTAATATACCGGAACGTTACGTCCGTTCTGCTTACCCGGAATCCATTTCGGCAAAGATTGTACTACGCGCACAGCTTCCTTGTCGCAATAGGGGTCCAAAGAACGCAATACCTGAACATCTTCCACATTACCTTCGGCGGTAACGACGAAACGCAGAATTACACGACCTTGAATACCGTTTTCCTGAGCAATTGCCGGATAACGCAAATTCTTAGAAATGTACTTCATCAATTCTGCCGGTCCACCGGGGAACTGAGGCATCTGTTCTACCATCGTATAAGGTTCTTCCTTTTCTTCGGGAGCCTGGGTAATCACTTCCTGCAAGTCAGCGATATCGGCACCTTCCAATTCGTTGTTACCTTTTACGTCGGCGATAGAAATCTGTACCTTAGAGTCTGTCAACTCGTCCTGGCTCTTCAATTCATCTTCGTCAGCCACTTCCTCATCTTTCTTGATGACAGGAGCAGTAAACTTGATGGTACTCTTCAGCTGAGGAGGAGGAGCAATCTGTTCTACCGGCTTAACCAGTTCTTCCTGTTTTACTTCCGGTTCTTCCAATTGTGACAATTGGGTTACTTCCACCATTTCTTCTTCTTTCTCAGGCAATGCCATCTGAATCAGACGGGGAAGATAGAAACCTACGAGGGCGACTACCGTAACGATAATCAAGGCTGCGGTCTGACGTCTGCCCAAATCACGACGCAATTTATATGCACCGTATGCTTTGTTCTTATCTTTGAAAATGAGGTCACACCATTCCAAAGAAATCAAATCTATTTTTGCCATATATTTTTCTTTTTTAAGGTGTTACACATTTCAACTTGCCGCATTAGTCAGCTGGCCTTTCGAGTTATAATTGTCAATCAGGAACTGGTCGCCGTCTGTAATGTCTACAATCACATATTTACCGATACTGCAAATCTGCATCTCGTCCAAAGCGTCAATCAGGTTCTTGTAAGTAGCTTTATCAGTTGCCTTGATAATCACGGTCGGTGTATTCTTGGCACCTTTTACTTCAGAAACCTGTTTCTTATATTCATCTTCCGTAATTTCCAGATTAGCCTTCTTCTGTTTCAACTCTTCCACCTTCTTTACTGCATCGTAGTTCTTGCGGAGCAATACTTTACGGATGCCATCAGCTGTATAGTCTGTTTCTTTCAAAGAAGTATAATCGTCATAATTCGGTTCGCCTTCATAATAATAGAGCTTATTATCTGCATCCAACAACATGGTAAGAGCTTGCGAAGCCTTTACTTTGTTCTGTTGGTCTTCAGTAATATTCTCATCATTAGTCGGCATACTGATTTCCATCGTTTGAGGTTTGCTCAACGAGGTACACAGCATAAAGAAAGTAATCAGAAGCATGTTCATATCCACCATCGGTGTAAAGTCGACACGGACGGTCATCTTTTTCTGCTTCGAGCCTTTTCCTTTTCTGCCCCCTCCATTATCTTGTATTTCAGCCATATTCTAAATTCTCCTTATTTTATTCGTCAGACACTTGTTTCAATGAAGTAATCAGATTGTATCTGTTTTCCTTCAAATCCTGAAGCGAACTCATTACGTTCTTAATGACAGAATAAGGAGTGCTCTGGTCGGCTTTGATAGCGATACGCAGGTCACGGTTGGTAGCACGTGCATTTCGTATCCATGCCTTGAACTGATTGTCCACACTGTCACAAGGAATACCGTAATTCTTCAATATCTTGTCCTGCTCTTCACCGGGAAGTGCAAGGAAAGACTTCATATTCTTCATCGGAACGCCGAATGTCTGGAATACAGAGAATTTCTTCACTTCTTCGGGAGTGAATGTCAAACCGTATTCCTTTCCTACCGCTTCCAATGTAGCAGCCATATCCTGTTGTTTATCAAGACTCATGAAAATCTTGCCGCTCGGCTCAACAAGAATCTGCAGGATGTTCGTTTCCGGAATCTTGATTTCGGAAACCGAACCCGGAGTAACGACCTGCACCGGTTCTTTCTTGATGAAGTTACCTGTCAACATAAAGAAAGTAAGCAGCAACACGGTCACGTCACTCATGGCAGTCATGTCGATAAACATGGCTTTCTTTTTAATTTGAACTCTACCCATAATTAACTATTTATTAAATTAAATTAGTTGTAACGTTTTCCGTCTTTATACAAAGGGATTTCAGAAACACCCCTTCATATTATTTATGAGTAGCGTTAAATGTCTGTACGATAGAGAATCCTACTTCGTCGAGGCTATAAGTCAATTTATCAATCTTGTTAGTGAAATAGTTGTAAGAGATAACGGCCAACGCACCAGTCAAGATACCGAATGCAGTGTTGATCAAGGCTTCAGAAATACCGGTTGACAATGCAACTGAGTCAGTACCACCACCAGCAGACAGAGCGGCGAATGAACGAATCATACCCATAACGGTACCGAGCAATCCCATCAAAGTACCCAGTGTAGAAATAGTACCGATAATCGGCAAGTTCTGTTGCAACATCGGCAATTCCAATGCAGTAGCTTCTTCCAATGATTTCTGGATAGCCAATACTTTCTGGTCTTTGTCCAATTCAGGATTCTGTTCCATTTCACGGTAAGTCTGCAAAGTTGCACCTACAACGTTTGCTACAGAACCGCGTTGTTTGTCGCACAATGCCTGTGCAGCTTCCATATCGCCTTTTGCCAAAGCATCTTTAATCTGAGCAACGAATTTAACCAATTTACCACGGCCGAAAGCAGCACGCAAAGTGAAGTAACGTTCAACACTCAAAGCCAATACAGTCAACAACAGTGTCTGGATAACAGGCACGATGACACCACCTTTGTAGATAGTTCCCAACATGTTGCCCGGCAGCGGGTGGTTGTTCGGGTCATTGTTCATAAAGTTGGCAGGGTTACCAAATACGAACTGATAAATACATACTGCAACGATAAAGCATACGATGATTACCAAACCAGCAGCTTCAATTCCCTTAAATCCTTGTTTTTGTTTTTTAGTAGTTTCCATAAAATTACTCTTTTAATATTAATTAGAAATTTAATTGAATGTCGGTCCTATTTTTCGGCAACAACTCCACCTGCACCCCTAGTTTGCGTTAACAAAGATGTCGATAGCCTTGCTACCCCAAATGTTATTTACAGCTACAAAGAAAAAAGAAATTCGTGACATATCAAAATCAAATGCACTTATTTTGGTGTAAATTTTAAATTTTATTTGAATCTCCCCCTTCTTTTACTACATTCCTACTAAATACCGTGCACGCTTCCAACAAAATTTATGCCGGACAACATATCAATCCTGAAAATAGATTCGCTTTACACGGTTTGACACACTGGTCAGGATTTCATAAGGAATCGTGTCCAGTACATCCGAAAGCACCGTTACCGGCAAGTCATCGCCGAAGATAATAGCCTTATCTCCTTCCTGGCAATCAATATCCGTCACATCTATCATACATACATCCATACAAATATTGCCTACATAAGGTGCTTTCTTGCCTTTTACCAAACAATAAGCATTACCGTTTCCCAAATGGCGGTTCAGCCCATCGGCATATCCGATAGGGATGGTCGCAATCCGCGAATCCCGATGAAGCACACCTTTCCGGCTATACCCTACCGTTTCATCTGCCGGTATGTCATGAATCTGCAGAATCGTTGTTTTCAGTGTACTCACATTATGCAATATATGATTGGTGTAAGGGTCTATGCCATAAAGCCCAATCCCCAGCCGCACCATATCAAATTGAGCTCCCGGATAGCGCTCGATGCCTGCCGTATTACAGATATGACGCAGGATTTTATGTTCGAATCCCGCCTGCAATTCGGCGGAAGCCGCTTCGAAGGTCTCGATTTGCTTACGCGTAAAAGCATCAAAGCGGGAAGAATCGCTGCCCACCAAATGCGAGAAGACGGAACGGGGTATAACAGCCGACTGGCGGTGCAACCGTTCTATCAACGGCTGTATGTCTTTATGCGGGTCAAATCCCAACCGGTGCATGCCGGTATCAATCTTCAGGTGAATAGGGAAATTAGAGACCCCTTCCCGTTCGGCTGCCTTAATCATATCCTCCAGAATACGGAAACCGTAAATATTCGGTTCCAGCCGATAAGCGAACATGGTCTTGAAAGCGGTCACTTCGGGATTCATTATTATAATAGGGCATGTAATGCCTGCCTTACGAAGGTCTGCCCCCTCATCTGCCACAGCTACAGCCAGGTAATCGACACGGTGTTCTTCCAATGTCTTTGCCACCTCAAAAGGACCCGCCCCATAAGCCGAAGCCTTGACCATACATATCAGTTTTGTCTCCGGCTTCAATTTATTGCGGTAATAATTCAGGTTATCCACCAAAGCGTTCAGGTTGATTTCCAATATTGTTTCATGCACTTTCAGCTCCAAGTAATCGGTAATCACATCAAAATGGAACGCACGCGCACCTTTTATCAACACGATATCGCCCCGCAACGTAGCAAGTGCCCCCGATGCTATCAACTCTTCTGTAGTCAAAAAAAACTGTTTCTCTTTTACCTCAAAACGGGAAGCAGCTGCTGATATTTCCTCACCTACTCCTATCAAGCGGTCTACCCCACGGCTATGAACCAAATCGGCTACCTGCCGGTAAAGAAGCTTACCGGATTGTCCAGTCTCCAGCATATCTGACAAAATCAAAGTACGCCGACGTACTTTGTCTTCCGAGCGCCTTGCCATAAAATCAAGAGCAATATCCAAAGAAGCAAAATCCGAATTATAACTATCGTTTATCAGCACACAACCGTTCTTTCCCTCTTTTACTTCAAGCCGCATGGCTACCGGCTCCAGTTGTGCCATCCGATCGGCTATCACTTCGGGCGATACCATCAGATAGAGCGCAACCGCCAGGCAATTCAATGAATTTTCAATCGAAGCGTCATCGATGAACGGAATACGGTATTCCTTAAAGAATCCCAGATAACGGTATTTAATGGTCGTTCCCGTCGCGTCCTTCTCTATCTTCTCGATAAACAACGGGCGTTCTGCGTCTTTCATCGACCAGGCAATCTCACGGGCAGTAAACAGCGACTTGGCAACACAACTGCTAATCAACTCATTATCGCCATTGTAAATAATCACATCACAATCCTTAAACAAGAGTAGCTTCTCCATGCACTTATCCTGCAACGAAGCGAAATTCTCCTGATGAGCGCCACCGATGTTGGTCAGCACACCAATGGTCGGACGGATAATCGGTTCCAACGCTTCCATCTCTCCCATTTCGGAGATACCGGCTTCGAAGATGCCCAGTTCGGTATGCTCGTCCATCATCCAGACCGAAAGCGGAACACCGATTTGCGAATTGTAACTGCGCGGCGAACGGGTAATTCTCCGCTCCGGGCTCAACAACTGATAAAGCCATTCCTTTACTACTGTCTTGCCATTGCTTCCCGTAATACCGACAACCGGCACATCGAACTGCTCACGGCGCTTGGCTGCCAAACGCTGTAAGGCTTTCAGCACATTACCGACCACCAAAAAGTTCACATCGGCATGATTTTTCATGTTTTCCGGTATCTCGGTCACTACAAAGTTATACACACCGCGTGTATACAACTCATAGATATATTTATGGCCGTCATTGCGTTTGGTTTTCAACGCAAAGAACAGCGTTTCTTCAGGAAAGCACAACGAACGGCTGTCCGTCAGAATCCAATCAATATGTGCCTGACGTTCCCCTATCCGGTCCGCCCCCGTTACAGAGACTATTTCTTCAATCGAGCTTGACATAGACTAATTTCGTTTTGGACGTCTAAGTACGGCAATTTTTCCTTTAACTCTTCAATGTTTAACAGAATTTGACTTAAAAAACGCTGATACGACTCTGAATCGGAATCAAAGGGACGATGCGCAAGCCCTTTTTTCAGCTTTTCCCACGCCTGCAAGAATTGATGAGTAGCCGGCGAAAAGAAGACCTGTCCGAAACATTCCCACATATACTCAATAGCCACTTGAGAGGGATGCAGCATATCATCGGCATAAAACCGATAGTCGCGCAACTCATCCATCATGATTTCATAAGAAGGGAAATAAAAACAATTCGGACAAGAGTCAACTAACTTTTGGACAGCCAGCAACAGGACAGACTTGCTCACCTGATTGCCGTGCATGCCGTCTTTCACATGACGGATGGGACTTACGGTAAACAGGAAATGCAAATCCGGATTCAATGCCGACAGCTTTTCTATCAGCGGGACATAGACATCTATTATCTCTTCTACCTCCAACAGGCGCCGGGTAAAACAATTTGCCGGCAATTTATGGCAATTGCCTACAATCCTGCCGTCTTCTTTCCATTCATAAATCCAAGCCGTCCCCCAGGTAAACATCACCCAGCGTGCCCGGCGCAAATGTTCTGTAGCCCGAGACAAGCGGGTATTGATTTTCTCCAGACACTCGTCCGCATCCGGCGAAGAGAATGCACTATGATGCATCAGGCTATACCATACGCCGTGCGCTTCACGTAAATCTACCTTATTATATATATAGCCTTCCGCCACCTGGCAAACAGACCGGGCAATCGAATAAGGATTGTACAAGACGCCGAATGGATTCACATCACACCGGAATTTATAATCCACAAACAGCTTGCCCATATTCTCGGCAAAACACGAACCCCACATCATCAATCCGTCCTCGTGATTGATAAAAGGCACCCCGACAGGCAAATCCACTTTCGTTCTAAACTCCATAATCAGACGATATTCGTTATTTTTGGTACAAATGTAAACACAATATGTATATTTATTGTACTTTTGTAGCACGAATGTTGAAAAGAAATCAGATGGAACAAGCTACGTCTTACGAATTGTTGAGTAAAATAGACAGCCCGAAAGATTTACGCCAGCTTCCTATCGAAGCGTTGCCGGAAGTTTGCAAAGAGCTAAGAGAGATGATTATCGACGAGCTTTCACGCAATCCCGGTCATTTCGGCTCAAGTCTGGGAGTGATAGAACTGACGGTTGCTCTACATTATATATATAACACACCTTACGACCGAATTGTATGGGACGTAGGGCATCAGGCTTACGGACACAAAATCCTGACCGGACGCCGTGACCGCTTCTGCACCAACCGGAAGCTGAACGGTCTGTGTCCTTTCCCCTCCCCTTCCGAAAGCGAATATGACACATTCACCTGCGGACATGCCTCCAATTCCATCTCTGCAGCATTGGGCATGGCTGTAGCAGCAGCTAAAAAAGGAGAGAACGACCGCCATGTAGTAGCCGTCATCGGAGACGGTGCCATGAGCGGCGGATTGGCGTTCGAAGGGCTGAACAATGCTTCGTCTACCCCCAATAACCTGCTGATTATCCTCAACGACAACAACATGGCCATCGACCGGAGCGTGGGAGGCATGAAACAATACTTGCTGAACCTGCAAACGTCGGAAGGCTACAACCGCCTGCGCTTTGCCATTGCAGAGAAATTGCGCCGCATGGGCATCCTGACCGAAGAACGCCGCAAAAGCCTGTTACGTTTCAACAACAGCCTGAAGTCGGTGCTCACCCAGCAACAGAATATCTTCGAAGGGATGAACATCCGCTATTTCGGACCGGTCAACGGGCACGATGTATTTACACTTACCAAGGTACTGAAAGAGATAAAGGACATGAAAGGTCCCAAGCTCTTGCATATCCATACCGTCAAAGGAAAAGGTTTCAAGCCAGCCGAAGAAGAGGCTACCGTCTGGCACGCTCCCGGAAAATTCAACAAAGAGACCGGCGAGCGCATCGTAGCAGACACGACCGGAATGCCGCCTTTATTTCAAGACGTATTCGGCAACACCCTGGTGGAACTGGCACAGCAGAACGATAAGATTATCGGAGTCACCCCTGCCATGCCTTCCGGGTGCTCCATGACTTTCCTGATGAAGGCTATGCCCGACCGTGCATTCGATGTAGGTATCGCCGAAGGACATGCCGTAACCTTTTCGGGAGGCATGGCTAAAGAAGGGTTGTTACCCTTTTGCAACATCTACTCTTCTTTCATGCAACGCGCTTACGACAATATTATCCACGATGTCGCTATCCAGCGCCTGAACGTGGTATTATGTCTGGACCGTGCCGGACTGGTAGGCGAAGACGGACCGACCCACCACGGGGTGTTCGACCTGGCTTATCTCCGTCCCATCCCGAACCTGACCATCGCCTCGCCTTACGACGAGCATGAGCTGCGCAAGCTGATGTACACAGCCCAGCTTCCCGACCAAGGCCCGTTCGTCATCCGTTATCCCCGCGGCAGAGGAACACAGACAGACTGGAAATGTCCGCTGGAAGCAATAGAAATAGGTAAAGGCAGAAAGCTGAAAGAAGGGACAGATCTGGCGGTCATCACGCTGGGTCCCATCGGCAACGAGGCTGCACAAGCCCTCGCCGAAGCGGAAAAACAGACAGGCAAAAGCATTGCCCACTACGACCTGCGCTTCTTGAAACCGCTGGACGAAGCCATGCTCCACGAAATAGGGAAACGTTTCTCGCGCATCGTTACCGTAGAAGACGGCGTGCTGAAGGGCGGCATGGGAAGCGCGATACTGGAATTCATGTCCGAC
The DNA here is from genome assembly GCA_900544675.1 of uncultured Bacteroides sp. GTDB lineage: Bacteria > Bacteroidota > Bacteroidia > Bacteroidales > Bacteroidaceae > Phocaeicola. The sequence goes on from UQVZ01000014.1 coordinate 37,886, forward strand.
AACGGATATAGCCCGACGGTAAAACGCTTAGGCATCCCCGACCGGTTTATCCAACACGGACCCGTAGAAGACCTGCGGGCTATCTGCGGCATAGACAAGACACATATATATAATACACTTATTCATTTTCTGAACGTATGAAAATCATCATTGCAGGAGCGGGTGCTGTAGGCACACACCTTGCCAAACTGCTGGCAGGAGAAAAGCAAGACATCATCCTGATGGATGAAGACGAAGACAGACTGGGCAAACTGGGAAACAACTTCGACCTTATGACGGTCAATATCTCTCCCACTTCCATCTCCGGACTGAAAGAAGCCGGGACAGCCAATGCCGACCTGTTCATCGCCGTCACTCCCAATGAAAGCCAGAACATGACGGCTTGCATGCTTGCCGCAGGGCTTGGTGCCAAAAAGACGGTAGCACGCATAGACAATTACGAATACCTGCTTCCCAAATACCAGGAGTTTTTTGCCAAACGGGGGGTGCATTCGCTTATCTACCCTGAGATGCTGGCTGCCAAAGACATCGTAGATGCCGTAAAGATGAGCTGGATACGCCAATGGTGGGAATTTGCCGGCGGCGCGCTGGTGCTTATCGGCACCAAGATGCGCGAGACGGCTGAAATATTAAACATACCGCTCTACGAACTGGGCGGACGCGACATCCCCTTCCACATCGTAGCCATCAAGCGGGGAAACGAAACCATCATTCCGCGGGGCGATGACTCGATTCTCCTGAACGACATCGTTTATTTCACCACCACCAAGAAATACATCCCCTATATCCGGAAAATAGCCGGCAAAGAGAACTATGCCGACGTGCGCAATGTGATGATTATGGGAGGCAGCCGCATCGCCGTGCGCACCGTGCAGTATATGCCCGAATACATGCGCACCAAAATCATCGAGAGCGACTATGCCCGTTGCAACCGCCTGACCGAACTGGTAGATGACAAGGTGATGATTATCAACGGAGACGGACGCGACTTAGACCTGCTGACGGAAGAAGGCATCAAAAACACCGAAGCTTTCGTAGCCCTGACCGGAAGCGCCGAGACCAATATCCTTGCCTGCCTGGCAGCCAAACGAATGGGCGTAAGCAAAACCGTGGCGCAGGTAGAGAATGTAGACTACATCAGCATGGCGGAAAGCATGGACATCGGCTGCGTCATCAATAAAAAGTTCATCGCCGCCAGCCACATTTACCAGATGATGCTGGACGCGGACGTATCGAACGTGAAATGTCTGACATTCGCCAATGCCGACGTGGCTGAATTTACCGTCAAGGCGGGCGCACGCATCACCCGTTCGCAAGTGAAAGACGCCGGATTGCCCAAAGGAGCCACCATCGGCGGGCTCATCCGTAACGGTGAAGGAATCCTGGTGACCGGTAACACAACCATTCAGGAGAACGACCATGTAGTGGTATTTTGCCTGAACATGATGATTAAAAAGCTGGAAAAATTCTTCAATTAAGCCTGCCCGTACTTCCCATTCCAGTCCTGCCCCAGTCCGGATAAGCCAGGACTGCAGTCCTACCCTGCCTGGGACTGCAGTCATGACTAACCGGAAAAGCAATCCTGACTTACCAAGATTGCGAAAGCAATTATCTTCCTCATTCCGGGCAGCTATATCTGTTTCCCGACGAAGCCTGTCTGCTTTTTTCAAAGAGCCAGGTTGCACCGGCAAGCCAGACGGCAAAAACGATACACACGACAAATCCGCTCCGACACCCGAAACCGCCTGTTTTTTTCTTTCCGATAATCCCCTTAATCCGTAGATTATGAAAGAATTGTTTACCCTCCCGTTTTTTTATGCAATTTTACTTCCTGTTAATTAAAAATAAATACGTATATTTGCCTCCAGTTTTCAGACTGGTCAGCAATGAAAAAGCGGATAAAACCCACACTAATACTCTATGACCCTCTTATGCCTGTTGCCATAAGAGGCGGAACGGTATGTGCCTTTCCGCAAGCTGACCGTGAGCGTACACACAAGGAATTTATCATCAAATATCAATTATATATATGTTTTTCACGTTTTTAGTTGTAGCTATCCTGACAGCCGTTGTGCTGGTGGTAGCGGCACTGACGATTTCAAGGCTCATATCGCCCCGCTCGTTCAACCCCCAAAAGGGTGAACCTTACGAGTGCGGTATCCCGACACGCGGACAGTCTTGGGTACAGTTCAAGGCAGGCTATTACCTGTTCGCCATTCTGTTCCTGATGTTCGACATCGAGACCGTGTTCCTCTTCCCGTGGGCGAACGTAGTACATGAAATCGGTGCCTACGCATTAGTGTGTGTATCATTCTTCTTGTTAGTATTAATTTTAGGCCTGGCATACGCTTGGCGGAAAGGAGCATTGGAATGGAAATGAAAAAGCCGAAAATCCGCTCAATGGAGTATGACGAGTTTAAGAACAATGACTATCTGGAGCGTCTTGTAGAACAGGTGAACCAAGACGGCGCGGGAGTAATCCTGACCACGTTCGACGAACTGATTAACTGGGGACGAAGCAACTCGGTATGGGGCTTGCTGCTGGGAACCAGCTGCTGTGCCATCGAGTTTATGGCATTGGGTGCCGCCCGTTATGACATGGCGCGTTTCGGTTTCGAAGTAACCCGTAACTCTCCCCGTCAGGCAGACGTGCTGGTGGTAATGGGAACCATCACCTACCGCACCGCACCGGTCATGAAGCGTCTGTACGACCAGATGGCAGAACCTAAGTATGTAGTTGCCGTAGGCGGATGTACCATCTCCGGCGGTCCGTTCATCAAATCGTACAACGTAGTGAACGGCATCGACAAAGTAATCCCTGTCGACGTGTATATCCCCGGCTGTCCTCCGCGTCCCGAAGCATTCTATTACGGGCTGATGCAGTTGCAGCGTAAGATGAAGGTAGAACGCTACCTGGGCGGCGTAAACCGCAGCCATGCCCACGATGAAGGGACAGAAAACGAAACAGAAAAGGCGAAAGGAGGTGAGCAATGAAACGTGACGACGTACTGAAAATACAAGGAGCTGAAGTGTGCGCAGGAAATGCAGGTGTAATCAAACTGCCTCTCGGCGAATTCCGGAAAGTAATGGAAGGCCTGCGCAACGACCCGCAAAGCCCGATGGATTTCCTGCGTGAAATCGTGGGTATGGACTGGGGCGAAGAAGGACTGGGAGCCATCTACTTCATGGAATCGACCGCTACAGGCGACACCATAGCTGTCCGCACCGCCACAACCGACCGTCAGCAGCCGCTGTTGCCCACAGTAAGCGACTTGTGGAAAACCGCTCTCATCAAAGAACGCGAAGTGTACGACTTCTTCGGTATCCTCTTCGAAGGACATCCCGATATGCGCCGCCTCTTCCTGCGCGAAGACTGGATTGGCTGGCCGCTCCGCAAAGACTACGACATGAAGTCGAACCCGCTGCGTCTGGACAATGAAATCAATGCCGACATTACCAAAGAATACCGCCTGTTGCCCGACGGCACGCTGAAAGGTTTCGACAACAAAATCTTCGGAGACAATGACTTCGTAGTCAGCATGGGGCCTCAGCACCCGTCTACCCACGGCGCGTTGCGTATGCGTATCGCCCTCGACGGTGAAGTGGTGAAGAAAGTAGACCCAGTATTGGGATACATCCACCGCGGTATCGAGAAAATGAACGAAAGCATGACTTATCCGCAGACCTTGGGTATGACCGACCGTCTGGACTACCTGAGCGCACACCAGAGCCGTCACGCCCTGTGTACCTGTATCGAACAGGCAGCGGGCATCGAAATCTCAGACCGCGCGAAATACATCCGTACCATCATGGATGAATTGCAACGTATCGACTCTCACTTGTTGTTCTATTCTTGTATGGTATTGGATATGGGTGCCATGACGCCGTTCTTCTACGGATTCCGCGAAAGAGAGATGGTGCTCAACATCTTCGAAGAGACCACCGGCGGACGACTCATCCAACACTATAACGTCATCGGCGGTGTGCAGGACGATATCCACCCGACTTTCTGCCAGAAAGTGAAAGAGTTTATCAAGCACATGCGCAGCGTCATCAAAGACTATCACGACATCTTTACCAACAACGTCATTGCCGACACCCGTATGAAAGGCGTAGGTATCCTCTCGAAGGAAGATGCCATCTCGCTGGGATGTACAGGAGGTACCGGACGTGCTACAGGCTGGGCAAACGATGTGCGCAAGCGTCATCCGTACGGCTTGTATGATAAAGTGGACTTCCGTCAAATCACTTACAACGAATGTGATACATTCGCCCGCTACATGGTGCGTATGGACGAGCTGATGGAATCGTGCCGCATTATCGAACAGCTCATCGACAACATTCCGGAAGGCGAGTTCCGTGTAAAGACCAAACCGATTATCAAGTTGCCCGAAGGCATCTGGACCTCAGCGGTGGAAACAAGCCGTGGAGAGTTCGGCGTAGTCATCGAAAGCCACGGAGACAAGACTCCTTACCGCATGCACTTCCGTTCTACGGGTCTGCCGCTGGTACAGGCGATGGACACGATGTGCCGCGGATGGAAATTTGCCGACCTGATTGCCATCGGCGCTTCGGCAGACTTCGTGATTCCGGATATCGACCGATAAAAGAAGAAGAAACAACGTTCAAAATCAATCATTACAAATATGAACCAAGCATTTTTAGATTATTATAACCTGCAACCGCTTTGGGAGACCATCCATTCTGCCCTGTGCAGCGTGATGCCCGAAGGCCTTGCCATCTTCTTGGAATGTGTCGTTGTAGGTGTCATTATCATGGTATTGTATGCCGTGCTTGCCATTATCCTTATTTATATGGAACGTAAGGTCTGCGCGGCTTTCCAGTGCCGTATCGGCCCGAACCGTGTAGGAGGCAAAGGCGGACTGCTGCAAGTGCCTGCCGACGTTATCAAGATTTTGATTAAGGAAGTCTTCAAGCTGAAGAGAGCCGACCAGTTCTTGTACGCCCTGGCACCTTTCCTGGTGATTCTTGCCTCTATCCTGACGTTCTCGTGCCTGCCTTGGCACAACGGTGCGGAAATCCTGCACATGAACATCGGTATCCTCTTTGTGCTGGCAGCCTCGTCAATCGGCATCCTGGGTATCCTGCTTGCCGGATGGAGTAGTAACAGCAAGTATACGTTAATCGGTGCCGTGCGAAGCGGCGCGATGCTCATCAGCTACGAAATCTCCATCGGACTTACAGTAGTGACTATGGTAATACTGAGCGGCACGATGGACATCCACGAGATCGTGATGGGACAGGCAAACGGCTGGAACATCTTCAAGGGACACATCGTAGCCATCGTGGCTTTCATTGTTTACTTGATTGCCGGTAACGCCGAAGCCAACCGTGGTCCGTTCGACTTGGCAGAAGCCGAACAAGAGCTGACCGCCGGATACCACACAGAGTATTCGGGTATGCACTTCGGTTTCTTCTACCTGGCAGAATACCTTAACCTGTTCATCACCGCCGGAATCGCCACTACCCTCTTCCTGGGAGGCTGGATGCCGCTTCACATTGCGGGTCTGGACGGATTCAATGCCGTAATGGACTACATCCCCGGTGCCGTATGGTTCCTGGGCAAGACATTCTTCGTGGTATTCCTGTTGATGTGGATTCGCTGGACTTATCCTCGTCTGCGTATCGACCAGGTGCTGCAACTGGAATGGAAATACATCATGCCGCTGTCGCTGGTAGTATTGCTGGTAATGGCAGTTTGCAAAGTTTATGGACTCGTTTTTTAATATAGAATAATAATGGAAAGTTTCAGCGACTATATGAAAGGGTATGCTTCAGGACTGAAGAGTTTGCTGGTGGGCCTGCGTACTTCGATGAAAGTATTCTTGGAACCGAAAGTGACCGAACAGTATCCTGAAAACCGTCATACCACGCTGCACGTGCCCGAACGTCACCGTGCCAAACTGACGATGATTCACGATGAAGAAAACCATCATCACTGCATCGCGTGCGGGCTGTGTCAGATGAATTGCCCCAACGGCACCATCAAACTCACGACCGAAATGCGTGAGGACGCCGACGGGAAAAAGAAAAAAGTATTGGTGAAGTATGAGTACAACTTAGGCTCGTGCATGTTCTGCAACCTGTGTGTGAACGCTTGTCCGCATAACGCCATCAAGTTCACGAACGACTTCGAGAACGCAGTGTTCGAGAAAGACAAACTCGTGCTGACCCTTAACCACGAAGGTTCAACCCTCGCTAAATAACCTATAGAACATGGAAATATTCTCATTTCAAAATATCGTATTCGGTGTAGTGGCACTCGCCATTGCCATTTGTTCGGTACTTGCCGTGACGACAGGCAGACTGCTGCGGGCAGCCACCTACCTGCTGTTCGTCCTCTTCGGCACCGCGGCGATATTCTTCATGCTCGGCTACACCTTCCTGGGTGCGGTCCAGCTGATGGTGTACGCCGGAGGTATCATCGTTTTGTATGTGTTCTCTATCGCCTTGACCCGTTCGGACAAAGACATGAAGTACAAGATGAAGCGGGCAAAGCTGTTCAGCGTGCTGGCAACCACCGTCGTGGGTGCCGTGCTGGTGTTGTTCCTGCTCTTCACTAACGGGTTCGCCCTCAACGCAGTTCCGCTGGGCGAGGAACTTCCTTCCAGCGAAGTGGGTATGGCACTCGTAGGAACAGACAAATATCAATTTGTATTACCTTTCGAGGTAGTCAGTGTATTGCTGCTGGCATGTATGATCGGCGGCATCCTGATAGCCAGAGAAGAAAAATAACAGGAGGCTCGACTTATGGAAATACATGTAATACATTACCTGGTCATCAGTACCATCATGATGTTTTGTGGTATTTACGGATTCTTTACCCGCAAAAACCTGCTGGCACTGCTCATATCCGTTGAGCTTATGCTGAACGCAACGAACATTAACTTTGCCGTATTCAACCGTTATCTTTTCCCGGGACAACTGGAAGGTCATTTCTTCACCTTGTTCGGTATCGCCATCGCCGCAGCCGAAACAGCCGTAGCGATAGCCATTATCATTAATGTATACCGCAATGTGAAACAAATCCTGACCGATGACATCACCGACCTGAAAGGATAACTAAAAACCAATTATCGATTATGGAATATACAATTCTGATACTCGCGCTACCCGTTCTGAGCTTCCTGATACTGGGGCTGACGGGCATGTACATGAAACATCGCGTGGCGGGACTTATCGGTACCTTGTCGCTGACCTGCGTCACCGTGCTGAGCTACCTCACCGCATTCGAATACTTCACAGCCCCGCGTACGGCTGAAGGAGTTTTCCAGACGCTGATGCCTTGGAACTTCCAATGGCTGCCTTTCAACACCTCGCTGCATATCGACATGGGTATCCTGCTCGACCCGATTTCGGTCATGATGCTGGTAGTCATCTCGACGGTCAGTCTAATGGTGCATATCTATTCATTCGGTTACATGAAGGGTGAAACAGGTTTCCAACGCTACTATGCGTTTCTCTCGCTCTTCTCTTTCTCCATGCTGGGACTGGTACTTGCCACCAACATCTTCCAGATGTATGTATTTTGGGAACTGGTGGGTGTATCTTCTTACCTGCTCATCGGTTTCTACTACACGAAGCCTGAAGCCATCGCAGCCAGCAAGAAAGCGTTCATCGTAACCCGTTTCGCCGATTTGGGCTTCCTCATCGGTATCTTGATTTACGGTTTCTACATGGGAACCTTTACCTTCACTCCCGAACAGGAACAACTGATGAAGTGCGGCATGCTGTTGCCGCTGGCTCTCGGACTGATGTTCATCGGTGGTGCCGGTAAGAGTGCCATGTTCCCCTTACACATCTGGTTGCCCGATGCTATGGAAGGTCCGACTCCGGTCAGCGCCCTTATCCATGCCGCTACCATGGTGGTTGCAGGTGTTTACCTGGTAGCCCGCATGTTCCCCTTGTTCATCGGTTACGCTCCCGAAACCTTGCATCTGGTGGCTTACGTAGGTGCCTTTACCGCATTCTATGCAGCCTCGGTTGCCTGTGTGCAGAGCGATATCAAGCGTGTGCTTGCCTTCTCTACCATCTCTCAGATTGGTTTCATGATGGTAGCATTGGGCGTTTGCACCACAGCCGACCCGCACGAAGGCGGACTGGGATATATGGCAGGTATGTTCCACTTGTTCACTCACGCCATGTTTAAGGCTCTGTTGTTCCTCGGCGCCGGATGTATCATCCACGCTGTCCACAGCAACGAGATGTCTACCATGGGCGGCTTGCGCAAGTATATGCCTATCACCCACATCACCTTCCTCATCGCCTGTCTGGCTATCGCTGGTATTCCTCCGTTCTCCGGTTTCTTCTCGAAAGATGAAATCCTGACGGCCTGCTTCCAGTTCAGCCCGGTAATGGGATGGATTATGACAATCATCGCCGGTATGACCGCTTTCTATATGTTCCGTCTGTACTACGGCATTTTCTGGGGTACGGAAAACAAAGAACTGCATGCTCACCACACACCGCACGAAAGTCCGCTTTCGATGACCTTCCCGTTGATGGTACTGGCTGCCATTACTATCGTATGCGGTTGGATTCTTCCGTTCGGACATTTCGTTTCGGCTAACGGACACGCTTACGACATTCACCTGAATACCCAGGTAGCCGTAACCAGCATCGTGGTAGCCTTGATTGCCATCGCACTGGCAACCTGGATGTACGCACGCGACAAGCAACCTGTTGCCGATATGCTGGCAAAACGTTTCGCTACGCTGCACCGCGCCGCATACAAGCGTTTCTATATGGACGAAATCTGGTTGTTCGTAACCAAGAAAATCATCTTCCGTTGCATCTCTACTCCGCTTGCATGGTTCGACCGTCATGTAATCGACCAGTTCATGAACTTCATGGCATGGAGCACCAACGCTGCCGGCGAAGCCGCACAGCCTATCCAGAACGGTAGAATCCAGAGCTACACCATGTGGTTCCTGGGTGGAGTTATAGTATTAACCATCATGTTATTAGTATTATGAATATATTAAGTCTTTTCGTATTAGTCCCTCTGCTGATGCTGCTCGGCTTGTGGATAGCCCGCAACCTGAATCAGGTAAGAGGAGTGATGGTAGCCGGCTCCAGTATCCTGCTGGTTCTTGCCGCGTACCTTACCGTTTCTTATATCGGACTCCGAAACGGGGGTGCAACCGAAGAAATGCTTTTTACGGACAGCATCTCATGGTATGCCCCATTGCATATAGCCTACTCGGTAGGTGTAGACGGCATCTCGGTAGTGATGTTGCTGCTGAGCGCCATCATCGTGTTCACCGGAACATTCGCTTCGTGGAAACTGAAACCGCTCACTAAGGAATACTTCATGTGGTTCACCTTGCTGAGCACCGGTGTATTCGGTTTCTTCATCTCTACCGACTTGTTTACCATGTTCATGTTCTACGAAGTGGCGCTTATCCCGATGTACCTGCTTATCGGTGTATGGGGAAGCGGCCGCAAGGAATACTCGGCCATGAAACTGACCCTGATGCTGATGGGTGGTTCGGCATTCCTGCTTATCGGTATCCTGGGTATCTTCTACGGTGCCGGTGCCGAAACGATGAACGTACTTGAAATAGCCAAGCTGAAAATCCCGACCGAATTCCAACAGGTATTCTTCCCAATGGTATTCCTGGGATTCGGCGTACTGGGCGCTCTCTTCCCGTTCCATACTTGGAGCCCCGACGGTCATGCTTCTGCCCCGACAGCCGTATCTATGCTGCATGCCGGCGTATTGATGAAATTGGGAGGTTACGGATGCTTCCGCGTGGCTATGTACCTGATGCCTACCGGAATGGCATACTGGGGAGACTTCTTCCTGGTATTGACTACCATCTCTGTAGTCTACGGAGCATTCAGCGCCGTTGTACAGACCGACTTGAAATACATCAACGCTTACTCTTCGGTAAGCCACTGCGGTCTGGTATTGTTCGCCTTGCTGATGGCTACCCGTGTCAGCTCGACAGGTGCTATTCTGCAAATGTTAAGCCACGGTTTGATGACAGCCTTGTTCTTCGCCCTCATCGGCATGATTTACGGACGTACTCACACCCGTGATATCCGTCAGTTGAGCGGCTTGATGAAAATCATGCCTTTCCTGGCTGTAGGCTATGTTATTGCCGGTCTTGCCAACCTCGGTCTGCCGGGCTTGAGCGGATTCATCGCCGAAATGACTGTATTTGTCGGTTCGTTCCAACATACAGACATTTTCCACCGCACATGCACTATCATCGCTACCACGAGTATCGTTATCACGGCAGTATATATCCTGCGTGTAGTAGGAAAGATTCTGTATGGCACTTGCAAGAATCCGGAACATCTGAAACTGACTGACGCCACTTGGGACGAACGTCTTGCCGTTATCTGCCTCATCGTGGCAGTAGCCGGACTGGGACTTGCACCGTGGTGGGTGAGCGATGTCATCAGCACGAGTGTCGAACCTATCATTTCACAATTAATACATTAATCAAGACATTATGGATATAAGTGCAATATTTTCTGCCATGCAAGCGGAAATCAGCCTGGCAATCATACTGATTATCGTATTGCTTGCCGACTTGATACTGAAACAGCCTAACCACAAGGCATTGCAGGGCTTGGCTTGCGGGCTGTTAGTGGTACAAATCGCATTGAACATCATGCCTGTGACGGGTGAGGCTTTCGGAGGAATGTTCCGTACGACCCCAATGGCTTCCATCGTCAAGACCGTATTGGCTGCAGGCACACTGCTTGTCTTCATGCAAGCTGATTCATGGATCAACCGTGAAGACAGCCGCCACAAGGCAGGCGAGTTCTACGTACTGACGCTCTCTACCCTGCTGGGTATGTTTTATATGATAAGCGCGGGCAGCTTCCTCCTCTTCTATGTAGGTCTGGAACTCGCCAGCATTCCCTTGGCTTGCTTAATCGCTTTCGACAAATACCGTCATCACAGCGCGGAAGCCGGAACAAAGTTCATCTTGAACGCCATGTTCTCTTCGGCATTGATGCTTTACGGTCTGTCACTGGTTTACGGAACCTGCGGAACCATGTATTTCGAAGACCTGCCCGCTTTGCTCACCGGAACTCCGCTGCAAATCATGGCTATGGTATTCTTCTTTGCCGGTTTGGGCTTCAAGCTGAGCTTGGTACCGTTCCACATGTGGACTCCGGATACTTATCAGGGCGCTCCGACCAGCATCACCGCTTATCTGTCGGTTATCTCGAAAGGCGCCGCCGCATTTGCGTTGATGAGCATCCTGGTAAAGGTTTTCGGTCCGATGATTGACAACTGGAGCCTGTTGCTGTCGGTAGTTATCGTTGTGACTATCACGATTGCCAACATCTTCGCTATCCTGCAGCACGACCTGAAACGATTCATGGCTTATAGTAGTATCTCGCAAGCCGGTTACATCATGCTGGCTGTATTGGGAGCCGACGCACAAGGCATGGCGTCATTGGTTTACTACGTTATCGTATACATCGTGGCCAACCTGGCTATCTTCGGTGTCATCACGACGGTAGAACAACACAATGGCGGCCGTGTAGACCGCGAAGCATACAACGGATTCTACAAAACCAATCCGCACTTGAGCTTCATCATGACACTGGCACTCTTCTCGCTGGGTGGTATCCCGCCGTTTGCCGGTTTCTTCTCGAAGTTCTTCGTGTTCGCTTCGGCTTTCCATGCCGGACATTGGCTGGTAGTATTCCTTGCGTTGGTAAACACCATCATCTCGCTGTACTACTATCTGCTTATCGTAAAAGCAATGTATATCACGCCGAACGACAACCCGCTGCCTACCTTCCGCAGCTCAGGCATGACACGCGCTTGCCTGGTTATCTGCCTGCTGGGCATCGTCCTGCTGGGTATCTGCAGCTCGGTATACAATGTACTGACCGAAATGGCCATGCTATAATCCAAGAAGCATGAAAGGAGCAAGTCCCGTCTTGCTCCTTTCATAAACAGAGGCAAGGAAGCCGACAGTTTCCTTGCCTCTGTTTATTTATATAAAAGTTCCTATAGTCATCAGCTACATTCATATCAACAAATGCCAATCAAATTCCAGGAGCCTGACAAATTTAGTTGGCGGAATATAATTGGAAATTACTAAATTTGCATATTTATTATTCCGTGAATTATGACTTACAGAATCCTTTTATTTATAAGCTGCATTCTGCTCATGCCTAAAAACACGTATGCAGATACCTTGCCCGATATCCTACATTTCGAGCAATTCGCTACCCCCGAAGGCTTGCCTAATAACATTGTGCAACAAATATACCAAGACAAAGACGGCTTTATCTGGATAGCTACTGCTTATGGTTTGTTCCGATATGACGGATATGATATAAATACATTGAAATCGAATCTGTATACACCTGGCAAATTAATAAACAACAATGTGATTTGCGTGGCTGAAGACAATGCACACAGATTGTGGATTGGCACCCACGAAGGTGTATGCATCATGGATAAACGCACAGGGAGAATCAAATCTCTGAAACTTAAAGGCATTAGCAAACAACGGGTGAATGATATTTTGGTAACCGGTACAGGAAGAGTTTATTTAGGCTATATACGCGGACTGGCATATTACGATGAAAAAGGCGATTCGTTGATATCTGTTTCCCAGCACAACAGCCAAGGGAAAATACTTGAAGGACAAAATATACAAACCTTATTAGAAGATGAAAACGGAGATATTCTAATTGGCACATGGGAACAAGGCTTACTGAGACTGCGCCCGACTGATAATGAAATTGTCACTTATACCGGTATCGAAGGATTAAAGTCAATACTTTGCCTGTTTCGGGACTCACGGGGAATGTTATGGATTGGCACCAACGGGAGCGGACTGTTCAAGACACGTTTTACAACCGACCTGCATGGAATCAGCATAAAGAATTTCAAGCATTCACATGAAATCCAGACATCACTTCCTTCAGACTATGTATATGCGGTTCACGAAGATTTGCAGACTGCTTCAATTTGGGCAGGAACTCGTGACGGAATAGGCATTATGCCATCGGACAAGGAAGGAACGTTCGTAAACTATAGCGAACATTCGGCAGAGCATCAGTTACCTGCCCGCGAAATAAGCACCATTTTAAGGGATGAAAATGGCTTGATGTGGCTAGGCAGTGAAGGAAACGGCATTTTTCATGTCAACACTCATCCAAAAGCTTTTCAAACCATAGGTCCCAAAGGACAGGTTTCAGCTGTATGGATGGATGGGAAAGGTGGATTATGGGCTGGAAGAGACCGTGGCATAGACTATATATCCAGCCAGATGAAACAAAGCTTTTTCCCCACCCGACGACCGCGTGACATTACTTACAGTAACCAGACGTCAGAAGTGTTATTAGCGATACAAGACGAAGGGATTATTGTATGTAAAGAAGGGAAAATCTTACACCAATACAAGAAGAACAATTGCGGTTTTATTCCAGACAACCTGGTATTCACTGTTTGCGAAGATCGTAAAGGCAATTGGTGGATAGGAAGTTATAAAGGATTGAGTGTACATTATCATGACGGACGAAATTTCATATTCAACCACTCTGAAGGAAAGCAGGAACTGCTTTCTAGCGAAATTACTGCTATTGCAGTAGAAGGAGACACCTCGCTTTGGCTGGTTTCCGATGCAGACAAAATTGTCCATGTAACAGGAATTTTAGATACCCCTGATAATTTACATAAAAAAGCATACCGGATGACCACCGGCACACCACTATGCTTCTTCATTGACCGGAGCGGAAGAATCTGGGTCGGCACAGAAGGTAGCGGATTATGCCTATATAATGCACATACAGACCAATTTGAATCGGTCCATCGGTTATACAACTTACCAGGAGATATGGTAGGAAGCATCGAAGAAGACAGCTATGGCAATCTTTGGTTAGGCACCAATAGCGGACTGGCAAGACTCACTATCACGGGAGAGAAAAAAGGGAAAGTACGCATTTTTACCGTAGCAGATGGTTTACCGGACAACTTCTTCAATCCACATGCTTCCTGCTCGAAAGAAGGAATGCTGTATTTCGGATGCAGCAGAGGAATAGTAGCATTCAATCCAAAGATGGCAGACAGGCAGACTACCGACAAAACACCTCGGATAACGGATATATACATAGACGGTTTAAGCATAGAACAATATACTGATTCAGAACGCAAAAGCATAAGTTCATATACCCCGGATTTCATTCAAAAACTACAAATTCCATCCAAGTATTCCAGCTTCAGCCTGAAATTTGCCATGCTGACTTATAATCGCTCACAACAAAACCGCTATGCCTACCGCTTAGTCGGTTTCGACAAGGAATGGCATTATACACAAGCTGACGCCCGAACTGCTTATTATACACAAGTGCCCCCAGGAACTTATACTTTTGAGCTATGTGCTACAAATGAGAATGGAGAGTGGAGTAAATTACGCACATTGGAAATTGTGGTAGAACCTTCTTTCTGGTCTACCGGTTGGGCTTACCTTCTCTACATAATAGGAATACTTGTCATTTCCGGATTTATTTTAGATGCCCTCCGGCGTCTGTCACGGCTTATTCCTCTACCTTATTTATATAAATGGATATTGAGGTACCTGAAAAAAGAAGGACACAAGTCCCGCAAAGCACTGGCCATTGAAATTAAGCAACCAGACTACACTGACATTGATGAGGCATTTTTACAAAAAGCCGTAGCATGTGTAAATTCGCACTTAAACGATCCGGCTTTTGACATACCGCAGTTCGTTGAAGAAATGGCAACCAGCCGTACCACCCTTCATAAAAGGCTGAAAGCACTTACAGGATTAAACGCCACCGGATTCATACGGAGCATCCGCCTGAAAGCAGCATACAAACTGATAAATGAGAATAAGAATATCCGCATCTCTGATTTGGCTTATCACGTCGGATTCAACGACCCCAAATATTTTTCCCTATGCTTTAAAAAAGAATTTGGCGTGCAGCCTTCAGAAATAAAGAATAAAGATTCTGAGGTAGAATCATGTTCCGAAAAGGAGATTAAAACATAATTCTACCTTTACAGAAGATATATTTCAAGCTGTTTCCCTGTGTATTCATAGCTTTACAGCCGTTAAACCCCTTATTGTTATCATTATGCGTTTACGGTTTTTATTCATTATTTTAGCTTTCGCTTGTATATACACAGGACAAGCCAAAGATTTTATTTGGTATGACGGGACTCATGCCATCACCTACAGCCTTCCTAAAAATGTATCTCCGGTAGTAAAAGTGGCAGTAGATATGTTTACAGAAGACATGGAACAAGTCACAAGTTTACGTCCTCAGACAACCTCGGCAGACCGGGCGATTGTCCGGATTGTCCAGCTGGATAAAGCAGACAAAAGACTGAGGCAGGAATTGTCACAGGCAGGCGTTCCAATCTCAGATTTAAACGGAAAATGGGACAGCTTTTTCTTAACAGTAAAAAAGGAACAGCAACAACTGCTTGTAGTAGGAAGCGATGCTCGCGGCACAGCCTATGGTGTTTTAGAGTTATCGCGTCTGGCTGGAATCTCCCCGTGGGTATGGTGGAGTGATGTGACACCTGAAAAGAAAGAACGCCTGACGGTAGATGAGGATTTTCAGACTTTACAAAGTCCTTCAGTCAAATACCGGGGTATATTTTTGAACGATGAAGACTGGAGCTTACAACCCTGGAGTTGGAAAACTTTTGAACCAAATTCTATCAAAGGCAGGATTGGAGCAAAAACATACAAAGAAATATTCAAGCTTTTGCTCCGTTTGCGTGCTAACATGATATGGCCGGGAATGCATGGCATAACGACTCCTTTTTATTATGTACCTAAAGCTAAAGAGACTGCAGACTCATGTGGCATCGTAATCGGCACATCACATTGTGAACCCCTAATGCGTAATAATGTAGGAGAATGGGATACTCGCCGCAGAGGAAGCTACAATTATATTACAAATAAAGATTCTGTGCAGGCTTATTGGATAGAGCGGTTAAAAGAGGCTCATCCTTATGAGAATATTTATACTATTGGAATGCGGGGAATCCATGACGGTTCTATGGAAGGTGTTCAGACAATGGAGGAAAAGACCCAAGCATTGCAACAGGTAATTGATGACCAACGTCGTCTGCTTGCCCAATATGTCAATAAGGATGTGACCCGAATTCCTCAAAGCTTTGTACCATACAAAGAAGTTTTGCAAATTATGGAGAATGGGTTACAAGTGCCGGATGATGTAACACTGATGTGGTGTGATGACAACTATGGTTACATGACCCGTTTAAGTGATGCGGAACAACAGAAGAGAAGCGGAGGGGCAGGTGTGTATTATCACTTAAGCTACTGGGGACGTCCGCATGACTATATGTGGCTGTGCACCACGCAACCCGGATTGATTTATAATGAAATGAAACAGGCTTACGACCATCATGCCCGTCGAATTTGGATTGTCAATGTACACGACCTGAAACCAGCGGCTTATGACCTTGAGCTGTTTCTCGATTTAGCTTGGAACATAGACTGTGTTACGCCCGCTACAATAAACAATCATTTGGGTAAGTGGCTCATACGTGAATTCGGGATAGAGGCTGGACAAAAATTACTCCCTGCCATGTTGGAATATTACCGCTTATGTGCCATCAGAAAGCCTGAATTTATGGGATGGACACAAGTAGAACTTGATAAGAAACAATATCCGCGTGGACGTTCGCAAGTTATTGATACGGAGTTTAGCCTCACAGCATTCGGAGGAGAACTGGACCGTTACTTAGAATCTTTCGAAGCTGTAAAGCAAAAGATAGAAGAAGTAGAACCATTGATTGACCCAAAGCGGAAAGACGCTTTTTATTCGCATATCAAATATCAGGTATTTGCGGCATCTGCCATGAGTGTCAAGATGTTGGAAGCGCAACGGGCACGCTCGTATGCCATGGGGCAATGTGATGAGACCTTGTGGGAACGGGAGAACGCCATGTTACGAGCTTGTGCCAACAGTCAAAAAGCGTATCAGGAAATACGGATGTTGACAGATTATTACAATAACCGGCTGGCTAATGGGAAATGGCGCCATTCCATGTGTTACAATCCACGTGACTTATATGTATTCTTTCCACCGACATTACCCGTGGGGCTGACCGACAAAGAGGTAGAAATGTATGCAGACAAGACTTCGCGGCCTGTTGGAAAACATCCTGTCCGCATTGACAAGTGCATAGCCCGCAATGCTTGTGATTATACGGAAGCTACAAACGAAGTGTTTACGATACAAGCATTGGGACATAGCATGAATGCGGTATCATTGCCTAAAGGCGGTTCATTGACTTTTGAATTTGATTGTCCCTGGGAAGGTGAAGCTGTTTTACGCACAGCAGTCATACCGACACAGCCCAATGATAAAGGAGATATCCGTTTCAGTGTCCGGATAGACAATGAAACGCCACAGGAAATCTCATTCCGTGAAACAGGACGTACAAACACGTGGAAACGTAACGTCCTGCGCGGTCAGGCCGTGAAAAAGACACAGCATACCCTGACCAGCGGCAAACATACGCTGACAATTACGGCATTGGACAATCATGTCGTGGTAGACCAATGGATGTTAGACTTCATACCTGAACGCAAATTTTATGTATTTCCTGTAAAATAAACCTAGCAAGCAATCCCTTGCCCTTTTTAAAAAGAGCTTAAACCATAAGAACATGAAAAATATAATCCGTCACATTTGTTTATTTCTATTCTGTCTATGCTTCTTCAGTGCGAAAGCACAACAGACCGAAAGGCTTTACCTTTCAGGAATAGATGCAGACCACACAGTAACTTGGGACTTTTGGTGCTCAGCCGGTATGAAATCAGGAAGCTGGGAAAAGATACAAGTACCTTCATGCTGGGAGCAACAGGGGTTTGGCGGCTATACTTACGGCCGCTATTATATCTATAAAGAACGGGAAAACTATAAACCGTATGATAACTATCGGGAACATGAATTTCATGACGAGTACGGCATTTACCGCCATCGTTTCAGCGTGCCAAAGAAATGGCAAGACAAACAAATCCGTATCGTATTCGAAGGTGTAATGACCGATGCCGATGTCAAAATCAATGGCATTTCGGCAGGTCCTGTACATCAAGGCGGATTTTATCGCTTTTCGTATGATATAACGGAACATTTAATATTTGACGAAGAAAACGCATTAGAAGTCACCGTTCATAAGCAGTCGGCTGACCCATCGGTCAATGCTGCTGAACGCCGCGCAGACTGGTGGCTTTTCGGCGGGATATACCGTCCTGTCTATCTGGAGGCAAAACCCCGGATGCACATAAGCCGGTTTGCTGTAGATGCCCGTGCTGATGGAACTTTACATACCGATATTTTCGCCAAAAATTCGATACACAAATAGGAATCTGTTAGAAACAAGCTATTTATAAGCTTTTCTCAAAGAGTAAGGTAATGACTTGGCAACGGTTGCTAATTCTGTGATATGCGGTGTATTTCCACCTAAAAACTCTCGCCGACTGCAAAAATACAAAAAAAGAGGATAGGAGTGCAAGTCTTATAAAGTTTTTTCTTGCTTTTCATTCGTATATTCCATTTTGGTAGTCCGTGATATATTGCGTAAATGTCTTTCCCGTCTGTTGCTTGAAGAAGCGCATCAGATGGCTGGGGTCGGAAAAGTGGAACTCGTCCGCCAACTGGCTCACGTTGCGGTCGGAGAACAACAGCTCGTTTTTCAATTCCTCCAACAAGCGTTGTTTGAGCAGATGGGTGGCGGACACGCCGAACTGCGCCATTACAGAATTGTTCAGAGTGATACGGCTCACGCGGAGTATATCGGCATATTCCTGAACACGCTGCATGTCGCGGATATGTTTCTCCAACAGGTCTTTGAATTGGAAGGCATAATTGTTCTTCGGCACTTCGACCGGCAGACGGTAAGTTTTGGCGTATGCCCGGTTGATAACCACCAACAGATAGTAAAGCACAGATACGATAAGGTTGTAAGTGTCTGCCACAGGATGCAGCAGCTCCTGTTTTATCTTCCCCAAGAGGCGCATATATTCCGCCAGTTCTTCCGGCGCGGCAAACAGGTACGGTGGCGTGTCGGTCTGATAATAATACAGCAGGCGATAGACGAAGAACTTGTCGGCGATGAACGTGCGCATAAAGTCTTCGCGAAAGATAAGAAAGGTGTAGTCCAGTTCCGCTTCGTCCACGTGCCATTCCTGTTGCTGGTGCGGCGACAGGAGGAGCACCATATCGTCCCGTAACTCTATTTTGCGGAAGTTTAACAGCACATAGCCATTGGCGCGGCGAAAGAAATAGAAACTGAAAAAATCCGTCTTGAACGTCCGGTGCTCGGTCAAGACACCACAGATGTCCTTGCTCTCGCCTGTGTTGATGTAGAAGTCCACGCCGCAACGTGTCTTGCTGAACGGGACGCTGACCAGTCTTTCGGGGTTGGTTATCGTTTTCATCGCTCTTGTTCTTTGCTTTCTGCAAATATACATCATTCTTTTATCAAAATGGCATATATTCCTCTTTTTAAGGCATAGAGGCATCAGGGGAATCTTCCGAACTTTGCACCCGACAAATCATAAAAGCGTAACATTATGAACGAGAAAGCTATTATCCGGTTGGTGCGCAGCGCCACCTTGAAAATCAATTATGCAGGACACACCATCCTTGTTGACCCCGTATTTGCCGACAAAGGAACCCTGCAATCCGCTCTCGGCGTGTATAAAAGTCCGAGGGTGCATCTGGTAATGCCCATCAGCGAAATCACCGAGGGCGTGGATATGGTACTGCTCACACACAACCACATTGACCATTATGAACCGAGCGTGAAACAACATTTGCCGAAAGACATCCCTTTCTACACCCAGCCGCAAGACAAGGAAACCCTCGTGCAAGATGGTTTTACAAATGTAGAAGCAATTGAAAAGAGCAAGACAATAGGCAACCTGACCATCCACCGCACCACGGGTCATCACGGTTTCGGTCAGGTAGGCCAGATGATGGGACCCGTGTCGGGCTATGTGCTGATGGCGGAGGGACTTCCGACCATTTATATAATGGGCGACTGCAAATGGGAACCGTGCATCCTTGAAACCGTGGAAAAATACCGCCCTGATTATATCGTTGTAAACAGCGGCGGTGCGGTGTTCCCCGAATTTTCCAAGACAGACGGCTGCATCATCCCCGACGAACAGGAAGTGATGGCGATGCTCGACACGCTCCCCGCACAAATCAAACTGATAGCCGTACACATGGATGCTATTGACCATTGCCAGACAACACGCGAAATCCTGCGAAACGAAGCCCGCCACCACGGAGTGGATATGAACCGACTGATTATGCCGGGAGATGGGGAGAGCATTACGTTATGAGTGTTTGCATCAAATCGCTGATAAAGAATATGAACATAGTGATAGGCTGCTCAATAGGGTGCAGCTACTGCTATGCCCGTAATAACTGTCGCCGCTTCCATATCACGGACGATTTTTCTGTACCCGAATATATGGGGCGCAAGCTACACATCATCGACACTCCAAAACCTCACGTATGGCTGATGACCGGAATGAGCGACTTCTCCGATTGGAAGCCTGAATGGAACGCGGAGATTTTCGGAAGAATGAAAAGCAATCCGCAACACGCTTATATCTTTCTTACGAAACGTCCGGATAAGGTCTGTTTTTCTACGGATGACGAAAATGTCTGGATGGGCGTGACCGTCACGCGCAGTTCCGAGAAAAAAAGGTTAGAAGATTTGAAAAGAAATATCAAGGCCAAACATTACCACGTCACCTTTGAACCTATCTTTGACGAAATCGGAGAGATAGACTTCGCGGGTATCGATTGGGTTGTCATAGGCACGGAAACGGGACATCGGAAAGGCAAAGTGGATTCCCGTCTCGAATGGGTACTTCACATTGCCGACCAAGCCAAAGCGCAAGGAATCCCCGTATTTATGAAAGAGGATTTGCTGCTTATAATGGGTGAAGAAAGGATGATTCAGGAACTGCCGGAACAATTTATCAAACGCATACAATGAATACTGAAACAATCAAGGAAATAGACGTACAGAGCGTTATGACCAAATCCGCACTGCCAGTCGGAGGATATTCGGTCAATCCTTACGTGGGATGCCCTCACGCCTGCAAGTATTGCTACGCATCGTTTATGAAACGCTTCACCGGGCATACAGAACCGTGGGGCGCGTTTCTGGACGTGAAGAACTGGAAACCGATAGCCAATCCGCACAAATATGACGGTGAGCGCATCGTGATAGGTTCCGTGACGGACGGTTACAACCCCTATGAGGAACAATTCCGCCGTACCCGCAGGCTGCTCGAAGAACTGCGCGGAAGCAACGCCGAGATTATGGTATGTACGAAGTCCGACCTCGTCCTTCGCGACCTCGACCTGTTGAAACGTTTTCCCAAAGTAACGGTGTCATGGTCGGTCAATACGCTTGACGAGCGGTTTCGTACGGATATGGACAATGCCGTGAGCATAGAACGTCGTCTGAACGCAATGCGTCAGGTCTATGAGGCGGGCATCCGTACCGTGTGTTTCGTATCGCCCATATTCCCCGGAATAACCGATATGAAGGCGATTATCGAGAAAGTGAAAGGATATGCCGATTTGATATGGCTCGAAAACCTGAACCTGCGCGGACAATTCAAAGGAGAGATAATGGCATATATCCGTGAGAAGCATCCCGAACTCTTCCCATTATACGATGAGATTTACAACAAGAAAAGGCTTGATTACTGGCAGGCATTGGAGCAGGACATATCCCAATATGCACAGACGCAAGGATTTCCCTATCGGGTGAACGATTTGCCTTACGGACGCTCGGAAAAAGGAAAGCCTGTCATCGTAAATTATTTCTATCACGAAAAAATCAGGCTCAAAAAATAAGATGTATATAAATTCCCGCTATGGGATGATAGCAAACAGCTTCGGTATGCCCGAAACACAAACTTGCTACCATAAAAACAGAGTTCAGACTTTAAAACAACTCATAAACTTTGGGCAACTCAAAGGACTGCTCGCAGCTTCTTTCGGAAGCAAACGGGGGCGTTCAGGGGGCAACCCCACTGGCTCATTGGGGAGTTTTTAGCATGAGCGTCAGCGGTGCGTGAAGAAAACGCCATAAGGAGCTATGGCTTTTGTTCCCAAAAGCCTGCGGCGGTGTCGGTTTTCCCTTGTCGGTCGGCAGAACGGAAGTCCGTCTGGCCAGCCTACGGATGGCGATACTCACCTCCGTTGCTTCCACAGCAGGCTTGATGATGAATGAAAATCCGATGAATTGATGAATGGGCGACTTAACATACTAAAAGTCATAGAGATACATGCTCAACATTCTTTCATCAAACCGCTTGTCAAAAGAAAAGCGATGAGTAAGGCTGTGTCCGTTTTCTCTTTTCATCAGCCATATCCTTTTGTTGAGAGTTTGATGAGGATGTAAACCGCTGTTATTCTTTATGTTTATATATACTTTCATCAATTCATCAAAATAATAAATAGCACTCATGCAAATTACCATGCCGTATTCCGGCAGACTTGCAGGCAAGTCTGAAAGTTTTGAATTATTGAGAAGTGAAGATAACGCATTGATGTTCTGTAATATACGACCTAAACAACCGTTCAACAAACCCGTTCACAAAACATTTGGCGACGAAAAGAAAAATAGCACTTGTCTGTCTTTTCGCAAGCACAGCCTTTCCAACAGGGCGTTGCGTACCCTTGCGGCATTGGGTGTGTTGATACGGAAAGCGATTGCCACGACCATTGGCAGGGCATACGCCTCCGCACAATAGCCGTTGTGCAGCCTGATGCTCCTTTCCACCTCGCAAGGTTGCAGCGCTCCGCTTTTGTACACGGCTCGGATGGCGGCACGGAGTGTCGGGGCGATGACACCGAACAGCGTTACCAATTCCATTTCGCTCATCCACACGTTGGCGGTATCGGACGGTACGGCAACACTGCCGCACCCGTCCATCGTGATTGTTGTCCGTTCCATAGGCTGTGCGTTATAGGACGAAACGTCCGCTTACCTTGCTTTCAAAGGCGGATATGTCGTTTTCAAGTTTAGCGTTGGTCACCTTCGCGTAAATTTGCGTGGTGGTTATGTTCGTATGCCCCAAAATCTTGCTTACGCTCTCTATCGGCATACCGTAATTCAATGCCAAAACAGCGAATGAATGACGGCTTAAGTGGAATGAAACCGGCTTTTCTATCCCGCATTTCTTCGCCACAGCCTTGATACGCTTGTTCACCATGTCAAGCGAGCCGATATTGAAAAGCCGCTTGTCAGTCCTGAACGACTCGTAACGTTTGATAATCTGCATCGGGATGTCCATCAGCTTGATTTGGAACGGTACGCCCGTCTTTTGGTGTTTCGACACAATCCACGGTGTGCCGTTCATTTCCACGATGTTGTCGGTAGTCAGGTTCTTAATGTCCGTGAACGAAATGCCCGTCCAGCACCCGAACAGGAACAAATCCCTTGCCAATGCGAAGTTGGGAATGTCCAGTTTGATTGCGCCCAATGCCCGCATCTCATCCTCCGTGAGAAAGCCACGCTCCTTGTGGTCGGGGTCAACGTGGTACATTGCAAACGGGTTTCTCGGTATCTTGCCGTTGTAGTGCGCCGTGGTGACGATGTGTTTCAACGGTATGGAGTATATCCACACGGATGACTGCGCCAGCCCGACCTCGTTTCGCAGGTACAGGCAGTAGTCACGGATGAAATCCTCCGTCAGTTCGTTCATCGCCATGTCCGTCCGCTTGTACTGCCGCTTGATGAATTCCGCCACGTATTTGCGGACGGTCAGATACTTTTGGTACGTGCGCTTGGAGCGGTCTTTTCCCACCCGTTTGGCAAACGCCTCGTTCTCCTTGTCAAAGGCTCGCAACAAAGTTTCATACTCCGTTCCGATGCCTTGATAGGCGTTGCGCACCATTTCAGCCGTGACAAACGCCTCACGGTCGGAAAGCCGCTGGTAATGCTTCGTTATCTGTGCCTTGATGTTGTCAAGGGCATAGTTTACCGCCACCGCCTCGCGGCTCTTGCCTTTCGCCCTGTTGCCTTTAGCATCCCACAAATCCTTGGAGATACGCTGCTTGCAACTGAACTGTGCGATAGTCCCGTTGATTGTAACCCGTCCCATGATGGGGACAATTCCATTCTTTTCCTTGCTTCCGTTTACATAGAAGACGGTCTTGAAAGTACTCCTCATAATCCTTGCTTTTTGTTTGGTGCAAAATTAGTTTACGGGAGTTGTAAAGGCAGAATGTAAACCTACGCAGAACGCAGAAATAGAGACCGTTAGTGTTAAATGTGCATCAGGTGTTGGGGAATGATTTGGAAGTGCATCTATTGCTGTAATCCGCCCAAATCCGTTTTTCCGCCCTTATGTCATTCCGTGCCACCCGAAGCCAAACCCTCTGACCGTCAGTGAGAATGCTCAAATTCGCTTTATTCTGCGTTTTATCCTATTATTTTCTTTAAAAACATACAGAAGAATTGCCTGTTAGAGTTTTCATTATTGGCAGCCGATTCGAAAACACTCATAGAAAAACAGGTTTGTAAACTGTCAGAAAAAGAACAACAAACATTAACCACATATTGGCAAAACATCCGGACATGGGACCCTGAACATCCTGACCTTTATCGTCTTAGTCTTAAACTGCTTGACAGCATTGGCACAACCGTTCATGAAACTGCTGACTACATAGGTTTCCGCACGATTGAATTCCGCCCTGCCGACGGCATTTACCTGAATGGGAAACGCCTGCTTGTAAAAGGCACTAACCGCCATTGTTTTGATCCAGAGAAAGGGCGCTCGGTCAGTCCGGCTCTCGACTTGAAAGATGCATTGCTCATTAAGCAAATGAATATGAACGCTGTACGTTCTCATTATCCGCCCGATAAACACTTCTTACACTTATGCGACTCCTTAGGATTGCTTTATGTATACGAATTGTGTGGCTGGCAAAATCATTATAGCGACACCATCGCGGCACGGTTGCTCCCTGAGATGATAACCCGAGATGTAAACCATCCTTGCATTTTCCTTTGGGGAAACGGCAATGAAGGTGGATGGAATACTTCTGCAGACCGCCATTTTGCAGACTATGACCCTCAACACCGGTATGTAATCCATCCTTGGGCAGATTTCAATGGACTGGATACACGACATTACCCAACGGGACAAGACAATGTATACCGTATGGAACACGGGCAAAAGGTATTCATGATGACCGAATTCCTTCATGGACTTTACGACCGTGGTCAAGGAGCTGGTTTAGAAGGATTATGGGCAAAATTCTGTAGCAGCCCACTGTTTGCCGGAGGTTTCTTATGGGCATACGCAGACGAGGCTTTACACCGGACAGATACCGGCGAGATGGATACATACGGACCCAATGCACCAGACGGCATCGTCAGTGCTGACCGTCAGAAAGAAGGCAGCTTTTATACTGTCCGTGAAGTGTGGTCCCCGATTCAGATAAAGCCGTTCCGGGTAAACAGCTCGTTTCAAGGACAATTCCAGGTGACAAATGGTTTTATATTCAGTTCTCTGAATGAAGCGAAAATGAAATGGCGTGTATGGCAAATGCCTCTTCTGGCAGACAAACCTATTTGCCTGGCAGAAGGTGAAGTCAAATTGCCAGCCATTGCACCAAAGGAAACAGGAACAGCCAGCTTTATTTTACCTGAAGTTTTCCAAGAAGGCGATGTGCTGGAATTAGAAGCTTATGGAACAACAGGCGATACCATTTATACAAAACGTATCCCATCCGCACTCCCCAAGCTTATTTTGCAAAATACCTGGGTCAGGCAAAGAGCAAAGGAGAAAAAACCTGTTATCAGACAATTGAAAATCAGGTGATATTGAAGGCTGAAAAGAGTCATGCTGTATTCAACCGTACAAATGGCATGCTGCTCCGGCTCTTACATAACGGACAAACCATTCCACTTTCTGATGGACCACTTCCTGTAGGAATGAAGGCACAACTGAAATCCTCTGCACTCCGCATGCAAGGTGATACAGCCGTTTATTCCGTGAAATATACTGGAGCTATAGATTCAATCGTTTGGAAAATGACGCCTTCCGGCTTATTAAGTATAGACGCAACCCTACTCAACCACCGGGGAGACTTTTACGATGAAAATGTATATAACTTAGGACTTACGTTTTCTTATCCTGAAAAAGAAATAAGCGGCATGCACTGGCTAGGGCGTGGACCTTATCGGGTGTGGAAAAACCGTATCCGTGGCACTCTCCATGGCATTTGGCAAAAAGCATACAACAATACAGTTACCGGCGAATACCATATACCTGTGGTTTACCCGGAATTCAAAGGCTATCACGGTGATTTCTATTGGGCTGTACTGCAATCTGAAAACATACCTTTGACCATATATACAGAAACTGAAGGACTTTACTTGCGTATATTTACTCCCGAAGAGCCGCGCGACCGCGAAGACCGTGGCATTTCGGTAAAAGAATATCCGGAAGGCGATCTCTCTTTTTTACTGGAGATACCAGCTGTCAGCTCGCAAGGAACAGGCGGTGAGGCTTCTTCTGTAAAAATCAATAAAGGCGATGAAGGTTACCGGATAAAAATCTGGTTTGATTTACGGGAGCAAACAGATACAAGAAAAAACAGATAGATAGACAGAAACAACCCTCACAAAAAGTGCACTCTTTTTGTCCAAAGAAGATAATCCTCTTTTAAAAAGAAGATAGTCCTCTTTTAAATAGAGGATGGTCCTCTTTTAAAAAGAGGATTATCCTCTATTTTTCCCTGATTTCACTAGACACTTTTTTGTTTTATAAACGGAATTAGTAGACACTTCTCGGATAGCCGTACTGTTTCAGCAGTCAGATACTCCGGACACGTAGAACCCGACTCTGTTGTTCGGCTTTGCAATGATATATCTTCACCGATAATGTTTTCGATCTATTTTCCCATTAAAAGTGCGACATATTTTATCTGTTTGTTCATATAACAGAGGCACCTTGTATGCTTCCAGACACGAACGGATATAACGAGCTATTTTTTTCTTATCCAAGTCGTATCCGTCTGCCAACACCACAAGCAATTTCAAAACATTTCCTATAACCGGATGTTGCGCTGCAACGCAGACACAATCCATAATATCGGGCAAAGCAAGGGCTACATTTTCTATTTCAACAGGCGACACCTTGAAACCACCGACATTAATTACGTCATCCGAACGTCCAGACAAATGCAACATTCCATATTCATCGATAAATCCCGTATCATGAGTGTACATCGTCCCTTTGCGCAATATGGAACGGGTAGCCTCAGCATCACCCGCATATCCTGTCATCAATGTTTTCCCTTCGCAAGCCACTGTACCTTCCTCTGTAATAAAGACCCGTGAATGCCTCATCGGTTTCCCTAAACAACCAGCCACACACTTGTCGCTATTGTAATTATGGGTACAGACAATGCCCGTCTCGGTTGACGCATAAGTATTATACAACCTCGTGTGAGGCAACAACCGGCATAATTGTTCCATATCAGCTTGGGCTATTGGCGCAGCCCCTGTTTCAATAAATTCAATCACATCGGCATATTCCGCCAAACACGGTGCGGCAAACGACATTAATATACGTATACTGGCAGGAACCAAAAAAGTGGCGAATCGGGAGTCCGGATAATCAAAAGCAGACAAGAAAGCATTCATATCCTTTATCCCTTCCGTGATATACAGCGTCCCTCCTGCAAGAAAAACCGCCCATACCTTCGAAAGGCTTCCAATATGATTTAAAGGTCCGCTAATGATAAAAACCAAACGAGACGAATAGCCCTGGGCTTCCACCAGATTTTCTGCATTTGCAACAATCGCCTCATGGCTTATCATCACTCCTTTACTCTGCCCGGTTGTTCCTGTAGTAAACAAAATGTCAGCAGTACCTAAAGGCAAAACTTCCGGCTCCACCTGTGTCTCGATTTTCTTAAAACATTCTTCGGGCATGTCTGACTCTACAGGGACAACCACTCCTCCCGCCAGATGGATGGCAGAATAAGTTATAAGGAAATCTGCCGACTGCGTTACACGTACTACGACAGGCTTCCCTCGGCGAAATCCCTGCGACAGCATTTCGTCTTTACGGCACACAATCTGTTTCCATAGCTCTGCATAAGACATTGTCATCCCTCCCCATACAACGGCTGTTTTATCGGGAAACAAGTCAACCGTCTGTTTCAAGTGGTATTCGAATGTATGCATATTCTTTTATTGTTTTTCTTTCAGCTTGCCTTCCACCATCTTCACAATGCTATCCAAATTCTTCAAATTCTTAGGAGTGGCATCACGACGGTCAAGCTGGATACCATAATGTTCAGACAACAGCATCAATAAGGATGTAATGCCCAATGAATCCAGTTCGGTAAAAATAAAATCTGAATCAAAATCCACCAAAGGCAAAGCGTCTTCGAGCAATATTTTAATCTCTTCTTTCATACAAACATTATATTTTCAGGTAAATGAGTATATTTTTTATATAATTTCTGCAAGGCTGACGGTGCAGGCACCACTACGGAGATTTCGGGTTGTACCAAAGCTGTCATCAGACTGTTTACATTCCACTGATCAGCTTTCTCCCCACGAAGGACTGACTGTGCTTCTTTCCGCAACCCAATGGCAGCGTACAATTCTACTACTAAATGATGATAATAATCAACAGTCTCTATCCGGTAACGTATTTCTTCAAAATGTTCCCGATAATAATGATTTAACCGCTTACAACGCTCCGTATAATCCGAACCAAATGTTGTATCACCCGGTTCAATGCGTTTACCTATCTCTATATAAAACCCTCCTTTATTGGCAAAAGCTTTTCCTAACGGCAATACATGCGCCGCTCCGTGGATAAATACAGGCAAAATATCGGCGCCAATCTGTTCTGCCAAAAAGAAAGCGCCTTTATGGAAACGTTGGATATTTCCATCAGCCGAACGCTTGCCTTCCGGAAATACAACAATTGAATACCCTTTCTCAACAAAAGAACGGAAATAATCCAACCTGCCTTCCCATTCTGTATCTGATACCGAAAAAAAATCGGCATAGCGCAACACAACTGCCACCAAGGGATTGTTCCAGACCTTATCATGCGTCACAATCAAAATACGGGGTGACAAAATAAGCAAGCACAGTGTATCCAATAAAGACTGGTGATTGCAGATAATAATGGACCCTTTCCTGAATGTCTCCCCATAAAGATTATTTATATGGGCATACAACCATGGATGGCATCGGATGTCGAATCTGAAAAACCGCCACATGATTTCGTGAAACTTACGGCGTTTCGCTTCTGTTTTCTTACTTAAAGTGAACCAGATAAAACCACGTACGCTTCCATAAACCAATTGAGATACATATACTAAGGCAGAAAGCACCATTACCAGTACACGCACAGGAGTCAACGGCAAATCAATATACGGATTCGAGCGTTTCATTTGCCAGCCATATCAACAGGATTAGAATAAATGCCCAACAGGATATCTGTCAAGGTCTCCATATCACAAGTATCCCCATATCGGTTAAGAAGCGAAAGGTGATGAAGGAAGGTCTCTTTTTGATTCCTTGTATAACGGTCAGCATACTCATTTCTTCCATAACGCAAATCATGGGCTATATAGTTGGTTGCCATCAACCGGTAAGCACTGTGTATGCGCTGGTCTATCAAAGTCGCTACAGACCGATTGAAAACATTCAATGTACAAGCATCAAATTGGGTCAGTTCCTCTTTCTGCAACGGTTTACAAAACTCTAAATGTACCTTTCCTTTAGGCTGGATAAGCCCGGTAAGAATACTATTCATATCCTCACCCGGCTTCTTGACATAACGTCCTATTTGTTGTCTTTCATAAACCTCCAGTGCCTTCAGAATATCACATGGCTCCCATTCATAGCTGATGGCAACCGGAACGATATGCAGTTCGGCTATCGAATCTACTTTATCGCCCGACCGGCTCATGCCCAACATCTTGATAATACCTTGGTCTGTAACATCTTTTCCGTCTTTGGTACGCCCATTACGTTGTGCAATCCATACGGACAAGCCTTTCTGACAAATGGTATGACGAATATACGCACTCAAATGAGACGACGAACGATAAAACGCTTTCATGTCATTACCCGGGCGTTCCACTTTAAACATTTTATTCGCCTTACCAATATCTACAATAAGCTGGTTCTGCATCAAATTAGCACCGAAAGTGATTTCACTCGTTGTAAAACCATTCGTATACAGTATACACTGCATCAAACTGGAATCGAGAACAATATCCCGATGGTTTCCGATAAACAAGTATGCTGTTCCATGAGAAAGATGTTCTACTCCGCTGAACGTAAATTCTGTTATCGACCGCTTAATTACTTGATCAAACAGATAAAACATCACCTGAGACTGAAGCTGCTCGACAGTACGAATCGACTTTATCTTCTCTTTCACAACTGCAATATCCATTTCGGGAAATACATACGATGCCAGTAAAGGAAATACAGCACTGTCTGCTATCCGTTGCATGGCAGCGGGTATTTCATCATCGTTATACGGACGGATATCATCATAATCTTTGCTGTCTGTCATACGCATCATTAATTTTTTTCACAATATGTCCTTTCCCAACAAGACATTCAACGGTCTCTATTGCCGTAAGCGGAACACCGCAAATGCCATGAAGGTTAATATTCTGTCCTGTAAGTAAAAGATTGCGCACCTTAGTAGCTATAGGCAACTGCGATAACATTATGTTCTGACAATCGCGGTTATAACCATACAACGCTCCTTCCTTGGTTCCATAATAGTCACGAATCGTAAGAGGAGTAGAAGCAAAGCAGAACTCTATATCTTCCCGAAGATGCGGACACACTTGCTCCAGTTTATCCAATACACGCTGAAGTGTATATTCTTTCCATTCCTTATAAGCCTGCGGACGCCGACCGGTATATGAATCAGCCCACTTGCTGACAGCATCGAACGGCATCGGACAATTCACCGTCATACGTTCCGCCCATTTTCCCTGCCCAGCAGATGGCGGAGTAAGATACATAAACCCGCTTGGAAAGACAGAAGAATCGTACTCTCCTAACCGCCATACGTAACCATGCTTTTCCTGAAAATAACACGGATGATTGACAAAAGGCTGCCGGGCATCTTTCTTAAACTTAATATACACTGAAAAAGCCGAATACGAATTGGGTATCTCTTGCAAACGGTCACGATAAGACTTTAAAAAGGCTTTCTCGGGCAGCAGTCTCAATAAAGCGCAAGGATGAATATCCGAAATATACCAATCGCCGGCATAAACTTTACCACTTCGGGTAGACACCTGCCGGATAAAATGGTTTTCAACTGTAATATCTACCACAGGATCACCAGCCAGAATCCTTCCGCCCGCATCAACAATGATTGCAGCCAAGGCATCGGCAAATTGCTGACTCCCATCTTCGAACATACTGGACCCGTTAATATACAATACATTTACCAAAGCATGTACAAAAGCCGGAGTATGCCCTGCCACCCCGCCATACATCGGATTCATATAAGCCAATAGTTCGGCAAGGACCGGGTCGGTAATGTAACGGGAAATAAATTCGTCTGCCGGCATTAAGAACTCTTCTGAATGTGCACGCATTCTACTCCCATCGCCGGTACGAAGATAAAACAAATCAACCTCTTCACTCAATGCCCACAAAGCATCCAGATAACGGTATATACCTTCAGCTTGTCCGGGAAAGCGACTGACAAGATACTGACCGAAAGCTTCTTTTCCACGCGGCAATGCATACGTTTCTCCACCTACCCCGAAAGTAACCGAATCAATGCAGTCTATATCTGTATGCCGGATACGAAGCTTATCTAAAATGCCCAAATACGAACAAATCTTATACATATTATCTCCCGGCATAAATCCGCCTAAAATATGCATTCCCGTTTCAAAAATCACACCTTTATGACGAAAACATTGCAAACCTCCGCCAATGATGTTATTTTTTTCCAACAGAGTCACTGTATATCCTTCCTTTGCCAGAAAAGCTCCCGTCATCAGTCCTCCAAAGCCAGCTCCTATAATAAGAACATCTTTACCCATAGCCACCACTTATCGATTGTTCGCCTCTACGATTTGTTCATAAATATATTTCGATGTCAACAACTCACTGCATGTCACCATCGTTCCTACAATAACCCCCAACATACCATGTGAATTGACATTCTGTCCCGTCATGAAAAGATTTGGAATCCGCGTCTTATGAGGCACTCTGCCAGCACTGCCTAATGAAACATTTTTGGCTATGCCGTAAAGAGAACCTCCTTCAGTACCGGTATAGTCACGATATGACAAAGGAGACGAAACATAAAAATGCTTGATATTATCTTTGATACCGGGGAATTGCTTATTTAAGGAGTCAATCAAAAGAAGAGCCCGATGCGAAACAAATTCTTCATAGTCTTTACCGCGCTGTCCGATAAAAGTATGCTCCCACCGCTTCAGTTCCTCGATATGCATATACGACAAGATAATCCCAGCACGAGCAAACTGTTGCATGGGACTCTCGCAAAGATGCATATATAAGTATCCTTTCGGCCAGGTAGAAGCATCATAGCTTTCACAGCCCCAAGGTGTATCTTGATTGTATCCGAAAAAATTATAATTCATATACGGAACAGTATTTTCTTTGAAATGCAAATATACGGAAAATCCGCCAATAGTCTGAGGAATACTGTTAATCCGATTTCGGAATATCGGACGAATCAAATGAGTGTCTCCTAACAATTCCATCGTACGAATGGGATGAGTGGCAGAAATAATATAATCAGCTTTCAAGAATTCACATCCATTGACTTCTACGCCTGTAGCCTTTGTTTCGTCACAGACAATACGTGTCACCTTACTTCGCGTGCGCACCTCTCCCCCATATTTACTGATAACTTCTACTAAAGACTTAGCAACCACATCACTGCCCCCGACAAAACGGAATGAACTCTGATTGTAAAAATTCATGATAAAAGCATGAACCGAAAAAGGAGTTTTATCACGCTCACCCGCATAGAGAGGCAAATCGCCCACCAATACTTTTTGCAATAACGAATCTTCAATGACATGCTCTACCACATCATTGACAGAACGCAACTGATATTTCATATTAATAGCTTCATCTGTCGCACCATATTTCAATGTATGCAAAGAAGAAGAAGCCGAAATACTTTCAACAATATCATAATAGTTTGCCAAATTGTCTTTTTCTGCCGGAAAATAAGAAGCCATCTGCTCTAAAAAAGCCTCTTTGCCATTTGCAAAATTAAAATGTTGCCCTGCAAGTGATACGACATTATAACGGTCTGTATCCAAACGGGATAAAACAATTTTGTCATCAATTTCCAGATAACGCAACATCTTATTCAAGATTTGCCCTTCATCTGCACTGCCGATAAAATGCATCCCTGTCTCAAATTTCACCTTGTCCCTCCAAAAACATTGCAAACACCCTCCGATTTGCGTCCCTTGCTCCAAAACAGTCACATCATAACCATTTTTGGCAAGCATGACGCCTGTCGACAATCCTCCAAGACCGCCACCTATTATAATCACTGTTTTCATAATACCTTCACCTTATATTTATTCTTATACGCCATATATGGAGCCCAATATTCTGAAGTTTCCAGCTTCTTTCGCATTTCAGCATAATGTTCCACATAGAAACGATGCATCATACTCGTAACAACACGAGCAGACATATCTTTTATTGAATCGGAAGTTACTCTTGCACCTATTTCCAGCGTTACACTGCCCTTTCTAAGCATAAAATCATATTTAGGCAACACATCATACAGCCCATGTATAAACAATGGAAGCACATCCAGACCTAATTCTTTTGCCAATACGAAAGCGCCTTTATGGAAATGGCCTATCTCACCATTCGGCGTACGTGTCCCTTCAGGAAATACCACAATGCTATATCCTCTGCGGACAAGATCCTGCAAATAAGGGAAATTCTGATCAAACCCGTTAGATACAGGGCGGAATTCTGCTGTATGAATCACCAATCCATAGTAAGGATTATTCCATACCCAGTCATTGGTCAATACAATCACTTTAGGAGAAAGCTGCATGAGACACATCAAATCTAAATGAGACTGATGATTGCAAATGATGACAGCCGGCTTCTCGAAACTTTCGCCTGCATCATTGATTTGCCTGAACTTCACACCGGGAACATGACGGATTACAAAATGAGATATACGCTGTAACAACCGATGGTAAAAACACTCTCCATTCCAGACCTTTTGCAAAGGACGGTAAATCAGAAAAGTATAAGGTATCAAGATGAAGAACATGCCACATAAAAATACTGAAAAAGAAAAGACCGAAGCAACCAGACGATATAAAGTTACAGGATATTCCCGCAATTTTCCTTTTTTATACGTCAGCCAGCGGAATACCATCGGAGGCAAAGTATAAGCCATAATCACCACCGTTATCATACCTATAATAGTCACTTCGGCCAGCGAACGCATAGCCGGATGCTTACTGAAAATCAATGTTCCGATACCAATAAACATAATGATAGCGGAAAGTGCCACACTACTCTTATAACGTTCCAGCCGACGTTTACCTGTAGTATATTCATACATCAATCCTTCTGTGATAAATATGGTATAGTCGTCACCCTGTCCGAATATGAAAGTCGCAAGGATGATATTCACAATGTTGAACTGTAACCCTAATAACTGCATGATACCTAAAATCCATATCCAACTGACAGCCAAAGGTAAAAAAGCCATAAGACTCAATTCAATACAACCAAACGACAGCCAAAGAAACAAAAATACGACAAACCCACAAACGAAACCTATATAATTAAATGATTCGGACAACACGACAGCCAA
Organism: uncultured Bacteroides sp.; assembly: GCA_900544675.1. Classification (GTDB taxonomy): domain Bacteria; phylum Bacteroidota; class Bacteroidia; order Bacteroidales; family Bacteroidaceae; genus Phocaeicola. Next base: position 72,814 of record UQVZ01000014.1, read on the forward strand.
ATGATTGCTTACATCCAATTGGGAAAAAACAAAACAATCTGCCGGAAGAGCCGAAGCTATTTGTTCCTTAATCTGATCAACGTGCTGTTTCCTGACCTGAACAAAATTGACCACTTTATACCCCTCCTCGTCAGACATAACAAAGCGTTGCCCGATAAGATTAAAAAAAGCTTGTCTGTAAGCAGAATCAGCAGCAATGTCCTGTGATTCCCGAACCATATTTTCAAAAGGAAGAAAAGCTTCACTCGAAAAACCTTCTTCTTCTGCCACCGTTTCAAACTTTTTCATTACAGTTGCTTTACCTTGCCAAAAAGCCTGCCACTTCTGTAAACGTTGTGTACTAAGGCTATCCGACAGCATCATGCCAGCTACACCTATAATGCGATGCACCCCTTCAACCGCAGCAATGCTATCTGTCATCACCTCATTACGCCTCAACGCCAAATCTAAAGTTTTCCCTTCCGCTACTGCATAAAGCACAAACAGGCTGTCACCTTGGCTTTGCATGCTTGACGACAGAAATTTCAAATCTTCACGCTGCTCAGGCAACATATAATTGATATTCTGCATATTCGAATCAAATGAAGTATTCCTGCTGAAATAACCAAACACCAACGTAAGCCCTGCAATCGTCCATAAAGCCAAACGCTTCATCGGCTTGTCTTGAGAAAATCCTAACCGCCCTAGCACCAACAGACGTGAAGGAGTGTCTGTCACCTTATGTGGCTTCAAAAACACAGGCAAACATATCAAAACAAACAGAATTGTACCTATCAGCGTCAAAGAGCCGAACAAGCCCAAATCACGCATAGCCTGTGCATCAAGCAATACCAAACACAAAAAAGCACTGACTGTAGTGATATTCCCCACCAGCAATGGAGGAACCATCTCTTTCAGAGTTTCGCGCATACTGGTTTCGTGCTTCAAATGGTCGATGAAATGTAACGGATAATTGACTGCTATGCCAATAATCACAGAACCTATGCCGATAACAATCAAAGAAATGCCGTCACGCATCAAGGAAAGCACCCCTAAAGCAAAAAGCCATCCCGCAAAAACTGAAATGCCAATGCTTATCAAATCACCCACCCTTCGGAAAGAATAAACCAAGACCAACAAGATAAGCACTACCGACAAACTAACAGCCAACAGGCTGTCCGATTTTATTTGACTGGCATTAGTAACAGCTATCAACGGAGCACCAACGGCAGACACAGACACAGTAGGGCAAACCATACGGACATCAGCCAAACACATATCCAATAACTGTTGCAACCGCTGATTATTACGCGACTCACTGATACCAAAAGGAGATTCAAGCAAAACGATACCCGCTCCATCTTTAAAAAGATAGCCATCCCTTATCTGATAAGCATTGTCCACATTCAATCCCTGCAGCCTGTTCATCACGCCAGAACTTATATGTAACGGATCATAAGGCATGCTTTGTGCCATCATGCTTCCGGTAGGCAACATCAGCATCTGCTTATTGTATTCCATCTGTTCCGATAAATATCCATCCGACTCCATCAATGAATCAAGACGCAGATAATCCCTACTTGTAAGCAACACCGGATAAACTCTCCACACCGTCTGCAACATGTCCATCATAGCTGCCTCATCCATACGCACCTGTAAGTCACGCACTATTTTACTGGAATCACGCTTGGCCACCGCTTCTCCAAAAATATCCATAGCTTCCTCCAGAGCAGACACATCCTCCGTGCCCTTGAAAATTACAGCTATTTTATCTTGTCCACCCATCTCATTGAACACTTCCGAATACTTATGTGTCTGCTCATCAAGAGGCATGAATGCCGATATATCTTCATCGTAATGCATCCGAAGAGATAAAACAGCAAACAGCAACAAAATCATACACGTTGCCAAATATGCTATTTTCCGATGTACAACAAGCCAATCGTATATTTTTAAAAACAACTTAGTCATAATAATCTGATTAACTTTAAGGGTAAAGCATATACAACAGCTAAAAAACAAAGAATAGTATTCAACAGGCTGATGCGGGCAAAATCATACACTGGGCGAAAGTGTGAAACACGCTGACCTGCCGGCGGATAATAGACCTTCACACCGATAGGAACAATAGAAATACCCTGCCATGCAGCATAAACCAACATTTCCAGTTCTGCTTCATAGCGAGAAGTCAGCCACCACAATTTGCCCATTTTCCGTAAAGGATATAAACGATATCCGGTCTGTGTATCCGGCAAATCAATTCCCGTTTGCAATTTAAACCAAAAGTTTGAAAATTTGTTGGCAAAAGTGTTAGCAGCAGGCATATTCTTTTCGGTTAAATTACGGCTGCCCACAATCATGCTATCAGGATGCTGACGGATAGCCTTGACAAAAGCAGGTATGTCACTAGCAAAATGCTGTCCATCGGCATCTATTGTTATCGCATAATCAAAGCCTAAGGCACATGCCTTGCTGAAACCGGCCTTCAATGCATAACCTTTTCCCCTATTCCGGCCATAATCGACCACTATCACACCTGTATCCGCTAATAACGAAGGTGTTTCATCGGTACATCCGTCGTTCACTACAATAATATCAGAAGTATACCGTTTTACATCTGCTATAACCCGGCATATCGTACCTGCATTATTATATGTTGGAATTATCACGCACCACATGGTATGTCATTGACATTTTAGAAAATAACTGTTCATCCCGCTGAAATACAACGGTAACTTTACATACATCGTCATTGTCGGTTATTTTCAAAAAGCCGACAGTCAACTCGGTCACTTCTTCCGGTGAAATGACCGACATATATTTTACGTTCCTTATATCTGTCAAATACACTTCCTTGCCAAGAAACGAAGAAAGCACTTCAGTAACTATTTGAATTTGACACACGCCCGGTGTAATAGGTCGCCCCGGAAAATGGGCTTTATAAATTGCATGATTAGGGTTAAGACGTATACTTACAGCAAGCCCTTCCCCTTTCAATTCCTCTTTTATGATATAAAAGAAACTATTCTGTAACATCTTCTTTAATTGGTTGTAAACTATATATAATTTTAAACCGTTTATTCGACAAAATCATACTTCCATCGTCTCTAAGCAACAAATGACGATGTCTTGGCATTTTTTTATCCGGATTAAACAATAAAGACATATCTTTAGCTATAACCCTACGTATGTACCACTTATCCAACGGTCCCATAACATTTACCAGTTTCACTTTATCTTTATCAGCCCGATAAACGGCATCAAATGCTTTAATGCCAAATTGATTCATTACACTCATCGCTCCGTCCTCACCTTCCATCCGGATAACACAAATACCCGTCAGATGTCCTTTTTTCGGCAAAGTAATGTCAATATCATAATATCGCAGTTCTTGAGCTTCAACACATAATACACCTAAGACAAAGAAACAACAAGCCAGCCATAGCCCTTTCCCTATTCTTTTCACTGTTTTATTCAATTGTAAAAACGGCATCCGATATTGTTACATTTTTTGCTATATTACTCAATGTTATCCGAGTGACATCCCCTCCCTTTTCTATCAGTTCAACGGTGGTAACCATCTGAAGTTTAGGATCAATATATAATTGAACTCGATCAAAAAACTGCATCAGTTCCCTCTGCTTAGGAGTTAGACGCGCCATCCATTTCTCTCCAACCGTATACATCACTACACTAAAGTCTTCTGTATCCGAAAGGCTTCTGCCAGTCACACTATTCATCATAATCCGCGCTATCTGCTGAAACAGCCTGCTGGATTTAACAGAAACAATATCTGTCTTCCCTCCAGACTTCATCATCACTTTGTCATCGTTTAAGATAAACGTATAAGTATAGGGAGAAACATATTCCCAACGCAACAGTGTTCCACCTTTATAATACATCTTCCCTTGAGATACCATTGCGGTTTTCAACAAAGACAACTGCTTAACTTGACGGAAATCGCACTGCAAAGTTGTCATCTTGCCAGCAGCCATACATACCTGTTCAATCATTTTTTTACTTTCGTCTGCACTTACAGCCTGCTGAGCCGAAGCTGCAAGAGAAAACCATGCCAATAACACAAGAAATAAAAGTTTCATATCCAACATTCATTTAAGTATCAACATACAACCACACACAATCAATGCACAACCAATCCACCGGTGTAACGGAACCGTTTCATGGAAAAACAAGATGGCAGAAAACATGGCAATGACATAACTCAAACTTATCATTGGATAAGCCATGCTGAAAGGGAAGTTTTTCAGAATATACATCCATAACAAAGACCCTGCACCATAACATAGCCCACAAGCAGCAAATTGCCAATTGCCCAACAATGACCACCAAAACTCACGGTACCAGCCAAACGGTAACATTTTCTGTAACGCAAATTTCAACAATACCTGTCCCGATGACAACAAGATGCATTGAAGAAGTGAGTATGGTAAAAGTTTCCACATAATCGTTATTGTTTTCTTATTACCATTGCGACAGAAGTAACTCCCACCGGAACATCTTTCCCAGTCAGACGGAAAATCATATCATGCAAAATGGGAGTCACTTCATTATGATAACCTATTAAGGCATTTTCAATTTTACCTTGTTGCATCAACATCTCGACATCATTCATACAGCGTTCCAATACCTCCTGCTCACCTAACTGCGTATAAGTAATATTATATCCATGACAATGTGTATGGATTGCCAAAGAACCAGCTAACGTATTATGTGTGCTCTGCATGAACAATGTAGGACTTAATCCATACTCCCCTTCACGGCAAAGTTGCAAAAGAAATTTCTCACTATTTTCCAGCATACCATACGAAGTACCGATTACTATAGCATCCGGAGATTCGATACCCGCCTCCCGCAAAGCAGAAAGCGAAGTAATAAAAGCCGCCTTCTGCAATTTACACAACCGACGGGCCTCCATCGGTTTCATAAAATCCTTGATATCACCTAAAGACGAATCAGGCGTAGATCGGACAAGCGAAACAACAGCTGTCGAAACCGTATCGGCACAATCGGTTTTCTCTTCCACATGACAGGCACCGACACGTGAAAGAATCAAAGAAGAATCATTGCCTCCAAAACCAAAACTATTGCACATTACATGATTCAATGAGACGTGATTTTCTCCCAGACTTGGGATTATGCCTTCAGACATGGGATTTTTCCAACCCAAATTTGCCGGAATAAAACCATCTTGTAAAGCCAATAAACAAATCACCATTTCAATAGCGCCCGAAGCAGATGTCGTATGTCCTGTAAACGATTTTGTACTGGAAACCCAAGGCAATGCTTCGCCGAACACACGCTTCAATGCCCTACTTTCACTCAAGTCATTGTTAGGTGTGCCAGTACCATGCGCATTTATATAATCTATTTCATGAGGCTCTATCCCTGCACTTTCCAATGCTTTTTGCATCGCAAGATAAGCTCCTTCGCCATTAGCTGATGATGCTGTCTGATGGAAAGCATCGCATCTGTTTCCATATCCTGATAAAACTGCCAAAGGTTTTCCCCCTCGTCGATTTATCGAAACAGCACTTTCCATTACCATAAAGGCAGCCCCTTCACCCAGATTCAATCCTCGCCGCGTATCGTCGAACGGACGGCAACGTTCTGTATCCAAAATCATCAACGAGTTAAACCCGTTCAAATGAAACAGACTGAGCGCCTCACTTCCTCCTGCGATTACCACATCCGCCCTCCCTGTCTGTATCAGTTCGGCACCTACAATCAATGCATTTGCAGCAGACGAACACGCTGTAGATATAGTCGCCGTATGCTGTAAAGGAATCTTCCAATAATCAGCCATCAATCCTGTAGTAGAACCTGTATCGTGCGAACGCAATAAAGGTAAATAAGTATCGTTTTCCAACATATCCCCAAAATGTTGCTCTGTACGATCCATACCTCCCACGGTAGTCCCACACAGCAGATAAGCATCTTCGGCCGATACGCCAGACTGCTCCAATGCCTCGCGGATTGCCACAAGTCCTAAAAGAGCCGTACGGTTATAAAGAGCATCAGCCGGAAGTCCCAGCATCGCCAGCAATTCGTCATCAGACAATTTCACTTCGCCACACGGCAATTCCCGATGGACGGATAGCAACCGATGCAGTTCTCTTATACCCGACCGGCCATCCAATAACGCTTTTTTCACCTCATTCTTATTATTTCCTATAGCCGAAATGATACCCGCACCCGTTATATACACAGTTCTGTCCATTCAATTCCTTTTTAAAATCACTTTGTACGATGAAGAGTGATGTATTCTGCCATCGTATGTATCGATTTAAAAATAGCTTTTCCTTGTGAAGGATCGCTAAGTTTTATACCGTAATTCTTTTCCAGCAACACAATCAGTTCGAGCGCATCTATCGAATCCAGACCAAGTCCATCGCCAAACAAAGGTGCATCATTGTCAATGTCCTCACTCGTAATATCTTCAAGGTTCAATACCTCTATTATTTGCTGTTTAAGTGTTTGAATCAGTTCTTCCATAATCTTTTTTTAATATATATAAAGTCGCTTCAAAATGTTCTGTATTCTCAATTTCAATCCATCCGCCTATCACGCTGTCCGTATCCGTATCGGCAAAAGCCTGAGCCATCAGTTGACGCACTTGCCGAGGGTTATCCTGCAACACGTAATTGGTTTCACCATGATAATGATTACGTATGGCTATTTCGCCTGTCAGTATATTGGGCAAAGTATATATGAATGCAGAAGGGCTTGGATAATATTCATCCGGATAGCGGATAGTGTTCTGATATGCCCTGTCGGCACACAGTGAAGCACTACGCCCTACTATAATCACCGCACGGTCTGCTCTGCCTACAAACCTTGTCACACCTTCGGTTTCAGCTTCGGATTCCAACAACAATTCCGATGCTATAAATCCCAATTTACATAAAGGATCCATCTTATAATATTTCGGATAATTCCTCACGTACTTTTGATACAACTCTTTCAGCATATCCATGCCACATCCTTCAGTTTCTATCCTTTCCCCGTCAACAACAGCTTCATGTTCCGTTACATGCACTGTATGAGTTATTGTATAGGCAATAAAAGAACCAGCCTTCTCTGTACATGCGTTTTCACCAGTCCAAGATAACGATTGCAAATCCTGATGGCAACTATTGCATGCACCGACCGGAACATTCGAGCTGAAAGCATCACCCGACTGCCTTTTTCTTTTCCCAAAATATATCGCTGCATTACATCCGCCAAAGCCAGACATCATCTTTAAAAATGAAATTCCTACAGCTTTACGGTGGACATGAGATAAATTGACATTACGACTTACCCCCAAATTTTCAAAACCTTTTGTCGCCAATACAATATGATCGTCCAACGCTTCCATTGAGATAAGGGTTTCAAGCACTCCCGAAGCTCCTAACGTATGACCAAAATAACCTTTTAATCCGTTAGCCGGAAGCCTATCTAATCCCGCCCGAGAAAGAGCAACAGCCTCCATTTCGTCATTGAATAAAGTAGCCGTACCATGAACGTTAACAAATGCCAAGTCGGACAATGCCTGCCTGTCAAGCACACTTTTCAGTGAACGAAAAGCCCCTTCGGCAGTCTTAGAGGGACTCGAAACATGAAATGCATCATTCCGGCTTGCACAACTAAGAATCTGCCATGCTTCCGACACTTCGGACACGGCTTCTGTTCTTGCATACACAATACATGCAGCTGCTTCTCCCAAATTCAACCCTGTACGTTCTTCATCAAACGGCCGGCATAAATTATCCGATAAAGCCTTGAGCGACTGAAAACCACTCACAATAAAAGGAGACAATACATCTGCACCAATTACAACTGCATAACTACAATATCCAGCTTCCAACATACGGAGAGCTGCCATTTGGGCACTCAATCCGGAAATACAGGCATTACATACCACCAAAGGTTCATTGGGATTATGAAACCAACCTGTTATTTGACGGGCTGCTTCCGTCAGCAAAACACGGCAAGAAGAATAAGACTCATGACATTTTTCATCCAACAATCCAACATTCCCCTTCGTTGTAGCAATGATAAAACATACACGTTTATCATCAGGACGGACACCTGTCCCCTGCAACGCACGGGCTGCTGCCAAAATCGCCATCCGTTCAAACTTTGTATAAGTTTCATCAATTCCTTCCGCAAGGCAAGCATCGGCCAAAACAGAGTCATCCATCATAGAAGCTACAAACGGTTCAGGCAATCCCCATTTCCCGACATACGTACAGAGTCGGGTCTCGCCTGCCTTTACACACTCGTAATTGGCACGTGTGCCCATTGCGAGCGGAGATACTATGTAGTCTGACAATTTGACAACCATCACTCAAGCCATTGTTTTTTCCATGCCTCGTAAAACGGAGGATTGTACCACACCAACTGATAGTCTGTATCAGTAAAAACCTGTACCGAATGCCCGGTAGCAATCAAACCATTGTCTTCCGAATCATGAATTTCATAATCGAATACAATCTTAGCTGCATCTGTCGGACAATATTTAATTGTTATTACCGGATGCATACCGTAAACCAACGGCCTCTTATACTGAAAATTCAACTCTACCAATGGAGCGAAGTAGCCATTCCGGAATATTTTCATATATCCCAAATCGTACTTCTTTCCGAACGCTTCACGTGCATCTTCAAAATACAGCGAATAAGACCCATGCCAAACGACATTCATTGAATCTACTTCACTAAAACGTATATCAAATGCTATGCTTTCTGCAAGTTCCTTCATTGTATGGCTATTTTCATTTCTGCTGTTGCAATAACCTCGTCTCCGATACGGGTTTCCGCATCTACTAAAGTCATGCCAAATACTTCTTCCTTCACGTATATCACAGTATCAAGCGTTTCGCCTACTATCGGCATCCGCGACAGATGAAAACGACTGACAGCTCCGATAAAACCAATCTTTACGGGCAAACCGCTTATAAGGTTATAATATCCAAGGCGTGCCGCACACGTTTGTGCCATATTCTCAATCACTCCTGTAGCCAACATTTTACCATCAGAGGCAAAAAGCGTATCCTGACAGACCGTAAAACAGGTACGAGTCTGCTCTTTATCGTAATACGTCAATCTATCTATCATAATAAACGGATAGCGTTGCGGCAAAATATCTTGTGGCTTTATGTCCAAAAATCGTAAAAATTGAACCATTGTGTCGGATATTGTTTGATTATTTTCTCTAACTCCATAACAAAACTTCGGCAAAGTGCCTCCTTATCTGTCCCATATAACTTCCGTACATATATTTTATATGATTTCATGCCTGTTTTCATCACAAAAACAGACAATACCGGAATTCTGCGTTGCACAGCTATGGCAAAAGGTCCGAGGGGAAACTTAGCCGCCTCACCCAGAAACTGACATGTTATGCTACGAGGCGAACCAAAAATACGATCACCCGGCATACTGACAATATTACCATCCCGCAGTGCATTGTTAAGCATAAAGACATGCGACATATCTTGGCAAACTGGCACCATCTGCACACCATGCCCCGCAAACATCCGCATACGTGACGACATTACCGTCTCTGTTTCGCCGGCAAAGACCAATGCATAGAAAGTCTTATGCCGAGGCTTTAAAGAATAACCTGCCAACTCATAATTGCCAATATGCGAACTAAGTTGCAGAAATCCTTCTTTTCCAGCTTCCAGCTCATCAAAAATCTCTTGTCCTTCTACCTCAAAACGGAACTTATGACCGGCATAAGCCGCAAAACGGTCAACAATGATTTGCCCAAAACGAAAATGATTGAAATAGACATAAACAAATGACTTCCATGGAGACATCGCAAACCGATACCGATAGAACCTATAACTTGCCAAGTATCCTTTGTGTCTGAAAAGCATATAGAAAGGAACCATCCACCCCATACACCAATAAGGCACAAATAAAGATGTATAACGAAACCATCGGATAAGCGCATGCTGCATCCATCGAGTCCCTCCTGTAGTACCGGTCCAACCCGTATGTTCCAATTCCACCATTACTTGTTATAGCAACGATCAATTATTAACTTTTCGTTCTATATAATCGCAAAACTTACTGAATGTATCTACATCCTGCATTTCTTCCGGCTTGATTTTAAAACCGAAGTTTTTGTCAACGATAACCACAATATCCACAAAATCGAGCGAATCTATGCCCATATCATCCTTCAATTTTGCATCAGGAGTGATTTTATCTTCTTCTATCTCGAGATCATCGATTAGAAAATTACGTACTTTTTCTTCTATTTCCGTTCTTGTCATAATCATAAATTTATTTAAGTTTACAAACTAAAATACTATGTCCATGCCCTAAACCATCATATATATGATCTATGCAAAGACCTGCAGCGCCGATGCATGATTCCAAATCTTCTGTATGATACATTTTACTATTCCCATTCGCCAAAGCCGCAAAATACAGAGAAGTCATCGTAAGAGCCAACGCCGCAGGTTCATACCTCTGCCGGTCCCATAGAGTTTCCATAATGTACAGCCTTGTATCGGTTGTCATTACCTCACGAACTCTCTTCAGAATACTCACGATTTCTGCCATACTGAAACAGTCCAAAAACTGGCTCATCCAAACAGCGTCCACCTGCTTTTCCTTCGGGAAATGTTGAGCCTCATCCAGCAGATTGATACCATAACCATGAATGCGGTCCGCTCCCGGCTTACCTTCAATCTGCTTTAGCATCATTGCTATCTGTTGCGGAAGGTCTAATACAGTAACCTCCACCTGTCTGTCGTAACCGACACAACGCAACGCCCACTTGCCTGTATTGCCACCCACATCAAGTAACGTACGAGGTTTACAAGCTTCAAACACAATCTTCAAAGCCTCCTCAAAGGAATGATCACTATAAAAATGGTCAAAAGCGAACCACGATTTCTGCACTTCTTCTGGCAAAGCAGACAAACCTTCATAAATGGTCGCCCAATCTCCGAAATGACGAAGCCCCTCCGGACTGCCTTGAATAAAGGATTCTTCCAAACGGAACCAACCTTCATAATTGACATCATGATTAAAACAGATATCAACACGGGTAGCAGGATCTACCAGCAAGAACCATCCTGTTTTAGCAAGCTTATAACGTCCTGTCTGTTCGTCTATCAGCACAGTTCCGATACAAAGAGAAGCTTCAAGCAAGCATTTCACGGCATAATCACTAAGTCCGCTCAGACGGCAGATGTCTGCACGCTCTAACCCGTCGTCATGATTGCGCAGCATCTCCAGTATCCCATATTTCAACATGATACGTGTCGCCTGAAAGATTGCCGGTCCCCATGCGATAAATTGTGCACGAAGCTGTGCTTCATGAGCCGAAAGGCGGTCGGCTGTATAGGCTTTATGAAGGGCAGGTGAAAGTTTCATCATTCTACAACTTCAAGAAGTCCATCAGCAAGATAACGGTACACACTAATGGCACGTGCTTTGAATACCGGCGCCAATAAGCCTTTCACCTTTTTAAATTCAAATTCACACACCACTTTATTCGTATTCTTTTCAACGAGTTGCATGGTTCCGTTTATCAAAGCTCCTCCAGCTTTCCGGTGAAATCCCCATATCATGCCTCCTGCATTACCTACATTCATCGATGAAACATAAACTTTCAATGTATATTCAGCGTCTACATCCGCTTCTGCCATTGTCAGTTTCGTATCCGCTTTCCTCTTTTCGTTAAAGTAAGTAATGAAACTTGCATGTCCGCGGTCAACATCTGCCACAAACTTTTCATACTTTTCAAGGCTTTGTGCACCATAGTAAACATCAGCCGGCTCGTCTTTCCCGTCAATAATCGTCCGATGGTCATCGATAAGTACATTAGCCACTACCTCTTGCTTAAAGACAGAGATATCGCCGCTAACCAATTTCACCGGATCAGCCGCATGAAGCATGGAAATGCTCCATAAAAAGACAAAAAACAATACAATTCTGTTCATAACGCTTATTTCTTTAGATATGTTATCATTCTTTCTCATGCACAGCTTTTATCACAAGAGCACTATTCGTTCCTCCAAAACCAAAACTGTTGCTTAATACTGTTTCTAAAGGTGTATCCACGGTCGTGGTAGCCAGTTTCAATGATTGTGCATATTCATCGGGATGTTCCAAGTTGATGTTAGGCGCTACAAAATGGTTCTGCATCATGATGATAGAGTAAACTATCTCGCTTGCACCTGCCATCCAACATTCATGTCCTGTCATCGATTTAGTAGAACTGATCCATGCATGTTTGCCTGCAAACAGACGCGTCAACGCCTTTGCTTCATACATATCCCCTTGAGGAGTAGAAGTGGCATGTGCATTGATATAATCAATATCATCCGGAGTCAAACCGGCATCCTTCAACGCACGCGACATTGCTATCACACATCCCTCGTCACTAGGCTGTGATATACCTCCGCCATTACTCGAAAATCCATAGCCTACTACTTCACATAATATTTTAGCGCCGCGTGCCTTAGCATGTTCATAATCCTCCAGCACAAGCGCAGCGGCACCTCCGCTCGGAATAAGTCCGTCACGGTCTTTATCAAACGGACGACTGGCCTTTGCCGGTTCATCCATACGGACAGAAAAAGCCCTCAGGGCATCAAACGATGCCATCGAATAATAATTGGTCTCTTGAGCCCCTCCACACAATATTACATCTTGCAGTCCTTGTTTAATCAGCATATATCCTAACCCTATCGAATGGCTTCCGCTGGCACAAGCTGCGCTGACCGTAAAGTTAACGCCCCTAAGATGAAATATCGTACACAGGTTCATATTAACTGTAGAATTCATCGACTGAAAGACCAGACCGTAACCCAACATCTCCGTATCATGCTTCTCGTCCATGATTCTTGCCGACTCTACCACAGGCTTGGCAGACGAATCATTGCCAAAAATGCAGCCCACCTCATTCTGCATCAGATAATTATCGTCTATCTGCGCCATAAGGAATGCCTGCCGGCTTGCCATATAGGCAAACTCAGCTTCTTCCGACATGCCTGCACGTGTATGCCGATCAAGGTCTTTACGTGTTATTACCGGTTTCTCTACCATCCCCATCAGTCCCGAACGATAACCATAAGCTATACGCTCTTTATCCAGACCGATGCCCGATTTCCCGTTGTAGAGCGAATCTTTTACCGTTTCAATATCTGTTCCCAAGCATGACCATATTCCCATGCCTGTTATCACCACTCTTCTATCCATCAGCCTTTCTCAGTTTATGTATACAGACCTCCATTTATCGAGATAACCTCACCCGTGATATAGGCAGCTTCGTCAGACAACAGAAATCCGACAAGGGCAGCCACCTCTTCAGGCTTGCCGAAACGGCGCATAGGTATCATCTCTTTCAACTGGTCTTCCGGAAGGTCTTTAGTCATATCGGTCTCTATAAATCCCGGAGCAACGGCATTTACGGTTACATTACGCACTGCCACTTCCTGAGCCAACGCCTTGGTTGCGCCGATAAGGGCTGCCTTGGCTGCACTGTAATTGGTCTGCCCCGGCATTCCCTTCAAGCCGGAAAGCGATGCCATGTTGACAATCCGTCCGCCATGTTTACGCATCATCATCCCCGGAAGCAGATGCTGAGTGACGTAAAAGAAACCATTCAGGCTGATATCAAGCACCCGATGCCAGTCTTGTTCCGGCATCATAAACATCATATTGTCTCTACGGATACCGGCATTATTTACCAAGTAAGCGATGTAATCATCCGGATGCTGTTCTTCCCAGCGGGCAAGCGCGGCATCAACCTCATCTTTTACACTTACATCGAACGGCATCAGTTCAGCACTCACACCTGCCTCCTCTACCAATGATTTCACTTCTTCGGCAGCTTCCCGGTTATGCTGAAAATTTATAATGACAGGAATCCCCATCTTAGCGAGCTTTAAACAAACAGCCCGTCCCAATCCACGGGAACCTCCCGTTACAAGCGCGTATTTCATAACTGTTAATCATTTATCATTATTTTCTAAAAGGCTCGAAATCTGCCCTAAACCTACTCATACAGCATATACAGCCATATAAGAACCTGAAGCGACGGAGGAAAGTAAAAACATTTTCATAAATGCCTCCAAAGCTCGTGCGCAAAGATATAAAGGGGACTTCTATAAATTAAATCCCTGATTATAAGTTGCATAAGCGGATAAAAT
>UQVZ01000015.1 GCA_900544675.1 uncultured Bacteroides sp.
GCATTCATCCAAATCATGCTTAACAAATTTATCGAATGAAATCAAAACAGCTTCTAAGTCTAGTTTAGTTTTTGTGTTGTGATACTCCAACCATTAGAGAATGGCTGGAGTATCTTTTTTTGTGGGTTTAAAATCAAATATGAGAATACACTTTTTAAAATATGAGCGTTAATATAGAAATAAGAAAATGTAACGCTTTATGGACCAAATTCAACTTATACAAAGCAAAATTTATGAAATAAGAGGTCAGAAAGTAATGCTTGATCGGGACTTAGCAGAGATGTATGGTGTAGAAACAAGGACACTAAATCAAGCTGTAAAACGAAATATAGAACGATTTCCCGAAGACTTTATGTTTCAACTTACTGACGAAGAAACAACTGATTGGAAATCACAAATTGTGATGTCCAATTCAATCAAAATGGGAGTCAGACGTAACCCCTATGCTTTCACCGAATTAGGCGTAGCCATGTTAAGTAGTGTCCTTAATTCAAAAGTAGCCATACAAATAAACATGGGCATAATGCGTGCATTTGTCGCTATCCGACAAATGATAACATCACCTAAAACTGATAAACTGGCTGAATTGCAAAACGAAATCAAAGAACTGAAAGACTATATAGAAGAAGTATTTGCCGACTACAACGACATCAACGATGATACACGAATGCAGTTGGAACTCATTAACCAGACATTAGCAGAACTGCAAGCCCAAAAGAAACGGGAAGAAAAACCACGAAATCCTATTGGCTTCATTAAACCCGACAAGCTATAAACACATCCTAGCCTCAAGCTATACATACGATAAAAAAGACTATCATAAATATACAAAAAGGTTTCGGGTTATCGCACTACCGAATGATGCTTATCAATGAAATTTTAGGTAGCTGGAGTATCTTTTTTTACCCTCAGCACAAGTACTTGGCGGGTATGCTCCGTTACCCGAAAACGGTTATCGGTACGCTCGTTCACCAGCCAGACGATGTCTTCGCCGGCACATACCACGTACTGGTTCTCCTTATCAAATAAGGAATACTTGCGGTCACGCAGATAGTCGCGCACTTTCTTGAAACCACGCATACCGAAAGGAATGAACTTGTCGCCCACCTGCCATTTGCGCAACATCAACGGAGCCTTTACCTTCGAGGCATCCAGGTAAGCGGTGCAGGCATCATGTGGCACCCGGAATCCCGGCTTCACTTCGATAAACTCCTGTTGCAGGCTCAGGCCGGAATCCTCCGCCTCACGCTTTTTCACTAACAGATACTCACGGTCGCGCAAGACCACGTACCCTGCCGAGTAGAACAACCTGCCCGGCTCGGCTTCCAGGCTCCGGTAAATGTCGTTCAACTGCGCCGCGTTGAACCCCAGCGGATGCAACAATTCGAACAATACCGCCTGCGGAGCGACCTCCCGACACAAACGAGCGATACAGATACGTCCCTCCGCATCCTTTACCCTGCCGCACGCTTCCTCCATGGCCGAACGGTAAACCCGTTCTACTTCGGAAAGACGGCGGGCGGTCTCCGCCAACGTCTCGCTTACCGACGGATTGATTTCCTTCAACAAGGGAATCACGTCCAGACGTATCTTGTTCCGCATGAACAGGTCTTGTCCGTTGGTGCTGTCGGTCACATAGTCTTGTCCCAATTCCTCCAAATAAGCCAGAATATCCGTCCGGCTCACTTCCAGCAACGGGCGCACCACACGACCGTTCTTGGGAGCGATGCCCCGCAAACCCTGAATGCCTGTCCCCCGTACCAGATTCAGCAGGAAAGTCTCTACACTATCGTCACGATGATGAGCCACGGCTATGGCTTGCGCCCCTTCTTCCTTTCTGATTTCCTCGAACCAGCCATAACGCAACTCGCGGGCAGCCATCTCTATCGAAATACGCTTCCGGACGGCGTATGCCTTCGTGTCGAAAGCGGTCACACGCAAGGGTATGTCCAGCCGGGCACACAAATCGCGCACGAAAGCCTCATCCCTGTCCGACTCGGCCCCGCGCAAACGGAAATTGCAATGAGCCGCCACACACCGGTATCCCAATTGGTTTAACACACGCAACAAAGCCACCGAGTCGACTCCCCCGCTCAGTGCCACGACCAGCTTGTCTCCTTCCGCAAACAAGGCCTTATCGCGGATATACTGCATAATCTTCTTCTGAAACATAAAGCAAAGATACAAAAAATACCTGACTATATGCAATGCCCCACACACGTATATGCAACAACCTACGCACCTATATGCAATGACCTGCGCACGTATATGCATTCATCTCTGCACGTAGACAAAAGAAATTACAAAATGCAACCCGTTTGCGTTTCTATTTAAAAACAATCTAAATAACTTGCATAGCAAAAATCTATCCTATATCTTTGCGTCCAAATAAACAAAAACCATGAGACTATCAGAACTTAAAACAGGAGAAAAAGGAGTCATCATCAAGGTGATGGGACACGGAGGATTCCGCCGCCGCATCATCGAGATGGGCTTCATCAAAGGAAAAACAGTAGAGGTACTCCTGAACGCACCCCTGAAAGATCCCATCAAATACAAGATTATGGGATACGAAATATCATTACGCCGCCAGGAAGCGGCCATGATCGAAGTGGTGAGCGAAGAGGAAGCACGCGCCTCTATGAAGGAAAACGAAGTGTTGGACCCGATAGCGGAAGACATCCCCGTACCCGAAGAAAAGCTAAGAGAAATAGCGCAGGGCAAACGGCGCACTATCAACGTGGCGCTGGTGGGAAATCCCAACTGCGGAAAGACATCGCTTTTCAATGTGGCTTCGGGCGCACACGAACATGTAGGAAACTACAGCGGCGTGACGGTAGACGCCAAAGAAGGGCATTTCGATTTCCAGGGATACCACTTCAGGCTGGTCGACTTGCCGGGCACTTATTCGCTCTCGGCATACAGCCCCGAGGAACTCTACGTGCGTAAGCACATCATCGAAGAGACGCCCGATGTCATCATCAACGTAGTGGATGCGGGCAACCTGGAGCGCAACCTGTACCTCACCACCCAGCTTATCGACATGAACGTGCGGATGGTCGTGGCGCTCAACATGTACGATGCGCTGGAGCACAGCGGAAACACACTCGACCATATCAAGCTGGGCCAGTTGCTGGGCGTGCCGATGGTGCCTACCGTAAGCCGCACGGGCAAAGGCATCGACACCTTGTTCCACGTCATCATCGGCCTGTACGAAGGTGCCGACTTCATGGGGCAGAAAGACGAAATCAAGGACGAAGCCCTGCGCGAGCTTCGCCAATGGCATGACCAATACGCGCCCGACCATAAGTTCGGGACCAAGAAAGAGGAAGTGCAAGAATTCGACTCGAAGAATTACATCCGCCATATCCACATCAACCACGGCCCGGAACTGGAGCGAAGCATCGACGCCGTAAAGAAGGAAATCTGCAAGAACGAGAACATCCGCTACAAGTATTCCACCCGTTTCCTTGCCATCAAGCTGCTGGAGAACGACAAAGACATCGAACAACACATCATCGCTACCCTGCCCAACGGAAAGGAAGTGATGCAAATACGCGACAAAGAGGCCGAACGCATCCGCCAGGTGATGAACGAGGACAGCGAACAGGCGATAACCGATGCCAAATACGGCTTTATATCGGGCGCGCTCAAAGAGACTTACGTAGAAAAGAACCAGAATACCGAGGCGTTCACCCGCGTGGTAGACAGCATCGTGACCCATAAGATATGGGGCTTCCCCATCTTCTTCCTCTTCCTTTATATCATGTTCGAGTGCACCTTCATCCTCGGCGCTTACCCGCAGGAGTGGATTGAATGGCTGGTAGGTGCCATCGGCTCGCTGGCAGAGACCTACATGCCTGCAGGGCCGCTCAAGGATTTGGTCATCGACGGTATCATCGGCGGTGTGGGAGGAGTCATCGTGTTCCTGCCCAACATCCTGCTGCTCTACATCTTCATCTCGTTCATGGAAGATACGGGCTATATGGCACGCGCCGCTTTCATCATGGATAAAATCATGCACAAGATGGGCTTGCACGGCAAGTCATTTATCCCGCTCATCATGGGCTTCGGATGCAACGTGCCCGCCATTATGGCTTCGCGCATCATCGAGAGCCGCAAGGCACGCCTGGTCACGATGCTCATCAACCCGTTGATGTCATGCAGTGCCCGCCTGCCCATCTACCTGGTGCTGATAGGCGCGTTCTTCCCCAGCCATGCCAGCCTGGTATTGCTCTCGCTCTATGCCATCGGCATCCTGCTTGCCGTGCTCATGGCGCGCATCTTCAGCAAGTTTCTGGTGAAGGGCGAAGACGCTCCTTTCGTCATGGAACTTCCTCCCTACCGTATGCCTACGGCAAAATCGGTGGCACGCCACACGTGGGAGAAAGGCGCGCAATACCTCAAGAAGATGGGAGGCATCATCATGATAGCGTCCATCATCATCTGGTTCCTCGGCTACTATCCGAACCATAACCGATACGAAACCACCGCCGAACAACAGGAGAACTCTTACATCGGTCAGATAGGCAAAGCCATCGAGCCCGCCATCGAGCCGCTGGGCTTCGACTGGAAGATGGGCATCGGTATCCTCTCGGGCATCGGAGCCAAAGAGCTGGTAGTAAGTACGCTGGGTGTGCTCTATACCAATGAGGAGGACATCGAGAACGTCAACCTCTCCGAACGTATCCCCATCACCCCGTTGGTAGCATACGGCTACATGCTCTTCGTGCTGATATACTTCCCGTGTATCGCCACGATAGCCGCCATCAAGAACGAGTCGGGAAGCTGGAAATGGGCAGCCTTCGCCGCCTGCTATACCACGGCATTAGCCTGGATAGTCTCTTTCCTGACCTATCAGATAGGAAGCCTGTTTGTGTAAACAGGTGACAAGGTATCAGGTGACAAGTTGACAAGGTATCAGGTGAAACACAGATTACACAGATTAAATAATTTAGTTCTCTGTGTCTCCGTGTCTCTGTGTTTATTTTAAAAAAACCTTGTCAACTTGTCAACTCGTCAACTTGTCAACTTAAAAACTCAAAAACTTAAAAACTCAAAACCCCATGAACATTCAGAATATCCTTGTATACATCATCGTAGCGCTTTGCGTCATTTATGCAGGACGGCATTTCCTGAAGTTCTTCAAGAAGAAGAAACCGGGACAGACCGATTGCGGATGTGGATGTGGATGCGCAGGATGCCGGAAAGCGAAAAAGAAATGAATCAGACGCCCGTGTATAGATATTTCCCCGTAAGCATCTGATTCTCACTACGGGTTTGTCTATATCTGAAATCTATGTCTCTTTTTCCATTTCAGGCAAAATCATTAATTTTGGCTCCGGATTTTATATACCGACAGACCAAACACTGAAGTTATGAAGCATACGGCGTTTTTCATTTGTCTGCTTTTTCTTGTCTCCGCTATCGGATGTAGCAGACACGGGACGTACTCCGAAAAGACATTAGACCGGGCAAGCCTATTGCTGGCAGACAATCCGGACAGTGCCTATACTCTTATCGCGGCATTAGAGCGGGACACACTAAGCGACGAAAGCTTCGCACGCTGGTGCATGATTTACGGCAAGCTATCCTATCACATCCCCTTAAACCCACTCCCGGTATTCGACTGGAAATATGCGGCAGACTGGTACGGGAAGCACGGCACCCCCGAAGAGCAGGGACAGGCAAAACTGTTCTTAGGAGAAGCCTACGCCAACGAGCAAGAACCCGACTCTGCCATCAAAGCCTATACCGATGCTTTCATGCTCGCCGAACGGAGCCGGGAATACAACGTCATGGGATATGCCTGCTCGCACATGGGCAGCCTGTACGAATTGCAGTTCCATTTCCCGCTCTCTATCGAGAAGTTCAGACAAGCAGCCACCTATTTCCACGAAGCAGGGAACGAGCGGAGCCATGCCTGCGCCTTAAGGGACTTATCCCGCCAATATGTTCAGCTCGATTCCCTTGCATTGGCTTTCCGGACCCTCCGCGAAGCCGACTCCATCGCTTCTGCCCTGAATGACAACGAAGTGTACAGCTCCATACTCAACGTATACGGAAACCTGTATCTGATAAACAAGGACTATAAGCAAGCGGAAAAATACCTCTCCCGGTCAATAAGACAAGCAAAAAATAATTTACCCAATTACATTACCTTGATTGATATGTACATCGAGTTGGGGGCACTACACAAAGCAAAGAAGATTTTGCAGGAAATTTACCCGCAAAATACCCGGTCGTACACACTAAACTACCAATACTATCGAATTGCAAAAAAAGAAAAGAACTATGAGCAAGCTTTAGAATTCCTGGAGAATACGGAAGAGCTTTATGATTCCATCTCCTCCTTCGGTGCTAATTCACATGCGGCAGAACTGGAACAGCGGTACACTACCGTCCGCTTGAAAAACGAAAACACCGAGTTGAAACTGAAATACACGACCCTCGTCCTTATATCGCTTGCCTTGGTGTTCTGCTCCGCCTTTATCGTCTACCGGCAGAAAAAGCAAAACGAAAAGAAACTTGTCCGCCAACAGGCTGAAACCATCCAACTGAAAAGACAGACCCAACAGTTGTTTCTGGACATCCGGCAAAAGGAGGCTTTGCTGAAAGACTCTGAAAAGGGAAAGGAACAGATAGGACGATTGCAGACAGAAATCAGCCTGCTGAAAGAGATGCACGTCAAACTGAAAAGAGACATCCTGACCCGTTCCGCCATGTATAAAAAGCTGCAGAAGCTTACCCGTACACATACCAACGAAAAGCTCCTGCTCAACAAAGAACTCTGGACACAAATCACAAGCGAAGTGAACGAAATCTATCCCAATCTCAAAAGTTATGTGCTGGAACGGTATCCCGACATCAGCGAATCCGAATGGAACTATTGCTGCTTCTACCTGCTGGGATTCGACGGAAACGACTCGGCAAAGCTCTTAGGAGTAAACCCCAATACGATTTACACCAAGAACCTGCGCCTGCGGCAGAAGCTGAATATCACCCTGCCGCCACAAACCAGCCTGTTAGACTATCTGATCGGGGAATTAAACTGACCGTTCAAAAGCATTTGTATAGACATTTCCTTATAAACCATTGATTATCAACACGGGCTTGTCTATATCTAAAACGGATATTCCTTTTCTCCTATCAGGAAAAGCCATTAATTTTGCCACACAAATTTATGAGAACAAACCATTTAAACAACAATCAAAATGAAAAAGTTATTATTCTTATTACTTGTGGCATTCTCCGTATCTGCCTTCGCGCAGAAGATGGAGCACGGCGTGTTAATCGGCGGAGGTATAGGCTTCCCCATGCAGGACAACAAACAACTGCTTCCGCCTACCGACGAACTGAGGTACGACCATAACCTGAAGGGAAACGGAATGATAGGATACCGCCTGCGGTTCCTCCCCGAAAAGAAATCGTTCTTCGACCTCGACTTCACTATCGGGTTCCAAGGGATGACGACAAACAGGTATGCGCCGTTCTACAACCAAAAGTCTAACAGCGGATATGACAATGCGGGAGAAGGCAAAGAGTTCAGCGAGTTCATCATGCCCGTATCCGTAGCCGCAAGCTGGAACTACCGCATCACCGAGAAGTTCTTCTTCGGACTGGGTGTAGCGCCTACGCTCTATGTACGCCCACAAGCCGTATTCGACCTTCCCGTACTGGCAAGGATAGGATACCGCGCCGGAAAACATTGCGAACTGGGACTCACTTACCAATACGGATGCCTCGACGTGCTGAAGCACTTCAATAAAGGCGCCGCCAACGGAAGGACCGGACACTTCTCCGACCTGACTTTCTCTGTATATGTACCCTTTTGATGCACACCGATAAGCAAGCGCAGCCCGCTCCATAAACCGAAAGGGCGGGTTGCGCTACCCTTTTACGACTCAAATACGACCCCTCCCCCTCCCTTTTGAATTACCCGGCACAACGCCCTAAGTTTCAGACTTTAATAGGTAAGAAACATTTTTTTAAAGATACAACTCGTCGGTTGTGCTTTCTCAGATAATTATATTACTTTTGCGTCTAGACAAGATAAGGTAATCTTTCAATAAATACTGGGGATTGTATAATTTTGATTGAAATATTGGAAATCGCATTTTGCGACATCCAATTCCATTATAATGGGGGCAAGGAAATTACCCTATGCTTTTACTGAAAATGGAGTGGCAATGTTAAGCAGCGTCCTTTAGGTCATTCAAATATTTCAACTACTCTCTACCTTTATGTCCATCCAAATATAGAACAAAAGAAACGCTTCATCAGCAGAATGTTCAAATTTTCGGATAAATAAGAATGTCTCTGTAGACAGCTTACTTTTATGTCCTCCATACGGAGGACGTACGTCCCACGTATGGAAAACGTATATCCCCCGATTGGAGGACGTACGTTTTCCGATTGGAGGACATAAAAATAACATAGCCTGCAAACAGAATATAATAAAGTAATATATGCTTCTTAATTACCTGTCAATAAAAACAAATACAGAGGTATAGAGTTTCATTCACGTAATACATTATCGCAACACCAACTCTTTACCGGTTGTATGCCGGTCTGTCTTTCGGACGATTATTTTAGGAAAAACGAAAAAAAACAGCGAAAAGTATTGCAGATTCAAAAAATAGTCCTACCTTTGCAACGCATTTGAGAAACATAGTGCAAGAACATAATCAGAATGGTTCCTTGGATGAGTGGCTTAGTCAGCGGTCTGCAAAACCGTGCACGGCGGTTCGAATCCGCCAGGGACCTCAACAAGAAAGGCTGGTTGAAACATCAACTAGCCTTTCTTATTTCCTGTAACGACATGCATCCGGCATTCAACTTAGAACCGATATAAATTATTGACATTAAGAAAGTTTTAATTCTACCCTTGTATCACAAAAAGCAAATTCTTCTATTTTTGCAATCGGAAATTACATAAAACACATCATCATGTTGCAAAAAATCAGACAGGTAGTAGCCGTTCTGTCTATCTGCGCGTTGACCTTGCTGTTTCTCGACTTTACCGGAACCTTGCACACGTGGCTGGGATGGATGGCTAAAATTCAATTTTTGCCGGCTGTATTGGCTCTCAATGCCGGTATCATTCTTTTTTTATTGATTCTCACCTTCGTGTGCGGACGGGTGTATTGCTCGGTCATTTGCCCGCTGGGCATTTTTCAAGACATCGTGGCACGCCTGGGACGCGGAAAGAAAAAACTTCCTTACACGTATTCGAAAGCTAAGAACGTACTGCGTTACGTGATGCTTGCCGTACTGGTCGTGGCGCTTGTCGCAGGCATTCATGCCCTCGCGGCGTTGCTCGACCCCTATGCCACTTACGGCCGCATGGCAAACCAGTTCTTCCAACCCGTATGGATCGGAGCGAATAACGTGCTTGCCTATTTTGCCGAACGCATGGACAGTTATGCCTTATACAGCACAAGCACGTGGCTGAAAAGCCTTCCGACATTCATCGTGACGCTGCTGATGGTTGTCGCCATCGGCATCCTGGCTTGGAAAAACGGACGCACCTATTGCAACACCATCTGTCCGGTGGGCACGGTGCTGGGGTTCGTCTCGCGTTTTGCCTTGTTCCGCATAATAGTAGACAAGGAGAAGTGTAAGAAATGCACGCTGTGCGCCCGCCATTGCAAAGCCGCCTGCATCGATATCCCGAACATGAAAGTAGATTACAGCCGGTGCGTCACCTGCTTCGATTGCCTCGGCCAGTGCAAGCACGATGCTATCCACTACCGGTTCGCTTACGGGAAGAAAACAGACGCTACAGAACAGCCCGCCTCTTCGCAACCGAAGGACAAGGGACGCCGTGAGGTGCTGGCAGGCTCGTTGCTGCTGCTGGCAGCCTCGGCAAAGGCACAGGCCGTGAAGAAAGCCGAAATCATCAAGCTGGACGGCGGACTGGCAGACATCATCGACAAACAAGCACCCAAACGGCAGACTCCCATCACCCCGCCGGGTTCGCAAAGCGCACGCCACATGTATCAGCACTGCACCGCCTGCCAGCTTTGCGTATCGGCATGTCCCAATGAAGTGCTGCGTCCTTCGAACTCGCTCGACACGTTCATGCAGCCCACCATGTCGTACGAACGCGGTTATTGCCGCCCCGAATGTACCCTGTGTGCCGACGTATGTCCGGCAGGTGCCATCCTGAAGATAGACAAGGCAGAAAAGTCCGCCATCCAGATAGGCCATGCCGTATGGGTGAAAGAGCGGTGCATCCCGCTTACCGACGGACAGGAATGCGGCAACTGCGCCCGCCACTGCCCGACGGGAGCCATCATGATGATAGCTTCCGACCCGTCCAATCCCGAATCGCCCAAGATTCCGGCAGTAGACACCGAGCGTTGCATCGGATGTGGAGCTTGCGAGAACCTGTGTCCCGCCCGTCCGCTCAGCGCCATCTATGTAGAAGGTCACGAAGTGCACCGAATCATTTAACCGACAACGTAAACATTTCAAGCAATTATGGAGAAACAAGATAACCGCATGAACCGAAGGGATTTCCTGAAAATAGTCGGCATCAGTACCGCAGGTACGGCCGTAGCCCTGTCGGGATGCAAACCCAAAGAAACGACCGAAACCTCAGCCGAAAGCCCTGTGCCGACCGGCAAGATGACTTATCGTAACTTCCCGCCTTCGGAAGACCATGTGTCCATATTAGGCTACGGCTGTATGCGCTGGCCTACGCTTCCGGCTCCAGAAAAGGGCGGAAACGTCATCGACCAGGAAGAAGTGAACCGCCTGATAGACTATGCCATCGAACACGGAGTGAACTACTTCGATACGGCTCCAGTATATGTGCAGGGATGGTCGGAAACTTCTACCGGCATCGCGCTGAAACGCCATCCGCGTGACAAGTATTTCATCGCGACCAAGATGTCGAACTTCGACCGCTCGGATTTCGAATCGAGCGTAAAGATGTATCACGACTCGATGAAGAAACTGCAGGTGGACTACATCGACTATTACCTGCTCCACTCGCTGGGCAATACGGGCAAGCGGAGTTTCCAGACCCGTTTCCTCGACAACGGCTTGCTGGACTATCTGGTAAAAGAGCGGGAAGCCGGACGCATCCGCCACTTGGGCTGGTCGTTCCACGGCAGCAAGGAAGAATTCGACAAGATACTGGCATACCACGAACAGGTGCACTGGGATTTCATCCAGATTCAGCTGAACTACTCCGACTGGCTGCATGCCACCCCCGGCAACGTCAATGCCGACTACCTGTATGCCGAAATCGCCAAACGCCATATCCCGATGGTCATCATGGAACCACTGCAAGGAGGCCGCCTGTCAAAGGTGCCTGAGCACATCGTGGCACGTCTGAAGACACGCAACCCGGAAGGAAGTGTGGCCTCGTGGGCATTCCGCTTTGCCGGCACACCGCCCATGATTCTGACCGTACTAAGCGGCATGACTTACATGGAACACCTGCAAGACAATATCCGCACTTACTCGCCACTGGTGCCGCTTACGCAGGAAGAACAGCAGTTCCTGCTGGATACAGCCGAGCTGATGCGTGAATACCCCACCATCCCGTGCAACAACTGCCAGTACTGCATGCCTTGCCCCTATGGTATCGACATTCCAGGTGTATTGCTGCATTATAATAAATGTGTGAACGAAGGCAATATCCCGCAAAGCAAACTGGATGAGAACTACGCCAAGGCACGGCGTGCTTTCCTGATAGGATACGACCGCAGTGTGCCCCGCCTGCGCCAGGCATCCCACTGTATCGGATGCAAGCAATGCAATCCGCACTGCCCGCAATACATCGACATCCCCCACGAGATGCAGCGCATTGACGCGTATGTGGAAAAACTGAAACAGGAAACCCTATGATGAAAGAACTGATTGACCGGCTCCATGCCGGAAACTATTCGTGCGTCATCGCCAATCAGGGCGAGACGCGCACCTATACGCAGCGTGGTGTAGCCGACTTGTTCGAGCTTTATCAAACCGACCCTGCCTTTATGAAAGGAGCTTCCATTGCCGACAAGGTTATAGGCAAAGGCGCTGCCGCCCTGATGATACTGGGCGGGATGAAGGAAGTCTATACCGATGTAGTGAGCACGCCAGCCCGTAACCTGTTCGGGCAATACGGAGTGAAACTTTCATTCACACAAGAAGTGCCTCATATCATCAACCGCCAGCAGACAGGATTCTGCCCGCTGGAAACCGCTTGTGGAGAAGAAACCGACCTGAAGAAGCTTTATCAGATTATTTGCCACTTCATCGCAACAATGAAAAAATAACCACAGCTTACACAGATACGGGAACCGAAAAAGGATTTCCCCAATCTGTGTAAGCTGTGGCGACAAACTCTTATCTATAATAATATATGTATAGCGGGAAAAGAGTTACCCGATTTTACTGATTTTCTTCAGCTTCTCTTCGTCTACAATCTTGATTTTACGTCCATCGATGATAATCAGCTTCTCGGCAGCGAAGTTCGACAACGTACGGATAGCATTCGAGGTAGTCATGTTCGACAGATTGGCAAGGTCCTCACGCGACAGGTAAATGCTCAGCGTACATTGGTCTTCTTCCAGTCCGTAGGTATCTTTCAAGAACAAGAGCGATTCGGCAAGACGCCCGCGGATATGCTTTTGTGTCAGGTTTACCGTACGCGCATCAGAAATCCCCAAGTCTTTAGACAGCTGCCGAATGAAAAACATCGCCAGTTCCGAGTTCTGCCTTACCAGGTCTTCGATAACCGTCATGGGTACCAAACACATTGTACAAGGTTCAAAAGCAGCTGCTGCCGTTACAAAATTCTCTTTGGCAAAATAAGCACGGTAAGCAAAGTATTCCTTATTCTTTACTACACGGATAATCTGACTACGCCCGCCGACGCCGTCCTTATAAATCTTCACTTTACCATTCAGCAGACACATCATGTATTGCGGAGTCTCACCTTCACAATAGATGACTTCGTTTTTCTTGTATTTCTGAATCGTAAAGTTCTGCGCAAGATATTCACGTTGCGCCTCTGTTAGAGGTTGCCATAAATCGGGGATACTTTCGGCAATCTCTGCTTCTGTAAGTTCCTTCTTTACCATAGATGCTATAAAACGATGTTGTGGAGCACAAAGGTAGTAAGAAAAAATGAAAATCTTTATTTTAATCCTTAAAAAATCATCCGATGACACGTGGATTTATTATATATTTGCCTTTATAAATGGCAAATATAAAAATTATATATGGTTTCATACGCTGGATGGGACTTTTATTGCTGTGTGCAACATGTCCGGTGTGGGGAGAGAATACTTATTCTGCCAAGGAATCTTTACCACCCAAAACCTTTGCTCCCGACTCCATCCTGACACATATATTCCAGGCTGCTACTCTTTATGCCACCGAAGTGGAAGAATATAAAGCCGACCTCTACCTGAAAGGCATGCTGCAGATTCATAAGCAAAACCGCATCATCAAATACATCCCGTCGATGTTCCGCTTCGAGAAAGGCGTAAACACCTATATCCACGAATCTATCAGCAAACTGCATTACACCGCTCCCAATATCTACGACCGGAAAGTGCAAGCCATGTCAACAACCTTCCCGGGAAGCGAAAGCCGCTTTTTTGACATCCTGGATTTCCTGAAATTCAACCTCTATGCCCCTTCCATCATGGAAGACAAGGTACTTTCTCCGCTCAACGAAGAGTCGAGCATACACTATCATTACCTGCTCGACTCGATTGCTTACCGGCGTAACGGGAAAATCTATAAACTGCGCATCATCCCACGCTATCCCAGTACCCAACTGCTGGAAGGCTCGTGCTGGGTATCTTCCGACGACTGGACCATCCGTTACCTGGACTTCCGGGGGAAATATGACCTGATAACTTTTCATGTCACCATGCACATGGGCGATACGCCCGAGACCAAATACCTTCCCCGCACAATGAATCTGGATGTCATATTCAAGTTCCTGCGGAATAACCTGGAAATGAATTATACAGGCTGGCTCGATTATGAAGAAATCAAGTTCAAGGACAAACAAACGAATCCCCAAAAATGGCTGTCGAAAGACCAAAAGTATTATAACCTTACCGACTCGTACACACTGACCTGCGACACAACCCGCCTGATGCATAACCGCGATTCGTTTGCCCGCATACGTCCCTTGCCGCTTAGCGACCAGGAAGACAGCCTTTACCGGGCATACGACGCACGTCACCGGATAAGCCCGGAAGATACCCTAAAGGCTCCCCCGACCAAATTCAAGAAGAACCTGGTATTGCTCGGACAAATGGGAGACGCCTTGATAAGCAGCTACAACATCGATTTTAATAAGGTAGGAAACATATCCTGCTCACCGCTTATCAATCCGCTATTGATAAGCTACAGCCACCGAAACGGCATTTCATACCGACAAGAATTCAAGTACAACAAACTTTTCCACAACGGCAAACTGCTTCACTTGGTGCCGCAAATCGGTTATAACTTTACCAAAAAAGAATTTTATGCCAAAATCGACGGCGAATATGTCTACAATCCCCGCAAACACGGTTCCATCTATTTAAGTGCAGGAAACGGTAACCGCATTTACAGTAGTGTCGTGCTCGACCAGCTACAGGCACAACCCGACAGCACCTTCAGTTTCGACGGACTGAACCTGGACTATTTTAAGGATGTGTATCTCAATATCTCGCACAACATTGAAATCATCAACGGACTGACGCTTTGGACCGGTATTTCGATGCACTGGCGTCATGCCGTCAACGGAACCCCTGAAGTGGCAGAACGGGTACGCCTGCACTACAACAGCTTTGCGCCCCGCCTGCGCATCGAATGGACACCGGGCATGTATTATTACTACGCCAACGGCAACCGTAAGGTAAATGTCGGTTCACGCTATCCGACTTTCCTTATCGACTACGAACGAGGCATCCGCGTACTTGATGATTCGGGGGAATATGAACGTTTCGAAATCTCCGCCGAACAGGAAATCCGCATACGCGGCTTGCATACCATCGCTTACCACATAGGGGGAGGATTCTTCAGCAATCAAGAAAATATGTACTTCGTAGATTATGTTAATTTTGCCAACCGCAACCTACCGCAAGGATGGAACGACGATATCGGAGGCACTTTCCAGATGCTCGACTCGCGCTGGTACAATGCTTCACGTCATTATATCCGTGGCAACATGACCTACGAAACGCCTTTCCTACTGCTTTATCCCGTAGGTCGCCTGCTTTCTTTCATCCAAAAAGAACGTATCTACGCAGGCATCCTCTTCATGCCTCACCTTAATCCGTACATCGAATTAGGCTATGGAATAGGCACACATCTTTTCGATTTCGGTGTATTTATCGGCAACGAACAAGGCAAGTTCACTTCCGTGGGCTGCAAATTCACCTTCGAGCTCTTCAACCGGTAATCATTTCCGCAAGAAGACTTCTTTCCGGCAAAAGGCGAAACGAATATGACGGATAAAGCTCCAGTACGGACGCAATACATCGAATACAGGCAAGAACAACCCGAACTTTTCTCCCAAATCCCATGCCGTATGATACCACACGTGCATCACCGTAAGGAAACGGACCAGCCATAAAGCGACCGCCATGCCTGCAACAATCCATTCTTCATGCATCACGCCTATAACCAAAGCCGCGACACAAGCCAGATGGAACAAGGCGCACGTTCCTGTCTCCAAGGCATTGAACAAAGGCATCATGCCCCGATAGAAATGTGCCGTAGCCAAAGCGCCCATCTTCTCTTCCCGCCAAGTCTGCTTGAAAGCCGGCACCGGCAAACGCACAATGCTCTCCTTGTCTCGTGCCACACGGGTATTCCTTCCGTTGGCAATGGCATTCACCAGCAAATCGTCGTCCCCCCGCTGTAATTTCAAGTGGTCGCTGAAACCCTTGTGCAACTGATAGGCTTGCTTACGGTAAGCCAGATTATCGCCAACACCCATGTAGGGATGTCCGGCAAGTGCCATACTAAGGTAACGCAAGGAATGAAAAAACGAATCGGCAATGACGCGACGGGCAAAACATCCTTTTTTATACCGATAATTACTATACCCCAATACAACATCGGTTTCGGGTGTCATCTCCCGGGCAAGGCTTTTCAACCACTCTTTACTTTCGGGACGGGCATACGGACTGGTGACTACTATCCATTCATAACGGCTGGCACGGATGCCCATTGCCACTCCCAATTTCTTCCGGCTCACATAACGGGCTGTTTCGGGAATAAAGGTTATATACAGATTGGCATACGCGGCAGACAGACGCTTCAGTATCAAATCGTCTTCACCAGCCGACTGGTCGTTGACGACGATAACTTCAAACACCGGATAATCCTGCTCCAACAGAGCTATCAGATTCTCTTCCAATGCCTCACCGGTATCTTTGGTCACGACTATCACCGAAAGCGGAGGCCATTCAGTAGGTTCCGGATTTTCCTTTCGACGGAAATGCCGATGCAGACGACTGTACAAACCTAACACATACAACATCTGAATCACCCAAAAGATACCACTTATCCCAACCAGCACAGCGGCAGTAGAAGTAAAGTCTATCGCAATCATATCGTCTCTTCTTTGAATAACGCTGCAAAAATAGGGTAAAATCCGTTTCGATATAAACATCGGGAATGGAAAATTAAAAATTACTTGCCGCCCTATGTAAGGGAACCAGTCGGGCAAATCCCTATCAGCTATAGGAAATTTCCTATCCCGAAATAGCGGTTATCCTTGGGACAATAGCCTCGTTTTGATTAGCTTTGCACTCATAAAAATAAAAACCGAAGATATGAGACAAACATTAAGCAAAGGATTATTGATAGGAGCACTGTGCATACTGACCTGCGGATGTGGTTCCTTGTTTACAGCATCAAACAAAGAAAAAGTGAGCAACATACGCCCGGGCATGTCGCAAAACGAAGTACAAGCCATGCTGGGAAAACCTGACTATACCCGTTTCAACGGAGGCATAGAGCAATGGGAATACCGGAACTGCTATTATGCATACGGCAATCAGCCGGTCAATGTAACCGTCGACTTCAGCAACGGGAAAGTCATTGCTATGGATTCGTTCGATACACCCGTATATCCGACACATCCTACCCCTCCCAGAGTAGTGTGCCCTCCTTCTTATCCCAATATACCGACGCCGGAACGTCATACCATGACTCTGAACGAGAAACAATTCAATACGTTCTATAAAAGGATGAAAGAAGAACCCTTCGAAGACGACCGGCTCAAGCTATTGAAAGAAGAAACGGAACGTACGGACTTTACATGCGGGCAATGCGCACGCTTGCTCCAACTGAACAGTTTCGATGATGACAAGCTGACTATGCTGCGTGTACTGGCTCCAGCAATAACCGACAAGGAAAACCTTCGGGAAATTCTGGACACACTGACATTCGATTCATCCAAACAAAAGGCAATGCAACTCTTGCGGAACTAACAGGAGCAACGGTCTTTCTATCCGGCTCTGCTCTTAATTCTTAATCGGCAAACGTTTCCATAACCAGCGTGGAATCATTCGCCAAAACAATACAAGCAAACGGTATCGCCAATCGATAACCACTACACGTTGCTTGCGATGGATGGCGCGGACTATATGCCGTGCCACCTTTTCGGGATGCATCAGCAAAGGATAATGTTTCCCATCGTTCAGCAAGTCGGTCTTGACAAAACCGGGACGAATATCCGTAAAGCAGACATGCGTTTTTCCATGCATCCGGGCAAGCTGTTCAAGCGCATCCAGATAGGTATTCTGAAAACGTTTAGTCGCCGAATAGGCAGGAGCAATCCCCAATCCCTTTGTTCCGGCAATGGAACTGATAACGGCAATGTGCCCTTTCCCTTGCCGGATAAAATAACGGAACGCCACTCCTACGGCACGGATAAACCCGGTCACATTGGTTTCGGCAGTATCAACCTCAACATCTGACGACAAATCAAAATTCTGATGTCCGATACCCGAACAATGCACATACAAGTCCATCCCTCCTGTTTCTGCCATCAAAGCTTCCAGCTCGGACTCGGCATTCTCTTTCCGGATATCAAGCACCCGATAGCAGATGCGGGAAGGAGACTGACGCTGGAAAGCTTTCAACAAGCCTTCCCTGCGTCCAGCTATCCCCAGCATCCAGCCTTCTTTCAACAATAAGCGGGCGATTTCATACCCGATACCGGAAGTTGCTCCGACAATAATGGCACGTTTCTGCATGGTTACATTCATAGTTCGTTTTTTTTCAATGATTGGTCCGTACTTCATATACAAAGGTTTCAGCAAGCGGGACATGGGCTGTCCTTCGGTTATAATAAAACAATCCATCCAATGGCATACACTCGTTGAGCGGAACAAGTGCCGGAGTCAAGCGGGTGCAAAAAGCCTGATACGAATGATTATTGGCACACTCTCCGGTATCATCCCGGTAAAACACAGCATATTGATTGAGCGGGTAAGCGGCTATCAAGCGATTCAATTGCATAGCCAACTGATGTGCTTCACGGGGAGAAATGCGGTCGAACAGACTGGATACATTAAAGATTACCAGTTCCGACACGACTGCATGTGTTTTCCAAAACGTATGGGGAATATCTTCTACTTGTGGATAGAAATTAGCCTGAACATGCCGGTATGCCTCCGACCGGAACAGACTACGGGCTACCTGCCTCATTTCTTCTACCGGATTGACGCACACATACGTGCAATCGAGATGTGGTAAACGCCGGCATGCATCTGCAAAAGCGATGCCTGAAGCTCCGCTCTCGTATGCCCAATCGCAAAAGACAACCCGTCCCGACGCATTGCGTATGGATGAAAACAGCCAGCTTCCTATCACTTCGTAGAAAGCACGGGCAGCACTATAACTACGGCGCATATAATAAAAGGTGTGGAACTGCACCCGGTGTGCCAACTCATCGGTCTGCCTGAAATCGTATCGTCCATAAGCTATCTGCTCACGGATACGGGCATCATCGGTGACTGTATTGGTTCCGGCAGGAAGCAGGTCTGCCACCAAAGCATCGAACGCCTGGGCAAACGTAGGGGCAAGCGGATAATTATCCGAACACAACTCCCATCCCGGCTCCGCATCGGGCAAGTCAAAGTCGCCCCGGCAAAAGCGGTCAAACGGGACATGGATATAACCGTTATGGATACGGATGTATTCCATCAGCTTATAAAATGTAAGATTGGCTCCCAGCACGTGCGGATTGCCTACCAGGAAAAGCTGCTTGCGGGCACGGGTAATGGCTACATTCAGCTTGCGGTCAATCAACGAGTCTCCTTCACGGAAGGTATTGGCGGTCAGGAAATTCAGTTGGTTAAAATCACGCACGGTAAACGAATAGATAATCACATCACGTTGGCTTCCCTGATAACGCTCGACGGTATCGATGGAAATCTCCTCAAGTGCCGGAATGCCCAAAGCAGCAATCTCACGCCGAATCATGGCAATCTGGTTCCGATAAGGCACAATAACACCGACCGTCTTGCCGGCATCGAAATCTTTTCCGGCAAAACGATGGATACGACGGAGCAAGGCGGCAACAATGCGTGCTTCTTCCAGATTACTTTTATCAGAATGCTGTATGTCGGAAGGCGTTTCGGAAGCAATGAATACCATCCGCCGGTGCAACATCAAGCGGTCGAGATTGTCTTCCGGCTCTACGGAAGTGTATGGCAAAGTTTCTTGCTGGTGCGGAAGCGGTACTGGTTCCAATTGCTCACGAAGGTAAAACGCATGGTCGGGAAACTCGGCAATGGCGGGATGCATGCGTCCTTGTTTCTGAAGCACGCTACGGAACTCCGGCTTGCTTTGCCTGTACAATCGTTCGAAAAGCGAATTGCGGCAATCCTCCAGTCCGATACCGAGCAATAAAGGGTCGGTCACCCGGGCTTCTTCCTCGCCCTGCAAGGCTATGGCAGGCAATTGCTTGTAATCGCCTACCAGAATGAACTTGCCGATGGCATGCTTTCCCTGATGCTGTGCCGAAAGGATACCGACCAGGTCAGGTTCCAATATTTGCGAAGCCTCATCAATGATGGCGAGGGTGAAAGATTTCAACTCAAACAGGTAAGGACGGCTGCTGATGGCGGTTGTAGTCCCGACAAAGATACGGGTACGAAGTATCTTGGCACGGATATCTGCCAGCTTGGGGCACTCTGCCAGGCTATTCTTCAACAGATAAGGCACAAAACGCTTGTCGCAAGCCAACTCGTTGCCGATACGGATAAAGGGATGGCACTCGGCAATGCCCGAACTGACCAGCATGTTGCAGATTTCATCAACGGCACGGTTCGTGTACGACAGGAGCAACAAGGTGCTATCGGGCTCGGTCAACGCCTCTTCTACCATATAACGCAAGGCACACGAGGTCTTGCCCGTACCCGGAGGCCCGACCAGCAGAAAATAGTCATCGCATTGTTTTTCTTTCAATATCAAGTCATCAAACCTTCCGTACGAACCGTTCAGCGTGCGCGAAGTGTCACGCGTCGGGATACGCTTTCCCAACAACAAGGCTTTGCGCTCGGCAGAAGCAGAAAGAAACGTATAAAGTCCACGGAAAGCATTGGAAGCCGAAATGTCCGAATAATCGTGCTCAATGGCAAAAGTGTCTGTATCCGAACCGATAAGGTCCGGATTCTGTTGCCCGTTGCGCAATTGCACAAGTATCCGTTCGGGATGTATTTCCATCAAGCTTCCTTTCATCAGGATATGACGGCGCACATCGGGCAAATCATGATAAGCATACAGAATCACGATATCCCCGGTACGGAAATTGGGCAGGAAATCATCGCCTTGCCTCGGAACGTTCAGTTCGATGAGGTCATATCCCTTGCCGGGTGCACTTTGGCGGCGGGAAGCAATCTGCAAGCCCAGCAAGATATTGCCTGCCTCAATCTTTTCGGCAAGCGGAGTATGCCACAATCCGGCAAAGCCGCGCGAAGAATCAGTGTTTCCTCCGGTCTTGCCCAGCAATTGCTCTTTTGCCACAAAGGTGAAGAATCGCCGGAAATAAGCTTGCTCCAGCGGGTCGCCTTCTTTGAGGGGAAGAATCAAACGGCTCAACTCGGGTTCCTGATAACGGGTCCAGAGTGTGCCGTAGTCTTTCTTTTCATTCAATGTCTCTACATCTAACTGGTCGATAATGGCATCTATGTGTCCGTTCGCCAATGCCACTTCACCGGTCACAATGTAATTGCGCAAACGGATGCACTCGCGGAACAAGTTCTCCGAGAAATGTTCCAGCATCAATCCGTCCTGATACTTCGAGTAAAGCAAGAGGGTCTGCACATCGTCGGCACCCAGCCCGAAGTTGTACATCAGCACGCCCTGATAGAGCATCATCTGCACGAAATGGTCTTCTTTATGGCGATGGTTATATTCATCCCGCTTGCCCGACTTCTGCTCGATAAGCACCTTCAAGTCTTTTTGCAACAAGTCGGCACGCCCTTGAATCCCCAGACTCTCGCAGATGAAAGAAGCCTCCAGAAGGGTATGCTTCCGGTCGAAATGTTCCAGGTTATGCGGCAGGATATCGTGTACGAACGAACGGATGTTCATCATCTGCGTCTGTGCCAGGGAATGGAAATTATCCGGAAGCTCGCACGTACAGAACTCCAATGCTGATGAAGCGAAAAATTTCTTCATCGTATGGGCATAGGTGACGGGAGCGTTTTCCTCCTCATTGATGTAATCATCCAGGAACCGCCCGGCAAGGTTTCCCAATAAGATGTGATAAGTGTTTGCCTTCGGCTTGATTTTATGAATGAAATAGTTGAGCGGATGATGGCCGTACTCGCGGAAACAGGCAGCCAGCGCACTGATGTCAATCAGATAATCGGGATGGACCACCACCAGTTTGGGCACATACTCGTGATGTTCGTTGATGCGCACATCCAACAGGTTCAATTGCACATTCTCGGCAAGCAGGTCACGCAAGTATGTCAAGTCGCCATCATATCCCCCTTGCATATAGTCGATAACGATAAACGGGTCTTCCTCGTTATCGGTCGCGGCATAGATTTTTTCTTCGGTCCAACTGGAAACAACCGCACGCACATAGGGCACATGCTTCAATAAGGAGTCATGATAAGGGCGGTTCTGATGGGGAAGTTCTGTCAAGAGCGACACCGGTATGTCCTCGCCAAAAGCCAAGGATACAAACCGGCACAAGGCGCGCAAATCAGCGAGGTATGTCTCTTTATCGGCTGATTCGCCATTTCCCATAGCCTTCTTGCCATTACGACGCATGGTCTGGACGGCAAAACGGTCGGAAGGGGTCATGCCTTTCTCCTTGCATACATAGTCCAACCGCGAGAACAAGTTGGAGAACGAAAGAGTGACCTCACGCGTCAGCTCATAACACGCTTCTTCCAGTACCTTATATAAAGCCGCATATTTAGCCGGTATATTTTCGGGAGCCAACGGCGGCTTGCGGTGTATCTCTTCGATTCGCCGGAACAAATCGAATGCCTGAAGTTCGATGCGTTCCGTCATGCTCAGATGCCTTCACTCGGAATGTGTTGCACGCAATAAGCCTTCTCCAATGCCGGATAAAGCGAACGGTACGTCTCGGTCACGTCTTGCCACAACACACGTGCCGGTATGATATCCGTACGGCTTCCGATAGGAACGGACGCTGCAGAAGCCACCTCTAGGATGTAATTGTACGTACTTCCGTCGGTTAGTTCGATATGTATCTCGCTCTGTTGAAGCGCTATCTTCTCCGTAAAGATGCCATGCAACGTATTGCCCGATGAAGCTGAAGGGTAAATCGTCACAATACCCGACGTGCCTCCTTTATCGGTATAAGTAAATACATACTTGCCTCCAGCCTGTACCGGTGCATTGGCTTCAATATCCGTACGGATGGCGAGGGTTTGGCTTTGTGTCAGGTCTGCCCCATATACCACTCCCTCAACATCTCCTATCTCGTAGATTGTTTCGGGATAAGCTACGGAAACTTGCAACGTGTATTTATTCCATTCATGGTCAGTAATAAGCAGTTCCGCATCGCCCAGCCCTACCGGAATCACGGTCAGTTCATCTCCGTTATAACGGTAATCAATCACCGCCGTATCCGGATTGTTGATGAGATACATACCGTCACCTCCCGAAATGTGAAAGGTAACTCCGGCACTGTAAGGGCTCATCACCAAAACCTCATCCGTAAAACTTATGCTATTACCATCCAAAGATACTGCCAGCGAAATGGGAGGATAATCATCCTTGCACGAAGCAAGCGAAACGATGCCTGCCAGCAGAACTGTATATAATAAACTTTTCAATAGGGTCTTTTTCATATTTTCTCCTTGTTTCAAACATAATCAATGAGACAAAGATACGATTTTATTTTAAACGACCAAATGCCCGATACCACAAAATAGAGAATCTTATCCCTCACTGATCGTATAATCGCCTGCCTTTTCGCTTATCACCTGCTGCAAGGTTTCCAGCGGAAGCACCTTGCCGTCGGTATAGGTAAGGGTCGCCACAGGAGGGTCTAGCGTGACTTGGGCTTCGACACCTGCGATGGAATTCAACGCCTTTTCCACATACGTGCGGCAATGGTTGCACATCATTCCTTCTACGTGATAAGTACGGGTCACACCTTGAGCGGCAGGTGTTTCTTTCGTTTCGGGCTGAGCATTCGCTACGGTTTCCTTGACTTCCGGAGCAGGCTCCGACACAATCTGGGCGGTTTCC
This sequence comes from uncultured Bacteroides sp., assembly GCA_900544675.1. Classification (GTDB taxonomy): domain Bacteria; phylum Bacteroidota; class Bacteroidia; order Bacteroidales; family Bacteroidaceae; genus Phocaeicola. The sequence continues at coordinate 23,710 of UQVZ01000015.1, forward strand.
GCTTCCTTCCCGATACGTTTCCGGTGCAGGCGCAAGCTATTGGTCACCACACTTACACTACTCATCGCCATAGCTGCTCCGGCTATCATCGGATTGAGCAGGAATCCGTTAATCGGATACAGGATACCGGCGGCAATGGGCACGCCTATCAGGTTATAGATGAACGCCCAAAACAGATTCTCGCGGATGGTACGGGTGGTGAATACCGAAAGACGGATGGCGTCGCTTATCTTGCTCAGGTCGGACGAAATCAAGGTCATTTTAGCTACATCCATCGCCAAATCACTTCCTTGCCCCATCGCGATGCTGAGGTCGGCTTGTGCCAACGCCGAACTGTCGTTGATGCCGTCACCCACCATCGCCACATGCTTGCCTTCCGCCTGAAGCTGCTTGACGACCTCCGCCTTGTCTTGCGGAAGCATCTCGGCACGATACTCCCCGATACCTGCCTGGCGGGCGATGGTCTGTGCCGTCACCCGATTGTCTCCGGTCAGCATAATGACCGAAATGCCTTGGCGTTGCAGGTCCTCGATAGCGGCTTTCGAAGTCGGCTTGATGCGGTCGGCTATGGCAAATACGCCCAATGCCTCTCCGGCATCGGCAAACCAGATAACCGTCTTGGCTTCGGAAGCGAACGCCTCCGCCTGCTTTTGCAATGCCTCCGGAATGCGGATACCGTTATCTGTCAACAAACGGAGATTTCCCGCATAATACATTTTGCCGTCCACACTTCCGCGGATACCTTGCCCTGTCAGGCTTTCCACCTGACTTACCGAGGGTACGCTATCTACTGAAGGTTGGCTTTCGAAATAATGCACCACGGCACTTGCCAGCGGATGTTCGGAATGTCTCTCCAGCTCACAAAGCACGGCTTGCATACGGACATCCGCGGTATGCCATACCGCATCGGTCACTACGGGCTTGCCTTCGGTGATGGTACCTGTCTTGTCGAGCACAATGGTATCTATCTTGCGGGCTATCTCCAGGCTTTCGGCGTCTTTTATCAAAATGCCCTGTTCGGCTCCCTTACCGATACCCACCATGATAGCGGTCGGGGTAGCCAGTCCCAAGGCACAGGGACAAGCGATAATCAATACCGTCACGGCGGATAGCAGGCCGTGGGTGAAACCGTTCTCTCCGTCCAGTACCATCCAGAGGATAAAGGTCAGCAAGGCGATGCCCATAATCGTAGGCACAAAAATACCGGCTATCTTGTCGACCAGTTTCTGTACCGGAGCCTTGCTTCCCTGGGCGTCCTGAACGGCACGGATAATGTGTGCCAGCATCGTGTCGGCACCTACCTTTTCGGCACAGAAGCGGAAACTTCCTTTCTGGTTGATGGTACCGGCATAGACCTTGTCGGCTTCCTTCTTCCACACCGGAACAGGCTCCCCGCTCAACATGCTTTCATCGACATACGAACTTCCCTCGCTCACCTTACCGTCTACCGCAATACGCTCGCCCGGCTTCACTTCCAGGACATCGCCCGGCATCACCTGAGCGATATCCACCACCTGCATCGTACCGTCGGCATTCACACGGGTCACGGTGCGAGGTTGCAATCCCATCAGTTTCTTGATGGAATTGGAGGTCTGCCCCTTGGCACGTTCCTCCAGAGTGCGCCCCAATAAGATAAAGGCGATGATGACGCTTGCCGCCTCGAAATAGACATGAGGCGTCACGCCACGCTCCAGCCAGAAATCGGGGAAGAACAGGTTGAACAGGCTGAACAGGTAAGCAATGCCGGTACTGTTTGCCACCAGCGTATCCATATTCGCCGAACGGTGCTTCAGTTGTTTCCAGGCATTGATGAAGAATCCTCTCCCCAACCAGAAAACCACGGGCGTGGAAAGTATCCACATAATCCAATCGGCATAGGGCATATTCATAAAGAACATGCCGATGACCGCCACGGGCAAAGCCAGGGCAATGGCGCACAAGGTGCGGAAGCGCAAATGCCTGTAGCGCTCGGTATGTGCGCTCTCCGCCACCTCCACACTGTTCTTTTCCGTATCGGTCACTAGGTCATAGCCCGCATCCTGCACGGCTTGCTTCAACCGGGCAGGCGAGCAAAGCTCCGCATCATATTCTACGGTAGCGGTAGCCGCCGCATAATTCACACTTGCCGAACATACGCCGGGCTGGCGGTTCAAGGTCTTGTCTACCCGTGCGGCACAAGCGGCACAACTCATGCCCAGCACCGGAAAGGTCTGCTTCTTGGTATTCGGATGGTCCATAACTTCTGAGTTTTTATCTGATTCGTATTTATTTTTCTTGATACAAAGTTAGCAAGCTTGCGCCATATTCCTTTATATTATTATGGATATAATTTATATTTCAGCCTAAAACAAGAGGACGAGTCATCCCCCTTATCACGTCCTTCCATTTAACTTTGGTTTAAAATTTAAGTAAAAATAGAAAAAAAGCACACAAAATCTGACATATATTAGCAAAAATATAAAGAAGTGATGCGTGGCTTCTATGAAAATTTAATTACCTTTGCTCATCATAACAGGATTTAAAAGATATAAGGTATATGAGTAAAGTTGTTATCAATTCGTACGAAGAATTCGAAAAATTATTAGGACAGACCATCGGTACCTCCGACTGGCTGGAAGTAACGCAAGAACGCATCAACCAGTTTGCCGATGCCACATTAGACCACCAATGGATTCATGTAGACGTGGAACGTGCCAAGGCGGAAAGCCCCTTCAAGAGCACCATCGTACACGGATACCTGACCTTGTCATTGCTCCCGTACTTCTGGAACCAGATTATTGAAGTGAACAACCTGAAGATGATGGTGAACTACGGCATGGACAAGATGCGTTTCGGCCAAGCCGTATTATCGGGGCAACGCATCCGCCTGACGGCTGTCTTGCACTCGCTGGTCAACCTGCGCGGCACGGCAAAGGCTGAAATCAAATTCCAAATCGAAATAGAAGGACAGAAGAAAAAAGCGCTGGAAGGCATCGCTACATTCCTCTACTACTTCTGCTGATAGCGGAAAAGTCCTTTAAATACAATCATATCAAAGCGCAAAGTTTCCCGGGCATGAACCCCGAGGGCTTTGCGTTTTTTTATTTACAGCAGGATGGAAGGCAATCCTTAGAAGCGCATAGAGGCATAAAGCCCGTAACACCCTTCGCCGGCTACAGGATGAACGGCAAGCTGATGTTTCTTGGCAAACGGACGGGTGAACAGGTACGAACATCCGGCTCCGATAGCCGCCCCCGCCAATACATCCCAAGCGTCGTGTTTCTTTCCATATACCCGGCTCCAACCCACATACGTGGAAAGGACGTATGCCGGAAGCCCCCACTTCCAGCCATAGCGGCGCTGGATAAAGGCAGCCGCTGCAAACGAGGTGGCTGTATGCATCGAGGGGAAAGAATGTCGGTCGCTATGGTCGGGGCGGTCTTTCTTGATGCTGTATTTCAAGGCATACGTGATGCCCGCCGTAGCTACGGCAGAGAACACGCCCTGTTTCAATCCCTGCCAGTCTTGTTGAATCAACACGGCGGCCAGCCCCGCCACAGGCAATACGATGGCACCCACATCGCCCGAGGTGCGTACCGCCTTGCGCGCACCGCCGATTTCCACTTGCTGGGCGGATAAAGAAAGCAGTCCGACCCACCAAGCCAAAAAGACAAGTAAAAACTTTTTCATCCGTTTCCCGTTATATCAATTTAGGGACAAATATCAACATCCCGACCACGACCGAAGCCATCGCCAGAAGCAGGACGGCACCTGCAGCTAAATCCTTCGTGCGCTTGATAGCCTCATCATACTCTTCCGATACGCGGTCGGCAAGGGCTTCGAGGGCGGAATTGACCGCCTCCGCCGCCAGCACCATGCCAATGCACAGGCAAACCGCTATCCATTCCGTGACAGAAATCTCCAGCAAGACACCTGCCACCAGCACGCAAACCGTGATAAAGCAATGTATCCGCGCATTCGGCTCATGGCGCACCAGCAGGTAAATGCCGTGGAAAGCATACCTGAAGCTCTTTATCCGCTTACGGAACGTAAACCCGTCGTTTTTCATAACTTCACGCAAACTTCTACCGGGCAATGGTCGGAACCGAATATCTCGGTATGGATGGTCGCGCTCTCCAGCTTATCGGCAAGGCGGGCAGAGGTCAGGAAATAATCGATGCGCCACCCCGCGTTCTTCTCGCGTGCCTTGAAGCGGTACGACCACCACGAATAAATGCCCGTCTGGTCGGGATAGAAATAGCGGAACGTGTCGATAAACCCGGCATCCAGCAATGTCTGGAACTTCTCGCGCTCCTGGTCGGTAAAGCCCGCATTCATCCGGTTGGTCTTCGGATTCTTCAGGTCTATTTCTTTATGCGCCACATTCAGGTCGCCGCACACCAGTACCGGCTTCTTGGCATCCAGTTCCAACAGGTATTGGCGGAAAGCGTCTTCCCACGTCATGCGGTAATCCAGGCGTTTCAGCCCGTCTTGCGAGTTGGGGGTATAGACCGTCACCAGATAGAAATCTTCCATCTCCAGGGTGATGACCCGCCCTTCGCGGTCGTGCTCGTCGATACCCAAACCATAGCTCACGTTCAAAGGCTGATGGCGGGTGAATATGGCTGTCCCCGAATAGCCTTTCTTCTCGGCATAGTTCCAATACGAAGTATAGCCGTCGAAAGCCAAGTCGAGTTGCCCTGCCTGCATCTTAGTCTCTTGCAGGCAGAAAAAGTCTGCGTCCAATTGCAGGAATGCTTCGCGGAATCCTTTGTCGCAACAAGCGCGAAGACCGTTTACGTTCCAAGATATGAATTTCATTGTGAGTTTTTAAGTTGGTGAGTTTTTAAGTTGGTGAGTTTTCACCACAGATTACACAGATTTATTCTTTAATTAATAGTTAATAATTAAAAAATTAATAACGGAGAGATTCTTCATTCTTCATTCTTCATTTCCCCCGTTCTTCATTTTTAATTATATCAAACAGGTACGTCAGGCGGGCGGTGATGTACGAGTGGCCCGAACGGGAGAACGGATCTTTCTTCGAATTGCTGTAGAAGTCGGACAAACCGTAATAGTAACGTGCCTCCAGAATAAAGTTGCCGATGCCGGTACGCACCTCCATGCCTCCTCCGCCTACGATGCCGTAATCAAATTTCCGGTCTGCCATCTTGCCGTACTGCTCGTTGGGAGAACGTCCCGAAGGGTCCCAGTTTTCGCTCATGTGTTCGCTCTCGCCTATCAGGTAGGCTACTTGCGGACCCAGGTTCAGCACGAAACGTACGCCGTTGCCCTTGTCCTTGCCGAAAGCCAGATGGGCAAGCAACGGCACTTCCAGGTAATTCATCGCACGGTGATACGTATTGCCCGTACCGTCCTCGATGACTTCTTTCCACCCGCGCTGGGAGAAGTTCACTTCGCCCTGAATGCCACAAATCATGCTGAAATATTTCTCGCCGATGTAACGCACCGTCACACCGAATGCCGGACCTATCAGCTTGCTTTGCTTGAACCCCGGAGTGATGCTGATGGAGCTGAAATTGACTCCTCCGCTCACACCCAAGGCAAGGTTATGGCGCTGGTCCTGCAACTGGGCTTGGACGGGCAAAGCGCACAACGCCAGTCCCACGACAAGGAATAGACAGAATCGTTTCATACCGTTGCTCATTCGAAATCGAGTTTAATCAGTTCATAATCTTGCGAGAAATGCACAAAGAATATCTTGCGGTTGATAAAGCCGCCCCAATTGTTGACCCGCTCAAACTTGAACCCCGTCTGGATAGGAACCGCCTTCAGACGGCTCAGGTTGTCCTCCAGCTTGTTGCCGTATTGCGACAAGCCTTTCAGGAAATAATACCCGATGTCGAATCCCAACATCCCGTATTTCGGATAAATGTTCGCCATGTCCTTGCTGTACCAGTGGCGGTAGGCATGGGTGAAACGGACCGCTGCCGGAAACAGGTTGTTGGTATAGAACGACGAGTAGAAATACGTGTCCAGCTCATAGAAGTTCGCCAGGAAATCCTGCGTATAGGTCTGCCATTCAGGGTAGCCGAACAGGTGCATGTCGAAGTGCGGATGTTCCTTGCGCACCAGGGTCAGATGGGGCACCAGCTTGGTGAGTGCCGTGCTGCGGGCGGATATCGGGATAAAGACGTTTTCCCGAAGGGTGTCCATCGCGCCGATGACCTTGGCGGGGTCGATTTCCCCTTCCAGCCGTATCTGGCTGAAACGCATCCCCTTGTCCTTCAGTTCCGCTTTCATCCCCTTGATGAAATCGGCTTTCTCAGGGTCGGGCGTACCGTCATCGAGAAACACGACATTGCTCTTGCCGAATTTGCGGAGGAAGTGGTCGTACACCTCCGAGTACAGATACGACTGGGGCGTATTCACCTGATAAAGCAACGGGCTGTTGAACACCTGGTCTACCTTCGGAGCGAAAGGCACTACCAGACGGATGCCGTGTTGCTGCGCGAAACTTGCCAGCGGAGCGATGGAAGCCCCGTTCACCGGTCCTACAATCAGGTCCATATCCTTCATCGCGCTTTTGGCAAGCAGGCTTTCCGTTCCCGCTTTCGTGCCTTTGGTGTCGTAAGTGTAGATATCCATCGACACGCCTTGGCGTTTCAAGCTGTCGGCGGCGATAAGGAAGCCTTCGTAAAACTCCACGATGCGGGTCTGGGGCTCACGCCGTCCGCCTTCCTCCTGCGAGAACGGCAACATCAGCGCCACCTTGATGGTATTGATGGGCTTCTTTTCCGCCTCACTTCGGTTGAAAAGTTCTTCGTTGGTCGGCTCGACGGCTGCCTGTTCCGCCTCCTTCACCTGCGCCTGCCGTTCGGACTTCGAATAGGGAATGAACAGGAACGTCCCCCGCTTCAGCTTGCCGTTCTTCAGTTCGGGATTCGCCGCCAGCAGCTCTTCCTCGGTGATGCCGTACTCCTGGCAAATGCTGAAGATAGTTTCGCGACGTTGCACCTTGTGCATCGTTTTCCAGTCGTCCTGCTTCTCTTCTGCTACGTTCTTCTCCGTTGCAGCCGGAGCTTCTGCTACCGGTGTACTGTCTGCCGCAGGAATCACGATGACCTGTCCGATGCGGAAATTATCGGCGCTCAGCCCCGGATTGGCAGCGCAAATGGCTTGTGCCGTGATGCCGTATTTCACCGTCAGCTGATACAGTGTCTCGCCTGCCTGGATGGTGTGGTATCGGGGGCCGTGGGCGTCCGCCGCCACAGCCTGCGGAATCTTCAATGCCTCGCCCGCACGGATAGTCCGGTCGCTCCCCGGATTCAGCCGCACGATGTCGTCGACCGACACATTATACATGCGCGAGATGGAATAAAGGCTTTGTCCTTTGGCGACGGTATGCAGAAAGAATCCCGCATTTTCCGTGGTCTGTGCCGTCAAGGTAGGCTGGGCTGTCCATAATGCAGCCGCAAAGCAAAGGATATGAATGAATTTCATCTTTTTTCTCTTGGTTTTGATTTGGCAGACAAAAATACGTATTTTTATCGGTAGACTAATGAATATTACGAAGAAATTGCCTTCCGCATAAGAATTTTTGGGAAATGTGCGGCCTCCTCCCTCTTTTTGCCGCCCATTCTCCGCGTCTGCCTCGCATCTCTTTATCCTTCCTGCCACAACATTTCACAGAACTAAGAACCTGTACCGCTTTCCTCACCCGACAAAGATAAAAATTTCCTTCCGCATAGCAATGGATTTCAGACCGGCGAATGTAAAAATCCGTTAACAACCGTAGGGAAATTGCATCAACTAGTCTTTAATCAATTAAATCACAAACACTTACAAAGCACCCATTTTACCCTGAATGGGCAGTAGAAATTTAGCAAGGAGTGCCAATCATTCTTCACATCCGTGTCTCCGTATCCGTTCTTGCCATAACAATAACAGTATAACAGTATAACAGTATAACAGTTATCTTTTTTCATTTTCGCTTTCTGCCCAAAAAAAGAGTAGTATTTATACTATATATATATTATATATTATATAATATATATATAGAATTATATATTACACTCTTTCCATGAGAACGCAATTTCATTTTTCATAACTGTTATACTGTTATTGTTATGGTTATTTATTGCATATAAATGCATAAGCTATTCCTTCTATTTCCGTTGGTAAGAAGATATAGCTGCGCGCGCGCACGCAAACAGATGCATTTTCCGCGCGGCAGGGGAGGAAAACATTTGGATATTTCAAAAATTTTGCTTACCTTAGTGGAGTAATTGAAACCCTCTCCTCCTCCCTTGCCGCATGCGGATGCTCCTCCCTGTATCCGGAGAAATACGGCAGGCGTTTTCCTTACAGTTTGCCGATGCGCGCAATGGCTTCTTCGCAATCCTCCCGCTTGCCGAAAGCCGTAAGGCGCAAATAGCCTTCGCCGCTGGGACCGAAGCCTACACCCGGTGTGCTGACGATATCGGCGCGGTAAAGCAGCTCGTCGAAGAACTTCCAGGAAGTCATTCCTTCGGGAGCCTTCACCCACAGGTAAGGCGCGTTGACGCCTCCATACACCTGATAACCGGCACGTGCCAGCCCCTCGCGCATGATGCGGGCGTTTTCCATATAGTAGGCGATGGTCTCCTTCACCTGGCGCTGGCCTTCGGGAGAATAGACCGCCTCGGCGCCGCGCTGGGTAATGTAACTGGTGCCGTTGAACTTGGTGCACTGGCGGCGGTTCCACAAGGGATTGAGCGGGACGCGCTTGTCGTCCAACGTCCCTGCGGTCACCTCCTTGGGCACTACGGTATAGCCGCAACGCACGCCCGTGAAGCCCGCGGTCTTCGAGAAACTGCGGATTTCGATAGCCACTTTCTTCGCGCCGCGTATCTCGTAGATGGAATGGGGCACGTCCTCATCGTGGATATAAGCCTCGTAGGCGGCATCGAAAATGATGAGTGTATCGTTTGCCAGCGCATAGTCGACCCATTGCTTCAACTGGTCGCGGGTGAGCGTGGTGCCCGTAGGGTTGTTGGGATAGCACAGGTAAAGCAGGTCGATGCGGTGGTCGGGGATGGCGGGGATGAAGCTGTTTTCGGCGGTGCAAGGCAGGTAGGTGATGTTGCTCCAGCGTCCGTCTTCGCCCAGCGTGCCAGCCCGTCCGCACATCACGTTGCTATCGATGTAGGCAGGATAAACGGGGTCGGTAATGCCCATGCTGTTGTCCCACCGCAAGAGTTCGCCGATGTTGCCCGTATCGCTCTTCGCCCCGTCGCTGATGAATACTTCCGAGGGGCTGAGCTGGATGCCGCGCGAGGCGAAGTCGTGCTTGATGATGGTTTCTATCAGGAAATCGTATCCCTGTTCGGGTCCGTATCCGTGGAAGGTTTCCGCCGATGCCATTTCGTCTACGGCACGGTGCATCGCTTCGATGGAAGCCTGTGGAAGGGGACGGGTCACGTCGCCGATGCCCAAACGGATAATCCGTTCGTTCGGATGAGTCACCTGATAAGCTTTTACTTTTTTCGCTATATCCGAGAAGAGATAACTTCCCTTTAATTTCAAGAAATGTTCGTTGAGTAAGGCCATAAAAATGAAGAATTAAAAATTAAGAATGAAGAACCTTTTAAATTAAGAATGAAGAATGAAGAATGAAGAACCTTTGAAATGAAGAACTAAGAATGAAGAATGAAGAATAGCACACATCCTTATTCTTCATTCTTAATTCTTCATTATTCATTCTCCTCGATTGTTCCGTCGAATACTTTTACCGCGGGACCTGTCATGAAAAGGTGGTCGCCTTCGCCCATCCAACGGATGTGAAGGGTGCCTCCGTCCATCACGACGTCCGACTCATTGGGGCAACGGGCGGTGTAAGCGGCGGCTACGGCGGTAGCACATGCCCCCGTGCCGCAAGCCATCGTAATGCCCGAACCGCGTTCCCATACGCGCATGCGGATTTTTCCCGGAGCCAGCACTTGGGCAAACTCCACGTTCACACGGTCGGGGAAAAGCGGATGATGCTCCAGCAACAGTCCTACAACAGGCAAATCCACCTTTTCCATATCATCGACAAAAATCACCAGGTGCGGATTGCCCATCGATACGGCGATGCCTTCGCGATAGGGAGCGCTTTCGCCCAGACTGACCGGATGAATCTCCGAAGGGATGCCCATATCGACCGTCACGGCACCGACTTTTCCGTCTTCCACTTGCAGGCGAAGGGTCTTGACGCCCGAAAGGGTATCGAGGGTGATTTCGGTCTTGTCGGTCAGACCATATTCGTACACATACTTCCCGATGCAACGGCTGGCGTTTCCGCACATCTTCGCTTCCGAACCGTCGGCATTGAAGATGCGCATGCTGAAGTCCGCCTTGTCGGACGAGCCAATCAGCACCAGTCCATCGCTTCCGATGCCTGTATGCGGACGGCTCCACGCAATGGCGCACGCTTCGGGATGCTGTATGGGGTATATCAGGGTGTTGACGTAAATGTAGTCGTTCCCTGCCCCTTGCATTTTAGTAAATTCTATTTTCATTTTCCAACTATCAAGACGGTGTTTTTTGGGAAAACCACCGTTATTAACTATTAATTATTAACTGTTTGCATATGCTTCTTCGTGCACCCCCGCTACGGCACGTCCGCTGGGCTCGTTCATATTCTTGAACGACTCGTCCCAGGCAAGCGCTTCGGCGGTAGAACAAGCCACGCTGGGCACACTGGGCACGCTGCGGGCAGCACTCTCGCTGGGGAAATATTCCTCGAAAATGCTCCGGTAATAATATTCCTCCTTGTTCATCGGGGTGTTGATGGGGAAACGTTCGGCGGCATGCGCCATCTGCTCGTCGCTCACCGCCTGTGCGGTAAGGGCTTTCAGCGTATCAATCCAGCTATATCCCACCCCGTCGCTGAACTGTTCTTTCTGACGCCAAGCCACGCTCTCGGGAAGCATATCCTGAAACGCCTCGCGCACGATTTTCTTCTCGATGGTCTTTCCAGGACACATCTTGGCGGCAGGATTGAGCCGCATAGCCACATCGAGGAACTCCTTGTCGAGGAAAGGCACACGCCCCTCTACGCCCCATGCTGCCAACGACTTATTGGCACGCAGGCAATCGTACAGGTAAAGCTTCGAGAGCTTGCGCAGGGTTTCTTCGTGGAACGCCTTCGCATCAGGCGCCTTGTGGAAATAAAGGTATCCGCCGAATACCTCGTCGGCTCCTTCACCGCTCAGCACCATCTTGATGCCCATACTCTTGATGACACGCGCCAAGAGATACATCGGGGTAGAGGCGCGCACGGTGGTCACATCGTAAGTCTCGATGAAGTAAATCACGTCGCGCACGGCATCTAGCCCCTCCTGGATGGTATAGTTGATTTCGTGGTGTACCGTCCCGATAAAGTCTGCCACCTCGCGCGCTTTTGCCAGGTCGGGCGCACCTTTCAGCCCGATGGCGAACGAGTGCAGCTGGGGCCACCATGCCTCCTGGCTTCCTCCCGTCTCCACCCGGCGGGAAGCGTATTTCTTCGCCACGGCAGAGATGACCGAGCTGTCCAGCCCGCCCGAAAGCAGCACGCCGTAGGGCACATCGCTCATCAGCTGGCGGCGTACGGCGGCTTCGAGCGCCTCACGCAATTCGGACACCGAAGCCGGATTGTCTTTCACGGCCTCATACGACATCCAGTCGCGGGTGTACCAACGCGTCATCTTGCCTTCTTTGCTATAATAATAGTGTCCGGGCAAGAAAGGCTCGTAGCGTTCGCAAAATCCTTCGAGCGCCTTCAGCTCGCTGGCGCAATACACTTTCCCGTCGGCATCATACCCGATGTAGAGGGGAATGACGCCTATCGGGTCGCGGGCAATGAGAAACTCGTCTTTCTCCTCGTCGTAGAGGGCAAAGGCGAAGATGCCATTCAGTTCTTCCAGGAAACGGATGCCTTTATCACGATAAAGGGCAAGAATCACCTCGCAATCGCTTCCCGTCTGAAACTGGTATTTCCCGGCATAGCGTTTCCGGATGTCCTGATGGTTATAGATTTCACCGTTTACGGCAAGCACCTGCTTGCGGTCGGGCGCGAACAAGGGTTGTTTGCCGCTTTGGGGGTCGACGATAGACAAACGCTCGTGGGCAAGGATGGCCGTCGGACCGCAATAGATTCCGCTCCAGTCGGGTCCGCGATGGCGGATTTTCTTAGCCATAGCAAGCGCTTTGTCCCGGAGCGAGGGGGTCTGCTCTTTTATATTGAATATGCTGACAATTCCACACATAGTTGTATTTGTATTTTAGGGTTTACCACACAGATTACGATTTCAGGAAACGGTCGACGGACTCAGCCGCCTTTCTTCCTCCGGCAATGCATTTCACCACGAGACTGGCTCCTGTAGCGGCATCGCCTGCCAGGAAAGCGTTGGACGGGAGCTGGGGCGCTTCGGGCTTCAGGAATCCCATCGCGAGCAAGACCAAATCGGCTTTGATGACCTCTTTCTTGCCGGTGGGCTTCATCACGGGGCGTCCTCCGTCAGGTGCAGGTGCCCATTCCACTTCTTCCACTTCCACTCCGCACACGTGTCCGTTCTTGCCCAGGAACTGGGTAGACGACAAGCTCCAGCGGCGGATGCATCCTTCTTCGTGGCTGCTGCTGGTCTTCAACACGATGGGCCATTGGGGCCAGGGCGTAGCGGGATTATGGCCTACAGGCGGCTTGGGCATAATCTCTATCTGTGTCACGCTGGCAGCTCCCTGCCGATTGCTGGTACCGATGCAGTCGCTTCCGGTATCGCCTCCACCGATGACCAACACGTGTTTGCCTTTGGCGCTGATACGCTCTTCCTTGCCGAAGGTCTGTCCGGCAAGCACCCGGTTCTGCTGTGCCAGCATCTCCATCGCGAAATGAATGCCTTTCAGTTCACGTCCGGGGATGGCGAGGTCGCGTGCCTGGGGCGTTCCGGTGCATACGCAATAGGCATCGAAGCCTTCGGGCAATTTCTGCACATCAATTTCGGTATTAGGCTTGAACACCACGCCTTCTTCTTCCATCAGCTTCACACGGCGGTCGATGATGTTCTTTCCCAGCTTGAAGTTAGGGATGCCGAAACGGAGCAAGCCGCCGATGTATTCCAGTTTCTCGAATACGGTCACTTCGTATCCCATCTTGTTCAGGCGGTTGGCGGCGGCAAGCCCCGTAGGTCCCGACCCGATAACCGCCACCCGTTTCCCGTTGCGCACGGGCTGTACGGGCTTGATGTATCCTTCGCGAAATGCCGCTTCGATGACCGCAGCCTCATCCTCGCGGATGGTGACGGGAGCGTCTATCGTCAGCTTCAGCACACAACTCTTCTCGCACAAGGCGGGACAGATGCGTCCGGTGAACTCCGGAAAGTCATTGGTCTGGCTCAATATCTGATAAGCCTCTTTCCAGCGGCCTTTATACATGGCGTCCTGAAATTCGGGAGGACGGTTGCCCAAGGGGCATGCCCAGTGGCAGAAGGGCACGCCGCAGTCCATGCAACGCGAGGCTTGCAATTTGCGGTCGCTGGTGTTCAAGGTCTGTTCTACCTCGCTGAAATCGGTGATACGGTCGTGTATCGGGCGGTACCCGGCTTCTTGCCGGGGTATAGTCAAGAATGCTTTAGGATTTCCCATTTTTGTTTAAGTTTTTAAGTTTTTGAGTTCTTTAGTTTTTAAGTTTGTGAGTTTGTAAGTTCGTGAGTTTCTAAGCTTATCAGTTTTTGAGTGGATAATATATATATTTATACAATAACTCAAAAACTCAAGAACTTACAAACTTAAAAACTAAAATCAATAGTCTCTCTGCACTTCGGCAATCTTTTGCTGGAGCTTACGCATCTGCTCTTCGGCAAGCACCTTCTTGTACTCGATAGGTGTCACCTGGATAAACTCGTCTACGTAGCGGTTCCAATTATCGAGCATCGTGCGTGCCAGTTTCGACCCCGTGTACAGGTAGTGCTGGCGCACCAGCTCGTGCAATTCCTTGCGGGCGGTAGCGTCTTCGAGCAAGGACAGTTCCACCATCTCCATATTACAGAAGTAATCGAAATCGTGGTTCTTGTCCCACACGTATGCCACACCGCCGCTCATACCTGCCGCAAAGTTGCGTCCGGTCTCGCCCAATACGACGACCCGTCCGCCCGTCATATACTCGCAACAATGGTCGCCTACTCCTTCTACCACGGCTATGGCTCCCGAGTTGCGCACGGCAAAACGCTCGCCGGCACGCCCGTTGATATATACCTCGCCGCTGGTAGCTCCGTAAAGCAATGTATTGCCCACAATGGTATTCCGTTCGGCATCAAAATCGCTCCGCACAGGAGGCTGGACCGAAATGTGTCCGCCGCTCAATCCCTTACCCAGGTAATCGTTGGCCTCGCCTTCCAGCTTGAAGCTGATGCCGTGTGTCAGGAAAGCGCCGAAACTCTGCCCTGCCGAGCCTTTGAACTTCACGTTGATGGTCTGGTCGGGCAAGCCTGCCTCGCCATATTTCAACGCCACGGCACCCGAAAGCATCGCGCCTACCGAACGGTCGGTATTGGCTATGGCATATTCCAGCGACACTTCTTTCTTGTTTGCCAATGCCTCGCGGGCGGCGGAGAGCATCGCCACATCCTTCACATGCTCGATATCGTGCTTTTGCGAAGTGACATTGTGCAATGCCGAACCGTTCTTCACCTGATACAGGATATGGCTGAAGTCGAGCAAAGACGCCTTGCTTCCCGCTTCTCTCGGCTTAATCTCAATCAGGTCGGTACGTCCTATAATATCATCCAGGCGCGTAAAGCCCATATCGGCAAGGTATTCGCGTACCTCTTGCGCCAGGAAATGGAAGAAATTGACCACATACTCGTATTTCCCCCGGAAATGGTCGCGCAACTCGGGGTTCTGGGTAGCGACACCTACCGGACACGTGTTGGCGTGACACTTGCGCATCATCACACATCCCAATACAATCAGTACCGCCGTGCCGAACCCGAACTCTTCGGCTCCCAGCAGGGCCATGCTGATGATGTCGCGTCCCGTCTTGAGCTGTCCGTCGGTCTGCAAACGCACCTGCCCGCGCAAGCCGTTCAACACCAGGGTCTGCTGGGTTTCACTTAACCCGATTTCGGGCGGGATACCGGCATAACGCATCGAAGAGGCAGGCGAAGCACCCGTACCGCCTTCGGCACCCGAGATGACTATCAGGTCGGCCTTGGCTTTAGCCACACCGGCGGCGATAGTACCGATACCGCTCTCCGCCACCAGCTTGACACTGATTTTCGCCTTCGGATTTACATTCTTCAGGTCGAAGATGAGTTGCGCCAGGTCTTCTATCGAGTAAATATCGTGATGGGGCGGAGGCGAAATCAGCGAGATGCCCGGTATGGAGTGACGTGTGCGGGCAATGATTTCGTTCACCTTAAAGCCCGGCAACTGGCCTCCTTCTCCCGGCTTGGCTCCCTGAGCCACCTTGATTTGTATTTCCTCGGCATTCACCAGGTATTCGGCGGTAACTCCGAAACGTCCCGAAGCCACCTGCTTGGTCTTGCTGCATAGCGAAATGCCGTCGAATGTATCGTGGAAACGCGAAGAGTCCTCGCCTCCCTCGCCGGTATTGCTCCGTGTGCCCAGCTTGTTCATCGCAAGGGTCAAGGCTTCGTGCGCCTCCTTGCTGATGGCTCCGAACGACATGGCACCGGTGACGAAGTGTTTCACGATTTCCTCTACCGGCTCTACCTGGTCAATCGGAATCGGGTTGCGCTTGAAGCTGAAGAAGTCGCGCAAGAAGATGGGATGTTCTTTCTCGTCCACCTTGCGGGTGTATTCCTTGAACTTGGCATAGCTTCCCAGGCGGGTAGCCAGCTGCAACGAACTGATGGTTTCGGGGTTCCAGGCATGTTTCTCCCCGTCTTTCCGGTAAGAGAACTGCCCGATATGAGGCAAGAGCGGTTCCACCTCGTCGGGACAAAAGCCGTTATCGTGGAACGTGATATAGTCTTTGGCAATCTCCTGAAGCCCGGCTCCGCCGATGGTGGAAACGCTGGTGCCGAAATAAGCCTTCAGCAATTCCTCGCTCAAGCCTACCGACTCGAATATCTTGGCGCCGCGATACGAACGGATGGTGCTGATACCCATCTTGCTCATCACCTTATAAAGCCCCTTGCAGATGGCTTTGATGTAATTCTTCTCGGCGGTCTCATAGTTCATCTGGATATATTTGTCCTTCACCAGGCTGTCCAGCACGGCAAACGCCATATACGGATTGAACGCGCTCGCGCCGTAACCCAAGAGCAAAGCGGCATGCATCACCTCGCGCACCTCGCCACTCTCTACTATCAGGGCGGTCTGCACACGCTTCTGCACGCTTATCAGATGATGGTGTACGGCACTCACGGCAAGCAGCGAAGGGATAGCGGCATGTTCCTTGTCGATGCCTCTGTCCGAAAGGATGATGTAGTTCACCCCGTCATCCACCGATTGTTCGGCTTTCCGGCACAGGTCCGCCAATGCCTCGCGAAGCCCTGCCTTGCCCCGGCTCACCTCGAACAAAGTGGGGAGCTTCACCGTATTAAATCCCTTATAACGGATGTTGCAAAGGATGTCCAGCTCGGTATTGGTCAGAATGGGGTGTGGCAAGCGCACCATCTTGCAATGGCTCTCGCTGGGCAAGAGGATGTTGGTGCCTACCGCGCCGATATATTCGGTGAGCGACATCACCAGTTCCTCGCGAATCGGGTCGATGGCAGGGTTGGTGACCTGCGCGAATTGCTGGCGGAAATAGTTGAACATCAACTGAGGCATATCGCTCAACACGGCGAGCGGGGTATCGTTACCCATGGATGCCGTAGGCTCGGTCCCGTTGGTGCACATCGGCGTCAACGTGCGCTCTACGTCCTCGCGCGTATAGCCGAAGGCACGGAGCTTGCGCTCGAAATCGGGAACGGTGTTCTCCACTTTACGCCCGCTGCGCAAGGTGTTCAGCTCGATACGGTTGGTGGAAAGCCATTGGCGGTAAGGCTTGGCGGCGGCAAGTTGCTCCTTGATTTCCCCGTCGTAATAGATTTTCCCTTCCTGCGTATCTATCAGCAGGAGCTTGCCCGGTTGCAAACGTCCTTTTTCCTTGATGGTTTCGGGCTCGAAGCTGATGACTCCCGCTTCGCTCGCCACCACCATCATATCGTTCTTCGTAATGAGATAACGTGCCGGACGAAGCCCGTTGCGGTCGAGCATACCGCCCGCATAACGCCCGTCGCTGAAGAGAAGGGCGGCAGGTCCGTCCCAGGGTTCCATCAGGATGGAATGGTATTCATAGAAGGCTTTCAGGTCTTCGCTGATAGGGTTCTTGTCGTTGAACGATTCGGGCACCAGCATCGCCATCGCATGCGGAAGGCTCAAGCCCGACATCACGAAGAACTCCAGCACATTGTCCAGCGAAGCGCTATCGCTCATGCCCGGCTGGATGATAGGGCGGATATCCTTCACATTGCCCAAAGCCGGTGTAGAGAGCACGCTTTCGCGCGCCTCCATCCAGGCACGGTTTCCGCGGATGGTATTGATTTCGCCGTTATGCGCCAGGAAGCGGAAGGGCTGGGCAAGGCTCCACGTGGGGAACGTATTCGTACTGAAACGCGAATGCACGATGGCAAGGCCGCTCGTGAAATAAGGTTGTGTCAGGTCCAGAAAATACTCCCGCAACTGTACCGACGAGAGCATACCTTTATAAACAATGGTCTTGCTGGACAACGACACTATGTAGAAGTCTTTGTGTTGTACGCGCTTTTCTATTTTCTTGCGGATAATATATAAGGTGCGCTCCAGGTTCTCCACGTCCGTGGCACCGGTAATGAACACCTGCTTGATGGCAGGTTCGGTCTCCTGCGCGCTCTTTCCCGGGACGGATGAGTTGACCGGCACGGCACGCAAGTGCATCAGGGTAAGCCCCTCGCGTTCGATTTCCTCAATCATGATGCTCAGAATCCGCGCCTGTTCCTGCTCGTCTTTGGGCAGGAAGACCAGTCCTGTGCCGTACTTTCCTTTCTCGGGCACCGGGATGCCTTGCAACAAGATAAATTCGTGAGGAATCTGTACCATAATGCCGGCACCGTCTCCAGTCTTGTTGTCGGCACCTTCCGCTCCTCGATGTTTCATATTCTCCAGCACCTTCAGTGCCGAATCCACCAGTTCGTGCGACTTGTTGCCATGAATGTCAACAATCATACCCACACCACAAGCATCGTGCTCGTATGCAGCATCATAAAGTCCCGTTTGTTGTCTGTCTGTAGCTGCGCTGCTTTTCATTCTGATAAAAGTTTCCTCTTTCATTGGCGTTTGCTTTCTTTTTACACTGTTTAGTTCTTTGTATCTATCTATTTGTCCGCAAAGATACAGATACTGCAAACATTATGTATAGATAACATGTAATTTTATTTCAAAAAATATCGCATCGGGCGCCAACAGCTTACTATCACGCACAAAACAACGCATACAATATGAGAAATTATAAGCAAAACAATCTATTTTAATTACAGAATAAAAGAATAGTGTTTTTATTTTGAGCAAAAAGGAACGGGTCAGGAGCCTCGTCTTGCTTCCCGAAACCGGCATCGGAAGCGGAAGAATGAAAGCCTTCATCCGGGCAAATTTACCAAGGAAACCGGTCGTACCGATACACTCACCCAGTTGTTTCAGGAGTTTCAGTTAAGTGAAACACTTGTTTCACCTAGGTAAAACACTTGTTTCAGCCTGCTGAAACAGTTGTTTCAACTTTTTAAAACAGGGTGAAACTGTTATTTAACGGTTTGGGTTGACTGAATATCTTCTTCCAGATAAGACAGGTTGACTCAAGTTCCGAATTGTCCGCCCCTACCACACCCACCACATCCCGACTTCAGCCCAACAGATGATAAAGAACATAATTATAGAATACTTTTGCATTTTTTAGCATATAATTCCTCCGTTTGCGTTACCGGGAATAGAATTTTATCGTATTTTTGCCCTATATTGTAAAGTACAGTTTGCAAATATGACAAATAACATAAAACACCTGGGTATTGTGGAAAGCATCAACGGTTCTCACCTGAAAGTGAAAATCATGCAGACATCGGCGTGTGCCTCCTGCAGCGCACAAGCACATTGTCATGCGTCCGAATCAAAAGAAAAAATCATTGATGTGTACAACCGGCAAAACCTGCCTTGCCAGGTAGGCGGACAGGTATGGATTGCGGGCACCGTCTCGATGGGTATGAAAGCAGTATGCCTCGCCTTTGTGATTCCTTTCCTTGTCGTATTCCTGACTCTGGTCATCGCATTGCAAGTGACCGGAAGCGAAGTCACCTCTGCCCTTATCTCCCTCTGTGCCTTGGTTCCTTATTACCTTATTATATATATGTGCCGCAAACGGCTAAGCCGCTCGCTCGTCTTTACTTTGGAAAGCGTACTATAATAACCCAACTTTTATACTTTAATAACCTAACTTTTATACTTATGAATCTCATTCTAATTGCGGTAATCTCATTGGGCGCCATCGGATTGGTTTCTGCCATCGTCCTGTATGTGGCTTCGAAGAAGTTTGCCGTGTATGAAGATCCGCGCATTGCCCAGGTGGCAGAAGCGTTGCCCCAAGCCAATTGCGGCGGATGTGGATTCCCGGGATGCTCGGGCTTTGCCTCCGCATGCGTGAAGGCAGGCTCGCTCGACGGAAAGCTCTGCCCCGTAGGCGGACAACCGACGATGGAGAAAATAGCTGCTATCCTGGGACTGGAAGCCACGGCATCCGAGCCGAAAGTGGCGGTAGTGAGATGTAACGGCACGTGTGCCAACCGTCCGAAGCTGACCCAATACGACGGAGTACGCTCGTGCACAGTAGCAAACACCGCAGGCGGAGGAGAAACGGGATGTTTCTTCGGGTGCCTGGGATATGGCGATTGCGTAAGCGCATGCCAGTTTGACGCCATCCGGGTGAACCCCGAAACAGGGATTCCCGAAGTGGATGAAGCGAAATGTACGGCGTGTGGAGCCTGTGCCAAGGCTTGTCCGCGGAACATCATCGAAATCCGCCCGAAGGGCAAGAACAACCGCCGTGTGTACGTGCAATGCGTCAACAAAGACAAGGGAGCCCTTGCCCGGAAAGCCTGCTCGGCGGCATGCATCGGGTGCGGAAAATGCGTGAAGGTATGTCCCTTCGAAGCCATCACGCTCGAAAACAACCTCGCCTACATCGACCCTGCCAAGTGCAAGGCGTGCCGCAAGTGCGAGCTGGAATGTCCGCAAGGGGCCATCACCGCGGTCAATTTCCCTCCCCGCAAGCAAAAAGAAACGCCGCAAGGCGAAGCTTAACCAACCCAAAGTAGAACTCTAAAAAATATAGATAAAGTGAAGACATTCAGCATTGGTGGAGTACATCCAGCACCAAACAAATTGTCGGAAGGCAAAGCCATCGAGACGCTTGCGCTTCCCCGGCAAGCCATATTCCCTTTGTCGCAACACATCGGCGCACCTGCCACCCCTATCGTCAAGAAAGGCGATACGGTGAAAGTGGGCACCAAGATTGCGGAAGCAGGCGGCTTTGTCTCTGCGCCCATATTCTCTTCCGTATCCGGAAAGGTGAACAAGATAGATACCGTAATCGACGCGAGCGGCTATCGGAAGCCCGCCATCTACATCGATGTGGAAGGCGACGAATGGGAACCTTCTATCGACCGCAGCCCTGAACCGGTCAAGGCGTGCGACCTTACCCCCGAAGAAATCGTAACCCGAATCAAGGAAGCCGGCATTGTGGGCATGGGCGGAGCCTGTTTCCCTACCCACGTCAAGCTCACTCCTCCGCCGGGATGCAAGGCAGAATGCGTCATCGTAAACGGAGTAGAGTGTGAACCTTACCTTACCGCCGACCACCGGCTAATGCTGGAGAAGTCCGACGAAATACTCATCGGCGTAAGCATCCTGATGAAAGCCGCTAAGGTGAGCCGCGCCTACATCGCCATCGAGAACAACAAACCCGACGCCATACGCCTGCTTTCCGAAAAAGCCTCAGCCTATACGGGCATCGAGGTAGTGCCCTTGAAAGTGAAATATCCGCAAGGAGGCGAAAAGCAACTGATTGACGCCGTTATCGGCCGCCAGGTGCCCGCTCCTCCTGCCCTGCCCATTCACGTAGGCGCCATCGTGCAAAACGTAGGCACGGTGTTCGCCATCTATGAGGCGGTGCAGAAGCACAAACCTCTTTTCGAGCGGGTAGTGACCGTCACGGGCAAATCTCTGAAAAACCCGTCGAACTTCCTGACCCGCATGGGCACACCGATGAGCCAACTGATAGAAGCCGCAGGCGGAATGCCCGAAGATACCGGCAAGGTCATCGGCGGAGGGCCGATGATGGGAAAGGCACTGATGAGCACCGAAGTCCCCGTATGCAAAGGAAGTTCGGGCATCCTGCTGATGAACGAACACGAAGCGAAACGCACGGCTCCCCAGCCTTGCATCCGGTGTGCGAAGTGTGTAAGCGTGTGTGCGATGGGACTGGAACCTTACCTGCTTGCCACCTGCTCGGCACACGGAGACTGGGACCGCGTGGAGCACGAAATGATTATGTCGTGCATCGAATGCGGCTCATGCCAGTACACGTGTCCTTCACACCGCCCGATACTCGACAACATCCGTTTAGGGAAAGGCAAGGTGGGCGCCATCATCCGGGCACGGAACGCCAAGAAATAAGAACCATACATTAATTCATTCGTTAACCATTAATAATTGTCAATCGTTATGGCAAATAAACTGATTGTATCTTTATCGCCCCACGTGCATAGCGGAGACAGCATCCAGCGCAACATGTACGGCGTGCTGATTGCGCTAATACCCGCCCTGCTCGTATCGTTCTTTGTATTCGGACTGGGGGCGCTCATCGTCACGCTCACCTCGGTCGCGGCGTGCCTCTTCTTCGAATGGGCTATCACAAAATACATTCTGAAACGTGAACAGAACACTATTATGGACGGGTCGGCGGTCATCACGGGCGTATTATTAGCATTCAACCTGCCTTCCAACCTGCCCGTATGGATTATCATCATCGGCGCGCTGGTGGCTATCGGCATCGGCAAGATGACCTTCGGCGGACTGGGCTGCAATCCTTTCAATCCCGCACTTATCGGTCGTGTGTTCCTGCTTATCTCCTTCCCCGTACAGATGACCTCGTGGCCACAGGCGGGACAATGGGGAGCTTACCTGGATGCCGAGACCGGAGCCACTCCACTGGCGTTGATGAAGCAAGCCATCAAGTCGGGAGACCCCTCTGTATTAAGCGAACTTCCCAGCAGCCTGAGCCTGCTGATAGGCATTCCGGACAGTTGCCAGATGGGAGCCGGATGCATAGGCGAAATCAGTGCCCTGGCCTTGCTCCTCGGCTTGGCATACATGCTCTGGAAGAAAATCATCACGTGGCACATCCCGGTATCCATCCTCGTCACCGTATTCGTATTTGCCGGTCTGATGCATTGGGCTAATCCTATTTATGCCTCGCCCGTGCAACACCTCTTTACCGGAGGTCTGATGCTGGGCGCCATCTTTATGGCGACCGATTATGTCACCTCGCCGATGAGCCACAAGGGCATGCTGATATACGGTGTATGCATCGGTTTCCTCACCGTGGTCATCCGTACCTTCGGAGCATATCCTGAAGGAATGTCGTTCGCCATCCTGATTATGAATGCGTTCACTCCTTTAATTAATACGTATTGTAAACCCAAACGCTACGGGGAGGTAGCTAAAAAATGAAAAAGCTGGAATCATCACTGAAGAATATGGTCCTGTCGCTGACAGGTTTTTCCATTGTTGCAGGCGGCTTGCTGGGCTGGGTCAATGCCGCTACGGTCGAACCTATCGCCCAAGCCAACGCCCAAGCGTTGAGCGATGCCATCGCCGTCGTAGTTCCGGGATTCGATAACAATCCCGCCGAAGAAGCCGAGACCATCGAACTGGAAGGCACTACCTACACCATTTATCCCGCCACAAAAGACGGAGAGCCCATCGGAGCCGCCGTAGAAGCTTCGGCAAACGGATTCGGAGGCACACTCACCGTGCTGGTAGGCTTCGACACCGAAGGAAACATCATCGACTATTCCCTGCTCAGCCATTCGGAAACACCGGGACTCGGCTCGAAAGCCGCCGACTGGTTCAAGAAAGGAGGCAAGGGAGACATTACCGGCAAGAATCCGGGCGAAAAGCCTTTGACGGTAAGCAAGGACGGAGGCGAAATAGACGCCATCACCGCCTCTACCATCACCTCGCGCGCTTTCCTGCAGGCGGTGAACAATGCCTACTCCGCCTATATGGAGGGAGAGGTAGACGCCACCAGCGGCGCATCGCCCCAACATTAATCAAGAAAGGAGAATGCTTATGAACAACTTTAAAGTACTGATAAACGGAATTGTCAAGGAGAACCCTACGTTTGTCCTCCTTTTAGGCATGTGTCCCACGCTGGGAACAACGTCTTCTGCCATCAACGGAATGGGAATGGGACTCGCCACAATGTTTGTCCTCATCTGTTCCAACTTCGCCATCTCTGCCATCAAGAACCTGGTGCCAGACATGGTGCGGATTCCTATCTTCGTCGTAGTCATCGCCTCGTTCGTCACCGTCTTGCAAATGTTGATGCAGGCCTATGTACCGGGGCTTTATGCCACATTGGGTCTGTTCATCCCCCTTATCGTGGTGAACTGCATCCTGTTGGGACGTGCCGAAGCTTTTGCCTGCAAGAATTCTCCCGTAGCTTCCCTGTTCGACGGACTGGGCATCGGGCTGGGCTTCACCATCGCCCTTACCTTGCTGGGCAGTGTACGAGAGTTGCTGGGAACAGGCAAGCTGTTCGGCATCACCATCGTACCCGAACAATACGGAATGCTGGTCTTTGTGCTGGCTCCGGGAGCTTTCATCGCCCTGGGATACCTCATCGCCATTGTCAACCGATTAAAAAAGAATTAAACTGAATCATTATGGAATATATCTTGATATTCATCACCGCCATCTTTGTGAACAACATCGTGTTGTCGCAATTCCTCGGCATCTGTCCTTTCCTGGGCGTATCGAAAAAAGTGGAGACCGCCATGGGCATGGGAGCGGCCGTAGCCTTCGTGCTGACGCTTTCCACCATCGTCACTTACGTTATCCAGAAGTTCGTGCTCGACCCCTTCGGCCTTGCCTACTTGCAAACCATCGCTTTCATTCTCGTCATCGCCGCACTGGTACAGATGGTCGAAATCATCCTGAAGAAGGTGTCTCCCGCGCTTTATCAGGCACTGGGCGTATTCCTTCCGTTGATTACCACCAACTGCTGCATCCTGGGAGTAGCCATTCTGGTCATCCAGAAAGATTTCGATTTGCTTACAGGAGTCATCTATGCCTTCTCTACTGCCCTGGGCTTTGCCCTTGCCTTGATTATCTTTGCCGGCATCCGCGAACAGCTCAGCCTGGTCAACATCCCCAAGGGAATGCAAGGGATGTCCATCGCCCTAGTCACCGCCGGACTGCTGGCCATGGCATTCATGGGCTTCTCGGGAGTAGACAAGGGACTTGCCGCACTGATGGGACTCTAAGAAGCAAGTTTTTATAGCACTAAAAAAGCTGCCTCTCCACCACGGAGAAGCAGCTTTACATTTATAGTTATAGGTGTATAAAGTTTCCTTTTATCTCATCAAACGATTATTGTTGAGCCAACTTGCCGTCTGAACCCAATACGTTGATGATTTTGTGCTTGTACATCTTTTCCATTTCGTCGCGAGCCGGACCCAGGTATTTACGCGGGTCGAATTCTGCCGGTTTTTCAGCGAATACCTTACGAACAGCAGCAGTCATAGCCAAACGAGAGTCTGAGTCGATGTTAATCTTGCAAACTGCTGATTTAGCAGCCTTACGCAATTCTTCTTCGGGGATACCGATAGCAGCTTCCAACTTGCCGCCATACTGGTTGATCATGTCTACATATTCCTGAGGAACTGAAGATGATCCGTGCAATACGATGGGGAATCCCGGGAGTTTTTCCATTACAGCGTCCAATACGTCGAATGCCAAAGGAGGAGGAACCAGACGACCAGTCTTCGGGTCTACGTGGCATTGTTCGGGTTTGAACTTGTAAGCACCGTGAGAAGTACCGATTGAGATAGCCAGCGAGTCGCAACCTGTACGGGTAGCGAAGTCGATAACTTCTTCAGGGTTGGTATAAGTGTGATGTTCAGCAGAAACTTCATCTTCTACACCAGCCAATACACCCAGTTCGCCTTCTACAGTTACATCATATTGGTGAGCATATTCAACAACTTTCTTAGTCAAAGCAACGTTTTCTTCGTAAGGCAGGTGAGAACCATCGATCATTACTGAAGAGAAACCGAGGTCTACGCAAGACTTGCAGAGTTCGAAAGAATCTCCGTGGTCGAGGTGAAGAACGATTTCAGGATGTTCGCAACCCAATTCTTTAGCGTATGCTACAGCACCTTCTGCCATGTAACGCAGCAAAGTCTGGTTTGCATAGTTACGCGCACCTTTTGAAACCTGCAAGATAACCGGAGATTTAGTTTCTACAGCAGCTTTGATGATAGCCTGCAACTGCTCCATATTATTGAAGTTGAAAGCCGGGATAGCGTATCCACCTTTAATTGCTCTGGCAAACATGTCTTTGGTGTTCACCAAGCCTAAGTCTTTGTAATTAACCATTGTTGTACGTTTTATAATTGTTAGTGAATTAATTCCACTGCAAATGTAAAAATAAAAGCGACAACATCACACATTCTCATCCAAAAAAAGCAAGCCGAATTAAGGTGTTTTATTAAAATTCACACCTTTTTTTTAAGAACTCCCAAGGATGCAAAGTAAAGGTTGCAAAACAATTCCCTGCCCGCAAGGGCTCAAAAACAAGAAACCGCCCATTGCCTTACTATATTATATAAAATAGGTATGTCCGTACACCGCCAGAACAAGGACTGTCCAAACGAAGATATACTTTACCAGCTGTTTCAATATAGATGAAACACGCAACGGATATAACTGCATCTGCCCATGAAGTATATATTCATTTCAAAGCAATGTATATCCCCTTTGACCTGCAACCGGCTGGCAAATTGCAGATAGGCATAAAAAATAATCCTAAAACGTTTTCTATTTCAAGGAAAAGCCGTATCTTTGCACCCCGAAACGAACCATTACACACGCAAAAGATACCCGAGAGGGTGTCTGGAGAGTTACAGAGTTACCAGGTATTATTTGCAAACAATAACAATAAAAGTATATACTGAAATGAAAAAAGGCATTCATCCTGAAAACTACCGTCCGGTAGTATTTAAAGACATGTCAAACGGTGACATGTTCTTGTCTCGTTCAACTTGTGCAACCAAGGACACTATCGAATTCGAAGGTGAAACTTATCCGTTGGTAAAGTTGGAAATCTCCAGCTCTTCTCACCCGTTCTATACCGGTAAATCAAAACTGGTTGATACAGCAGGACGTGTGGATAAGTTCATGAACCGTTACAAAGGCATCAAGAAGTAAGATTCACTTTTCACAACATAAGACCGGGCATTTCCTCACACAGGAAGTGCCCGGTCTTGTTTTTCAGCCTGACTTGTCAGAGTTTCCACCCTTCCGTTTCCATCTGTACAGTCCAAAGACGGTGATACAAGCCGTGTAAAGCCAACAGTTCGTCGTGAGTGCCCTCTTCGACCACTTCCCCGTGATTGAGCACCACAATGTGATCAGCATTGCAAATCGTTTTCAACCGATGGGCAATGACAATGACCGTGCGCCCACTGATCAACGAATCGATGGCTTTCTGCACCTCCACTTCATTTTCGGGGTCAAGCGATGCGGTCGCCTCATCCAATAAAATGATAGGAGCGTCTTTCAAGATAGCACGCGCTATGGAGATACGCTGTTTTTCACCGCCCGACAACGTACAACCGCCTTCGCCCACCGGTGTGTCATAGCCTTGCGGAAGCCGCATAATGAAATCATGGCAACAGGCGCGACGGGCAGCTTCTTCTATCTCGGCATCGGTGGCATCGCTGCGTCCGAAGCGGATGTTGTTGCGTACGGTATCCTGAAACAGATAAACATCCTGAAAGACCATGGATATGCGCCGCATCAGACTTTCCGGCTCTATCTCGTTCAGCGGAATGCCGTCGAGGCAAATACGCCCGTGCTGCGGGTCGTAAAAACGGGCGCAGAGCTTCATCAGCGTACTCTTACCGCTCCCCGACGGACCTACAAGCGCCGTCAGTGAATTTTTGTGCAAGGTGAGAGAAACGTCATGCAATACCTCCTTATCTTGATAGGCAAAAGAGACATGCTCTAAGGTCAAGTCACCGTCGGCGGGCGCTTCCCGATTGCCTTTCATTTCCGGTTCGTTCATCAAAGACAGAATACGCCCTCCGGCAATGGAGAAATAGCGGAACTCGGCAAAGTTGGTGAGCGCGGAAGTCAAAGGGTCGAATACACGGGAACCAACCACCAAAAACAGGACGAATGTCAGCAACGAAAGTTCGCCTCCCAGCAACAGATATGTACCGCAAAGCACCATCAGTGTAAGACCGGCACGTACCAGCGTAATGGACAATAAGACAAAAGGTCCCAACAAAGCCTCTTGCCGGATACAGGCACGGCGCAGCTCGGCAAAAGCATCCCGCAGACGGACAAATCGGTCGCCCAGCAAGTTGTAAGCCTTCATTACGCGAATGCCCTGCAAATATTCTTCCAGCCGGTTGCCCGCATTAATCTTGGCGGCAATCTGACGCCCGCTCAGCTTTTGCTGCACACCGGTACTGACCCACAGCACCAACAAGGCAAGAGGAACGGAAACAAACATGGCTACCGCCATCCGCCAGTCTATCCATACTAAAGAAAGAAAAGCCAGCAACGGCATGACCAGCGCGCCCATCAGCTGAGGCAGGTGATGCGATATGCCTGTCTCGGCCATGGTAAAGTCGGTGATAAGCATAGACGAAAGGTCGCCGGGGTCGCGTCGGGACAAAAATCCCAACGACAGCTTGCGCAAATGTTCGGCCAGAGAAATACGTCCCGACGCGCTCATTTCGTAAGCACCCCGGAAGTTGGCGCGATAAGAAGCGCGTTCGGCCAAAGCCATAAGCGCCATATATCCTGTCAATATGCCGAAAAGGCACCATAATTTAGGTGTATCCAGCGGTGTCCCGCTACCGTCGAAAGCACTGAAGAGGATACGTATAGCCTCGATGGAAAGGCAGAAAGGAACGATGTTCACCAAATTGGCCAACATCGTATAGCCAACGGGCTTGTTCAGTCGTTCCGTATGGCCGATGGTTATGTTTCGGATTGCGTTCATAAGTTTATAGTTCTTTATAATTATCACTCCTGTTATTGTTTGTTCTTGTCAAATTGCCAGTGGAATGCATGGGTATACGCGTCCCACATGTTTTTGTAGACACCCTCTGTAACGGACAGAACGGCGTGTTGTCCGGTCTGCACGATTCTTCCTTCTTTCAGCACGACAATCTGGTCTGCCGACACGATGGAAGAAAGGCGATGTGCAATGACAATGACCGTTTTATTCCGAATCAAGGACTGCAAAGCCTGCTGCATCTTGTGCTCGTTCTCCGCATCGGCAAAGGCGGTGGCCTCATCCAATACTAAAATGGGAGCATTCTTCAGGATAGCCCGTGCCACACAAACACGCTGTGCCTCGCCGCCGGAAAGATAAACTCCTCGGTCACCTATCTTCGTGTCATACCCTTGCGGAAGTCGTTCGATGAAATCATGGCACTGAGCCGCACGGGCTGCCGCCACTACCTGCTCACGAGTGGCTTGAGGCGAACCGACCGCAATGTTCTCATACAATGTATCGTAGAACAGAAACGTGTCCTGAAAGACAAAAGACACAAGGTCCATCAACTGTTCCGTGCCAATGGAGCGTATATCGATGCCGCCGATACGAATCTCGCCTTGTGTCACATCCCAAAAACGGGGAATCAGATTGGCGACCGTACTCTTGCCCGAGCCCGAAGGACCGACTATGGCCGTTATCTTTCCTTGCGGAGCCGTAAAACTGACGTTCCGCAAAGCCTCAGTACGCGTCCCTTGTTCGGTATTCTCGTAAGCGAAGCTGACGTTACGGAACGCTACGTCATAGTTCAAGGGGATTTGCGGATGTGCAGGTTCGGGCACCGGCGTCCGCTCCAGAATGTAGTCGATACGTGTCACACCTTCATCTATCTCACGCGTGCCGCCGCCAAGAAACATCAGCTTGTACACCGGTGAAGCGACTCCCGACCCCATGACTATGAAAAACAGCCACACGACAGCCGCAGCCAGACTTTGTCCGCTTCCTTCCATCAACAGGATGCCTACAGGCAGAAGAAAAGTCACAAGCGAATTGAGCAGCACCGTAAAGGCAATCATCCCGTTCTGATAGGTATCGCAACATTTCAAGGCAAAAGTCTTATAAGCCTCTATCTCGGCATGAAAGCGGCGGAACGAAAGAACACTCTGCCCGAAGATTTTCACTACAGGCATTCCGCGCACGTATTGCACCGCCGAAGCACTCATCCGCTCCTGGGCGTCATAATAAATATGCATGAACTCACGCGACTTCTTTCCCATGAAATTAGAAAACTGTAAAAACAGACTAACGATGATGACAATCAGGCAAACCAAAGCCAAACCGACGTCTAAAGTAAAGAAAATGGCAAACATCACCACTACTGTAGCCGCCACATTCACCATGTCGGGAATGGTGTGAGCGATGAACGTCTCTATTTTCTCGATATTCTGTTCCATCGTCTTCTTTATGGCACCGGTGGACGTATTCGTCAAATAGCCCAACGGCAAACGACCGATGTGTTCCGACAAACGCACGCGCAATCCGTAAAGAATACGGAAAGCCGCCACATGCGATGCCATCAGTGCAGCGTAGAGTAATATCAGTCCTGCCACCAGACCTCCGAAAGCCGTCCATCCCCAATGAATCATTCCGGCTCCGTCAACCGCCGAGACATCGCCTCCATGCGTCATCAGTTCGCTCAATATCTCATAAACGGACCAATAAGGTATCAGCATACACACGGCACTTCCAACCGACAACAGGCTTGCCAATATCAGCAGTCCTCGTCTCTGTCCCGCTATTTCCAGCAAACGGGACAATCCTTGTTTTTTCTTTGTTGTTTCCATACACTCTATATCTATTTTATCTGATTCTTGATTCGTTATCGACATGCCGCCTTCATCCTTTACGAATGCGGTCCGACATGATAAATGTCATCGGCATCTTGCCGGATGCGGTATCCCAGCAACGAGCTGAAGCGGTAACACAAGCGGGGAAACCAGCCCAGCACAAAACCGAACAGCCCCCAGCGCAGACGGAAGAACTTCATGTAATTGGCCTGGTCTATCAAGGAAAGGCGAGGTTCCCAGCCTTCCACCTCATGTCCATTGTCAATGCCCGAACGTATCTGCGCCTCATGCCCTTTCAGCGAATCAGGCTTGACACTGTGTTTCGACATCATCGTGCCACACACATCAAACCACAGTTCGCCTCCTCCGAAACGTTCCGCAATGCGGGAAACGAACTGACGCACCTGACGCTCATAGAAATACATCAGCACTCCTTCGACTACAAAGATGAAAGCCGACTCGGGATGCCTGGCTTTCAAGTCGTTCATCCACTCCACGTCCAGCAACGAAGCGGACAGATAGCGGTCTCCTTCCGGTTCGGGAATCAGTTCCCGGCGCAACTCAATCACTTCCGGCAAGTCAAGTTCGTAGAATACCGCCTGTTTCCCTTGCTTCTTCAGACGCTGGTAACGGGTATCAAGCCCACACCCGACGTTCACAACGACCACATGAGGGTGCGTATCGATGAACCGGCACACGGCACGGTCGAAATACCAGCCTCTGACTACGCAACCCACTTCACTGAGCTTCGCCCCGTCGAAACGGCTGTAATCGTAATCAATGCTCTCTACCAGCCGCTCGGCAAAGTCATCCCGTAATATTGCCTTTTCTCCTCTGCGGCTTTCTTTTGCCCGCATGTAGAGCGGAATCAACAAGGTTTCCGCCACAATGCTCTTGAATGGATGTTTCTCTTTCATCATGTTTTTTTCGTTTTTATGGTTGTTCTATCAAAGTCCTCAAAAACGAACACCTTTCCGAAAGTGTTCAAAAAAAGAGCGAGCTTATAAATTCATAAGCTCGCTCCAACCGTAGATTTCACCGGTGATGTACTCGGTGACTATCTGTTCTATTTCGTCAGGCTTTATCTTCTGCCTAAGTATTTCCTCGAATAAGGCAAACATCCACACCGTGTGCAGACGGATGACAAAATCGGATATATGAATGTTCAGTTCGGGATGCCGTGCCTTCATCCGCACCAGATACTCCTTGAACACTTGCGTGGCGCGGTCAGCATACTTTTCCTTGAAGTTTTCGAAAGAAGACCCTTGGGCATGGAAGAAGAGCAGTTCCAGTCCTCTGCGGTTCCGGCTCAGCAAATCCCGATACTCATTTACTACCAAACGGAAGTAATCCGCCGAATACATTTCGCGGATATCCATGCTCTGCCTGCCGTGATGTTCGTCAAGCATCCGCTCAATAGCCGTGACAGCCGGAGCCACAAGCTCGCTGAAAAGCGCGTCCTTTCCTGTGTAATAATTATAGATATTGCTCAGACTCACGCCCGACTTGACAGCGATGTCGCGCATCGATGCCTTGCGGAAGCCTTTCTCCAGGAAGAGACTTTCCGCTCCTTCGGCTATCTGCCGCTGTATGTCGTCTTTCAAGCGTTGCATGGTGGTACATATATAAAAAAGGTATTGCAAAGGTAGTCCGTCAGACTTTCCCTTGCAATACCTATTTTTAGTGATTTTTATTAAATGAAGAATCCGTGTTTAAAATAAAATCAAACGCAGAGACGCTGAGACGCAAAGTTTTCTATTTTGAGAAAGCAAAGCACACGAAGATTTTTTCTTATTTGAACACAGAGGCACAAAGAAATAAATTTGTTAATCTGCGTAATCCATTGAAGAAAAAAATCTGTGTAATCTGTGGTGAAAAGAAAACATCAACTGATTCTTCATTTAACCATTGTCTTTCTCCCGAATCTCCACACGGCGGATTTTTCCGCTGATGGTTTTCGGAAGTTCGTCTACAAACTCGATGACGCGCGGATACTTATAAGGAGCGGTCACACGCTTCACGTGGTCTTGCAGTTCCTTTATCAAATCGGGTCCTGCCTTTGCCTTATAATCCTTCGCCAACACGATAGTAGCCTTCACCACTTGTCCGCGAATCTCGTCGGGCACACCGGTAATGGCACATTCCACCACTGCCGGATGAGTCATCAAAGCGCTTTCCACTTCGAAAGGACCAATGCGGTAACCCGAACTCTTGATAACATCGTCGGCACGACCCACGAACCAATAATATCCGTCTTCGTCACGCCAAGCCACATCACCCGTATAATATACACCGTCGTGCCAAGCCTCGCGGGTCAACTCGGGCGCACGGTAGTATTCCTTGAACAGTCCCAAAGGTTTCCCCTTATCGGTACGGATAACGATTTGACCCTGCTCTCCGTCTTCAGCCGAACGCCCGTCGGGTTTCAGCAAGTCTATCTGATATTGCGGATTGGGCACACCCATACTTCCCGGTTTCGGTTCCATCCACGGGAAGGTAGCCAAGGTAAGGGTGGTTTCGGTCTGTCCGAAACCTTCCATCAGCCGGATGCCGGTAATCTTCAAGAAGGTTTCATAAACCGAATAATTCAACGCCTCGCCTGCCGTCGTGCAATATTCCAGCGATGACAGGTCGTACTTGCTCAAGTCCTCGCGTATCAGGAAACGATAGATGGTAGGAGGAGCACACAAGGAAGTGATATGATAATCGTGTATCTTCTTCAGAATGTCGGCAGGGGTGAACTTTTCGTGGTCGTAGACAAAGATATTCGCACCGGCTATCATCTGCCCGTAGAGTTTTCCCCACACGGCTTTTCCCCAACCGGTATCGGCGATGGTGAAGTGCAAGCTGTCTTCGTGCAGGTTGTGCCAGAAGCTTCCGGTCGAGATGTGACCCAAAGGATACGTGAAGTCATGTGCCACCATCTTCGGCTCGCCGGTAGTTCCCGATGTGAAATACATCAGCATGATGTCGTCGTTCGTATTCACTTCTGCCGGACGCACGAAAGGTGCCGCCTGCTCGATGCCTTTATGGAAATCCTCGAATCCTTCCGGATATTCCGGTCCTACACTGACCAGTTTCTCCACACTGGGCGATTCGGGCATCGCGTCAACGATATGTTTCAGGATAACCCCCTCGCCTGCAGCCACAATTAGCTTGATGGTAGCCGCCTGGCAACGGTAAACAATGTCTTTCTTGGTCAGCAAATGGGTGGCGGGAATAGCTATCGCACCTATCTTATGCAGAGCAATGATGGAAAACCAGAATTCGTACCGGCGCTTCAGAATCAGCATCACCTTGTCACCTTTTCCGATGCCTAAGCTTTGGAAATAGGAAGCGGTCATATCGGTATATTTCTTCAGGTCACCGAAAGTGAACTGAATGCACTCGCCTTTGTCGTTTGTCCAAAGCAACGCATTCTTGTCAGGGCGTTCGGCTGCCCAGGCATCTACCACGTCATATCCGAAATTGAAGTTTTCGGGAACTTTTACCTTGAAATTCTTTATGAAATCCTCCTGCGAGGAAAAACTTGTCTGACTTACAAATCTTTCTAACATTTTGCTTATGTTTTCTGTTCCACCCCAGCAGGATACACCTTTCTTAAGCCTTTCCCACAGCGGTGACTGATATTACTCCTTATTTATATATATTATTGCATTACCACTGCCAAGAATTTTACGGTCTTTCCGTCAAGTGCCAACATACCGTGTGGCTTGCTCGAATCAAAATACAGGCTGTCTCCCGGATTCAATATCAATTCCTTCCCGTTGATGTTCAACAGCAGACGTCCTTCTATCACTAAATTAAATTCTTGTCCCACGTGCGTATTGAAATACACCGGTGTCCCTTCCGGTTTTGGTTCTACTGTTACGATAAATGGGTCAGCTATCCTGTTCTTAAAACCCGAAGCCAACGATTCGTATTTATAAGCCTTCGTACGCTCTACCGAAACGCCCGTCCCTTTGCGTGTCAAGAAATAGGCTTTCATCTTCGGCTCTTCGCCAAACATTAACTCATCTAATGTCACACCATATTTGTGGGCTATACGTTGCAAAAGGCTAACCGAAAAGTCGTTTTCTCCCGATTCGAGCGCACGATAGGTTTCTGCCGGGAGATTGCAATCAGCAGCTACTTCTTCTACACTTAAATCCAAAGCGTCGCGCAAACCTCGCAAACGCTCAGCAATTTGTTTTATCTGTTCGTCCATATCTGTTATTCTGTTTATTCTTGCCAAATTTACGAAAGATTTTGATACGAGAAACCGGAAAAGCCGGAAAAGTTTTAGAAAGTAGAAATAAATCTAACCATCATAAGGTTAAACAAACTTTAAGACAAAATGAAACAAAATAACGGACAAAATGAAAGCCCCATGCGATATGCCTCTTTTAGCTATCAGTAGAAATCGGTACTTTTGTTAAATGTTATAAAACGGGAAATTTCAACTCTATAATATAATAAAAGGAAACATGAAACTACGAGTCATCTTATTAGCGACATTGTTTTTGCTGCCTGCCTTGCAAAGCATACAGGCACAAGTAGAACGGAACACCATCTACAAAGTAGGTATAGGCGATTTTAGCTATACGCCTAAAGACGAAACGCCCAATGCAGGGAATGTCTTGAAAAATATGGCTATATCCTTCGTAAAAGGGACTAATACCCATCAATTGTCCAACTATGCCGATGATGTAAGAGCCAATATACGCAAAGGATTCAGCAATGTTATCCGTTTTGAAACCATTGACGGACGGACATTCCAGGAAGAAAGGCTCAGAAACGACCGTCTTTTCTATGTAGACGGAACCATCATCAACATCAGTGCTACTACTGACGGACCTTCGCTCAAAGAAAGGAAAAGACTGAAAAACTCTTCTTTCACACCATCAACCACTATCAAAGCTACGATTAGCGTCACCGTCAACCTGAAAAACGTATCTACCGGCGTAATGGAAGACAGCCGTACCTTTAATGCCAGCGGCAGTGATGCTGCCAGCGAAGATAAAGCCGTAACACAAGCTCTAATCAATCTTTCGGGAATTATCACGGATTATTACAATCGAAAATTCCCGATCAACGCTTCGATTGTAGAACGTGGCGAAGTGAAAAAAGAAAAACAAAAAACCGTCTACATCGACTTAGGCACCGCACTGGGAGCTTATGAAGATCAGCAATTCAATATCTATTCCGTAAAAACCATTGCTGGAAAAGAAGCACGGATTGAAATCGGCCGGCTGAAAATAGAAGAAGTATTGGGTGAAGAATTAAGCCTTTGCAAAGTAACAAAAGGGGAAAAAGAAGTAAAGACAGCATTAGACAGCGGAAGCACGCTGGTAGTAACTGTCAGATAACGCAAGCTGCCCATACTATCGAATATTTCTTTAATAAACATATATTATAATGATGAAA
The DNA here is from genome assembly GCA_900544675.1 of uncultured Bacteroides sp. Classification (GTDB taxonomy): domain Bacteria; phylum Bacteroidota; class Bacteroidia; order Bacteroidales; family Bacteroidaceae; genus Phocaeicola. The sequence continues at coordinate 59,233 of UQVZ01000015.1, forward strand.
AAACTTAGAACTTTCATTCTCTTGCTGCTGGCAGCCTGTGCAGTTATTCCGGCATCGGCACAGTGGCGTATAGGTATACAGGCTGGTTACACCCGCAATTCGCTTTCTACAAGTTCCGGCTATTTCTACGACCGCCGTTATGTGGACCTCGGCGGACTCACGGTAGGCATACCCGTGCAATATGGTTTCACCGACTGGTTTGCCGTGGGTGCGGAAGTCGATTACATCCAAAAGAACTACGGCCAACGCCGTTCCGGTTTCTATGCCCCGCTGCATGAAGACATGACCAACCATTATCTTTCCGTACCCATCTATGGCCGCTTCTCATTCGGCGGTTCGCACCTTCGCGGATTCGTTGATGCTGGTGTGTATGGTGGCGGATGGCTATCCGCCCATCGGAAGGGTACTCATTTCTCCATGTTCGGTACGCCCGATGATGACAGCTACAATGATGTCGGTTCCAGCTACCGTCTCTACTCCTACGATGAAAAGTATGAATTCGACTCCCGCCGCGACAACCGTTTCGAAGCTGGTGCACTTATTGGCATCGGTCTTGAGTATCGGTTTACGCCGGTATGGGCGTTGCAAGCCAACTTCCGCTACTACCGCAGCCTGACCGACATGCAGAAAGACTACATGAAAGAGCGGATGCCACGCTATCTTGACACCTTTGCTTTCCAACTCGGAGTAATGGTTAACTTATAATGACTTTCTCAAACGTTTACATGATGAATACAATCCTAAGAAAAGTTTTCCTTGCAGCCATAGCCGTATTGATTCTGACAGGCTGCCGTGACGATATTTTCGGAACACAGAATCCGCGCACTCAATATAATATATACAATTGGTCGCAACTCTTTGATGCCTACTGGAAAGGCATGAACAACAACTATGCCTTCTGGGACATCGACCCGACTGACTGGGATGCAGTCTACGACGAATACAAACCCCAGTTTGATGCATTATCCTCTGCCGGCTTTTCAGATTCCCTCACTAATGTGAAAGCATTCGGCATGTTTGACGAGATGACTGCCAACTTAATTGACGGACATTATAAGTGTACAATTCAGCTTCCAGGTATGAGTAGTTATATTATAAGCCCTTCTTGGGAACGAATTTATTCCCGTCCTGGATATCACGAAAGTAATGCAACTTGGTGGCAACAACTTTATGCATTGCAAAAAATGTATGCAGAGAAACGACTCTTTATCGATCCTTATTATGGAAATTGTCCTGTAAACGACACTATAACCCTAGAGTCTAACCGCTATATTTGTGGAATAATTGAAAACGACATTGTCTTTTTAAAATTCGCTCAATTCACAATATCTGCACACTTAGATACAGGTGATAACGTTGATTCCTTATTCAAATATTGCTACTATCATTATCTTGACAGTCTACCGAATATAAAAGGAGTTATCATTGATGTCAGAAGTAATGGCGGCGGCTATCTCAATGATTTATCTTTGTTACTTGGCAAATTCGTCAATGAAGACCACCTTGTGTTCTACACCCGCCAAAAGAATGGCTATGACCGCTTAGACTATACTCCGTGGATTCCGGAAATACTTGAACCGACAGAACGCAACCGTGAACTCAACGTACCGATTGTGGTATTAGCCGACATGAATTCTGTCAGCATGGCTGAAATGACAGCAATGTCAATTCTCTCTATGCCTAACGGTTGTGTCATTGGTGAACGCACACATGGAGGTATTGGACAGTTAAGTAATTCAAATGCTGCTTTTGACGATTACTATGGCGGCTATTTCTTGATTCCTGGACCATATAATAATCCATTAATGGAAGTCTACACCACCATGACCATGACCAAAGATATCAACGGCAATATTTACGAAGGCGTGGGTGTGCCTCCCACCATCGAAGAGCCTTATGATGCACAGAGTCTGGCAAACGGCGTAGACAATCAGTTGGAGCGCGCCATCGAATATATAAGAACAAGAAAATAATAATCTATTTAACACTAAAAGAACAATGAAAACAATGAAAGAACAAAGCATTTATTGGATGAAAAAAGTTAAGAACCGCTGTTTCTTATTGGCATTGGCAGTCTGCAGCATGTTGCCTTTGCTCTCTTCCTGCTCCTCGGAAGAAAACGTTACCGTTAACTTCAAGGTTAAATTCGACGGTTATCTCCCTTTAAACCCCGACTATGAACCTCTTGTAACAGCCATTTTGGATTACCAGAAAGCCAACGGGATAATAGATCGGAACATATCTATTACTAAAGAAGGAAGTGATCTGACCGATGAAGATTTCAATGAAATGAAAGAGCAGGCAATTTCACAAGTTTTCAGTGAAATGAACGAACCCGACTACGGTGAAGTGATAAGAGAAGCCGGCATCAGTATATCCGAGCCGGTCAATCTGCTACTCGTTTACGAACTAGGACCTACAGGACCTAATGGAGAAATAAGCGGAGGTACAGAGTTTACACTGGAACTTCATCTTTAACAAAGCTATGAATATCAGCAATCTGTTAATGTAAACACATGGCCCTCCGTTTGTCAAGCCTCAGACGGAGGGTCGTTTTTTTCTCCTTGAGCTTTCATGTATTGTGCCGGAGTCATGCCACACACCTTATAGAAAGCACGATAGAAAGTACTGTGACTATTGAAACTCGCCTCTTTGGATATCGCGTCGAACGACAAGTAAGGCTTTTCCTTCATCAACTTGATGGCATATTCCACACGCAGACGATTCAAATAAATGCTTACATTGTCGGCATTGGCATATTTACGGAGAATGCGGGGCAAATCATTCTTTCCGATACTGCCAAGCTCCATCAATTCATCACGGCCGAAATTAGGCTGAAGGAAAAGACGGTCTTTGATGACTGCATTTTCCAAACGCAGGAAACGTTCGTATTCTACCTTATTAATATTGTTTTCACCGGCATCGGGCTGTTCGGGCAATTGCACCGTGTTTTCCAAAAATTCCGGACTAACCGGCTGCAACACCTCATCTTTCTGACAACAAGAGTTACGCACTTCTTCCCGTTTCGCCATCAGTTCATCTATCTGCTTGACTGCGACCCGGTTTCTGCGACGCATCACGCGCAGATTATACCATATTATTCCCGAGAAAGCAATCAGAAATACCAACAACAAAGATAAGCCGCCCAACAAGAAATTACGGCGTTGCATTTCAGTCTTCGCATTGGCTATCTGCAAGTCTTTTTCATGCAAACGGAACACCGTGGCATATTCATGCGCCCGGCTTCTCTGTTCGCGACTGAAGATGCTGTCATACAACCATGTCACACGTTGCTGATAAGCATCCGCCTGCTTGTAATCCTGAAGCCCGCGGTATGCCTGCGCAAAGCGGTCCAGGATAATCCAATAACCATAATTCACTGTATCTTCACCGTATGATTTCTGAAAAGAAGCCATGTCATCCCGATTGATACGCAAAGCCTCTTCATAGCGTCCGGCTTGCAACAGATAAGGAATGATTTGACCCACCTCATCTCGCGAAGCTGCAAAGTCGGTCTGCATAAACCGCCGGTAATACCCCTCTGCTTCCTTCTTCTGCCCTGCCAACATCAGCGCGTATGCCAACTTCGAATAAGCGTAACCATACTGACTGTCAATATATCCGGGAGGAGGGCCCGGCTTTTCGCTCATCCGTGCAATCAACTTCACACGTTTTTCACCGATACCGATAGCTTCTTCCAGATGTCCTACTTCCATCAGTATTGCCATCAGTTCGCCGTACGCATACGAAAGGTCTGCCATCACCCGCACATTTTCCGAATCCTTTATCAAGTCAATTCCCTGACGATAGCATTTTAAAGCTTCATCCATGAGATTGATTTTCTTATACATCCGTCCCACATCGAAATATACAAAAGCCTCTTTCTCTGTTTTCCCCAATTGACGTGCCAAGTCGAGTGCCTCCCGACTGTAACCGAGTGCCTCCTCATTCTTTCCCTGCGTAACCAAAGAATTTATCAGTTTAGTCAACATATTCAATTTCCGGGAAGGCACCAAGCGCACCGAATCCGAAGTAAGCGCCCTGCGCACATACCTCTCATTCAATATCTGTTCACCTTTTATCTCATAACACATCGTGCGCAACATGTCTATTTCAAAAGACTGCAACCCTGGCAGATGATTTTGTTCTGCCGAATCCAGCAACTGCAAAGCATAATCAGGATGCTGTATATGAATCTTTTGTATATACGCAAAGTTTATGAGTGAATCGTGCGGTTCCGTCATCGACCAGCATCTGCCGATTCCACACAAAAAAAGGAAAAAATAAAATAATCTCATATCTTACTAAACAATAATATGCGGCAAAGATAAGAAAAATTACAATAACAATACCCCCGTAAACAAATATCCACAATCCTTTGCAATAAAAAACAAGAAACAGATACAGGAACCAGCTTCACCTGCTTGCCCTGTACCTGTTTCTTTTACGCTTAATCTAAATGCACTTAGTCTTCTACCCGTATAATCTCGCCTTCGGCACTGAGATATACCTCTATTTCATCCCATACCTCTACTTCATAGAAAGTTCCTTGAGGAGTCTCTACACACTCGCAATCATCGTCTCCCCAATAAGCGTGTTCGCCAAACCTTTCTCTCAACGCCGCTTTTACGGCATCGGGCAATTCATCCGGATATACCTCATACGTTGTGCGCAACCATTCTTCGTTAAAGTTAAACACCACGTCTTTTTCACGGCGGTCGTGTATGATTTCCACCTCGATACGGCCGTCATCGTAATCGCGTTCTTTCACGTATGCACCTGGATACCGCTCTTGCAGGAATGCTTCGATGCCTGTAGTCACTTGGGTATCTCCGCCCGAAGGAACATCGATATCCGTCGAAGGACGGCCTATCTCTTCTCCGTTTTCATTCAGATACACCTTCTTTTCACGGTCACCCCGCTCCAGTTCCACGCAATAATACACATCGGTCGTAGTCTCATAACGGTCTACATCGTCAATGCGGTAATCCGGATAATTCGCCTCAACAAATGTCCGGACCACATCGGGCGCATTCCGCCATCCGTATTCCGTCTTAGTACGCACCCACGATGAAGAAGCGTCGAACCACACTTCATGTTTCAAACCTTGATAAATGATTTCTATCTCCGTCCCGTTGCGCTCCATATCCACATCCACAATCCGTGCTCCGGGGAAATGTTGCGTAATCCAGGCATCGATGCCGGTAGCCGGAGCCTGAGGCAGATAACCGGTATAATCGTTTTCCTTACCGTCCGAGTCCACTTGCTCGTTTACCAAGACACCGCTCTCTGTATAATAAAGGTCGACTTCCACTCCTTCGTGCTTCAACTCTACCACATAAAGTTTCTCCGCACCGTTACGCTCGAGCACATCTACCCGGTCATCTACCGTCCAGTTGGCATACGCACTTTCACTGATAGCCGTCTGTATGGCTTGGGGCAGCGCAGCGTATGGAATTTCGGTTTCGGTCATGCCCCAGTTGGCATTATCCAAAGCATACCAAGCTACTGTCTCGCCATTCTCTCCGGGAAACTCTGCCACCGCATATCCATCTTTCACCGACCATTCGGCACGGGTGTTTCCATACTGGCTTTGAAAAGCATCCAACACAGCTTGTGGCACTTCCCCATTCCCGCCTGTCGGTTCATTCTCGTCATCACTACACGACACCATGAAAAGCATCCCGCTAATCAACAGTGCCCAAAAAGGCAAATACTTTCTCTTCATAATTGTCTTCTTTTTTAGGGTTATGCTCCAAAACTAACAGGCAATTCTGAAAAGATTCTGAAATTTCAGATTTTAATCAAGAAAGCATGTCAAATTATTTCCAAACACAGAGACACAAAGGCACAGAGTTTTATATGCTTATCTCTGTCAAATTAATTCTCTGTGACTCTGTGTTTCTGTGTTCAATTCCTTAAATCCTACAACTCCACTAACTAAAACTCCAAATACAAATAATCGTAATGCACCAGCGGGCGTTTCCCGTGCTTGCCCAACATCTGCCGGGCTTCTTCCGAGCTTACCCCGATACGCCCCACGCCGATTTGGTTCTCTTCCTCATCCATAATCCGGACAATATCATCTTTCTCGAAATCACCTTCGATGCGCGTTACGCCTACGGGCAGGATGCTCACCGCCTTCTTGCCTTTCACCGCCTTCGCCGCCTCAACATTCAGATGCAGTTCGCCTTTAGCGAAACCTTCGCTATGCGCTATCCATTTCTTTACGCTCGACACACCTTCGGGCGCAGGCACAAAGCGTGTGCAGACCGTATCGGCAGGACGTTCCAGCAAGTCTATCAGGATATTGTCACGCTTCCCGTTGGCAATAATCACCGTAATGCCTTCGTCCGCCACCTTGCGTGCAATCGTAGTCTTGGTAAGCATACCTCCCCGTCCGAAGCCCGACTTCTCGATCTGGATATAGTCGGAAAGGTCCTTTCCTTGCTCCACTTCCCGTATCACCGAAGTGCCGGGTTCGGAAGGCGAGCCGTTATAAATACCGTCAATATTGCTCAGGATAATCAATGCCTGCGCGTCAAGCATCGAAGCCACCAGCCCCGAAAGCTCATCGTTATCGGTAAACATCAGTTCGGTCACCGATATGGTATCGTTCTCATTGACGATGGGAATCACCCCGTTCTCCAGCATCACCTCCATGCAATGCCGCTGGTTGAGGTAATGCCGGCGTGTGCCGAAGCTTTCCTTCGTAGTCAACACCTGTCCCACAGCCATCCCATGCTCGCGGAACAATTCGTAATAACGGTTAATCAGCTTGGCTTGCCCCACGGCTGAATAGAGCTGGCGCTGGTCTACGCTATCCAGTTTGCGCGACACCTTTATCTCACTACGTCCCGAAGCCACCGCTCCCGAAGAAACCAGAATGACTTCCACACCTGCCTTGCGCAGCTCTGCCACCTGGTCGACCAATGCCGACATACGGGTCACGTCCAGTGTCCCGTCCTTACGAGCCAGCACATTGCTGCCTATCTTTACCGTTATCCGCTTGAATTGATATTCCATTTTTCAGTTTATTTTCAGCTTGTAATACGTTGTGATTCTTTCCGTTTATAAACTACAACGCCTCGACGGTTTATATGGTCAATCAAGTCTTTATTGCCTAAAGCATGATATAAGGACAAATCAACTTGATAAGGAAGCAGCAAGTCATCTATCGCCAACGATAACCGAATCAGGTCTTTTCGTGATAAGTCCTTTCCCATCAAAGTTATATCAACGTCAGAAAAAGGCTTGAAGTTACCTTTTGCGCGCGAACCATAAAGGATTGCCTGTTCGATACAGCCGTTTGCTGCAAACACGTCAAGCAAACCCTTCCATTCTTTATCTGTCAATCCGTAATGCATATATCACAATATTTTATTAGCAAGCCAAGTTTCACAAATTACAGAAACATGACTTATAATTCAACCAGTTCCGACATTTTTTCTTTAAAACGGACAAACAACGGATAATACACATGCACAATGGCTTCGTAAATTTCCTCTGCCGTTTCGGCATCATAATTATGAGAAGTCAGATTACGGTCGCCAATGGAATCCATCCACCGTTTATCCTCTATCAATCCCATACCGAAAGCCATCCGCAAAGCGTCACGCGAACCTCTTACTTCCGTATATCCTTGATACTCCGCGTAATCCTTCATCACTTTCCACGCCAATTCATGCGTATATTCAAAACGCTGTATCAAGCCCTCTTTCAACAAATAATCGACTTCCTCTTCCTTTCCTTCCTGCCGTGAAACAATCTCCACAGCCTGTTTCAGACGCTCTACAGCTTTACGGTAATTGTTGAAACGCTGTATCCAACGTATGTCATTGTCTGTTGCTTTATCCATAATTGTCTGCATTTATACCAAGACCTGTGTAGCAAATGTACGGATTTTCTTTGGAATAACTGCATAAGTAACATAACAAAATAAGTTCTTTCTTTAAGGCAATAACAGTTTCACCCTATTTCAATATAGTGAAACAAGTGTTTCACCTATAAGAAACAGTTGTTTCACCTAGCTGAAACACTTGTTTCAACTATAAGAAACTGCCTGAAACTACTGGTTGCATCAGGGAAGCAGATAAAAGACCTTGTCTGAAGAGACAGATCCAGGCAGGAAATCGGATGGGTTCATTCCTTACACAGATAGGGAATGCAAGAAAATGCAGAAACGGAACTACGGAACTCAACTTGTAATTTTCCGCAAAAAATTCTACCTTTGCGCACGAAAATATAAGTCAGATTATGGTCAAAGCAATCTTTTTCGATATAGACGGCACACTCGTCTCATTCAAGACACATACGATTCCCCAATCTACCCGTGACGCTTTGGCACAGCTCCGCGAAAAGGGAATCAAGGTATTCATTTCTACAGGACGGCCTAAGATATTGATGATGAAAGCGGTGGGCGACCTGCCTTTCGATGGCTATATCACCCTGAACGGCGTGCATTGCTTCACCTCTACCGGGCAGGACATTTACAAAGACCGTATTCCGGCAGATGATATCGAACGCCTCATCCGGTTCAACAAGCAGCGTCCGGATATCCCGTTTGTCTTTGTACACGATGATACCTGGTTCATTACTGGCGTAAACGAAGCGGTGCAGGAAGTAGCCGACCTGATTGAAATCACCATTCCTCCCGTCCGTCCCATCGAATATGCACGCGACAAGGAAATCATGCAAATCATGGGCTACTTCAAGGCAGGCGACGACGATGAAGTATTTGCCAACGTACTGAAACATTGCGAGCCGATGCGCTGGTATCCGCTCTTTGCCGACATCATCGCGCGAGGGAACAGCAAGAGCCACGGCATCGACAAGGTCATCGCACATTATGGCATCGACCTGAAAGATACCATGGCGTTCGGCGATGGCGGCAATGACATCCCTATGCTCCGTCATGCAGGCATCGGTGTGGCTATGGGCAACGCTGCCCCCGAAGTGCAGAATGCCTCCGACTTCGTAACCACCTCGGTAGACGAGGACGGCATCCTGAACGCCTTGAAGCATTTCGGCGTGTTGTGATTGTTTTCACCACAGATTACACAGATTTTTTTCTTCAATGGATTACGCAGATTAACAAATTTATTTCTCTGTGCCTCCGTGTCTCTGTGTTCGATTTTATTTGAAACGCAGATTCACGCAGATTATTCTTTTCACCACAGATTACACAGATTAAATAAATTAATTCTCTGTGCTTCCGTGTCTCTGTGTTCAAATTAAAAAGAAAATCTCCGTGCGCTTTGCTCTCTCTAAAAATAGAAAACTTTGCGTCTCAGCGCCTCTGCGTTCAATTTAATTAAACGCGGATTTGTTATTAATTTAATTAATCTGTGTAATCCGTGGTGAAAAAAATCAGCACAATGAAAGCCGTGCCAGATAATCGTAATGCTCGCCTTCCTGCACCTTTTCTACCCGGAAACCATACGGAGTGGCGTATGCCGAGAGGGTATCGAAATCGATGTAAAGCCAGTCGAACGGTTCTCCCTTTACCTTGCCATACTGCATCTGGAAATCCACTTCGCCATAATAGTCCGCCGCCAAGTCGATGAGATAGCTCCCGTCCTCGTCTTCGTACAGGTAACGGAGGTCGCTCGAGTCCATCAGTACGCATCCGCCCGGAGCCAACAGTTGTTTTACGCGCATCAGGAAAGCGTGCATGTTCTTCAGCTTGCCGATGATGCCCGAACCGTTCATCAGCATCAGGATGGTATCAAACTGCCCGGTGAAACCCATGTCAAATACATTAGTCAGACGCGCATTCAGTCCGCGTTGCTTCATCACCTCTACCGATAAAGGTGAGATGTCGATAGCCAGGCTCTCCTTGCCCAAGGTCTGCAACGCCAGCGAATGGCATCCGCTCCCCGCCCCTACATCCAGTATTCGTCCGTGTGCCAGCCGCAAGGCGGTTTGCTCCAGCAAAGGCATCTGCTCTAAGGTGCGGAACAGTTCGCTTACAGGCAACTCGTCTTCATCAAACTGGGAAGAAAATACCCGTAGCTTGCCGGCTTCCCCGGTCGTGAAATATTCGTAAATAGCCCGTCCCATCGGGTCTCTATCTTCAGTCAAATTATGTTTTCTCATGATATGATGCTAAAAGTCGGGCAAACTTACACATTTTCCGCGGAACTTACCGTAGATTATCTGACAAAATGTAAAAAAGCGGCCAGTTTCTTCACGAGACCAACCGCTTCATGGAAATAAAAACGACACTTACTATTCTTTATCCTATTCATTCCCTTCCCAAGGTATGGAAACTTCCTTTATTTCGAATCCCTGAAACTGATAAGTATCCAGCTTGAGCAGCTTAATCGTTTTCGCCTTTTTGCTGACACCTTTCAACGTAATGGTGCACTTCACGGGAATTTCAGGAGGCACGCCAACACCCAGCGAACTGATGTCTCTTCCGCTCAAAGTCACTTCATTCTCGCCAAACTCGTACAGATTTCCTTCATCGTCCCAAGCACGGCCTCTTCCGCTATTCAATCCTATTTCTTCTTCGGTGGTGTTAGTCATCGTGAATTCGATGACCAAGTTGTTTCCTCCTTCCAAGTAACTCTCCTTGTATTCCAGTTTCAACTTGCGGGTGGGCGAAAGCAGGCTGACCGAAGCCTGTTCGCCTTGCTCCGCAGCATCCGTATTGCTCTGAACAAGTTCCTGTCCACGTGTAATGGGTATATCCTTTACTTCAAAACCCTGATACTGATGTGTGTCGATAGTCAGTGTCTTGATGGAAGTAGCCTCGTCGCTTACATTCTTCAGGCGGATTAAAGCCTTGACAGGAATTTCAGGCGGCACGCCTACTCCCGTCGGGCTTACGCTTCTCCCTCCGACAGAAAAGTAGCGGTCATCAAATTCATACAGATTTCCTTGGTCATCATACGCTTTTCCACGTCCCCAGTTCAAGCCGAGTTCCTTATCGGTGGTATTGGTCATCTTCAACTGAATCACAATGTCGTGCCCTTCATCGTAACATTGCACAAACTCCAGCTTCAGGTCGCGCGTAGGAGACACGGTGCGTGTTTCCCCGTTTTCAGCCGTGGTGGTTTCTTTCCCTTCCAGCGTATTGTTGACTCCCTCCAATGCTTCGTTGGTATCGTCAAGTATCTTGTCTACTTTCTTGAAAAAGTTCTCCAGCTTGCTTTGTGCCTGCACTTCCGAAGCCATCAGGAAGAAACAAGCACAACCCATAATAATCGTTCTCGTCTTCATCTTTCTATTCTATTTTTAAGCTTGATAAAACATTGCTATTTTGTCTATAAACAATATACTATACTTTATATTGAATGTATTTTCACAAAGTAAAGCATTTATCGGAAATATTTTTGTCACCTAAAACAGTGATTTTTCTTTCGGATAGAAGAAAACCGACCCGCTTTTTTGCCGATTTCATAAAGCCATGACCTCTGACTACCGATTACAATCTATGACCATGCATGTATTTTGCAGAAATAACTATGTTGGCTAAAGTGAGTTATAATTTGCCAAATCATAAAAATATCATGCGATTTGGCAATTTATATGGATTATTTGCGCTATTTTTGTGGAAACAAAATTCAAATATTATGATAATAGGGCGAAAAGAAGAACAGAAAACATTGCTTTCTGCAGCACAGTCGGAGTATTCGGAGTTGATAGCAGTATATGGCCGTAGGCGCGTAGGTAAGACCTTTCTTATTCGTGAAACCTTTGGCTATAAGTTTACATTCCAGCATACCGGTCTGGCTAATGGCAGAATCAAAGACCAGCTGTTCAGTTTTGCCATCTCACTCCGTGATGCCGGTTACGACGATTGCCCGACACCGCAATCGTGGTTGGAGGCATTCAGCCTGTTGTCTCACTTTTTGAAAAACTCAACAGACGAGAAGAAAATTGTCTTCCTTGATGAACTTCCGTGGATGGATACTCCACGTTCAAATTTCATTTCGGCTTTTGAACATTTCTGGAATGGCTGGGCATCAGCCCGAAAGGATATAGTTTTGATTATATGCGGCTCTGCTACATCGTGGATCATCAACAAGGTGATTAACGACCATGGAGGGCTTCATAATCGTGTGACGCAGCGTATAGCCCTGCAACCCTTTACGCTGAAAGAGTGCGAAATGTTTGCCCAAAGCAAGGGGCTTGAAATAAGCCGGTACCAGATTGCCGAGTGCTATATGATATTGGGAGGCATACCGTTTTACTGGAACTTACTTGAAAAAGGACTTAGTCTTGCTCAAAATATCGACAAGTTTTTCTTTGCCAGGAATGGCAAATTGGCAAATGAGTTCAACCAACTCTATGCTTCGCTGTTTAAATCGCCTGAACAATATATAGATGTGGTAACGGCTCTTGGCAGGAAAAAGGCCGGTATGACCCGTGAAGAAATCAGAACCGCCATAGACAAGCCGAGCAATGGTGCGTTGAGTAAGGTGCTTGATGAGTTGGAGTACTGCGGATTTATAAGGAAATACAATGGTTATGGCAAAAAGACAAAGGAGGCAATCTATCAATTAATCGATAACTATACGCTCTTTTATTTCAAGTTTATTCAGCAAAACAAGAACAATGATGAGCATTTCTGGTCGGCATCTATAGATTCTGCGATGCATCGTGCGTGGAGTGGTCTGGCTTTTGAACGTCTGTGTATGGCTCATACCCGGCAAATCAAGGCGGGATTGGGTATTTCAGGCGTGTTGAGCAACATCTACTCATGGCGAAAAGAAGCGGATGAAAATGGCGAAGGGGCACAAATTGATTTGCTGATAGACCGCAATGACCAGGTGATAAATATCTGTGAAATGAAATACGCTTTGTCGGAGTTTACCATTGATGCCGAGTACGAACGTAATCTTCGTAACAAAAAGAGTGCGTTCATCGAGTCAACCCATACCCGCAAGACTGTGCATATTACAATGGTAACAACCTATGGGATTCGTCAGAACGCTCATTCGGGAATCGTACAAAGTGAGATAACATTAGAGGATTTATTCGCGTAGCGGGCAATCTTCTCCTCTCCGAACATTGATGTACTGTTACCGCCATTCAGCAAAAGCGGCCAGCCTTCATACAAAGGCCGACCGCTTCCTAGTAATAAAACAACATTTAGTATGATAAAACTGCTACGGTTATTGGACTACGGCGGTAACGTTTTCGTTATTCCATTCCCATTGCACATCCTCCCACATCGGTTGTTGTTCGGCAGTCAAATACAAAGTCAAAGGAATCGGATTAGACCCTGCATCTTGCTGATTTCCACAATAGATCCATTGCAAATTCGGATTATGAGTAATGTCCAATTCCGAAAGCTGACAACCATAACATTCTAATTGAATTAAATTCACCTTCTCACTTAAATCCAACGAAGTGATTGGAGAGTATGTAACATATAAAGACTCTAAAGCATTATTCTCTGTTATATTCAATGATTTCAAAGAACTGCCACCACACATAAGCTCCTGTAATTTCAGATTGCGACTGAAATCCAATTCTGTAATGTCATGACTGAAGGCACGCAAATATTCCAACTGGTCATTTTGACTAACATCCAATGAAGTAATCCCACAATACGCACAGTCCAAACGAACCAGATTTTTCAACTTACTTACATCCAATTTATCTATTTGTACATACAAATCCCCACAATACAACTCTTCTAACATTTCATTATTACTAGGATCTATCTTCACTGCTGTACATGAACAATACAACTTTTTTAACTTAAGATTTTGACTAACATCCAATGATGTTAAATTAGGGCAATTACTTACCTCCAATTCCTCCAAATTTGGATTTTGAGTAACATCTAACGAAGAAACCAAATTACAAGGCTCTAAACTTGACCAAGAAACAGTACTTAACGTTAACTGCTTAAGCTGAGGAAGTTTAGTCACATCAAGCTCAACAAGTTGGTTGTCACCACATAGAAGGACCTCAAGGCTATCATTACTCCCCACATTCAAACTTGTCAGTTGATTATCCACGCAACTAAGAGTAACCAAATTTGTATTTTCAGAGACATCCAATGTCTGCAATTTATTTTCTGCACATTCTAAACAAGTTAAATCCTTCAAAGAAGAAACATCCAGCGTTTGTAATCCCAAACCTGATACATATAGCTCTTTTACTTTAGTGAAATTTTCAAGTCCATCCAAATTATCTACTGCTTCATCAAAACTCAAGAACAAAGTAGTTACCTGATTAATCTTTTCTTGATTGTCCGCAACATTGACGAAACCATTATCATCCCGTTCAAAAGTCAATCCGTTCTGTTCTTCTGCCATACGAATCAACGGCAAATTCGCAATCACTCCTTCCTCGATATCTTTTTTCCAAATCAAATCACCAGTCTGGCTCTGTACCACATTAAACCAATAACGTTTGCCGGCTTCAAACCCTTCAGACAAAATTACTGAAGACGATTTGTTTCCACCTATACTGACAGATACTGCTGTCTCGGCATTGGAATTCGGGAAGAACAACAAATAGAAATCTACCGTTCTGCCGGAAGGTACGGTCAACCCACTGAATCCCAAGCTAACGGAAGGAAGAGTATTGGAAACTTGACCTGTATGTTTCTGCAAATCGAAAGCCAAAATTTTGCCAAAACAATTCAAATTCGCGTCGCTATTTAACGCAACCGTAGAAATGGCCAAGTCATCTTGGGTAGCATTGGTATACGAAATACGAGCCATCGCGCAAAGATGCTTGAATATCAGACTGGTATTTGCGCCATCCATAATCGTATCGGCATACATAAACATGCTTTGACGCATATAGTTTTTCCAATCTTCATCCGAACCATCGGTCATAGTTATCTCCGGCATAGTAAGCGTTACTGTACCACTGGCCGCATTAGCTTCCTGAGCGGGATAGACAGCAGTAACCTCCGCATCTTGCGCCAATTCCCCTTCGCCAATAAAAGTAGCTTCCGCACTGGGATTTTCTTCACTATAGCCGGAAATAGTGAAAACGCTCGGCGCATAACCGGCACTCTTATCGTACAGCGTAAAGCTATCACCATCGTTCCACATAAAGATTTCCTGGCTTTCGTCCGCATTGCCTAATTCTACTTGCGCACGGCTTTGCGGAGTATCATAACTGCCCATTACGGCACGCAACACCGTAGTACCTTCTGCTGCAGGAGTTTGCACATCTTCTATTATCTCTTCATTTTGACAAGCAGCCGTCATCAAAGCCAAAGGCAAAGCTGCCATCCATACTTTTTTTATCATATATCGTGTTTTCATAATCTCCTTATTTAATATACACCACCATTTTCAAAGTTACTTCCGTTACCGCCAGATACACTGACTACTTTATCGGATACTGTCACATTATAATTTTGATATTGCCATTGTGTTTCCCACAATTCTTTTTGAGCTTCATTAATCATCAAAAACAATTCTCGTTCGCCACCATTCGAATCTTGCTGACTTCCGCATCCAAGGTCGATCAAGGCCGTATTATTCGAAACATTCAATGCTGTCAATTGATTCTGACCGCAATATAATTGTGTTAACGCTGTATTATGTGACAAATCAAGTTCTGTCAACAAATTTCCTGGAATCCACAATGTCTGGAGTAAAGCATTTTGGCTTACATTTAATTCTTCTATTTTATTATAATCAAGAGCCAAGTAAACAAGCTTCGTATTCAGACTTACATTAATGCTTTGAAGTTCATTCGATTCGCATGACAAACGCTCCAAATTCACATTGTTGCTTACAACTAAATCCGTTAATCGATTATTACTACAATAAATAGTCCTTAAAGTTTCTGTTTCAGGCAATTTCAACTCAGTTAATGCATTGTTTGCACAAGAAAGATACTGTAATTTTGTATTAGTTGACAAATCCAACACACCATTCTCAATATTGCCACTTCTTGTCGACCTCGAATTAAAACTACCATCACAATGCAATTCAGTCAATTCTGTTAATCCGAAAACATCCAATGATGTCAAGGGATTATTCGAACAATCCAAATAAGTCAGTTTTGTTAATTCGGAAACATCCAACGATGTTAACGAATTACCAGAACAATACAATTGAGTCAGTTCTGTTAATCCGGAAACATCCAACGATGTTAACGAATTACCAGAACAATCCAAAACCTGCAAATTAGCAAAAGCTTCTATTCCCTCCAACCTTGTGATGCCGGAATTGTTCAAATAAAGAACAGTTGTATTGGAAACTACATCCGGAGTTATCGCCACGTTACCATCGTCATCCAATATATAAGACCCTAAACTATTAACAAGAGCAGTCACCAACGCCGGGTTCACATCCTTATCTATCACTTGCATCTCGTATGAAATGAGCGTTATCTGATAATGCTTGACTTCATTATTTTCATTGACATACGTAAACTTCAATGTAACTGAACTTTCGCCACTAGGAGCTGTACATTCCAAATAATCATCATTATTTTCAAAAGTCCAAGTAGTATCGGTCGGTTTATCAAAAGTCCATTCTCCTCCCTCAGTGCTATTCACTATAATTTGGAATGATTTTCCAGCTACAACATGCTGCTTCCCCTTAGAAATGACATAGGAGTTCATTCCAGCCTCTGTTTCTAAACAATAATAAAACGACAAACCTGCGCCATATTTCGGTATGGAAATTTCAGAATAATATCCAGCTTGATTTTTAAACAGAAACTCACAATAAGTTTCATACTCATAAATACTTTCCAAAACAGACCCACTCCAAATATTATTATAAACTGGCACATCTATCTGCGTCCAAGTCTTACCACCGTCTACAGACAGATACGAAGCATACTGATTATATTCATCACCTAAATCCGAGCCTAACTTTATCATCGGAGTTACTCCTGAAGACGAACTTCCCGGTGCACCGTCCTGACCATCTTCACCGTCTTCTCCATCCTTACCGCTGGCACATACCGGATTGCCATCAGCATCTTCCATCAGTTCGCCATTCAGCGTCCAATACCAACGTCCGTCTTCCCCTTCGGTCACACTGATAACAGGCGTATCGCCTTTCTCGCCATCCTTACCATTGTAGATAGTGACTTCACCTTGACGGTGAAAGTTGATGGTATAACCTATGACTTCATCACCTTCCTTCAGTTCCTCTACCGAAGTAATGTAGTCGTTCCCGTTTACGATTGCCTGCAGGGCGGCAATATTCTCATTTACAGTCTCCCGCCATTCTTCCAAGGCAGCGATACGTTCCTCCTGGCTATTGATAGCGTCCCATACTTCTGCATCATCATATTCGCAACTGCCTAAGCAGAGTGAGAAGATGCACATTGTTGCGTAGATAATTTTTTTCATATCGTATTATTTAAAATGTATTTTTGCAAAGTAAAGCATTTGTTAGGAAAGTTTTTGTCACCTAAAACAGTGATTTTTCTTTCGGGTAGAAGAAAATTACGCCGTATAAAGCAAAAATTTAAATTTAAGTAAGGTTATTCGACATAAATATATATTTTTGTGTAGATTTTTAAGATTAACCGATTTATGAGACTTATCAGGCATTTTCGATATATCTTGACAGCCATCGCCCTTACAAGCTGTTTCGTTTGGGGAAGAGCTGCCAAGGAACCTACAGATACCCTCTTGTCACGTCTCTACGACCGAGCTGCCACCCTGATGGAAGAAGGCGCATACGACTCGGCACAAGTCTGTTTCGACCAGGCTTTCGCTACCAAAGGGGTAAAAGAATCTCCTCTTTATCCGATATTGCTTAACGAACAGGGCACACTATACTTCTATGTAGGCGAACTGAGACGCTCTCTGGAAACAAAGAAAAGCGTACTTCCCTACCTGCCCGAAGTGGACGACCTGGAAAAACACGTCAGCGTGTACAACGACTTAGGAGTGCTTTACCACCGCTTCAACCGGCAGGACTCCTCGCTTTATTACTACAACAAAGCGGTGGATGCCGCACGGGCTTACGGCGACAAGAGCTGGCTGGCCAACCTGAGCCTGAACGTCGGGGTATTCAATTTCAACCTGAAGCATTACGAAAATGCCGAGCAGTGCATCGACGAAGCGTTGAAGTATGTGCTGCAAACCGACGACACACAAATGACATTCACCGTGTGGCAGGTGCGTGCTGCCATCAAAGCACAGACGGGAAAGCTGGACGAGGCAGGCGAATCAATCCGGGAAGCGTGGAAAATGGCTTGCGGTCCGGACGGAAATGCGGAATGGAAAGTGCGTTGCATTCCTGGCATATACCGCTACTTCCAGCGCAAAGGGCAGACCGACTCTATACCTTATTATATTAATATAGGAAACCAATTGCTGAAAGAGCTTCCGCCCTACAATGTAGCAGCTATCGGATTTATCCAGACACGGGCACTTGCCAACTACGAGCAGCAACGGTATGCCGAAGCACTGAAAGACTTTGTTTACCTCTATACCCATCCCACGGGCTCGGAGAAAAAATCTCTTTTCGAAAAGATGGCAATATGCTACCACCATACAGGGCAAGAGCAGAAAGCATTTGCCTATATGGACAGCGCACGCATCTGGGCCGACTCGCTGGCAAGACAGGAAATCGCCAGTCAACTGGCTGAAATGAAGGTGAAATATGAAACACAAGAAAAAGAACTGGAAATAGCCCAACTCCAACAGAAAGTGCTGACCCAGGAAGCCAACGGACTGCGGACTACTATCGCCATCCTAATAGGTTTCGTCATTATCATCTTCGTCTTATTTGTGCAACGCCAACGGCAGAAAGCTACTGAGCGAAAACTGCTCTTGATGAAACGGGAAAAAGAGCTGGAGTCGGCACAAAGCTACATCGAAGGACTGGAAGAAGAATGCCGGTACTTTGCCAAAGAACTGCACGACGGCATTGCCAACGACCTGCTTGCTCTGGAAATGAAATCGCTCAACAGCCATCATGAAGAGCTAAGCCAAACCATCAAACGCCTGCGGGAAAACGTGCGGTCTATCTCGCACGAACTGATGCCGCCCGAGTTTGAACTGCTTGGCATAGAAGAAATATTGCGCCAATATGCTGCCTCGCTTACAGAAAGTACGGAGGTCGGCATTACCTACAACCGCTTGCCGCAATCTGCCGCACTGCCTGAATTATCCGACCGGATTGCCCGTGAACTATATCGGATAACCCAGGAAATCACGATGAACATCATCAAACATACACATGCCTCGCACATCGAAATAGCTTTGGGAACTGATGCAAGCGGCAATTGCTCCCTGCAAATCACTGATAACGGGGAAGCCTGGCAGGCTGCCACTCCATATCCCAAGCAAAAAGGTATCGGACTGCGTACGGTAAACGACCGTGCCAAAGCGATTTGCGGTATCATCGACAGTTGGCGGGCAGACAATCAAAACCATTTTAGATTAACCTTTCATCCTAATTGCCATGAATGCTGAAAACTATTCCATTTTAATCGTAGACGACCATCCCATCGTAAGCAACGGACTTGCAACCCTGATCGGCAAACAAGAAAATGCCGTGTGTACAACAGCCAACACCCTCAATGAACTGGAGAGCCTTCTTGTCAGCAAGTCATTCGATTTATGCATCATGGATATGGAACTGCCGGAGACCAATGGTTTCGAGCTAATCCACCTGTTGCATAAACGCATGCCGACGTGCAACATCCTAATTTATACGATGCATGAAGAGCCGTGGATAGCAGCCAAATTGCAAGAGCCTTATATCCATCAACTCTTGTCGGGAGCCATTTCCAAACACGCCACAGCCGAAGAGATTTGTACAGCCATCCGTACCATACAGAACGGCAAGACCTATTTCGGCAAACCGTTCAGCGCCTTGCCGGCACAAACAGCCGATATACATCGCAAACGTTTCTGGGCATTGTCCGAACGTGAGAAGAAAGTGTTCGCCTACCTGACAGAAGGACTTAGCACCACAGAAATAGCCCAGCGCATGTATCTGAGCGTAAACACAATCCAGACGTACCGTGCCCGCCTGCTCGACAAAATGGATGCCAAAAACGTGGCAGAACTGGTGTGCAAGGGAAAATGGCTGCTCTAAGTCCGGCTATTCATTGCTTGCAAGAAACATTCATGCAATTTTATTGAAAAAACTTGTCTTTTTATGCATAATGTTTCCATAATATGCGTATATTTGCAGCCGATTGAAGAATAAATATACAAATGAAAAGCAAGAATAGCAGACTCGATTCCATCAAGATGATTATCTCAAGCAAAGAGATAGGCAGCCAAGGGGAACTCTTGGCGGAACTGGAAAAAGAAGGCTTCCAACTCACGCAAGCCACACTCTCACGCGACCTGAAACAACTGAAAGTGGCAAAAGCGGCAAGCATGAACGGCAACTATGTATATGTCTTGCCCAACAACACCATGTACAAACGCATGACCGACCCGCAAAGCGCTTCGGAAATGCTTCGCCACACAGGATTCGTTTCCATTGAATTTTCGGGGAACATCGCTGTCATCAAGACACGCCCCGGATATGCCAGCAGCCTTGCATACGATATAGATAACCATCAGTTCCATGAAATCATCGGCACCATTGCCGGCGATGACACCATCATGCTGGTCATGAGGGAAGGATGTACACGCACGAGCCTGAAGCAAGCTCTTGCCCATATTATAGCGAATATCAACCAATAAAAGATTTATCATACAGAAATGGACGTAAAACAAATAGACGTAATGGTAGCAGACGCTTCGCATGAAGTATACGTAGACACGATATTGGATACCATCCGTGAAGCTGCCAAAGTACGTGGCACGGGTATTGCCGAACGTACACACGAATATGTCGCAACCAAAATGAAAGAAGGCAAAGCCATCATCGCCCTGTGTGGAGATGAATTTGCAGGTTTTACCTACATCGAATCATGGGGGAACAAAGAATATGTAGCCACATCGGGCTTGATAGTCCATCCCAAATACCGCGGCTGCGGACTTGCCAAACGAATCAAACATGCTTCATTCACACTGGCACGCCTGCGATGGCCGAAAGCCAAGATATTCAGCCTCACCTCGGGAGCCGCCGTCATGAAGATGAATACAGAGCTGGGCTATGTACCGGTAACATTCAACGAGCTGACGGATGACGAAGCATTCTGGAAAGGATGCGAAGGTTGCATCAACCACGAAATCCTGATGGCAAAGAACCGTAAGTTCTGTATCTGCACCGCCATGCTATACGACCCGGCTTTGCATACGGACGACGAGCATACGAATTTTTAAAAATCAGTTGACAAGGTAACAAGTTGACGAGTTGACAAGGTAACAAGGATTAAAAACAGTTTAGCCAATGTATTCAAAACCTTGTCAACTTGTCAACTGAAACCTTGTCAACTAAAACAAAGAACAATACACTATAAAAACAAATAGCCTTATGGAAGAAAAGAAAAAAGTTGTCGTTGCTTTCAGCGGCGGGCTGGATACCTCGTTCACTGTGATGTATCTGGCTAAAGAAAAAGGATATGAAGTATATGCCGCTTGTGCCAACACAGGCGGATTCAGTGCCGAACAGTTGAAGAAAAACGAAGAAAACGCTTACAAGCTGGGAGCCGTGAAATATGTCACCCTCGACGTAACACAGGAATACTACGCCAAGAGCTTGAAGTACATGATTTTCGGAAACGTGTTGCGTAACGGCACTTATCCCATTTCGGTCAGCTCGGAACGTATCTTCCAGGCACTTGCCATTGCCCGTTATGCCAACGAAATAGGCGCACATGCCATCGCTCATGGTTCTACCGGCGCAGGCAATGACCAGGTACGTTTCGACATGACATTCCTGGTAATGGCTCCGGGCGTGGAAATCATCACCTTGACCCGTGATATGGCGCTCAGCCGTGACTATGAAATCAACTACCTGAAAGAACACGGTTTCGAAGCGGACTTCACCAAACTGAAATATTCCTACAATGTAGGTATCTGGGGCACTTCCATCTGTGGAGGTGAGATTCTGGATTCTGCCCAGGGACTGCCCGAAAGCGCTTACCTGAAACAAGTGACCAAAGAAGGCAGCGAGCAATTGAGACTGGAATTCAAGAAAGGCGAACTGTATGCCGTCAACGGAGAAGTCTTCGACGACAAAATCAAAGCCATCCAGAAAGTGGAAGAAATCGGCGCACCTTACGGCATAGGACGTGACATGCACGTAGGAGATACCATCATCGGCATCAAAGGCCGTGTAGGATTCGAAGCTGCTGCCCCGATGCTGATTATCGGCGCACACCGCTTCTTGGAAAAATATACCCTGAGCAAATGGCAACAGTATTGGAAAGACCAGGTAGCCAACTGGTATGGCATGTTCTTGCACGAAAGCCAATACCTGGAACCGGTGATGCGCGACATCGAAGCCATGCTGACCGAATCGCAACGGAATGTAAACGGTACGGCTATCCTCGAACTCCGTCCGTATTGCTTCTCTACCGTAGGCGTGGAATCGGAAGACGACCTGGTAAAGAACAAACTGGGCGAATACGGCGAAATGCAGAAAGGCTGGACAGCAGAAGACGCCAAAGGCTTCATCAAAGTATTGTCAACTCCGTTGAGAGCTTACTACGCGAACCATAAAGACGAAATGATGTAAAAACAACAACTATGGAAGATAAGAAACTCAGACGCCCACGCAACGGCAGAATGATAGCCGGCGTATGCTCGGGCATTGCCCGGTTCTTTGGTCTCGACCCTACACTGGTCCGCCTTATTTATGCATTGCTTACTGTCTTTACCGCCTTTGCAGGAGTCATCGTTTATTTATTAATGTGGATTATCGTTCCCGAAGACAACAACTGACGCTATGATAAAAGTAGGAATTATAGGAGGGGCAGGCTATACGGCAGGCGAGTTGATTCGCCTGCTGATTAACCACCCCGATGTAGAGATTCGTTTCATCAACAGTTCGAGCAATGCCGGAAATAAAATCACAGATGTTCACGAAGGATTGTATGGCGAAACCGACCTTGTATTCACCGACGAGCTTCCGCTGGACGAAGTAGATGTGGTATTCTTCTGTACGGCACACGGCGACACCCGCAAGTTTATGGAAAGCCACAACCTGCCCGAGGAACTGAAAATCATCGACCTTTCGATGGATTACCGCATAGCCAGCGAAGATCATGATTTCGTCTATGGTTTGCCGGAACTGAACCGACGCACCATCTGCCACAGCAAGCACATCGCCAATCCGGGTTGCTTTGCCACCTGCATCCAGTTGGCGTTGTTGCCCTTGGCAAAACACCTGATGCTGAAAGGAGACATTTATGTCAATGCCATCACAGGCAGTACAGGAGCCGGAGTCAAGCCTGGAGCGACCACTCACTTCAGTTGGCGCAACAACAACCTGAGCATCTACAAACCGTTCACGCATCAGCACTTGCCGGAAATCAAACAGTCGTTGAAGCAACTGCAGAACAGTTTCGACTCGGACATCAACTTCATTCCTTACCGGGGTGATTTTGCCCGGGGCATCTTCGCCACGACCATCGTAACGACCAAAGTTGAATTGCCGGAAATCGTGAAGATGTATGAAGACTACTATGCAGAAGACTCGTTTGTCCACATCGTGGAAAAGAACATCGACCTGAAGCAGGTAGTCAACACCAACAAGTGTCTGATTCATCTGGAAAAGCACGAAGACAAACTGCTCATCGTTTCTTGCATCGACAACTTGCTGAAAGGCGCCAGCGGCCAGGCGGTTCACAACATGAACCTGATGTTCAACCTGGAAGAAACCGTAGGGTTGAAGCTGAAGCCGAGCGCTTTTTAAATGAAGAATGAAGAACGAAGAATGAAGAATCTTTTTATCGAACACAGAGACGCAGAGACACAGAGGATTTTATCAAATCAACCTAAAATCCTCATCTGTTAATAACATACGCAATGAAAAAAGCTCTGTGTCTTTGTGTCTCTGTGTTCCAAATCTTTATAACAAAAAAAGAACTATGAAATTATTCGATGTATATCCTCTCTTCGACATCAACATTGTCAAGGGAAAAGGTTGCCACGTATGGGACGACAAAGGACAAGAATACCTCGACCTCTATGGAGGCCATGCCGTCATTTCCATCGGGCACGCACATCCACACTATGTGGAAATGATTAGCCAGCAAGTAGCTACGCTGGGATTTTATTCCAACTCAGTCATCAACAAGCTGCAACAGGAAGTGGCAGACCGACTGGGAGCCTTGTCGGGGTATGACGATTACCAATTGTTCTTGATTAACTCGGGAGCCGAAGCCAATGAGAATGCATTGAAGCTGGCTTCGTTCTATAACGGACGTACCCGCGTCATATCCTTCAACAAAGCCTTCCACGGTCGTACCTCACTGGCTGTAGAAGTGACTGACAATCCGAAAATCATTGCTCCCATCAATGCCAATCAACACGTCACTTACCTGCCGCTGAATGACACAGAAGCCATGAAAGCCGAACTGGCAAAAGGCGATGTCTGCGCCGTCATCATCGAAGGCATCCAAGGAGTAGGCGGCATTCAAGTGCCTGAAACCGCTTTCCTGCAAGCCTTACGCCAAGCCTGCGACGAGAACAATACATTACTGATTCTGGATGAAATCCAGTCGGGATACGGAAGAAGCGGAAAGTTCTTCGCACATCAATACAGCGGCATCCGTCCCGATATGATTACGGTAGCCAAAGGCATCGGCAACGGTTTCCCCATGGCAGGTGTACTGATTAGCCCGAAAATCAAACCGGTGTATGGTCAACTGGGCACTACATTCGGAGGGAATCACCTGGCATGCGCAGCCGCCATTGCCGTATTGGACGTCATGAAAGAAGAAAACCTGATAGACAATGCAGCCAAGGTAGGCGCTCACTTACTGGAAGAACTGAAGCACGTAAAAGGTATCAAGGAAGTTCGTGGACGTGGCTTGATGATTGGACTGGAATTTGAAGAACCGGTAAAAGAACTCCGCAGCAGATTACTCTTCAAACAGAAAGTATTTACCGGCGTAAGCGGCACCCATGTCATCCGTCTGCTTCCGCCCCTTTGCTTCAGCATGGCAGAAGCGGATGATTTCCTGAACCGCCTGCAGGCAGCACTCTAATCTGAGAAGTATTTATAAACAACAAAATGAGCGCGGATTCTCACAGCTCTTTATAAAGAAGCAATTGTGAAGAATCCGCGCTGATTGTTTTTTTATGGATCTTATATTTATCAGATTATGAGCAACGCAATACCTGACCGATACGTAAAATAGTGGTACGCTTAATACCATTCATCTGGCACAAACGGTCAATAGATACATGATACAAGCGGGAAATACGTCCCAGTGTATCGCCTTTACGAATCTTGTGATAACGGATAGATGCACTATTTTCAGTATTCGTATTTTCTTCCTCGGAAGTGACTTTCTTGCCACTCTTCAGACTTGCCAATGCCCGTGTACGCTGGTAAGGATAACGGTTGGCATTCCGGATAAACAGGTAGCTGTCTGCCACGATATCCTGTTTCGGGAAATCAAACATAAATTCCGGATTGATTACTTCACCCAGGAAGCGGGTCTCGAAATGCAAGTGCGAACCGGTAGAACGCCCGGTATTGCCACCCAAACCGATGGGATCGCCTGCTTTTACATACTCATCTTCTTTTACGATTTGTTTCGACAAGTGACCGTAGATGGTCTCCAGTCCATTGTCATGGCGGATAACGACATATTTGCCATAGCCTCGGCGCTCATATTTCACCATACGTACCTTTCCGTCGAAAGCAGCCCGAATGG
Organism: uncultured Bacteroides sp.; assembly: GCA_900544675.1. Classification (GTDB taxonomy): domain Bacteria; phylum Bacteroidota; class Bacteroidia; order Bacteroidales; family Bacteroidaceae; genus Phocaeicola. Next base: position 84,934 of record UQVZ01000015.1, read on the forward strand.
TATCACCGATATAAACTTTGATGTCCAACCCATTATGCATACGACGCCAGCGCGGACCGCACTTTGAAGTAATCTTCGTATGCGTAGTGGGCATACAGAAACCGGTAAGATCGATTCGGAATGTATCAGGGATTTGTACCGTATTGCCGTAAGCGTGTACACGGTCGTTTCTCCAATTGGGATACAGACTATAGGCAGGATAAACGGCTTGCTCAGCCTTAATCTGGCGAATCAACGCCAAAGAGTCTACTGCTTTCAGCTTTCTATCGATAGGTGCCTGGCGTGCCAGCAAGTCCTGCCCCGATACATTTACACTCACCAGTGCCAATGCAGCTACCGCTACTGTTTTAATACATTTTAAAATCATTATTATGTCTCTCTTGTTTGCATGTATTCATCAGCCGGATAACTCTTATCCGACTGATGACAGCATATCATTTATAGTTAATTAATCAGCTTATTCGAGCATGATGTAAAGACATACATGCCTGCTTTTGTTCAAAAAGCGTTTCAAATATAGCTTTTTTTCTTTAACCGAGAGCCAAGGATTAACTATTTTTTATGTATTTTTATGCCATAAGCGAGGCTTTCAAGCGTATTTATGTTGCATAACATACAATACTTGTTTTCTTGATTTACATCAATAGGTCCAAAAAGGCTTTACCGTCTCTCTTTCCCGAAACTTTCCTTCGCTCCATTCGTATATGACAGGAGTCTCCCGCAAGTACGGTTTCAACTTTTCAGCCGTCTCTTTATCCATATATTCAGGAGTGGTATAAGTGACCGAAAGCGTCCGGTCTTTTTCCGACAAGCGCACTTCCTTCAGATACATATCGGCATTCAGGCGCAAGTTGTGCAACGAGTCTGCCGCCGCACCCGGAAGCACCGGATTATAGAACCTGTCTTCGGCAGGCAAGGTCAAGAAGCGTCCTGCCGGCAGTTCTTTCCATGCCGTATCATAAAAACGCACTTCGCTATCGGCTACAGGTCCTAAATACGTACGCACCACACAAACCACTTTTACTGAATCATTAATCGGCAACAATTTCATTTCTTCCCTGCTCGCCTCACTGACACGCACCAACAGATAATCGTCTGTCAGCTTCAACATCTCCGAAGTCTGGTCGAACCGGTTCTTTACCTCTGCTTTCATGTTGCTGGCAAGGAAGTCGCCGAAATCTTCCCGGTTCACTTTCGACAACAAGGGAGAAAGCGTATCGGGCAACGCAATATATAATGATTTCAAGTCTTGTGCCTGCAAAGCGATGCAGCACAAACACATCCAAAGTCCTATTATCCGTTTCATCTTTCCATTTCTTTTTTCATTCGCTAAACGCGCCAAAGATAGAAAAAACCAAGATAATGTGCAAATGTGAAAATAAACAATGTGACAATAAACAATGTGCAAATGTGAAAATAAACAATGTGACAATAAACAATGTGCAAATGTGAAAATAAACAATGTGACAAT
>UQVZ01000016.1 GCA_900544675.1 uncultured Bacteroides sp.
CCGGGTTATCTGGAAAAGTTCTATATTCGCCCACGTTAACAGCTCGCTTTCATTTAACTTAATGATTATGGATTTATACTTACTCATATTCACTTCTGAAGAATTTCATGCCGAACAAGTGTACGAAAGCCACAAAGAACTTTTCGTGTCGCTGGAGAAACATTTCACGCTTCACCTCGTCCCCTACACCGAGGATGAACAAATTCCCCAAGGAGCTTACAAAATGCCATTCATTGCCGACGGGCACGTGGCAGATATCGTTATCCGTAACTTCAGCGTATTCCCCTATCCCATCACCTTGCTGGCAGACGGAGTGAACAATTCGCTCGCCGCAGCCCTCGAGGTAGCCACATGGGTACGCACCAAAGACATGCGCGCAAGAATCATCTACGGAAAAGTGTCCGACATGGTCAAGCAAGTATTGTTCCATCATCAGGCTTATGCCGCCAAGCATAAGCTGAAAGGAAAACGCATCGGGCTGATAGGCGCGCCGGCTCCGTGGCTGGTAGCAAGCCATGCCGACTATCTGCTGACCAACCGCCGCTGGGGAGTGACGTATGTGGATATCCCGGTAGAAGAGATATACAAGCATTACTATGCCATTACCGATGAAGAAGTAGGAGTGGAAGCCTCTCTCCTTGCCACCAATGCACAAGCCTGCCAGGATGTGACGCCGGAAGAGCTGTTGTGCGAGATGCGCCTGTACTATGCCACCCGCAAGGTATGCGAAGAATATCACCTGGACGCCGTAACCTTGTCGAGATTCTCCATGCTGCAAGACTTGAAAATAACCGGTTGTGTAGCCGTATCGCTATTGAACGACAACGGCATCCCCGCGGGAAGCGAAGGCGACCTGCAAGCCATCATGACCCTGCTGATGGTAAAGGTACTGACCGGACAACAAGGCTTCATCGCCAACCCGTCATTGGTTGACACGGAAAAGAACACTGTCTTGCTGGCACACGACACCATCGGTACACAGATGGTGGAACAATACATCCTGCGCAGCCACTTCGACACGCCACAAGGCATCGCCATCCAAGGCATCATGCACGAAGGCAACGTCACCGTCTTCAAGTGCGGAGGCGAATGCCTGGACGAGTATTACGTAGCTTCGGGCTATCTCACGGAAAACACCAACTTCGTCTCGATATGCCGCACGCAGCTGCTGATAAAGCTCAACGGGAAGCCTGCCGACTATTTCCTGAAAAATCCGCTGGGCAACCATCACATCCTTATCAAAGGAGATTATTGCGATATGATACAGGAATTTATGCAGCAAAACCGGTGCAGGCTGCGCGAATGAACGGAAATAAAAGTGTGCTTTCCGTCGCTTCATTCCAAATTTTAGCGTACATTTGCAAGAAAATAACGCTAAAATCATCACTTAACTTAACATTTAAAGTACATACATTATGATGCATAATTGGTTCGAGTGTAAAGTTCGCTACGAGAAAGTAGCCGAGAACGGCATGAACAAAAAAGTAACAGAACCTTACCTGGTGGACGCATTGAGCTTTACCGAAGCCGAATCGCGTATCATCGAAGAAATAACTCCGTTTATCAGTGGAGAATTTACCGTGGCAGACATCAAGCGTGCCAACTATAGCGAACTCTTCCCCTCGGAAGAAGAAGTTGCCGACCGCTGGTTCAAGTGCAAGATTTACTTCATCACCCTGGACGAGAAAAGCGGAGCCGAGAAGAAAACATCTGCCAATATGCTGGTGCAGGCATCCGACCTGCGCGACGCCGTAAAGAAGCTGGACGAGGGTATGAAAGGCACTATGGCAGATTACGTCATCGCCTCGGTAGCCGAAACTGCCATCATGGACGTATATCCCTACTCGGCAGAACCCGATGTGAAACCCGAATTCCCCGACGCAGACAAAAGATAACCTTTAAATAGATAATAAGAATGGACATTCAGACAAATTTGAAAAATGTACTTGCCGATCTGCCTGCCGGCGTACGCCTGGTAGCGGTATCCAAGTTTCATCCCGCCGAAACTATCCGGGAAGCCTATGCGGCCGGTCAACGGATTTTCGGCGAAAGCAAAGAACAAGAATTGTCCGAAAAGCAGAAAGAACTACCTCAAGACATTGAATGGCATTTCATCGGACACTTGCAAACCAACAAGGTGAAATACATCGCCCCTTACATCGCCCTGATACACGCAGTAGACTCGTATAAGCTACTGGCGGAAATCAACAAGCAAGCGGCTAAATGCGACCGCATCATCCCTTGCCTGCTCGAAATCCATATCGCGCAGGAAGAAAGCAAATACGGGTTCACTCCCCAGGCTTGCCGCGAAATGCTGGAGGCTGGCGAATGGAAGAAACTGGAACATGTACGCATTGCCGGCGTAATGGGCATGGCGACCAACACCGATGACGAAGCACAGATAGAACGAGAATTCCGCAACCTGAAAAGCTTGTTCGACGAATGGAAACAGACCTTCTTTGCCGAAGACCCGGCATTCAAGGAAATCTCGATGGGAATGTCGCACGACTATCCGATAGCCGTACGGGCAGGAAGCACCATGGTGCGCGTAGGAAGCAAAATATTCGGAGAAAGAATCTATACCAACAAACAATAACCTTATGGCACAACTGAAAACCACATTCGCGGGCCTTGCGCTCAAGAACCCTATTGTCATCAGCAGCTCGGGACTGACTGACAGCGCGGAGAAAATCAAGCAACTGGAAGAAGCCGGAGCGGCAGCCGTCGTACTGAAATCGGTATTCGAGGAACAAATCAACGCCAAGGCGGGAACCCTGCAGGGATACGGCTCGCCCGAAGCGGACGACTACCTGAACACTTACGTCCGTTCGCACGTATTGAACGAACACATCAGCCTGATAGAACAAGCTAAAAAAGCATGCACGATTCCGGTCATTGCCAGCATCAACTGCTATGATGACAATGAATGGACAGATTTTGCCAAACTGATGGAAAAAGCCGGAGCCGACGCGCTGGAGATTAACATCCTCGCCTTACAGACCGAGAAAGAATACATCCCCGGGAGCTTCGAGCAACGGCACCTCAACATCCTGCGCCATGTGAAAAAAGAAGTGCGGATACCGGTCATCATGAAGCTGGGAAACAATTTCACCAATCCGGTCGCACTGATAGACCAACTTTATGCCAACGGAGCCGATGCCGTCGTCCTGTTCAACCGCTTTTACCAACCCGACATCGATATCGACACGCTCACTATCGGCAATACGCAGGTGATGAGTTGTCCCAATGAACTGGCAGACCGCCTGCGTTGGACCGCCATTGCCTCGGCCGCCGTTCCGCAATTGGACTATGCGGTATCGGGAGGCGTACACGACGGCAAAAGCCTGGTGAAAGCCATTCTGGCCGGAGCCTGCGCCACGGAAATCTGTACGGCAATCTACCGGCACGGCAATCAAATCATTCAATCCATGCTGGACGAACTGACACAATGGATGGACAGCAAAGGCTTCGACCATCCGGCACAGTTCAAAGGCAAGCTGAACGCACGGGCGGTAGGAACCGTCAACCCCTTTGAGCGCACCCAGTTCATGAAATACTATAGCGACCATAAGGCGTAAAATCCGATTCGGATAAAAAAGGCACGGAACATGCGGCGTCCGACTCTCGGGAAAGATAAAAACCTACGACACTTCCCCGAAAATCAGGCGCGCGATTCCGTGCCTTTGTGTTCAAATAAAGAAACGGATGCTAAAACGACCTAAATCGGCCAAAGAATCTGCCCATATCATTGCACAGATAAGAATAAAAGGATATATTTGCACATTATCGCACGATTTGTGCATCAAACAAACTTGAAATATGGAAAAAAGTTTCTTAGCCCTCTTAGAGCAGAGCATCAAAAAGAACTGGGACCTTGACGCACTGACCGATTACAAAGGAGCCACTTTGCAATATAAAGACCTGGCACGGAAAATCGAGAAATTACACATCCTGCTGACCGAAAGCGGCGTGCGCCCGGGAGATAAAGTTGCCATCTGCGGCAGAAACAGTTCACACTGGGGAGTAGCTTTCCTGGCTGCGCTGACCTACGGTGCCGTAGCGGTTCCTATCCTGCACGAATTCAAGGCAGACACTATCCACAACATTGTCAATCATTCGAACGCACGCCTGCTCTTCGTAGGCGATATGGCATGGGAAAGCCTGAACGAAGCGGAAATGCCCCGGCTGGAAGGCATCATCCTGATGACCGACTTCACCTTATTAGTATGCCGTAGCAAACAACTGGAATATGCGCGCGAACATCTGAATGAATTGTTCGGCAAGAAATTCCCCCGCAATTTCCGGCGTGAGCACGTCTCCTACCGCCGCGATGAGGAAGAAGAGCTTGCCATCATCAACTATACATCGGGCACTACCAGCTTCTCGAAAGGAGTCATGCTCCCCTACCGTTCGTTATGGTCGAACACTCAATTTGCTTTCGATGTACTTCCGTTGAATCCGGGTGACAGGGTCGTGTCCATGCTTCCCATGGCACACATGTATGGACTTGCTTTCGAGTTTCTTTACGAAATCTGTTGTGGATGCCATGTCTACTTCCTCACCCGGATGCCCAGCCCGAAAATCATCGCGCAAGCCTTTACCGACGTGAAGCCCCGCATCGTTATTTCCGTGCCGCTCATCATCGAGAAGATTATCAAGAAAGGCGTACAGCCCAAGACCGAAACCCTCAAGATGAAGATGCTGATGAAGCTCCCCATCATCAACGGCAAGATAAACGAAGCCATCCGCGAACTGCTGATAAAAGGTTTCGGAGGACAATTCTACGAAATCATCGTAGGCGGAGCGGCATTCAATAGTGAAGTGGAAACCTTCCTGAAAGGCCTCGACTTCCCCTATACGGTAGGCTACGGCATGACCGAGTGCGGTCCGATTATCAGCTACGAAGACTGGAAAAACTTCCGTCCGGGCTCGTGCGGAAAAGCGGCTCCACGTATGGAAATCCGCATAGACAGTCCTGACCCGCACTATACGGTCGGCGAAATCCTGGTGCGCGGCGATAATGTCATGCTGGGATATTACAAGAATCCGGAATCGACCGCCCAAGCCATTGATTCCGAAGGCTGGCTGCACACGGGAGACTTAGGCATCATCGACTCGGAAGGAAACCTTTTCATCAAGGGACGCAGCAAGAACATGCTACTCGGCCCGTCGGGTCAGAACATCTATCCCGAAGAAATCGAAGAACAGCTGAATAACCTTCCCCTCGTGGCGGAGTGCATCGTCATCCAGCAACGCGACAATAAGCTGGCGGCATTGATTTATCCCGACTTCGAGACCGCATACGCGCAAGGATTGACCGATAAGGACATCGAAGCCAAAATGGAGGAGAACCGCACCATGCTGAATGCCGCCCTTCCGTCGTACTCGCAGATAGCCACGGTAAGGATTTATCCCGAAGAATTCGAAAAAACACCGAAGAAGAGCATCAAACGCTTCCTGTATCAAGATGTCAAATAACAGCATACACATGAAACTGAACCCTATCCTGGCAGGCATAGCTTGTATATGCCTGCTTTTCACCTTGACTTTGCCCGCCTCTTCCCAACCACGCTACAACCGGAAAGGGATGAAAAAAGGCGTCAACCTGGCACTGAATATCACTAATAAACAGAAACAACCTCCCCGCACCTACCTGAACTTAGGGCTGCTCAGCAATTATCCTTGCCTAAACGGTATAGGCATCAATGTGCTTTCGGGCGTGACTCATTATCACTCTAAAGGCTTCCAGGCGGCAGGACTCACCCATATCACGGGGCTGAACACGACCGGCGTGCAACTGGCAGGCATCGCCAATGTGACGGGCAGGGACGCAAGCGGACTTATCCTGAGCGGCTTGCTTAACGTCAGCGGCCAGTCGCTCAACGGATTGGCTTTCTCCGGCATCGGCAATCTTTCCGTAAAAGACAACCGGGGATTTATCTTCGGAGGACTGATGAACGTCAGCAACAGTTCCTCATCGGGTTTCCTGCTTTCGGGTATCGCCAATGTCAGCAAGCAAGACCAGAACGGACTAATGATAAGCGGACTGATGAATGCCAGCGGAGATACCCTTCGCGGCTTGCAATTCAGCTCCTTGTTGAATATTGCGGGAAAAGCCAATAATGGCGTACAACTGGCGGCATTGGGCAATATCGCCGTAGCCAACCGGGGTGTGCAAGTCGGACTGGGCAACTATAGTGCCGAAAACAAAGGTGTGCAACTGGGTATTGCCAACCTCTCCAGCGGTGGACATAAAGGACTGCAATTCGGCTTCTTCAACCTGAGCGCAGACAGCCTTGCCCATCAGATAGGCTGTGTCAACATCACTCCCCGTACCCGCATCCAGTTGCTCGTATCAAGCGGAAACCTGAACAAAGCCAATATCGCCGTACGTTTCAAGAACAAATACACCTATACCGAACTGGGTGGCGGAGCCTATTACTTCGACCTCGACCAAGACCTGTCGGCTTCCGCCTTTTACCGTGCAGGTGTCTACTTCCCGCTTTGCCGCCTGCTGGAAATCAGCGCCGATGCCGGATTTTATCACATCGAGACACTCAACAACAAGCATAAGGGTTATCCGGCACGCCTCTATGCCCTGCAGCCCCGGTTGAATCTGGAGTTCCGCATCACCCGGCGGATAGGCATTTTCGCATCGGGCGGTTATGCCTGGACCCGTCAGTACAAGCATAATCACACCTTCGAACAGAAAGGGACATTCGAAGCGGGCATCGTCTTGTTTTAATTTAAATTGAAACATCTACCCGATAAAATCACATCTTTTTGTCAGAGATATTAGGAGATAAACAATAATTCGCTATTTTTGCAAAAACATTATAAAACCATACAGATGAAGGTAGCGATTATCAAATACAATGCAGGCAATATCTTCTCGGTCGATTATGCTTTGCGCCGGCTGGGGATAGAACCGGTCATAACCGCCGATAAAGAAACTATCCAAAGCGCGGACAAGGTCATCTTTCCGGGGGTGGGCGAAGCCAAAACCACGATGGAGTATCTGCGTGCCAACCAATTGGACCGGCTCATTACCGGACTGAAACAACCCGTGCTCGGCATTTGCCTGGGCATGCAACTAATGTGCCGGCATTCCGAAGAAGGGGATGTGCCCTGCCTGGGCATCTTCGATACGGAGGTCAAACGCTTCCGCCCGCAACGCCACGAAGACAAAGTGCCCCATATCGGCTGGAACACCATCCGTGCCTGCGACCCTCAATTGTTCGCGGGCTTCGACCGGGAAGAGTTCGTCTACTTCGTGCATAGCTACTATGTCCCGCTCAACGATTTTACCGCAGCTCAGACCGATTACATCCTGCCTTTCAGCTCAGCCCTGCACAAAGGCAATTTCTATGCCACCCAGTTCCATCCGGAGAAAAGCGGAAAGACGGGCGAGCGGATTTTACAGAATTTTTTGAACTTAGCATACTGATACCTTTATGATAGAACTGATTCCCGCCATCGACATCATCGACGGCAAGTGCGTACGCCTTTCGCAAGGCGATTACGAATCGAAAAAAGTCTATAACGAAAACCCGTTGGAAGTGGCCAAAGAGTTTGAGGCATACGGCATCCGACGCCTGCACATCGTAGACCTCGACGGTGCCGCTTCGCAACATGTGGTCAACTACCGCATCCTGGAACAGATAGCCGCACAGACATCGCTGGTCATCGACTTCGGAGGAGGCATCAAGACCACGGGCGACATCGAAATTGCGTTCGAAAGCGGAGCGCAGATGGTGACCGTGGGAAGCATCGCCGTAAAAAGCCCCGAAGTGTTCACCGAATGGCTGCAAACCTACGGCAACGAAAAAATTATCCTGGGAGCGGATGTGAAAGACAACCATATCGCCATCAACGGCTGGAAAGAAGAAAGCCCGCTGGAACTGATGTCTTTCCTCGACGCGTATGTAGCCAAAGGCATCACCCAAGTGCTCTGCACCGACATCAGCCGCGACGGCATGCTGAAAGGACCTGCGACCGACCTGTACAAGCGCATCCTGCAAGTCCATCCCGAACTGCACCTGATAGCCAGCGGAGGCATCAGCAGCCTGGACGATATCCTGAAGCTGGACGAAGCCGGAATCCCTGCCGCCGTATTCGGCAAAGCCCTCTACGAAGGACGGATTTCCCTGAAAGACCTGAGCCGCTATATAATATAATAAGGAGAAAACATCATGTTAGCCAAACGAATCATACCCTGCCTGGACATCAAGGACGGGCAAACCGTAAAAGGTACCAACTTCGTCAACCTGCGTGAGGCGGGCGACCCCGTGGAATTAGGGGAAATCTATAGCCGGCAAGGAGCCGACGAACTGGTGTACCTGGACATCACCGCCAGCCACGAAGGGCGGAAAACCTTCACCGACCTGGTGAAACGCATTGCCGCCCGCATCAACATCCCCTTTACGGTAGGCGGAGGCATCCACGAGCTGAGCGATGTGGAACGCCTGCTGAATGCAGGAGCGGATAAAGTGTCGGTCAACTCCGCCGCTATCCGGAACCCGCAACTCATCGACGACATCGCCCGGCATTTCGGCTCGCAAGTATGTGTCGTGGCTATCGATGCCCGCCAAACTCCGCAAGGCTGGAAATGCTACCTGAACGGAGGAAGAGTGGAAACCGACAAGACCTTGTTCGACTGGGCGCACGAAGCCAACGGACGCGGAGCGGGAGAAATCCTCTTCACCAGCATGGACCACGACGGAGTGAAAAACGGTTATGCCAACGAAGCACTGGCTACCCTGAGCCGCCTGCTGACCATTCCCGTCATCGCCTCGGGCGGAGCCGGAGAGAAACAGCATTTCAAGGATGCCTTCGTGAAAGGAAAAGCCGACGCGGCACTGGCCGCCAGCGTGTTCCACTTCGGTGAAATCCCCATTCCGGAACTGAAAAGCTACCTTCGTGCCGAAGGTGTCAACGTGAGAATATAACCATCCCAAACAACAAAAATAAGAAGAAAAGACTATGATACAATTGGATTTCGATAAAATGAACGGACTGGTTCCAGCCATCATCCAGGACAGCTACACGCAAAAAGTGCTGATGCTGGGATACATGAACAAAGAAGCCTACGAAAAGACCGTAGCAACTGGCAAAGTGACCTTCTACAGCCGGAGCCGGCAATGCCTGTGGACAAAGGGCGAAACCAGTGGAAACTTCCTCGAAGTAGTTTCGATGAAAAGCGATTGCGACAACGATACCCTGCTCGTCCAAGCACACCCGACCGGTCCCGTATGCCATACCGGAGCCGATACCTGCTGGGGCGAGAAGAACGAGCAGGACATCATGTTCCTGAAAGAATTGCAGGACTTCATCGACCGGCGCCATGCCGAGATGCCTGAACACTCGTACACCACCAGCCTGTTTAAGTCGGGCGTCAACAAGATGGCACAAAAGGTGGGCGAAGAAGCGGTAGAAACCGTTATCGAGGCATGCAACGGCACCGACGAACGCCTGATATACGAAGGAGCCGACCTGATATACCACCTCATCGTCTTGCTCACCTCGAAGGGATACCGCATCGAAGACCTGGCAAGAGAACTGAAAGAACGCCACAGCGCAAGCTGGAAAAAACACTGATGCGTATGGACCAAGCACCGCTTATCCGATACCGAGGGGTGGAAATCGACCAGCAAGCCCTCTGCATCCTGCACGACGTGGACTTCGAGCTGCACAAAGGCGAGTTCGTCTACATCATCGGGAAAGTGGGCAGCGGCAAATCCACCCTACTGAAGACCATCTACGGCGAAGTGGAAATCGCCCAAGGCGAAGCCGATGTGTTGGGCTATGACCTGACCAAAATCAAGCCCAAACAAATCTCTGAACTGAGACGCAAGCTGGGCATCGTCTTCCAAGACTTCCAGTTGCTCATCGACCGTACCGTACACGACAACCTGGAGTTCGTCTTGCGCGCCACCGGATGGAAGCAGAAACAAGCCATCGAGGAACGCATCGAAGAAACGCTCCGCCTGGTAGGCATGGAGAACAAGGGATACAAGATGCCCAACGAGCTTTCGGGAGGCGAGCAACAACGCATCGTCATCGCACGCGCCATCCTGAACAGCCCCGATATCATCCTTGCCGACGAGCCTACCGGAAACCTCGATGTAGAAACGGGCAGGAACATCGTAGAGCTGCTGAAGGAAATATGCAGGCAAGGGTCTGCCATCGTGATGACTACCCATAACCTCAACCTGCTTTCCGAATATCCGGGCATCGTCTACCGTTGCGAACAACATCATTTGCAACGCATTGGCGAATCCTAAAAAAAACAAAGAGACCGAGATTTTACGGGCAAAACACTGAAAGACCGTGAAATATTCGTATCTTTGCCCGTTGAAAAGAAAAAAGTATTAAACAGAACAATTAAAAATTCGAAACTGAAAATGAAAGTTTTAAAGTTTGGAGGAACGTCGGTAGGCTCTGCACAGAGAATGAAAGACGTTGCCAAATTGATTGCCGACGGCGAACAGAAAATCGTAGTTCTGTCTGCCATGTCGGGCACGACCAATACCCTGGTTGAAATTTCGGATTATCTGTACAAGAAAAATCCCGAAGGTGCGAACGAAATCATCAACAGGCTGGAAAGCAAATACAAACAGCACATTGATGAACTTTATGACACCGAAGCGTATAAGCAGAAGACACGGGAGTTCGTCAAGTCGGTATTTGACTATATCCGGTCGTTTACGAAAGATATTTTTACGTTGTTCGAAGAAAAGGTAATCCTGGCACAAGGGGAAATCATCTCTACCAACATGGTTACCAACTACCTGTGCGAACAGGGTATCAAGGCATACCTGATTCCGGCACTCGAATTCATGCGCACCGACAAGAACAGCGAACCCGACCTGAACTACATCCGCGAGAAGCTGAACGCCCAACTGGAAGCGCATCCGGGACAAGACATATACATCACCCAAGGGTTCATCTGCCGCAATGCCTACGGAGAAATCGATAACCTGCAACGGGGCGGAAGCGACTATACCGCATCCCTCATCGGAGCTGCCATCCATGCCTCCGAAATCCAAATCTGGACCGATATCGACGGCATGCACGACAACGACCCGCGCATCGTGGACAAGACTTCGCCCGTGCGCCAGCTCCATTTCGAGGAAGCCGCAGAACTGGCTTACTTCGGCGCCAAAATCCTGCACCCCACCTGTGTGCAGCCTGCCAAGTATGCCAACATCCCCGTGCGTCTGCTCAACACGATGGAACCTTCCGCTCCCGGCACACTGATTTCCAACGATACCGAGAAAGGAAAAATCAAGGCGGTAGCGGCTAAAGACAACATCACCGCCATCAAAATCAAGTCGAGCCGCATGCTCCTGGCACACGGGTTCCTGCGCAAGGTGTTCGAAATCTTCGAAAGCTATCAGACCGCCATCGATATGGTCTGCACCTCCGAAGTAGGCGTATCGATGTCGATAGACAATACCAAGCACCTGAACGAGATAGTCAACGACCTGAAGAAATACGGCACCGTAACCGTCGACCACGACATGTGCATCGTATGCGTCGTAGGCGACCTGGAATGGGAGAATGTAGGCTTCGAAGCCAAAGCCCTCGATGCCATGCGCGACATCCCCGTACGCATGATTTCGTATGGAGGCAGCAACTACAACATTTCGTTCCTCATCCGGGAATGCGACAAGAAGAAAGCCTTGCAATCATTGAGCGACCTGTTGTTCAACGGCAAGTAACCCCGGAATCTTCTTCATAATTCATATACAGGCGGAGGGTACGGTTGAAGGCACAAACCGCATCTTCCGCTTTTTTTATAATACTTAATACAAATCCGATTATGAAAGGTACTTTCCCTGTAGAAAAATTCCAAAACGTAGAAACACCCTTTTATTATTACGACGCCGGCCTGCTGCGCGAAACGCTGAACGTCATCCGCGCCGAAGCCGGCAAGTACAACAAATTTTGCGTGCACTATGCCATCAAAGCCAATGCCAACCCGAAGTTGCTCAACATCATCCGCGAAAGCGGGCTGGGAGTCGATTGCGTAAGCGGCTGGGAGATAGAAGCAGCCGTCCGGGCAGGATTCCCCGCGAGCAAAATCGTATTCGCCGGTGTGGGGAAAACCGACAAGGAAATCAACCTGGCACTGGACCAGGACATCTTCTGCTTCAATGTAGAATCGGTGCCCGAACTGGAAGTCATCAACGAGCTGGCAGCCGCCAAGCATAAGATTGCCCGCATCGCCTTCCGCATCAACCCCGATGTAGGTGCTCACACACATGCCAACATCACCACCGGGCTGGCGGAAAACAAGTTCGGCATCAGCATGCAGGACATGGACAAGGTCATCGACCGCGCCCTCGAAATGAACCACGTCAAGTTCGTAGGGCTGCACTTCCATATCGGCTCGCAGATTCTGGACATGGGCGACTTCGTGGCGCTGTGCAACCGCGTGAACGAACTGCAGGAAAAGCTCTATGCCCGCCAGATTATCGTAGAACATATCAACGTAGGCGGCGGACTGGGCATCGACTATGCGCACCCCAACCGCCAATCTATCCCCGACTTTGCCGAATATTTCGCCACCTACCACAAACACCTGAAACTCCGTCCGCAGCAGACCCTGCATTTCGAGTTGGGACGATCGGTGGTAGCCCAGTGCGGCAGCCTCATCACACGAGTGATATACGTAAAGCAAGGCACCAACAAGCAGTTCGCCATCGTCGATGCCGGCATGACCGACCTCATCCGCCCTGCCCTCTACCAGGCATATCATAAGATAGAAAACATTACCTCCGAAGAGCCGATAGAGGCATACGACGTGGTAGGACCTATCTGCGAGTCGTCCGATGTGTTCGGCAAAGCCATCGACCTGAGCCGTGCCCATCGCGGCGACCTGCTCGCCATCCGCTCGGCTGGCGCATACGGCGAAATCATGGCTTCGCAATACAATTGCCGCCCCCTTCCCAAAGGCTACACTTCGGACGAACTGAGGTAAGCGTTTCAGGGGACTAGGGACAAGAAACCAAGGGCGTGCCATAAGCAATCTCAAAAAAGACTTGTTTTCCGGCACGCCCTCAATCTCCGGCAAGGGGGCGGATGCCTGCATCACGCAAAGCTGCTTTCACCGTTTCTGAATTTCAGTTTCCGGAAATTATTATCCGCAAGCCGCAAGATGTATTTACGGAAAGCCCACTGATTCAGCATATTGCGTAGACCTTTCTCGCTCAGTCCCGAAGCCTGGCGCACCCTGGCGGCATCTTGAAACGAAAACTCGTCGGGCAATGATTCCAGCAAGTTGCGCGGACCTTTTGTCTGAAGCCTCCCCTCTTCTCTTTGTGCATCCTCTATCGCCGCCCCGAAGAACTCCATCTTGCACCACATATCGTAATGATAACTCCAGCGCACGAAATCTTCTATCTGTTTGTCCCATTTCTCCCCGTTAGCCACGTAAAGCACACACGCTTTCAGATACGCTATCACATTGGCACGGAACGAAAGATTCTCATACACACGGCTTTGCGATAATGTGGCGTATGCTGCGTTTTCCTCCTGCATTTCCTTTGCCAGCCTGTAGGCTTGCGGACATTCGATTGACCCCGTGGCACGGTTCAGGTTCTCAATGTACGGGCGAAGTTCCTCGTCGAAAGCGGCGTCATACGTTCCGTAGACCGGCATGTCCGCCCCGATTTCACGCTCGGGGATGGTGCAGAAGTTGATGCGCGATACAGGTCCGTCGGTCAATACACGCGAAAAATATTGTTTACCTTTTTTGATGGTAGTCGCCGCATTCCAGTTGAAGCGGATGGTCACCTTCTCCGTGATGCTCTGCGTGCCCACACGGGTCTGCCCGTAGCGGTTGCCAGGGTCGAAAGCCAGGCACATAATCTGGAACTGCTGGTTGCCCTTCCCTATTCCCCTCAGCGCGTCAAACTGGTCTATCTCGTTTAGCTTCGTATAGAGAAAATGCTCTTCCGCTTCCGCCGTGCGGAGCACAAATGCCGGATTGGTCATGTCCGCGTCAATTTCCTGAATCACCAATCCATCGGGACGTTTGCGCTTGTCCTTGTTCGCGCCCTTCGAGTTCACTTCATCCTTCCACTCCCGTTCCCGACGCAAATTCTCTGCATCCTTGCGCCGAATGTCTGCCATGATGCGGTTAATCGGTTCGGAGATGCAATCCTTTCCCGCTCCCGTGCCAGCCATCAGCACGTTCATCAGCGTGGCTTCGTGCTCCACATTGTCGATGTAGCGGAATCTTACCTTGTGCAGGTGGGTAGCCAGCGGAGGGAACACCGCATGAGCCACGGCAGGTTTATACACCTCGGGCGTACGGCTCGTCAAAAGTTCAATCAGCTTAGGAAGTCTTTTCGGCATCGCAGGAGGCAAAAAATCATCCGCATCATTCTTCATTCCTAATTCTTCATTCTTCATTAAATAAGCTTCCTCGTCCAGCGCCCGCTTCATCATCTTCGGCATCGAGCACCATTTTGCCGAACAAGCCGAGTGAATCAGCCCCTTCATTTCCGCTTCCGAAAGCCCGTACCTCGGCATCACCTGTAAAAGCGTTTCCTCGTTGTTATCCGTAATATAGCGCAGATGCGAAGCCAGCCGGTGCAGCTTGTCGTTGCGTTCTCCCGGCACCGGCTCGCCCCCTGCCAGCATAAACCAACGGGAAATGATATTGGCGTAAGGAACACCTTTAAATGAAGAATTAAGAATGAAGAATGAAGAATTAGTGGATGCATCCTCATTATTCTTCATTCTTAATTCTTCGTTCTTCATTTTCTGAGTTTCCTCATTCTTCATTCTTAATTCTTCATTCTTCATTTCCTCCCGTTCTTCATTCTTCATTTCCCTTTGTTCTTCATTATTGAAGAGTTTTTCCTCGTCAATATACAGAATATAACTTTCGGGAACGATGAACGAAGAGCGTGCCAAGTCCTTGACACTCTGGTCATAATTCTTATCATCCAGTTGCTCGCTCATCCATTTCTGGGCACCTTCCAAGTCCATTCCCGAAGGGATGATGAAGAATAGGCGAAGCCCTTCGGTGCTGGGCGTAATGTGAACCAGCACGACGTAGCGAAGCAAATTCTTCTTCTTCAGCTCTTCGCTTTTCGTTTCCCAATACGCGCGTGGGTCGGGAATGTGGTCGATGTCGTACATCGACAAACCGCTGGGCACGGCGTCCGCATTCAGCCTGCGGCCGTTCTTGAATGTGGCGTGCGGCGTAAAGATAGGAAGCCGCCTCTTCAGTCCCGCCTTCAAGGTCTCATACGCTTCTTTTTCCAGCTCTCCGCGGCGGTATTTCTCCAGCCCGTCCGCTATTTGGGCACAAACGTTGCTCACCTGCGGCGAGCGTACTGCTTTCCAAAACAATTCGGGGGTACAAGTCCGCACCTCCCGACTTCTTACATTTTTTGATACTCCAAACATTGTTTTTAGTTTTTAAGTTTTTAAGTTCTTAAGTTGACAAGTTAACGAGTTGACAAGTTGACAAGGTTTTTAGTAACCTGATACCTTGTCAACTGATACCTCGTCAACTGAATCACAGGAGCGAAGGTAAGTGATACGCCCGACTTATGAAATAGTTTTTAGCCAGCGGATAAGTTTGCGGATAAAAAGAGAAAAAAAGGGGTAAGTTTGCGGATAAGTTTTCCTATTCCCCCACAAATTACACGTCATTTCTTTAATCTGCCGCGAAGACAACTGCACGGCGCGGCGAAACTATGTCCGATTGCCTATGAAACTATATGGCAGGAGCTATGCATATACATGCGTTTTCTTATCTATACAATCATATAATGCCTTGCATGACGACAAAATCCGATTCACCTTACTGTAATTGTAACTGTAATGGCATAGCAAAAACGGGTCCAAACAATTACAATTACAATTACAGTTAACTCAAAACAATCTACAACATGCTAAAGAGAAGATTTATTAAAAATATATTTATATATATAATATATAATATATATTATATATATAAAATAGTTTACGCAGTAAAAATGAGTTTCGATTAAAGCTTACTGTAATTGTAATTGTAATGGCTTAGGCAAAAACGATTACGATTACAATTACAGTTAACTTTATAGAAATTAAGAAGGAAGGATTAAAAACGAAGTTCTTCTTTATTCATGCGAATCAGTCCTTTTTCTACTACACATATTCCGAAGAATTTACTACCTTTGCAACCCGGAAACATGTATAACGGAAACAATTAAAAATCATACGATAAAATGGAATTAGCAAGTAAGTACAACCCCGCTGATGTGGAGGGAAAATGGTACCAGTATTGGCTGGACAACAAACTCTTCAGTTCGAAACCCGACGGACGTGAGCCGTACACCATCGTCATTCCGCCCCCTAACGTGACGGGCGTGCTCCACATGGGACACATGCTTAACAACACGATACAAGACATCCTGGTGCGCCGCGCGCGCATGACGGGCAAAAACGCCTGCTGGGTGCCGGGCACAGACCATGCCTCCATCGCTACCGAAGCCAAGGTGGTAAACAAGCTGGCGCAACAGGGCATCAAGAAAACCGACCTGACCCGCGAGGAGTTCCTGAAACACGCATGGGCATGGACCGAAGAGCACGGAGGCATCATCCTGAAACAGCTCCGCAAGCTGGGCGCGTCGTGCGACTGGGACCGCACCGCTTTCACCATGGACGAAAAACGCAGCAAGAGCGTAATCAAAGTCTTCGTCGACCTGTATAACAAAGGACTTATCTACCGGGGCGTGCGCATGGTGAACTGGGACCCGAAAGCCCTGACCGCACTGAGCGACGAGGAAGTGATTTACAAGGAAGAACACGGAAAATTCTATTACCTGAAATACTACGTAGCCGATGACGACATGAGCGGCGAAACGGGCGACGAGAAAGAAATCGTGCACCGCGACGCGCAAGGCAGGCGTTATGCCGTAGTGGCGACCACCCGTCCGGAAACCATCATGGGCGATACGGCCATGTGTATCAACCCGAACGACCCGAAAAACCAGTGGCTGAAAGGCAAGAAGGTCATCGTGCCGCTGGTGAACCGCGTAATCCCCGTCATCGAAGACGAATACGTGGATACCGAGTTCGGTACGGGATGCCTCAAGGTGACTCCTGCCCACGACGTGAACGACTACATGCTGGGCGAAAAGCATAACCTGAAGAGCATCGACATCTTCAACGACAACGGAACCATCAGCGAAGCCGCAGGAATGTATGTAGGCATGGACCGTTTCGACGTGCGCGAACAAATCGAAAAAGACCTGGCAGAAGCAGGCCTGCTGGAAAAGGTGGAAGCCTACACCAACAAGGTAGGTTTCTCGGAACGCACCAACGTGCCCATCGAGCCGAAACTCTCTATGCAATGGTTCCTGAAAATGCAGCACTTTGCCGACATGGCGCTGCCTCCGGTCATGAACGACGAACTGAAATTCTACCCTGCCAAATACAAGAACACGTACCGCAACTGGCTGGAGAACATCAAGGACTGGTGCATCAGCCGCCAACTGTGGTGGGGACACCGCATCCCTGCCTATTACCTGCCCCAGGGAGGTTACGTAGTGGCAGAAACGCCGGAAGAAGCCCTTGAGCTTGCCAAGCAGAAAAGCGGCAACCCCGACCTGAAAGCAGAAGACCTGCGCCAGGACGAAGACTGCCTCGACACGTGGTTCTCTTCGTGGTTATGGCCTATCTCGCTCTTCGACGGCATCAATCACCCGGGCAACGAGGAAATCAGCTACTACTATCCCACCAGCGACCTGGTGACCGGTCCCGACATCATCTTCTTCTGGGTAGCGCGCATGATTATGGCGGGCTACGAATACATGCACGACATGCCGTTCCGCAACGTATACTTCACAGGTATCGTGCGCGACAAAATCGGACGCAAGATGTCGAAATCGTTAGGCAACTCGCCCGACCCGCTGGAACTGATTGACCGGTATGGCGCCGACGGCGTGCGCATGGGCATGATGCTTTCTGCTCCTGCCGGAAACGATATCCTGTTCGACGACGCGCTCTGCGAACAGGGACGCAACTTCAACAACAAGATATGGAACGCCTTCCGCCTGGTGAAAGGCTGGCAGGTAGCTGATATCGAACAGCCCGAATATGCCCGCCTGGCTACGAAATGGTTTGACGCCATGCTGGCAAAGACCATCCTCGAAGTGGCAGACCTCTTCGGCAAATACCGCTTGAGCGAAGCCCTGATGGCGGTTTACAAACTCTTCTGGGACGAATTTTCGAGCTGGTACCTGGAAATGGTGAAGCCTGCCTACGGCCAGCCCATCGACCGCACCACTTACGACCAGACCCTGAAGTTCTTCGAAGCCCTGCTCAAGCAACTGCATCCGTTTATGCCATTCATCACCGAAGAGCTGTGGCAGCACATCTACGACCGCCAGCCGGGCGAGAGCATCATGACGCAACAACTGGAAAAGGTGGAAGGATTCGACCAGGCACTGGTAGACGACTTCGAGAAAGTGAAAGAGGTCATCGGAGGCATCCGTACCATCCGCCTGCAGAAGAACATCGCCCAGAAAGAGCAACTGGCTCTGGAAGCCGTGGGCGGAAATCCGGTTGCGGCATTCAATCCGGTCCTGATGAAAATGGGCAACCTCTCTGCCATCGATACCGTAACAGCAAAAGCCGAAGGGGCAGCCGCCT
The DNA here is from genome assembly GCA_900544675.1 of uncultured Bacteroides sp. Classification (GTDB taxonomy): domain Bacteria; phylum Bacteroidota; class Bacteroidia; order Bacteroidales; family Bacteroidaceae; genus Phocaeicola. The sequence goes on from UQVZ01000016.1 coordinate 18,661, forward strand.
TCATGGTAGGGACAACCGAATATGCCGTTCCGCTGGGCAACCTCATCAATGTAGAGGAAGAGCTGAAAAAGCTGGAAGCTGACCTGAAATACCAGGAAGGATTCTTGCAAAGTGTATTGAAGAAACTGAGCAACGAGAAATTCGTCAGCAAGGCTCCGGAAAAGGTCATCGAAATGGAACGCAAGAAACAGGCGGACGCCGAGACCAAAATAGCGGCCTTGAAGGAAAGCATCGCGGCGCTGAAGAAATAAGGTTGTGTGTCAGGGGACTAGGAAACTAGGTTTTAGATAGTTGACAAGTTTTTTTTTGAAACGCAGATTCACGCAGATTTTCGCAGATTAAATAATTTATTTCTCTGTGCCTGCGTGTTTCTGTGTTTTTTATTTTTTAGGTAACTAGTTGACCAGGTACTAGGAAACTAGGTTTTAGATACATCAGCAGAACTATTGGCTTAACTCCTTAACTCCTTTAACTACTTAACTCCTAAAAAACAAAGCTATTGACTTTAACTTCTTTAACTTCTCTAACTTCTTTAACTCCTAAAAAATATAACTACTTCAACGGTTTCAGCTTGATGATTTCTCCCAGTTCCGGGATAATGACTGGCATATTCCGCTTTTTGGCTTCAGCCGCAAACACATGGGGAGGGTCGAACAAAGGCTCGTCCGACAAATCGAATGTGCCATAGTGCATCGGGATGGTGAGGCAGGCATGCATATCTGCCGAAGCGGTCAGCGCATCGTAAGGCGAAATGTGGTTCGGCTTCATAAACCAGCGCGGCTTGTAGGCACCGATGCCCACCATGCAATAATCAATATGGGGAAACATTTCGGGCAACTCGCTGAAATGTTGCGCATAGCCCGTATCGCCGCTATTGTAGATGGTGATGCCGTCCGCTTCAATCATAAAGGCACCCCACAGGCGCTCGCCGCCGTCGCTCACTCCCCGCTTGCTCCAGTGCTGAGCAGGCAGGAAGGTAAGGCGCAGCCCACCGTCCTCATATTGCTGATACCAGGCGGCTTCTATCACCTCCAGCTGAGGGAACCAACTCTGAATGAGGCTTCCCGTACCTAAACCGCAAAACAATTTCATCTGGGGATTATCAGCCACCAGGCGTGTCACACTGGGCTTGTCGAGATGGTCGAAATGGTCGTGGCTGATAAGCAAATAGTCGATATGCTTAAATATGGACACATTGGCAGGGAACTGGCTCCGGCGTTTCACGAACGGAATGCTGCCATACACGGGGTCAATCATAAACCGCTTGCCTCCCAACTGGAGGAAGAACGAATTATGCCCCAGCCATATCAGCGAATTGCCCACAACGGCATCCAGCGAGCGAAGGAAATGCACCTTCGGGTCCCACTTTACGGTGCGCTTTTCTTTCCGTTGCGGATTGGGAGAAAGACGCCACTTCAACACACTTCCCATCCCCGGCCGCCAGCGGTGCTGCCGGTTGAAAAACTTACCTCCTGCGGTAGGATTGCCACGCCAACGCGGATTGATGGTGCGCAACCGTTCGTTGCGGCGGAATGTTATGCGTTCTCCCATAAGCGTATCTCCTGTAAATGAAGCATTAAAAAAATGAAGAATGAAAGGTTTATTTCTCCAGCAAATCTTTCAGGAATGCATCCAGTTCCTCGTCGAGCCCTTTCAGCAATTCATCGTTCAGGAACAACGTGTCGTCATCGTCTACCAGCAACAGCTCTGCCACCGTCTCTTTCTCGCTATCCACCAAGACAAACGAATAGGGCTTCATCAGGGAAAGACGGTCGAGCAATCCTTCTTCTTTCAGCTTGCTGATTTCGGCACGGAGCAAAGGCTCGGTTTGGGCATAGAAATCATCCCCTTCGTAGTTCACCCATTCACGGACGACGGTACGTGCCAACAGCTCGTCGTCATCGTCGTAAATCACCAATTCACCGCTCTCCTGCTCGGGATGCAAATGAATGTCTGTCAGCACCGATTCTTCACCGTTGCCGTTGTATCTGCCAAGGGCTTCTTTCAGAGCCGAAGCAATGGCCTTGTGCGACTGTTCACTAATATTCATCATATCTACATTATTATCTTGACCAAATGTACAAAAAATTTTGATTGCGCCAACTTTTATTCCGGCAAATTGTTTCCGAAACGCCCCATCTGGATATTCAAATGCGACATTTGAGCAATGCGCTTCTCCAGCCGGAGCGCGGCATAACTCCACACACGCTCTTCGTCCGAGCCCGGCTCGGCATACTTTTTCGCCTCATCCATCCACTTTTTCGCTTCTTCCAGATTGCCCAGCATTTCGGAAGCCAAAGCCAGATTGAGGGCGGCACGCCCTTTTACCTTGCCCGACTTACGGTGCTCGTATAGCGAAAGCCACAATGTCTTCGCCCCTTCCCAGTCGCCTTCGTTGACACAGACCGCCGCATCACGCATCTCCACGCATCCGCCGGTAAAATAAGCACGGCTGGTCTGTTCCCAATAAGGAACCACCTGGCGGGTCAGCAAATGGGCAGAGAAATCTGCCACATACTCCAGCAACTCCTTGTCGGAAGGCATCTGGTCTAAATCCCAATCGAGGCTATCCGTCGGAGCCACGACCCGAAGCGGACGTTCGCGCACAGGCGAATAAATGCTCAGCACCGGAGTCACCCGTGTCTGTACCACGGGCCAAGGCTCGGGCAAACCCGGATAGTAAAGCTCTTTCCGGACGTTCTGCACGAAAACCCGTTCGAGCGAGAAAAGCATATCCACACGAAGGTCGTCCGTGAGCCGGCGCACTTCCTCCCGCGAGAGCCCGCGAAGCTCCGCATCATCGGCTACGGGCTGTCCGTTCAATGCCGAGTCGCAGATAATCACCTGATTGAAATACCTCGAATCCGCCAAAGCTCCGGCAAAGGCTTCTGCCGTCTGCTTCCCGTCTCCGTTCAGATTGCCCATCGTAGCCACATTGCCTTTGGCTTGCGGTATCGAAGGCATGTTATTCACAATCCCTACGGTCTGCACCTGTCCGGGCAGGCTGACCTCGGCGGGACACAACTGGTCGAAAGTGATGGTCTGCACGGACACACACGATGCCAGTGTACAGGCAACCAGTACAAGATAGAAGATACGTATTTTCATAAAAACATGATTCTTTTTCCTACTCCGAGCAAAGATAAAGAGATTTTGCGAAAATACACCAAGTAAGCACACAAAATTAAATCTTGTTGGACAAGAGCCCGTCAGCTATTCCGCGTTGATACTCTTCTGTTTCTTCACCTGGGCAATAACCCGGAAAGTCTGCAATACGACCGAAAAGAAAATCAAGCCCAAACCAGCATAGAAACTGAAATTCAAGTCTTTTGCCTCATGGAAAATAATCATTGCCAGAATGATGCTATAGATAGGTTCCAGGTTGTAAGTCAGGTTGAACGTAAATGCCGAAATCTTTTTGAGCACCTGTATCTGCAGGATGTACAGGCATACCGTACACAATGAAGCCAGCACTAACAGGCTTCCCCAGTCGGCAGCCGAAGGCACAATGGTCTTTACCGGAAAGAAATGCAGATAGAAAGGCAAGAGCAGGCTCAAACCGATAAAACCGCCTCCCATCTCGTAAAGCAGCACGGTACTGGAAGGATAGTTGGACGCCACCTTCTTATTGCAGATAGTGAAGAGCGAGGCGAGCGCCGACGAAAGAATACCCATCAGGATACCGACCCGATAACGGGTATCGAAATGGAATATCAGCACGATGCCCGCTACCCCAATCAGACTAAAGAGAATCTCGCCTACCGACACCCGATGACGGTTGATGAGCGGGTCGAATAAGGCGGTAAAGAAACTCATCAACGAAAGGCAGACCACACCGATAGATACATTCGACGCCTTGATACTGCCGTAAAAGAACAGCCAGTGCATGGCAAGCAACACGCCTACCGACGCTATCCGCACCACATCCATCCGGTGCACCTTGCGGATTTTATTCAACACAAACAACACGACGTAGAACATCAGTGTCGCCAAAAGCAACCGGTACCACACCAACAACCCTTCGTTCAACGTGATAACCCGGCCAAATACCCCTGTGCCACCTGCTATCAAGACCGACAAGTGGAGTTTAAGCAAAGCTTCTTTCATTGTTTTTTCATTTGTTATTTTGTCCGCAAAATTACAATTTCTCCAGCGATTCACCAACAAAAACGCTATAGCTCTATACGCCTCATTTCTTCCTATCAACAGGGGATAAATCAGTGACTATTCAAATATCTATGCAAAAAAGAACGTCTATTCCAAAAAATCATTATCTTTGTTGCCGTATCATTTTGAATATCAATTTACAACAAAAATAAAAATTTAGACTATGGATCGCACGAACATTATCGGAGAAAAAATAAAAGCACTGAGAACGGTCAAGGAAATAAGTATCGAAGAGCTGGCTGAACGCACAGGCCTCGCTTTAGAGCAAATCGAACGGATAGAAAACAACATTGACATTCCCTCGCTTGCCCCCCTGCTGAAGATTGCACGCGCATTGGGAGTACGGCTGGGAACCTTCCTCGATGACCAGTCGGAAGAAGCAGGTCCGGTCGTATGCCGGCGCGGAGAAGCCGACGACACCATCAGCTTTTCGAACAATGCCGTCGACGCACGCCAGCACATGCATTACCATTCTTTATCAAGAAGCAAGGCCGACCGCCACATGGAGCCGTTCATCATTGACATTGATGCCAACGAAGAAAACCAGTTTACTCTCTCGGCACACGAAGGAGAAGAATTCATCATGGTGCTGAAAGGCGTGCTGGAAATCAATTACGGCAAATCGACGTATGTGCTGGAAGAAGGGGATACCATTTACTACGATTCCATCGTGCCGCACCACGTACATGCTTTCGAAGGACAAGCCGCACGCATCCTTGCCGTAATCTATACACCCGTTTAAAAATAAAAGACCAAGCTTATGATACAACTCTATGAACGCACACTCGGCGACTGGCTGGAACATTGGGCTACAGAAACGCCGGACAAAGAATACATCGTTTACTCCGACCGCAACCTGCGCTTTACCTGGAGCCAGTTCAACCGCCGCGTAGACAATATGGCAAAAGGTTTGCTTGCCATCGGTGTAACCCACGGCACCCACGTAGGCATCTGGGCAAAGAATGTGCCCGACTGGCTGACTTTCCTGTATGCCTGTGCCAAGATAGGCGCCGTAGCCGTTACGGTCAACACCAATTACAAGCAGGCAGAGCTGGAATACCTGTGCGAAAACTCGGACATGCACACGCTCTGTATCGTAGACGGTGAGCGCGATAGCAACTTCGTGGAAATGACCTACACCATGCTGCCCGAACTGAAGACCTTCGAGCGCGGGCACATGAAGAGCAAACGTTTCCCCTACATGCGCAACGTCATCTACATCGGACAGGAGAAATACCGCGGCATGTACAATACAGCCGAAATCCTGCTATTGGGCAACAACATCGAAGATAGCGTACTGGATGAAGCCAAGAAGCAGGTAAGCTGTTACGACACGGTGAATATGCAATACACCTCAGGCACGACCGGGTTCCCCAAAGGCGTGATGCTGACCCATTATAATATAGCGAACAACGGTTTCCTGACGGGAGAGCACATGAAGTTTACCCCCGATGACAAGCTATGTGTATGCGTTCCGCTATTCCATTGCTTTGGTGTAGTGCTTGCCACCATGAACTGCCTCACGCATGGCTGTACGCAAGTAATGGTAGAACGTTTCGACCCCTTGCTCGTGCTGGCTTCCGTACACAAGGAACGTTGCACGGCACTCTATGGTGTACCGACTATGTTCATCGCCGAACTGCATCACCCGATGTTTGATATGTTCGACCTCTCCTGCCTGCGTACCGGCATCATGGCAGGTTCGCTCTGCCCCGTAGAACTGATGAAGCAGGTAGAGGAAAAGATGTTTATGAAAGTGACCAGCGTATATGGACTGACCGAAACCTCGCCGGGCATGACGCATAGCCGTATAGACGACCCGCAAGAAGTGCGCTTCAACACGGTAGGCCGTGACTTTGAGTTTACCGAAGTAAGGGTTATCGACCCCAAAACCGGAGAGGAATGTCCCGTAGGCGTACAAGGCGAAATGTGCAACCGGGGATACAACAACATGAAAGGGTATTACAAGAACCCGCAAGCCACAGCCGAAGTGATAGACAAGAACGGATTCCTTCACTCGGGCGACCTGGGTGTAAAAGACGAAAACGGGAATTACCGCATCACGGGACGCATCAAGGACATGATTATCCGTGGAGGCGAGAATATCTATCCGCGCGAAATAGAAGAGTTCCTTTACAAGATGCCGGGCATCAAGGATGTACAGGTAGCCGGTGTCCCCTCGAAGAAATACGGTGAGGCAGTAGGCGCATTCATCATCCTGCACGAAGGATACACGATGAACGAGTTTGACGTGCGCGAGTTCTGCGAAGGAAAGATTGCCCGCTACAAGATTCCGAAATACATTTTCTTCGTCAAAGAGTTCCCCATGACCGGAAGTGGAAATATTCAGAAATTTCGCCTGAAGGAATTGAGCCTGAAGCTCTGTGCGGAACAAGGAATAGAGATTATTTAGTTGACAAGGTTTCAGTTGACAAGTAAGCGTCCAATTCCGACATACCCCCTGCATTTCAGGCGGTACGTCTAAAATAAGATTAAAATTCGGTTGATTTTTAAAGTTTATTTGCAGTAATGCCGATGGTGGAGGGCATAAGCTTTCCGTAGTCGCGATTGCCTGCGGTTATCTCGGCAAAGAACTTTTTGAAGTATTCCAGGATTGAATACCCCTGAAGCCTGCAAGTGGACACGACGGAGGATAGGTCGCGCTGACGCGCGCCATCCTGTCGCAGCCGAAGAACAACGAGTTCTTCCGCTCATTGGCCAACGGTCTGATGCACCGTTCGGCAAGGCTGTTGTCTATCGTATAGTTCCCGTCCTTGTCCTGTAGACCATGATCTCGTATTCGTGCTCCGTCACGAGAGTACGCTGGTCGTATGTATACCTGGAATAAGTCTTTATAAGCGTCGCACCCTCGGGTAGCCTGCCAAGGTCACTCCTGTGACATATACGGTTGTCGGCGTCCATGGTTCGGTAGGTCATCCCCGGCAGGCTTGGGAGTCTTCTCCCATGCCTCCATTCTCCGGGCGGATTCCAAGATAAATTCATTCTCTTCCATAGGCCGTACCAGCGCGAAGGTAGACACATCTAACGCCACGGGCAATACGTCAGTTTTGGACGCTTACCGTTTTTCAAGTATCTCGATGTAACCTACTGCCGGATGATGAAAATAACAAATCCGAATGCCATGCAGAACTTCAACCGGCACCGGAGCAAATAATCTCTCATAACCTTGAGCTTGCAATTCTTCACAGACCTTATCAAAATCACACGTCTCATAAGCTAAATGATAAGGCATTACACCGTTCTTACGAAGCAACTCTGCCTCAAGCGAATCTTCCTGCAACTGATGTACCAACTCGATGGGCAATGCACCCTCCTTGCTCAAATAACACAATTCCACCTGTAAGCCTTTATCATACAATATCTCGCCAGCCGTATATCCTAAACCGGCAAACAAGGTAGCGGAAACACGAATATCCGCTACCGTATAACCAACATGATGAAGTAAAATTCCGTTCAGCATATAAACATTTTTCTCTTATAGGAACCTCCCTAACTTGTCAATATAATCACGCTCTCAAACGAATGTATATTCATTCGGAGACATGCATACTGCCAATATACGAACATCCCTATTCATTTAATAAGTATCATAATGTATTCTCGTTTCGTTCCACTTATTCTTAGGTTGAGGTATAGTCACAGGATGCCCTACCAATATCAAGTTCAACGGTACAATATGAGCAGGAATAGCTAACAACTCACGCAATTTAGCCACACGGCTTTCCAAAGGAGAACCTCCAGTCCATACGGCACCCAGCCCCATGGCATGAGCTGCCACCAAGATATTCTCTGACGCCGCCGAGCAGTCCTGCACCCAATACAGTGTGTTATCTTCCTTATCCACCTGGTTAATATGTTCATAAAGAGAAACATCTCCACACACCACAATGCCAGTACAACCTTTATTGACCATCTTGGCATACGGCAAACAGTCTTTCAGGCACTGCTTTACAGCCTCATCCCTCACCACAATAAAATGCCACGGCTGCAGGTTCATCGAACTGGGCGCAGCCATAGCCGCCTGCAGCAACACATGCAAGTCTGCATCACTTACCGGTTCATCGGTAAACCTCCTGACGGTAACCCGCGTCAAGAGATTAGCTATCGTTTCGTTTTGTATCATAATCTATTAAGTTTAAATATCTTTTCCCCAACACTCTTCTATCTTTTGCTGCATTTCAATCAAAACATCTTTCTTGAAAAATGTCCAATGATCTGCATCCATTTCAAAATAGGGAGTATGAGGATATGCTTTTTTCCAATTAATCCTATTATCCATAAATTCCTTTGCAGCCTCTTTTAATACAGCTTCATTTGTTTCTTCACCGAATTCAAGATATAATCTATTTGACAATTTTTTTGCTAGGAAAATAATAACTTCACCTTGATAATCCATGGTCGGCAGACTCCTTGAGAGCAAATAGGTTATTCTATAATGTTCTTGTACTACAGGATTATTTTCAACATCAGGATAAAATTTTTCCTCAGCTCTTTTATAAAACCCTTCCATCATGATAACCTTTGGGGAAGCGATTTGCTCTTTTCTCAACCTACTTGCATAATGCATCGCTAATTCTGCGCCCATACAATAGCCTGTTACAGCATATATCGGACGGTCAACGAGTAAAAGTTTCGTTATTTGCAAATAAAAATCCATGAGTATATCTATACTAACCTCACTTTTCCACAAAAAGTATTCATGATAAGATTCAAAAACAAATATTGAATAGTAATCTTTAAAGAAAGCTATAAAATCATCATAAAAAGGATGATAATAAGGATAACCACAAATCAAGACTAAAAGCGGTTTATCTTTATCAGCTTCATTCACCCAAAAGTACAATTCTTGCTTCTTATCTAAAAATCCACGGATATTCTTTTTCTCATACATTCTTGATACTGAAAAATGAATGCCTAATGAAGCAGCTTCCATAGCAATCTGCATTGCTTGCAACGAAGTTAAACCTAAATCAAATAAATTCGTTTCAACTCCAATATGCTTCATATCCATTATTTTCTCAGCGATCGCTGTTAATATCTTTTCGTCCACAGTAGCTGGAGCCACATAATTATTTCCATAAGTAAGTTCCAAGTCTACTGCAGGCAATTTAGAATAATCTATTTTGCCATTAGAGGTAAGAGGTAAACTATTCATATATAAAATTGAAGCAGGAAGCATATAAGCAGGAAGTTCATTCATTAGATGTCCATATAATACATTAACATCCAAAGGAGTTTCTGCCGTATAATAAGCACAAATTCTTTTCATGCCGTTTAAATTTCTAATATCAGCAACAGCTTGTATAACTCCTGCACACTGCATCAAACAAGATTCTATTTCTCCTAACTCGATTCTATATCCACTCAGCTTTATTTGTTTATCTATCCGCCCTGCATATTCCAATTGATTGTTTTCATTCCACCAGACTAAATCACCTGTGCGATACATAATACCATACATATCACCATCAGAATACGGATTTTGAACAAATTTCTCAGCTGTCAGTTCCGGTTTATTCCAATATTCCGCAGCTATTTGAGGACCAGCAAGATAAAGTTCACCAACACAACCTTTAGGCAACAAACGCCGCTGCTCATCAAGCACATAAGCTCTTGAATTGGGAGTTGGCCGACCTATAGGAATGGTAGGATACTCCTCTTTTTCCAAAAACTCAAAGAAAGTTGCATCCACCGTAAACTCTGTCGGACCGTATGAGTTAAAAAGTCTGCATCGGGTTTTCGGAACAACCTCTAAACGTTCTCCTCCTAATGTCAAATACGTTAATGGCAACTCAAATGTACGCAACATTTCCACACCAAACCGAGTAGTAAAATTCCCTCCTGTCAATGCATTCTCTTTAATATAATCAGCAATTTTTTCTGGTTCTTTCACTATTTGGTCAGACAAAATATGCAACTGTCCACCAGCTGTTAAAACAGGGAATATATCCTCAACCGAAGCATCAAAATTAAAGCTACTATGACAAAATATACGACTGTCCTCATCAATTTTATACAGTTCTTTGCATGAATGCAAAAAAGAAGCCAATGCTCTATGTTGAATGACAACTCCCTTAGGATGCCCAGTCGAACCAGAAGTATAAATAATATATGCATTATCTTGACCGGTAAGCTGCACTGGCATTATTGAATCGTCATTATTAAGTAATGAAAAATCTTTTGCTGTCAATACAACTTTAGCTCCACTGTCTTCCAACATATATTTTATACGCTCATCAGGATAATCTCCCGATAAAGGCAAATAAACTGCTCCAACTTTAAATATCGCCAAAATAGCAGTTATCCATTCCTTACACCTATGTAACTGAACGCCAACGAAGTCACCTTTATCTACCCCTCTTTTCAATAAATAAGCAGCTAATGCAGTAGACATTTTATCCAGTTCACTATATGTCATTCTACTAACACTGTCTACAACAGCTATATTGTCAGGAGTAACTAAAACTTGTTTTTGAAATAGTTCCAAGAAAGTTGCATCAGCCCAATGCCGGTCTTCGCCCTTCGATAAAGCAAGAAGATTTGTTTGGGAGATAGCAGAAACTATCGGCAAATCTCCTAAACGTACATTTGGATGCTGAATCATATTTTCAACACAATCGGACATACATTGAACAAATTGTGCCATTTCAAACGCTGTATGTCGCATCTCATTATATTCTAATCGTATTTCATATTTACCATCTAACAGAAATACGACAACTGATATATTTGAATCAACAACTCCTTGCGGCAAAGCCTGAGAATGTATAACCTCATCACCTAATTTAGCAAGTTCCTGCAAATTATTTTGAAAAGTAAATGAGGATTCAGGAACCATTGATAAGTCTTGACAAAAATGATTAAACGGATAAATGCCATAACGTACCCCACTCATAAGCTCACGCCGCATCGTTTGAATAAAACTTATAACATCCATTTCGGGAGAAATATGAGCCAATACAGGGACTGATTTAATAAATGGTCCAAAACTTTTTCTGAAACGTCTTTCTGTACGACCATGATTCACTGTGTAAAACACCACTTTCGACTCACGAGAAAATGCAGATAAGACAAAGGCATATGCAGCCATCAGCAAAAGATTAGGAGCCAACGAATATGTCTTACAGAAACTATCCACTAAATCAAATGAAACAAAACTGGAAACATAATGCAATCTACCTATTTTATCCGATAACTGATTCAACGTTTTGGTCATAGAAAGATTGGCAAATTTACTCTGATAATAATCTTTAGCAACTTGATATGCATCCGATTGAAAAGACGCTTTCTCACTAAGGACATAATCAAAGAAAGTTGTTGTTTCATCCGGTACTTCACCACCACAATATGCTATATCTATTTCTTCTAACAACATAACCAACGTTGTACCATCAGAAACCAGATGTTGAGGATCAAAGAATAACGACACCGAATTTTCTGTTTCAATAATGCAAATATGTACCAACGGGTCATTATATAAATCAAAAGGCTTAATCAGACTTTTGACTGTTTCTGCAAAATGCTTTTCAGAAGTTGTTATACGATTAACAGGTATAGTCCGATTATTATCAACATATTGACAAACATTGCCATCAGACACTGCTATTCGTATTGAGTATATGGGATGTTTTGACAAAGCTAATTGTATGGCATGCTCCAATCTGTCTACATCTATTTTTTTTGAAAAGACATAAAGATACGGCACATTATATTCTGTTAGTTCAGGATGTTTCATCCACTCAAAATAAAAACCCAATTGAGTTTCTGACAAAGGATATTTTTTCATAAATCTCATAAATTTATAACTACCAATTATTCCTAAGGACCCGTATAACACACAAGTCTATTTATAAACTAAATTCTAACTAGAGTTACATATTAACTCTTATTGTTGCAAGAATACTTCTACCTGCTTGCAAAACAGGCATACGGTCGCCTCCCAAACGATATCTGGTATTAAACAAATTATAACAACGTAAATTCAGACTTATACTTTTTAAGGAATATCTCAAACCCAAATCGAATAGACAAGTACCATTAATTTTATAAGATCCCTGTTGCACATCTGTATCATAATTGCCTTTAAAGACAAAATTCTCTGAATTCTTACCTGTCTGTTTCGTTTTAGCTGAAATATTAGCGCCTATCCATAAGTTTTTCACCCATGGATATAATTCTTTTTCCAAATTCAAATTACAAAAGAAATCAGGAACTCCCGCTACGTTATTTGTATAGGTAGCATAATTCTCTGAACTGAGCAATCGCTGATATGTTGCATTAAAATATGCGACAAAATGAGGATCTTTATATTGAAGTATATTCTCCCAACCAATCATTTCTAATGAACCGACATTAGAATAGCCTGTAGAAAGCATCATGATAATATCTCTCGAACGATTATAAAAAATATTCCCATCATAAGTTAAATTAAGCGGTTTAATTTTGGCTGTAACAGAAAACTGAAAATTATCCATACTCTGTGAATTAAGATCTTCATTTCCTAAATACATAATTTTTGAAGCTCTATAAAAGAATGGAGCATCCACATAAGAATGTGCATAAGACAATTTCATATTACAACTCTGAGATGGTATATAAATCAAAGCCAAACGTGGTGACACCACATTTAAATTCTTATTATTAAAACGTTTTTTATAATCATAACGCAAACCACCATTAAATATCAAATTCGGAGAAAAATAATGTTTAATCTGACCATAAACAGAGAAACTATTCTCTTTTTCATTTTCATAAATTCCGGTACGATCATTTACCGTAGTCATAATAATTCGATCGTACATATCGCCCAATGACATATCATTATAAAAACTATTAAAATGCAGAAATTGAGTTCCTAAAATGAAATTTCCTTTCATTTCCTTCAATTTATAATTACGCAAAATTTTTAATTCCGCACCCATAGTCAGACTCTTCCAATTTTGCAACTCAAAAGCTCCATTAGTTACATATATGGAATCTTTTAAATATTCATTGCTAGGGAAATAAGATTCCCCAAGGTTTTCGAAACCTTCAGGTATTGTATCTCCTAATACATTATATAAATTAGTAGACTCATAATCAACAAAAAACGATGCTTCTACATTAGTATTCTTTATTGTCCCTGTATATTTTAAATCTGCATAAGTCGTAGATGTACCTCTACCAGGTTTTACCCCATTTATCGACTGATACTTATCATAATCATAAGTAGAAAGCACATACAAACTGTTATAAGTATGAGTACGTTTGCCATATTGATGACCAGCAGATAATCTAAAATTATTCCACTGATATTTTAACCCGAAATCATAAGCTGGCTTATGATTATAACCGTCTACATAAATATATCCATCTTTGGGTATAATTCCATAAAAATCCTGACTATTCTTATCTATATTAATTCTATCTCCCTTTGAGGAATATACAGATGCCCCAATCGTAAGATCTGTATTCATAAACCTTTTACCCAAAAGCACACTTCCTTTATAAGTGTGATTATCTCCCATTCCATAAGAAACTTCAACGCCATCTACATCATTACCCGATTTCGTTATAATATTAACCACAGCTGTAAGAGCAACATTACCATACAAAGAAGAAGCCGCTCCACGCAACACTTCTATTTGCTTAATATTGTCAATGTTTATTCGATAATCAGGCGCAATAGAATTTGTGCTATAATTGTTTAACCTATGCCCGTCACGCATAATAAGAATATTTTCTTGAGAATAAGAATATATTCCTCGCATACTCATATTACATTCTTCACCTTCTATCGGAGTTATACCAGGTACAAAAATCATCAATAACTCACGTAAGTTTCTTGCCCCTGAAGCCTTTATCATATCTTCCGTAATCAACGTCACCGGTACCGGAGCTTCTTCTATGGATTCTGCCTGTTGCGAAGCGGTCGTAATGGTAGCACTCTCGCCTCGCTTCAAACGCTCTATCATATCGGAGAAACGGAGGGGGTCATAAATGGTGACACGATAATATGGGTCTTCCTTCAGCAATAAATTGGCATATTGCTCGGCACTTTCGGTTTTGTCCTGACTTAAATAACATAAAGACAACAACCGGTAAGCACTCACTTTCAGTGTTCCTTGAAACTCGTTCAGGTGAGTGTCCAGCAAATGAATGGAAGAATCAAAACGGCCGATGCTGTACGCTTCCTCGGCCTGCTGATAAATGTCGCGCAACCTGCCGTCTTCCTGCTGTGCACAGACCGTAGAAGCCAACAAGAGAAATAGCACGAATACGTATTGCTTCATTTCTTTAAGGGTATTATCAATGAAAATGTTGTAAACTTGCCTTCTTCCGAATCGAACTCAATGCGCCCGTGGTGTTTTTCTTCCACAATGTTGCGCGTGATGTACATTCCCAATCCGGTTCCTTGCCCGGTAGGCTTGGTCGTAAAGAAGGTTTCATACAGATGCTGTTTTACCTCATCGCTCATGCCCGTACCGTTATCGGTAATGATGATAGACAGTTCGTCTGCCTGACACGACACTTTGACATCGATGGTAGGCTTGTAATCATCGGGAGCCTGCTGCGCTCTTTCCCATACGGCATAACAGGCATTATTCATCACATTGAGCACAGCGCGGCTCAAGTCTTGAGGTACAACGGGCTGAAGAGGTATGCCCTCTTCGTAATCTTCGTTGATAGTGACATTGAAGTTCTTCAGGTTGGCACGCATGGCATGATAAGAAAGCCATACATACTCTTTCACCAGCTTGCAGACATCGGTGGGAATAAACTCGTCTTCCTTGCCGCGCGAATAGAGCAGGATGTTCTGTATGATGCTGATAGCACGCTCGCCATGTTCGCTTATCTTTTGCAGGTTTTCTTCCAGGCTCGCCATGATATCTTCCATGTCTTCCTTATCGTCTTCCTCCAACTTGTCGGCTATCGCGTCCAAGTCGTCGGCAAGGTCTTTCAACAGTCCGCCAGACAACTTGCTGAAGTTGATGACAAAGTTCAGCGGGTTACGTATTTCGTGTACAATGCCGGCGGTCAACAGTCCCAGCGTAGCCATCTTTTCTTGTTGTTTCAGTTGATTTTGCAAGCTCTCGACTTGTTGTTTCAGTTGTTCTATCGTTTCCATAATATCCACCTTTTATCCGTTATTTTCTTCTGGTTCGTTTCTCTTTTTTGTATCTTGCTGACGAATGGGCAGCGTTATCTTAAATTCCGTATATTCGTCTTTTTCCGATTCGACGGTAATGGTTCCTCTATGGTTCAAGATGATTTCCCGGCTCAGGTACATGCCTACTCCCACCGCTTCCGATGTGGTCTTCGTGGTAAAGAAGGGGTCGAATACCTTATCGATAATAGACTTCTCTATACCGATACCGTTATCATAAATAGAGATAACCACCAAACCTGCATCGGTATCGCTTGATACACTCAGCCGTATCAACGGGCTGTATGCCTTGCGCAGGTATTTTTTCTGAACCGCATAGACGCTGTTTGCCAGGATACTCATCATCGTCCGGCTGAACTGTTCGGCATCTACCTCGGCAATCACCATCGCTTCTTTATCGGGAGCCTCCAATTGGATATGGCATTCGGCTATCTCTTTCGCGTAATACGAATATACCATCTCGATATTCTTCCGGCAAATAGCGGCAATATCCTTCAGGGCAATGTTGGCGGTACGTTCCTTCAGCATCTCTTCCATAGCCTTCAGTATCCGCGTGGTATTCAGCCCGTGCTCTTCGATTTTCTCCAGATTGGTATCCAGCATATCAAGGGCATCCATCGAATCATCGAATATATCGGGTGATATATGTTCGCGGTCGTCTTCCAAATTATCCTTTAAGTCTTTAACCAATCCGATACTCATGTGAGAGAAATTATTCACATAGTTCATCGGGTTCAGTATACGGTCGACCAAACCTTTAGTCAATGTACCGACCGTAGCCATCTTCTCCTGACGGATGAGCTGGTATTGCGCCTTGCTCAAATCATCGAGAGCCACTTCGAGTTTCTTTGATTTCTCTTCTATCTCGTCTTTTTGCTGCCGCAACTGGAAAGTACGCTCTTCGACAATATTCTCCAGCCGCATTTTTTCCTTTAACAGCCGCTTCATGCGCCACTGGATAAGCTGCCAAATGCTGAATGCCAACAAAAGGACATACAACAGAATGGCATACCAACGTGCATAAATAGGATAACGGACCGTAACGGGTAACGAAAGAAGAGAAGTGACATGTCCGTATCTGTCGCGTGCCATCACCTCGAAGGTGTAACGCCCGGAGCGCGGATTGGCAAACCGTGCGTAAGTATCTGTACTCCAATCCGACCAATCGTTATTCAAGCGATAACGGTATTCCGTATCCCCTAAAGTGGAATACATATCCGACGAATAATGAATACGTATATCGCGGATGCCGCTATCGAATGTCAACCTATCGAACGGAAGGGAAGCATCAAGCTGGTCAGCCCCTTGAAACCCGCCCCATACCAATGAATCGTTATTAATAACTATCTGACGTATATAAATGTCCGGCTTCCGACTAAAGTCAGCTTCCTGCATGCCGACATTCCAATGAATCAAGCCGAAATTACCGCCAAACCATACATCATGGCCTGCTCTCTCCATTGCCATGACACGCAAATTGTGTACCGGACGCAAAGTCTCGTTCAAAACTTGTAAATCCTCGCTGTCCGAATATACCCTCAATTCCTTACTCTCGTTATCGGTAGCCCATATCCAACCACCGGCATCGGGATAGACAAACTGGGGATACTGATTGGAGAAAGACCAGTATTTCTTGTCTTCCAGACGAACCAACTGCTTTTGGGAACAATCCCATCTGAACAGACCGATATGATTCAACACATAAATTTCGCCATGCTGCTGATAAAGTGTATTGTTATAGGTCTCTTTCTCGCCTTTTTCATCCGCAGGCTCAACGAATGTATAAACGGTCTTCGTGTCATCCAAGCGGAAAACCTGACCATAAATGTTGCGCACCCATACCACACCGTCGGCATCTTCGAAGAAATGGGTTGCTTTCTCAATATTATTCAACGGTTCCCGTCTTCCGTCACGGATACGATATACACCGTCTACTTCACCGCTCAGACATTCTCCATCATGAGTGATGAACATAGACAATGTATGATTGCCGGTAAGCCGACGTACCTCCGTACCCCGAACCTGATACAAACCTCCTGCCGTAGAAGCATACAGACTACCGTCGGCATTGGGATGCAGTTGCCAGCAAGCGTAACGAATGGCATCTATAGGACGGAAGATATCATTATCCTTCAAATACAAGCCACGCAATGTGCCTACATAAAGCCCTTCGGAAGTATGGCAGACGGACTGCACTTCACCCTCCAAACCTTCGGATTCCTGATAATGCGTGTAGGCGTTGTTCACCTTCACCAAAAACAGGCCGTCGTCGGTAGCTCCCCATACAAACCCCAACGAATCGACATATACGCTGTTCACATTGTTGTTGCACAGACCATTTTCTTCCGACAAGTTGTACAACTCCGTACCATCTTGGGCAAGCATCACAAGCCCCTGTCCTGCCGTAGCCAGAAGAGAAGTCCCGTCAGCCAAATCAAGCTGCCGGTTCACCAGTACCCCTTTATAATAGGAAGGTTTGCCGGACGTGCTACGTGTCACTTCAAAGTTCTTCATCGAATCGTCTTCCAAATTACCGGAGCCGATGGAAGTCTCCACACAAATCTTACCGTTCTTCTCCCGAATATCGGTCACCTCGCCCAAAAAACCTTTATTGTCTTTTGAGAAAATCAATTTCAACTCCAATCTTCCGTCACGGCCTGCCGTAAGGTATCCGAACAGATTGTATCCTCCTACCCAAATCCTGCCATCACGACCCTTATACAACTTGGTAACCCGAAAGATTCCCGGTGTATGAATCGTATGCCACTCCGTCTGGTCATAGTACAATAGCCCTTCGAAATTAGCTACATACACACGCCCATTATCATCACTTACCACATCGAAATTACGATTATGGGCATGATAAGCCGCAGGAGGGAAATTCAGGAAGAACGGAACTCCGTCCTTAGCTGCCACCTGACCTACAGACAAGCATAGGATTATCATTAAAAACAACGTCCGTCTCATTGCTTTCTTTCTTTTTGTTCAATATATTTCATCATTCTTATCCGAGGAACATTACTGCCGACATAATAATTCCATTCGTCCTCCGTAAAGTCCCGCCTCAAGTTCTTTTGGATAAGCTCCGCCATTTCATCCGGCGAAACCATAATCCGCGACACAGAACCTGAAGCATCCCCGACCCATATCGTATTGTCGCCGGAGAGGCAGAAGCCATACACCCACGAAGAAAGACTCTTAAGCGATACCGGTTCCTGCCGGTCGGCTTTCATATCCCATAAACAGACCATACGGTCGTAACTGGAAGAAAACAAATGCTGACCTTTGAAGCCAAGCTGAGACACTTGTGACTGATGACCTACCAGCTTCTTCACCACATTTCCTACCTCGTTCACCACATAAATATCGCCGTTCTTTACCCCGATAGCGGTCAGTTTCAACTCCGGAGACCATGCCGCCGCCGTAATCGTATTGCTGATCCAACGCTCGTAAGGCACTAAATTCCCTTCAGGCTTTATTTCCCAAAAACCTTTTCCATCGCCAAATACAAACCATCTGCCTTCTTTCTCGGTCAAAGCCGTAGGATGTTCGGGAAGAGGCATCGTCTTTGTTATCTCTCTTTCGCGAATATCATAAAAATAGCAATTAGCCGAGGACAACAGGAGCAATTGTCCTTCCGCCATCGGGGCAAGCCTCAACCACCCGCGACTTTCCGGCAATACAACTTTACGCGGTGTCTCTTTGTTGGCAATCACAACAAGTTCGCCTTGATAAGAAAGAGCATACACGACTCCTTCTGCATCTACGTAAACATCACGGAAACTATAGGCAGGATCGGAGAACAACAACTGATGATTTATTTCTCCATCCACATACTGCCACCGGCATACCTCACCGTAATCGCTCACCGACACGTAATGGTCGGGCAGATTACGGTCGTTTACAATCCGTGTCACACCTCCTTTATGCAGGTTACGCGACATAAACGTTGCGCTATTCTGACTTAAAGCATCGAAAAGAACCGGTTGGTAGACATCTCCTTTATACATGGAAGTGAATTTCCATGAGGCGTATGCCAACAATGCCGATGCCGTTTTATTATCAGCCCGGTACTGAATGGAAGAAAGCATGGCAAGCGCACGCCCCAAAGCGACATAGCTTAATGTGTCCGCCACGTTACGGGCAAATTCAGCACGGTGTTGCTGGTCGATGGCCAGCTCACGCTGTTCTTCTGCCATGTTTCTCGCCTCTACCACATTGCGGGCAAACTCCTGTGCCTTCCGTTGTTCTGCTTCGGCACGCGCACGCATCTTTTGGGCGACTCCCATCTGATATAATGCTTCTTCGCGCTGCTTTTCAGAAATATCTTTCTGCTGATAAGCAATGTCTTCCATTTGCTTACTGATACGTTCTACCACATACGACTGGCCTTCTTTCTCGCGGTAGGTATTCAGTTCGGCATACAAGCCTTCTACCTGTCGGGACAAAGAAGCGCACCAAAAAGACAAACTTACTAATGCCAGAACAAGCAAGGCAAAAACAACAGCCAGGCTATATTTTTTAGCTTTTGATGTCACGGGTCCGATTTATTTTTAACGTTAACCTCATATTTTTCATATCAAAAATCATGCTTGTCACATAAAGTTTTACCTTTACTTAATGCCTCTCCGAATACGGGCAATATACGCAAGATATCCTTTATGCGACAAGCTACAATCCTTTATCGGGCAGCCAATGCCTTGAGAATTTCCGATGCCAGCAGATAGCAATGCCCTCCTGTACGGGCTGAAATCAAATCACCGTCTACCACAACATCCTCGTTGACATAATCGACGCCATAATTCCGGGCATCGCCCAGCAAATTATTATGAACAGTCATCTTTCTGCCTTTTACCAATTCCGCAACAGGTGACAAGAGCCACAAACCGTGACAGATTACACCTTTTATTATGTCCTTGCGGGCAAACACCTTCTGCAGGAAAACACAGGCAGGCGGAAGCTTGCTTACATCTTCCGTATAACGGAGACGGTCGGCTACCATGCCAGCCGGCACGATAACGGCAGCATAATCGTCGAGCGCTTTATCGTCAATCGTCTCAAAACTTTCATTGCAATAAAACGGTGCCCTGAATTCATGCCCGCTGAATGTAATGCCTTCGTTTCCCCAAAGCCTGGAGAGGAAATGAACCTCATACCCGGCTTCCTTGAAACGGAACTGATAATAAAAGATTTCATTTTCATAGAAATCGCTTTCTATCAGTATGCCTATCTTATTTTTCATTATCCAACATTTTTTTGATTGTCAATACGTTTTCATTACTTACGCGTTCATACGACACATTGTCCATCATCTGAACCGTAAGGAAGATTCCAAGTCCCCCTATCTGGCGTTCTTCCAGCGGAAGAGAAACATCCGGCATATCCTTTTCCAACGGATTGAACGGCACGCCTCCATCGATGAACTTCAACGTGATGTATCCGTCAGCTTTATCAATCTGAATCTTCAGATAACCTTCCACGCCTTCAGGGTAAGCATAACTTACCACGTTTACCACCAATTCTTCGCACACCAGATGAATGGCATACAATTGTTTGGTGCACGATGCCACCTCCTCGGTTTGGAGGATGGCATCGATGATTTCTTCCGTTCTGCCTGCAATAGGCTTGAAAACCAATTCTTTCATAGCATTACGCTTACTTGCTTACGAAAGAAATATAGTTTTGCAGACCGGTCATTTCAAATACGCTACGGATATCGGCAGCGCAGTTCACAAATTCAATTACAGGATTGCCTCCCAGTTTCTGTTTGGCGAAAATGATGGTACGGATACCGCTACTTGCGATATAAGTCAGTTTAGTGGCATCGAATACGACCTTTTCTACCCCTTTATCTTTGTATTTGTTCAGTTCTTCCATAAGAGCAGGCGCATTGCCTGTAGTAAGCTGATCACCCAAAACGATAGTCAGGGTATTTCCCTCCTGATTGATTACAAATTGATTATCCATATCTATATTCTGTTTTTTAATTTATTACGTTTATAACTGAAGAATTATTCTTTAGGCTTCTTGCCGACCAGAATCATGATAGAGCGAGGTCCGACCAGAATCTCATGCTGATTTTCAATCAAGCATTCCTCACCCGGCTCACAAATATCATCGGGCGAAGACATTTCAGTATTTGCAAATACATGCCAGGCAAATCCTTCAGGCAACTGAGGAAGCTCGAACCCATGCATATCCCAATGCATATTCATTGCCACATAAATGAAATCATCGGGCACACCATCCGTTTCCGCATAGCAGCCGTTAATCATGAATGCGGCGGTCAGGTTATTGTATCCGCACTCGGGATGCCATGCCTTTACGCCATGCCAAGAGAAATCGGGATAACCCAAATTACGGTAGTCGCAATGTCCGAAGTGATATTCGAAACGCAACGCCTTGTGCATCTGACGGAAACGGATTATCTTACGGAAATAGTTGTATATATCCGCATTCTTCTCCAGATTGTTCCAGTCGAGCCAACCTATTTCATTGTCCTGGCAATAAGCGTTGTTGTTACCATACTGGGTATTTCCCATCTCGTCACCCGATAAAATCATCGGAATGCCCTGGCTAACCATCAACAGCGAAATGGCATTCTTAATCTGCTTGTGACGCAAGAGGTTAATGCCGGTATCTTCGCATTCGCCTTCCCAGCCGCAATTCCAGCTGTTGTTGTTGTCTTCGCCGTCGCGGTTGCCTTCGCCGTTAGCTTCATTGTGCTTGCCGTTGTACGACACAAGGTCCATCAATGTAAACCCATCGTGGGCGGTAATGAAATTCACACTCGCCTTAATGCCACGGTTCTGCGAAGCATACAAGTCTGCCGAGCCGGTAATGCGTTCTTTCACATCCTGCAACACATGCTCGTCGCCTTTCAGGAAGCGGCGGATGCTGTCGCGGTACTTACCGTTCCATTCAGCCCAGCGTCCCCACGAAGGGAATGAACCTACCTGGTACAGTCCTCCGGCATCCCATGCCTCGGCTATCAGTTTGGTCTTGCCCAAAATAGGATCATGGGCAAGCGACTCCAGCAAAGGCGGATTCGGCATCGGACATCCGTTCTGGTCACGACCGAGGATAGCTGCCAAATCGAAACGGAAACCGTCGATGTGATAATCGGTCACCCAATAACGCAAACTTTCCACAATCATATCGCGCACATTCGGATTATTGCAATTCAAGGTATTTCCGCAACCGCTGAAGTTGAAATAATATCCATCGGGCGTCAGCATATAATACGTTTTGTTGTCAATGCCCCGATAAGAAATGTACGGACCGTTTTCGTTTCCTTCTGCCGTATGGTTGAACACAACGTCCAGAATCACTTCGATGCCGCTGGCATGGAGCTGCTTAATCAAGTTTTTCAACTCGTCCACTTGCATACCGAAACGTCCCGTGGAAGCGTATGCCGCCTTGGGAGCGAAGAAACCTACATTGCTATACCCCCACACATTATAAAGCATGTGTCCGTCTACCGGAGAAGGCTTGCTGTTCTCGAATTCATCAAACTCATGAATCGGCATCAGCTCGATACAGTTCACTCCCAATTCCTTCAAGTAAGGTATTTTCTCGACAATTCCAGCGAATGTACCCGGATGATGTACGTTTGCTCCCGCACCGCAGGTAAAGTTGCGTACATGCATCTCGTAGATGACCAACTCGTTTACCGGAGTTTCCAGGGGCAAATCGTTTTCCCAATCGAAATCATCGCATACCACACGTGAACGATACTGGTAGATATTGTTCCAGTCCGGCTGGACTCCCCAAGTATCACGCCCTGCAATCAATTTGGCGTACGGGTCCATCAGAATCTTTGTCTTGTCAAAACGGTGTCCTTCCTTCGGATTCCACGGTCCGTCCATCCGGAAGCCATATTCTATATTCTCAAAATCCAAATCGAAGACCATCATCGAGAACACGTTACCCAGCTTGAATTCCTTCAGAAAAGGAATTTCGACAAAAGGTTCCGGCTCATGATTATGGAACAACACCAAGGTGCATGCAGTCGCATAACGAGAATAGACCGAAAAGTTTACAGCGTTGCCCATTACCGTAGCCCCGAAAGGATACGGACGGCCCGTACGCAATTTCAATCCTTTATACTCGTGCGTAGGAAACAAATCTATTCGCTGCATAGTCATCCGATTTGATTTTGACACTCTTCTACCGTATCGAAGTATTTAAAGAAATGTTCGAAGCCTGTGATGCGCATCACTTCCCGCACTTCGTTAGACACTCCCACCAAATAAACGCACAATCCGTTGGCTGCTGCTACTTTATAGGCATACAGCATCACACGCAGACCTGCGCTGGATACATAGGTGCATTCGGATAAATCCAATATCACACATTCCTTTTCATCTAAGATGGACAAGATGGCTTGTTGCTCGTCTTTACTGGACGAAGCATCCAATACCGGTCCCACTTTATGTACTTTCGCACTCATCTTCTTAGTCTTTAGGAGTTATCACTACTTTCACTTTCGGACGGTAATCCAAAGCCGGCAACTGTACTGTCAGCTTGTCCGCGTCGAACTTGGTCCATTCTTTTCCGTCAATCCATACCTGAGTCAGTTTCACGCTGCCTACCGGCAAGATATCAGGCTGTACACGCAAAATGTTGTCTTTGAAACCATTTACCATCGGTTTGAAATACAAGGTAAGCGGCTTCTTGGTGTTCAGCAGGTTGGTATAAGTGGCTGCCAGATAAGCCAATTCAACCGAATGGTAAGCACTCATCGAGTGACTACCCTTCTTACGTTCGGTACCCAACAGATAAGGCAGACCGTTAGCCAATACGTTAAAGTAAACCGCACCGTCTTCATGGTCGAGGAAGTAAGTGTTATAGAAGGCTGCCGACTCACGCGCATATTTCAGGTATTCTTCCTTGCCATAGATACCATACAGGATTTCGTATGCCAAGATAGCCTGTTCCTGCTGCCACCAGGCTTTCCGGTCGTGCCATGCGAAACGGTAATATTCCTGGTTTCCGTGCAGACGGCGTTCCATGACATCATACCAACCGCCACGCTGTACATCCAAGCCGACTTCCGGCATCACTTCCGCGATATGCTGTGCAAACTCTTCGTAAGACTTTTTCGGACAAATGCTGTTGATACGCATCAGGTTCCATGCAATCTTCAGATTGTGTCCTACTACGGCACGGTCTTGCTGCCATCCCCAAGTCAGGTCGTGGCTCCAGTCATCCATGAAACGTTCGTTGACAAACGGGCTGTTTTCGTAGTCAGGGAAGTGTTTCGTAATCGTATCTGCCGTATACTCCAGGAAATCCTTGTATTTCTGTTCCTCGGTTGCCAGATATAGGTTAATCAAGTAAGCAGGAGCATGGTCGCCTACCGAGTTCCAGTTCTTGCGCATGCGGTTCGGACCCAGGCTAGGGCTATCCGGACTCAACAATACCGGGTCGATATGCGAATAATAACCTTCACCCTTCTTATCTTTAAAGAAACGTTCGAAAAGGTCAATGGTCAGTTCGGCATCACGCAAGATGGAAGCGTCCCCATTGACACGGTAAGTCTGGATAGGACCAGCCAACGCGTAAATCTGCTCATACATCGGAATGGCGTCATAGTCATCACCGAACTCTGAAGTGAAGATTTTCTTTTCCTTATCTCCGTCGATATCAATGCCGTGATACCAATATACCACATTTTCATCCACATCGTAGAAACGCATGTGTTTCTTCAGGTATTCCACACCTTTTTCCGCCGTTTCCAGGAAAATGTCTTCGCCGGTCATCATAAAAGCCGATGCCATACCGTAAATCATACGTGAGATGGTATCTGTCTCCTGACGGAAAGAATTCACTTCCCGCTTGCCGCCCAAGCTGACAGCCGTACGGTATTTCTCGTAATCAATCTCACCGTCGCCGAACTGGGCACGGACAAAGAAATTACAGATGCTCTTTGCCTGATTGGCCCACCAGTTGGATTCTTCGAAACGGAACTTGCCCAGCTCTCTTTCAGGGAAATCAATCTGTTTGGCTTCAAAGGTATATTGTCCGTCATGCTGCGGATAGAAAATACCGAATACAAAAGCCATGCGTCCGTCTTGTGCCAACAGCTGATACAGATTGCCTGTAGCATCCTGATAAGGCTCGTCCAAGTTACGCATCAATCGGGCAAACGTCGTATCCGTCAACAAGACCGGGAAAGAACGTTTATCCGTAGTAGTCAAAGAAAAGCTTTTTTCGCTCTCATTAAAATCACTTACATATCCGGCAATCAAATCCGTAAATTCAAACTGCATCTTGTCGGCAGGTTTGAATACTTTAAAATTGTCTTTCATAAAAAAAGGTTTTTATTGGGTTCTACATTATCTTGTTATTTCAAACGTTTAAGCACCAGCATGGTAATGTCATCGCTCTGCGGTTCGTTGCCGACAAAGTCTTTCAGGTCTTCCAGAATGGCTTCCGAGATTTCTTCGCTTCCGGCACCCGGCACACTCTTCAATGTCTTTTCCAGACCGCTTTCCGAGAACATTTCGCGGTTTTCATTGAAAGCTTCAGTCACACCGTCGGTATACAGAATCAAGGCATCTCCCGGCTCCAATGTCAAACTCGAATTCGCATATACGAAATCATCGAAGACTCCCACAATGAAATTCTTCGAGAGCGGCAAAGGCTCCACGGTATTGTTCCTGCGCAACAAATAGGGAGGGTTATGTCCCGCATTGGTATAATCCACTTCACCCGTCTTGATGTTGTAAATGCCATAAAATACCGTTACGAACATCGAGTCGAGACTTTCGTTGCACAGCAACTTATTGACATAATTGATGCACTCGTGCGACGGTACCCCTCTGATTCCGGTAGCACGGATCAAGGTGCGGCTCACCGCCATAAATAAAGATGCAGGGACTCCCTTGCCCGAGACATCCGCAATGACAAAACCGATACGCTCTTCGTCTATCTGGAAGAAATCGTAAAAATCTCCGCCCACGTCTTTTGCCGGAGTCATGGAAGCATAAATATCCACTACATCCGCCAGCTTGGGGAACGGCGGAAACTTACGAGGCAAAATAGCCTGCTGGATTTCACCGGCTACAGCCAAATCATTTTTCAAAGACTCCAGCTGGTCATGCTCGCATTGCGACGCCCTGACAAAATTTATCTGTTCGACCGCCTTCTCTATCGTGCGCGACAAATCGTCCAGATCAATAGGCTTGGTTGCAAAGTCGAATGCCCCATTGTTCATTGCTGTGCGGATATTGTCCATATCTCCGTATGCCGATACCATGATACACTTCAATGCCGGATTCCTCATCTCATTGATGCGGGTAAGCAAAGTGAGCCCGTCCATTTCAGGCATATTGATATCGCTCAGGATAATATCGAAATCTTTCTTCTCCAGCACGAGTTGCAAGGCTTCCAAGCCATTGTGCGCAAAAGTGAATTCATATTCCCCCTTACGGATTTTTCGGCGGAAATACTGGGTCAGCAATATTTCCAAATCAAGTTCGTCGTCTACGCTTAAAATCTTAACTGCCATTGTTTATGTTATTCTTAAAATTATATTTCCTGTTCGGATGACCCGCACGCGTCTACACGTTCAAAACCTGTAGTATCACAGACCGAAGCGATTCCTGCGACGGGTCATACCACACTATTCATGAACCGCACGGATGGTACGTCCGCTACCACGCGTGAATCCATTTCCTAACTCATATGATACAGGATTAAGGAACAAACCTTCCGCATACATATCTCCTGCGTCATCCAAATCCGAGCTCCAATAAAAGCCACGCATATTTTGGTATTCTTTCGCTGTCTGCCACATGGTACCTGCCAGCGGAATAATGATGCTGTTTCCGTTAGGTCCGGTCACCGTATAAATCTTCTGTTCGCCTATTGTTCCTGCAACCCATGTACATTGTTTCATCAGTTCCTCTATTTCTTCCAAGGTCGGCATCCGCCAGCCTTCGCCCAACAGCTGTACAGCCGCATCGTCTTCGGCATCCAGACGGGTCTTGTCGTCAGGAGTTCCGAACTCGGCATTCGTACAATATTTGGTCATTGACTTCGGAGTTCCGCTGCAATGAACATAATTGGTAAAGTCGTAAAAAGCTTTCGGAGCCGTTTCACCCCATGCGAAAAGCAATCCTGTCTGTTCAGATTTGGCTGCCCCGATATTGGTTTTTGCCCACTTAATACCTGAAGGCAAGCCCAAATCCACATATTTCATCGATTGGCGGTCGCCCGGAATCACGGCACGCACACAATGTCCCATCGGACGTTTTCCTTCTTTCCAATTAATGGAAGAAGGCGAAAGTGACAAGCCGTCGCTATACATACAGTTGTCGCCTATCACCGAAGAAGCCCAATAATACGACCCTTTCCCGGCATAAAGCATATTGGTACCCTGCATGGCACCGGTTGCGGGGAAAAACAATTGTACACCGTTGATATTGCTTGTAGCCACAAATACGGAAGAACCGTCTTCGGCTGTAATCGTCTCCCAAGTACAATTGTCGTATAACTCCTGCCATTCGTCCCAGGTAGGTGTACACCAGTCACCGCCCCAATTCACACGAGCGGCATCGTCTTCGGGCTGCAACTCGGTCAATCCGTCAATAAATCCGTTATCGCCACACAATACCTCACTGTTATATTTGGTAAGCGTACTGTCTGCACCCGTACAATATTTATAGGTAGCTACCGTATATGATTCTTTCGGAACGGTTTCGCCCCATGAGAAGAACACCGAACCGTTTACACTCACATCTTCCGTCGCCCATAAAGCTCCCGAAGGCAATCCCAAGTCGACATATTCATGCCCTTCATGCAAATTCTTATTTTCTTCACCGGACAATCCGTCTGACGCATCATCGTCACACGAAATGCTAAACACTGAAGTCAAAATCACAAATAATCCAATCCACTTCTTCATAGTCTCATTTTTTAGATTCTACATTTATTTATTCCATCAAAGGTTTTTTGGGAAGCGTACGCGCAAACAGCAACACCAAAATACCGACTACAACCGTAGTGATAGCTGATATCAAAAAACGCATACGGCTGGCTCCCTCAGCCGCATTGTTTACAAACAAGTCGATATATAAGGGCGAAACGAACTGCCCCAACTGAGCAACCGACATGATGATAGCTACCCCCAACGTACGCTGGCGCGGGGTAACAATGCGGGGCAAGAAAAGGGAAATCGGAGGCAAGGCAAAACCTCCTCCCAAGCCTACAACCAGACAGCCCGCCATCAGAATGCCGTATGAATGCGAACAGGCAATGATGACATAGCCCACAGCCATTATAACTGTAGCAAAAGGCATTGTCCAGTCTTTCAGATTACGCATAATCCACGCCAGCAACACCCCGGCTATGATGGCAGGAATACGCATCAGCGAGAGCGCATAACCGCACTCTTTCGCGTCGCCAATGCCCTCTACATCCATGAACAACGCCAAATCGGTATTTATCACAAAATAGCAGGCAAAAATCATCATCGCGAAAAATGCCAGAATGTATATCTTTTTATTCATCTTCTGCTTCTTCACGCTTCCGTCAGCCCCTTTCGGTTTAGGTGCCATAGGCGGAATGGAGGGCATAAACAAAGATGTAAGCACAATAGAGACAATCACAAAGGCATAACACAAGAAAGAGTATCGCCACGAAATGCTCGCCAACACTCCCGAAAGGCTCATGAAAAGCAGTCCGCCAAACTGATTGAACGAACCTTGTATGCCCAAAAGCTTGCTGCGCCGGTTGGTATCGGGCGCAAAATCGAAAATCAACGAAGTGGACAAAGGAGTCATGATACCCAGCCCGACTCCGAAGAAAAGACGCATCAGCAACAGCAGACGGAAATCGTTCACGAACCCGCCTCCTACACCGAAAATCAGAAACAGCGTCATTCCCGTAAGCAAGAGCTTCTTCTTGTCAATCCGGGCAGTCAGACGTGCCGAGTAAAGCCCTATCGGCATCATCACCAAAGTAGGCAAGGTCAATACCAGCTTGGCTTGGGTTTCCGATATATGAGGAAACGCGTCACGGATAGCCGCCAGTGCCGGCGATACGGCCGTCGGCGCCATAATAGTCAACACAGATACCGACAAGATAGACGGTATCAGCATCTTCGAATATTTTTTCTCTTCTATTTTGTCTTCCATATTCTTTTTCATTTTACAAGAACATACGGGCAGGCCGTCCTACCGTCACACTCAGACGAAGGTAGTTCACCACTCCGCCAATGTAAGAGGGCTTATCCGCATTGAATTCCTGCCAGATAAACTGAGGCGTGCAATAATAAGTCAACACCATGCGGCGCGTAAGGCTCAATTTACAATAGGCACAAACGTTCAATGCCGTAAAGCGGTCGGTAAGCGCGCCTTGCACTTCCGCCTCCACGCCTACCTGAGGCAACCATTTCAATGAAGGAGCCAGCTTGGACGGATATAGGCGGAAACCCGCCGCGGGAGTAAATGTCTCTTCAAACGAATCTCCTTTCCGCGTAACGACAGGAAGCAACTGGTTCATGAAATCGAAACGTCCGCTGGCATGAGGAATCAATCCCCGATAACCTAAGTTACCTCCCACGTTCAGGAAAACAGTCGCTCCAAGCCGCTTGTATGCCACTTCCGCCTCATACGAGAAATAAGCGTCCTTCCCTACAAAATCGGGAATATACTTCTGCATATCAGCTTCGAACTGGCGGTTCACGGAAAAAATCCCGTGCAGCTGCATCCCGTTCTTGAACGCCTGATGGATACCGGCATACACGCCTTTTAAATTGAACGGTTTGAACTGAGGCTTCAGTCCGATAAAGAACGACGGTCCGCCTTTTTTCTTGAAACTTCCGTCAAACTCCAAGGCATCGTTGATAAACAGCTTTCTCCCGAATACGTGTGCCGACGATTCCTCTAACGCCATGCGGCCGAAGAACTGGGATTCGGACACCGAATTAGCCAAACGGCCTACACGGAACTTGAAGTTCTTCCGGAAGAAATGCTCTATTTCCAGGTTGGTCACCGTCACCATGGCAGATGACGAACCGGAATTATCGTTCAGGAAAGAGATGGTAGCATATACGTTGGTCCGCTCCGGAAGGGCAGAAGAAACCATCAGGTCAACCCGCTGCCTGTAATAGGACGGGGCAGTAAGAGCTGATTTCACATCTTTGTCGTTGACACTCGCCACAGCTACGTCTTGCGCAATCTGCGAACCCAGGTTAATGACATTCAGCTTCGTAATGTCCACATCAAATCCCTCGCTGGTTTGTGCATAATCTTCCGCGGCATTAAAGGTTGAATCACGCCCTACGTCGAACGTGACTTTCTGGGCATGCGCATAAAGCGCAACCCCAACCAACATCAATACAATCCATACTTTCCTTCTCATTTTTGTCCTGTTTCGTTAGTTACCGCATTCCTGTCCGATTAAAAAGCGCTTTTCTTATACCTTGCCTAAACTGAAAGGCGGATACACTTCGCTGTCTACCGCCACATCGATGATGCACGGCTTGTTCAGCGCAATGGCGTCTTGCAATGCCGGCAGGAATTCGTCCAGCTTCTCTACCCGATAGCCCTTAGCCCCACACGCCTCGGCATATTTTACGAAGTCCGGATTATCAAACTGCATATATGCCTCATCGTTGTACATGTTCAACAAGAACTTCTTGATGATATTGAATTCATTGTTATTGAAAATAATCCAGATAACCGGAATCTGATACTGCACGGCGGTCATCAGCTCGAAACCTGCCATCTGATAGCATCCGTCGCCTACACCGGCAATCACGACTTTATCCGGATTGGCGCATTTCACTCCCAGGCAACCGTTCGTATGGCTTGCCATCGGTCCGAAACTTCCCGGATTCTGATAACGCTGGTTCTTGTTCAGTTGCAGGTAGCAGCTCAGCCACAACATGTGTGAGCCTGCATCGCCCATCACAATCGCATTATCCGGCAAGTTTTCCGACAATATACGGACAATGTCTCCCGGGAAGATGCGTTTGGCATCTGTATGAAGCGATTCGTTATAATAATGTCCTTCGGGCAACTTTCCTGCTTGAAGCGGCTGAAGATGCTGTGCTTCCAAAAGCGAGAGAATGCCTTGAAGAGCCGGTTTCACATCGCTTACTACAGCTACATCAGCTTTATACACCTTATTGATTTCAGCCGGATCGATATTGATATGTATCAGTTGTTTGCCTGCATACAAATCCGGTTGAAACGAGAAGGTTGCATTCTGGGCAAACGAATTACCCATGGCAAGCACGACTTCCGCTTCACTGAAATACGCATTGGCTGCCGGATCGCCCGATGTTCCATACATGCCTAGACAGAGAGGATGATTTTCCGGAAGCAATCCTTTGGCGTCCATTGTCTGCACGAAAGGTATCTGATAGGTTTCTACCAGTTGCAACAGTTCTTTGGCAGCTTCGCTACGGATACAGCCATACCCGATCAATGCCAACACTTTCTTGTTCTTACTGATAGCATCAGCCAGCATATCTGCTGCCTGTTGCAACGCACTGGCCTCAGCCAAAACCGGCTTGATACGGACCTCAATCGGACGGAAGTTGGTCACCTCTGCCGTAGTCACGTCTTTCGGTATATGGATATGAACAGGACCTGGACGGCCATCGAAAGCCGTATTGATGGCATCTTCCAGCACGTCGCACGTGTCTTCTGCCCGCTCCAATACATACGATTTCTTTGTCGTAGCCGAAAACATCGCCTGCGAATCGGGCGTGCGGCTCAAACCGGTAGATTCATTCAATGCCCCTTTTCCGCGTTGGCTCATGGAAGTATATCCTGTAATGGCCAGGACAGGCAACGAATCCGACAAGGCTACAGCCATACCGGAAAACAGATTGAAGGCACCCGGACCGCCCGTTGCAAAACATACCCCCAGATTATTGGGATTAAACATCGTATAGCCACAAGCCATAAACGATGCAGCCTGTTCATTACGAATGATGACAGTCTTTATTTTTTTCGAATCACGCAAAGCCAGCAACATGGAAGCATTGACTTGCCCGCTGCCACCGAATACATATTTCACGCCTATATCTTCAAGCGTTTTTACGATAGTCTGATTTACATCCATTGATTTTAGTTTTTATGAGTGTTCTCATTTTGCCTTGATATATGCTTTCCACATGAAGATATACTGCATCAGTCTACGAAGTATATCTTCATCTGGGACTGTAGTTGTACTGGCAAAGTGCGGACATTCATTTGGGTTTGATTGAATTGAATGATAATGTTAATGTAATTATTTGGTCTCGTCTTTCTTCGACCATTCGTCCTCGTTGAACTTAGCTTTCGCACTCATCGGGGGATTTTCCGAAAACAGTTTTCCTCCCGTAGCTGCTTCGTTCAGGCCATATCCGTTAAAAAAAAGATAAATACGGTCTTTAGGGACATTACTGACTTCTGAAAAGGCAGAAATAAACTTATCGGCGATGATTTTCTTTTGCTCATCGGTCATTTCAATACTATGGATTACGATTGCCGGCATTTTCTTCTTTTTTAAAAGTTAGGTTAAAGGGAATCCGATGCAGAAAACCTTCTGCACCAGATTCGCCCGATAAATGAATATTACTTATAGAGAGTTCAAGACTTTCACAATCATGTCACCGTAAGCGATAGATGATTCTACCGAAGTACCGGTGATGAACGGATGATCGTAATATACTTGCGGATCTTCACGGCTGGCATTGATGCGTGCGATGCAAGCACCGTTAGGACCTACAGCGTCGCGTACCAAATCTTCGATAGGCCACAAGAATCCCGGAGTGATTACGTTGGTACCGCAATTGTCGGGAGTTGCACCATACAAGTCGTATGACATAGCCATGCCCGGACCGTAGAAGTCCCATGCACGAGGATGAGCGCAAACTTTCTTACCGTAAATGATAGACTTGTAATCATTTTCCGGATCACGCAAGAATACCAATGTAGAAACGGCATAGCACAAAGCTGCTACAATCTTGCCGCTCTTATAAGCATCCATAATCAGTTTGTGAAGTTCCCAGCAGTTGCACATATCAAGCATAGCACCCGGACCGCCAGTCAAAGCGATAGCGTCGTAGTCTGCCATATTCACTTCCGAGAATTTCAAAGGATGTGCCCATTCTTCACCGTCTACCAGTTCTTTGCAACGGTCGCAAACTTCCTTCGGATTGGTTTTGATATTCTGTACACCATCTACAAAGTCAGGATCCACACTAATCTGGAAAGGAAGCGGCTTCTTGCCCTGAGGAGTAGCCAATGTCACTTCGAAACCTGCTTTCTTACATGCATCCCACGGTGCCTGCAATTCTTCACCCCATGAGCCGTAATTAGTCGCGATGATTAAAACTTTTTTTGCCATAATTGCTTGAAAAATTTAAATTAAACATACAGGTATTACCTGCTTTTATTTTCACATATTTTACATTTAGTCTGTTACCGGCCGTATCGCCTGTACACTTGTACGGGGATGCGGATACCATTTTATGTTTCCTTGCAAGAAACCGAAATTGAATGCGGTCGTCTTCTCATTCACTTCTCCCGCGTAAACGCCATTCGGGACATAAGGAGTCGTACCAGTCGGATCTGCCGTGCTGCTCCAATACCAGCCGCTCATACCGCGTCCGCCAGCAAAACTGGCTGCATGGCGATAACCCGCTGCCGGGAAATAGAGCGTATTGACCGTGACTTCCCTGCCGTCCAACTCCACACGGTATTCATACTTGTAACCCCGTCGTACACCGTCTATCAACCATTCGGCTGCATCTGGAGCCAGATTGGGGAACTCGGTATCTTCGAAAGCGGCAAGCTCGTTATCCTCACCTTTTCCGCCTGAAGGAGTCCTCCAGCTTCCTCCTAACCGGGAACGGGCGATATCATAAGCCTCATCACCGGTTATTTCATAAACAATCTCTCCTTGTTCCGACTGTCCGGCATCGACGATATATTGTTCCAGCTCGGAATCTTCGTAAAGCATCTTGCCGGTATTGTCGCCAAATCCAAACAAGTCCCAACAAGTACCTGCTTCTAACGCCGAATAAGCATCGGGAACACCTCCTTGAAGTCTGCTGTCCATGCCCAAGAACGTACCGTCATCAACCGTTTCCGCTTGGATCTCTTCCATCGACGCTATATGGAAAGCCACTTCCGACTCTCCACTGTTTGCTGCATTCAGTTTGGTAGCTATCAAGTTGCCGCTCGCCCAATAAATGGGGACATCCGAGTTTCCACCCTTATTCACCCCCATATAATAAGCGACAATCCAGTCGTTCACATAATATTTCCCCTCGACTTGCGGACTTCCAGCAACTGTCAGCAACGTACTGCCTTTGTCTTTATCCGGCAAAGTCAATTTGCCGCCGACCGCTTCGTCCTGTGTCAGCACATGAAAATATTTCACAACACGAGGCAGACAAACCCAGACGGACTGACCGACATACGCATTCATGTCTACCTGCAGGACGGCTTTACCGTCTTCACCTATCGTCGCGGAAGCCAGACATTGGTCTTGTCCGGCTATTCCGATTTGAACGGACAGTCCCAAACTGACCGAGATACCACTTGACGCTACATCCACAACAAAAGAAGGCGTTGCGGTCTCGTCGTCCTGATTGTCCGAGCAACTTCCCGACAGACAAATCAACAACATGAATGCAAAGGCATACAGACCTCCCGGCTTCATTCTTACTCGACGGTTAATTTTTCCGTATGTTCCAATAAGAACGTATCGCCACGCGAACTGCCGGCCTCGCACTGATAAACCAAATCTTCCGCCTTCAAACCGGCAATGGAAGATTCGCCCGACACATGCAGACGGGTATGCGAGAAGTCGAAGATACCGCTGTTGCAGATGAACAAATCCTTGGTCTCCGCAAAGTTACGCGCTGTCGTATGCCATTCGCCAATCGCCACATGATACGGGAAATCTTTAGCCGACTGCACATTCACACCCAGTTCTGCCACCTGGAAATCATACGGACCGGACTTGGTGACCGTAATGGAACCGGTATTCTCCATCCGGTGGATATGTTCTTCCTTCCCCACCATCTCGCTGTATATGCCGAATGCCACAGCCTGCGGAGTAGACTCCTCGCTGCCTTCCAGGTGAACCTTGACCGTACCTTTATTAATTAAAGGAGGAACCAGTTCGGTATTCGGCAACGAATGTTCGTAGAACGCGCATGCCAGCGGGTAAGACTGGTAGAGGAACGAAACCTTGTTCACAATGAAATGTGCTCTGGAAACGATGTCTACCGTTCCGGCATTTATCAGATGCGTATTGGCAAAACGGGCAATGGTCATG
Organism: uncultured Bacteroides sp.; assembly: GCA_900544675.1. Lineage (GTDB taxonomy): Bacteria > Bacteroidota > Bacteroidia > Bacteroidales > Bacteroidaceae > Phocaeicola. The sequence goes on from UQVZ01000016.1 coordinate 54,290, forward strand.
ATACGTCCCGTCGAATTGACACAGATACTGCCATAGTTGGCTATGGTTCCTCCGATGCCTGTAGTAGCCAATACACGGACGGTAGAGGCCTTTTCTACATGGACGTTGATTTTCCCGTTGTTAATAATGGTCACGTTATTGACCGGAAGCGCAATGACACGGGTCTGGGTATCAAACGAGCCGTTGCCCAACAGCTCGATTTCGCCGTTGTTGATGACCGTCGAGTTCTCGCCTGCCAACAAAGTCTCTCCGTATACAGCTGTCTCCAGTTCCTTGTCCTGGTCGAAATAGATGCGGATGATACCCTCGTTGATGATGGTCGAGTCTTTTCCGGCTGCCATAGCGAAGCATTTCACGAAACGGTACACGCCATTCGGGTCATCGGGCGTAGCTTTCACCTGTGCCTTATAGGCTTCCACGATATCGTGCAGGTGGATTTCGATAATCCCTTCATTGATTAAGGTCGCGTTCGGCGCCAGACGTTGTTGCCCCGGATTTTCTTCGTCGTCCATCATAGCCGCCAACGCATACAGAACGATATTCCGTCCTTTCAGAATTTTGCCGGCAGCAATAGCCTGCTCGGTTATATCAGCGATATTGCCTGCTTCGGGAGCGGAGATAACCAGATGGTTTCTGTTCACATAATATCCTCCTTTGCCCACGCAAACGCTTTTTGTCACTATCTTTTCCATATATCAGTTCTCGTTAATTATTTCATTACATACTTTTTCACTTGGCGGATAAAGCGGCTGTCCGCTGCTCTCTGTCCCATAATAAAGTCGCTGTGCTTTCGTCCGCCGACTTGATGTCCATGCCTCTGTAGCCGTTGTATTCGTACCTGAACGCTCCCTCGCCGGCATCATACATCAACGCCTCGGGCGCTACACTATACGGAGTGCCGTCTACATATCCGTCGCCTTTTACCAACAACAGTTCTCCACCGGAGAAATCCATCTTCGCGCCTTTTGCCAAGAACAAGTCATGCGTAGTCGCGAAATCGCGCAAGGTTGTCTGCCAACGTCCCATCTTGATGCTGCAAGCTCCTGCCGAAGCAAGGTTACGTGCCACGAAACCCGCTTCCGCCATGTTGAAACGGATAGGACCGCTCTGCTGCAAGGTGATTTCTCCGTCGTTGATGACGTTCACATCCAGGCTTTCCGCCGGTGCTCCCATCAAGTCGCAGAACATTCCGTATCCTTGTGATGTAGGCGCTGAAGCCGCTGTTCCTTCTATCGTAACACGGATTGTACCGCGGTTGACCAACGAAGGCATCCCTACACGCGAAGCCTGCAAAGGTTCGTACAGCGCACACACGATATGGTCTTCCTCCCCTACTATGGAAGTATATCCTTCGGGCATATCCACCATGGTCAGTTCAACCAGGTTGTTGTTAATCAGGTTGCTGTCTCCATAGCGTGTCATGCAGAGCATCTTTCCCGGTGTGCGCATGCGCATGATGCCGTTGTTGATGACATTCGAGCGGTCACCGCCTGTGGTAATCATGCGGGCATCCTCACACATATCCAGTTCAGCGGTCATCGTTCCGTTGTTGACAGCCGAAATATTGCTTCCGAATGTTCCCATGCCTCTCAGACGGGTGGCGACCGAGCCGTTGCCGTAGAAATTTATCTCGCCGTTGTTGACCAACGTAGAGCCTTCTCCGCCTATCAAAGCCATGACATAAACGGTCTGTACAAGGTCCGGATCATGGTCGAAATAGACATTGATTGTCCCTTCATTGACAACCATGCTGTTTTTCCCTCCATACATCACCAATACCCTGAAATAGGTATAAGGGCGGTCGGGATGCTCGCTTGTCTGAATCAGGTCCTTGTATTTTTCCACCAGGTCTTTCGTGTGAACGGTGATTGTCCCTTTATTGATAAGCGTCACGTTTTCCACCTTCCGGAGGGTATCCATCTTTTCACCGTCCAAGGCGACTCCTGCCATAGCCGCACAATTCAAGGTCGTTTCTATGACCCGCCCCTGTTCGTTCATGACAGTTGAGCTCATCTCAAACACGACATCATCTTCCACGTTCCCGACTTCAATCTCGCGGGTATTGGTCACTGTAGCTCCCGAAACGTCTGTAATCAGAATTTCTTCCTGCTCTTGAGGGATGTATTCCGGTTCATCGTCATCCGAACACGAAGCCAGAAACCACAAGGGCAAGACCAACAATATGTATAAAAACTTCTTCATACAAATAAGTTGCGTTTATTTTTTAGTCCATGCGAACTCGGTTTTTACCGGAGCAAAGACATCAATAGCTTCTGTATCGCCGACAGCGACAAATGCATGAGGAATATCAGCTGGAACCAGATAAGCGTCGCCTGCTGACAATTCGTACACTTTGTCACCGATTGTCAGGTGAAAACCTCCCTTAATCACATAGCCGAATTGTTCCTGCGGATGAGTATGCATACCCACTTCGCTGCCATCGGCCATGTTCCAATGCAATACATTCAAGTTCTTGCCCATGGCAAAGTCCTGACGGACTACACCTGCACCCATATCTACTTTCTCTACTTCTTTGTGATTGATAACCATTTTATTGTCCATAATCTGTTCTTTTTTTATTTAATTAATACTCTTAATGTCCTATTTCATTTCAACACAATACATTCATCTCCACGCCGACCGGCTGCCGGAAGCTGATATACCAGCTCCGACACATCGGGCACTACACCGCCGTCCTCTACCTGTAATTTCAGTTCCGACAAGTCGAAGCACGCGCTCTGACAAACAAAAAGGTCATGCGTCTGAGCGAAATCACGGTTGCGGGTCTTCCAAGACACGATTTTCAACTTCACCGGATTGTTTTCCTTCAACTGCATATTTACGCCCAACTCTCCGGTTACATATTTCACGGGGCCTTCCTGAGTGACTTCTACCGTACCCTCATTGGCGACGATACGCGCCGGAGTCTCGCCCTCATCCTTATTTTCCATCTGATAATAGAAGCCGAAGGCAATCGCGTCGGGACCGGAAGCCTCGCTGCCTACCAAATGCACCTTGATGCTTCCACGGTTGACAATCGGACTCGGCAACATCGTACCCGGACGGAAATGCTCGTACATCCCCGTAGCCATAGGCGGGAAATTGAACAGATAAGGAATCTTACCTTCTACCAAGGTTGCCAGCGAGGTGACTTCTATCTCGCCGTCATTCGTCATCTGCGTACCTGTCACGCTTCCCATGGTCATCACACGCCCCGCCACACGGATCACGATACGACCTTTGTTCCAAAGCGAGCCATACATGCCCGCCGTATGCAGGATGCGGGTCTGGAAAGCACGTTCCACATCCACCGTAACCAGTCCTTCATTGATGACGTGCAGATGATTGGCCACTCCGCCTACACCGCGCACCAATGATTGCCAGGAACCGTTGCCGTAAAAATGGATTTCCCCTTTATTGACCAACATCGAATTGGCTTCAGCCCACATGGCGCAACAATACATCGTGGTCTCGGCATCGGCGTCATGGTCCATATACATATTGATGACCCCTTCGTTTATCAAGACCGAATTTGTTCCGGCAGCCATGGCATATCCGCGCAGCGCGTCTACCTGATAAGCCTCGCCTTGCTGTTGCCCGTTGCGGACATGAGCGGCATACAAATCCTTAAAATGAATATCGATGATGCCCTTATTTATTAAGGTAGCGTTCGGAGCCAACATCATGTCACCCGGCGAAGAAGGGTCTTCGGTCAATGCGACCAAACCACAAATCACATTGTTTTGCAGCTTACGGCTCACATTGAATTGTGCCCCCGCAGCATAGCGGTACACAAACAGATTCTCTTCCGAAGCATCTTCAATAACCAGATGCTTTTCATTGACTGCATATTCTCCTTGTCCGATAAATACCGCCTGCCTTGAAACGATAGTTTGTATCCCTGTTGATTCCATATTTTATAATATACTTTACATTCGTCTGATTGTTACAAAACAACATATCAAAGTTAAGATAAATCAGTCATACCATCAAATTACCGGCTTCTATCCTTTTCTCAAAAAGTCCTATAAAACTTCTCAAAATATCCTCTATCAGTGCCTTAACACAGTTGACAAAACAGGAAACAGATTGTTTCAAAAGAAAACACACAACTGATTTAAAACTATTTATCAAATCTCATTCACATCTCAATCTATTTCAATTCTGTTTCGAATCTGACTTAAAAAAACGCTGAATTCCTATTGAATAAATCAATAAATCACACAAAACAGCCCACAAAAACACAACTTCAATAAGCCAATCGGGGAAATGTCTTATCCTCTATAGAGATACCAAACCACAAAGCCATGACACCGTATCCAAACGACCTGACTGAAAGCTGTGGCAAGATATAAAAAATTTTTTAGAATCATAGATAAAGAAGTGAAAAACATTCGTTTGGAAGTATCATCCATTGCTCATCTTTTGCATATTAGTTTTACGTCCTCCAATCGGAGGACGTACGTCCCCCGTATGGAAAACGTATATCCCCCGATTGGAGGACGTACGTTTTCCGTATGGAGGACATAAAATAGAACAGGCTTTAAACAGGATATGTGTCTTTTAAAAACGAATTATCACGAGTGATTTTTATCATTTGATGCCTGTACCTGCCCAAGGCGGAGACGGGAACACGCCCCATCACTCATCAAGAGACAGGCACGGAACCGTTTCAAAGCGGGAGTGCGGATATTTCTTTGCCAGGAAACGGCGAAGATAGTCTTCGGTATCACGGCGAATCAATGCGTCGTCTTCTTCCGGATAGAGGTTATAAACCAACGTGTGCAGCGGGATGCCTCTTCGCTCCATCGCTTCCAGGCTCAACAGCGTATGACTGATGCTGCCCAGCCTGCCCGATGTCACCAGAATCAGAGGGTAATGATGACGGGCAATGTAATCGATGGTCAGCAAATCGCGGGTAAGCGGCACCATCAAGCCGCCGGCCCCTTCCAGCAAAACGGCATCGTAGCGTTCGCTGAGGATTTCCGTGGCACGCTCTATCTTGCCAAAATCAATCAGACGACGGTCAATCTCTTCTGCCAGGTGAGGCGAACAGGGATAACTGAAAATTTCGGGCATCGTCAGCTTCTGTTCGTCTTCGGGCAGCCAGCCCGTCCCCATAATCCGGCGATGCACTTCGATGTCTTCCGACACTTCTTCATTGCCGGTCTGAACCAGTTTCTGTGTAATGGTGCGGATGCCTGCGGCATTCCATTCACGTGCCAAGTAACCCGTGGCATAACTCTTGCCGACATTGGTGTCGATGCCACTCACAAAATAAACGTTTTCTTTCATTGTCAAAATTTTTAAGTAGTTAGAGGAGTTAAAGAAGTTATCGCTTCGCTAGAAGTTAAAGTAGGTATCATCCAATGGATTTATACTTTAACTTCTAACGAAGTGATAACTCCTAACGAAGTGATAACTTCTTTAACTCCTAATAAGAATCATATAGATAGGATGATACGTCAGCGTGACGTTCCCTTTGGAATCTGCATAACGCCCGGCATACCGCGAACTGAAATCCGCCAGTTTCCTTGGAGTCCAATGGCAAGGACGGATGCCTGTCACGCCTGTATCTTTCAGATGACGCAGCACGTCCAGCGGCGACGGGAAGGAAAGGCGCATGCACGATTCCGAAGCATGCACCAGCCGATAGGAACCCGAAAGCGCATCGGTCAGCTCCTCCAACGAACGGTAAGGAAGCGCGTCGCCGGTCAGGCCGCGTATCTCTTCAGCATTCCTCGGGCCGAAGGTGCTGAAAGCCAGATAACCGTCGGGCGACAGCAGGCGACGGCATCCGCACAGGAAACGCTCGGGCGCGTCGAACCATTGCAGTGCCGAACACGATACAATCAAATCCTGCCCCGAAGGAAAATCGAGCAGCTCCGCATCCTTAGCCATAAAACACACCTTATCTTCCGGCAGGTCGGTGAAAAAAGGTGCCACCTCCGGACAAAGGTCGTTCAGCAACAACCGCTCCGGCTGCCAATGATGCAGATAGGCACGGGTGAACAATCCCGTCCCGCAACCGATTTCAAGCACATGCCGATGTGCCGACAAAGGCACGTACTCCTGTATCAGCTTCACCATGCGCAAAGCTATCTGGCGCTGCACCAGGGCGTGGCGCAAATAGCTGTCCGAAGCCTTGGCAAACCGACTGCGTATCAAAGCCTTGTCCATACTTCCTCCTCTCCCGAAAGCAGACGGTCGAACAAGGCGCCGTCATAGTGCTCCACTGCCTTCTCCACGGTTTCCACCCCCTGCCAGGCATTCCGCTGGTTGGCAGGCGGAAAGATTTTGTCGTTCGTGCCGACAATCGCCTTGTCCCACCGAAACGCAACGGCAGGCAAACGGCGCACACAGTCGTCCAGCGCCTGCAATTCCTCGTGCAAATCCTTTGTCGTCCGGTAAGGCTGATGCGACAAGAACTCTTTCACCTGTACCGCTGTCCCGCAAATGCGCCGGCGGAAGCGGACCAGTGTCGCATCGGAAAAGTTCTCCACTGTCGCCCGGAATATCGCTTCGGGGATTCCTCTCCGGTCGTCTATCGGATACGGGGTACCGCCCACGGCAACCTTCTCCTGCCACGGACAATCCTTTCCCGCCAGAACCTGCCCTGCCACCCATACCCCCATCGACCAGGCAAGCAGACGTATTTCGCGATATTCCTCCAACAAGGTATAATCAAAATCCAAGTTGCGGTAGTCGAAACACAGCAGGTAATCGTATCCATCCGCCACCTGCCTGCCGAACAAATGTTCGTCACTTCCCCATCCGGCAAAGAAAAGCAGCAGGCGGGGATTATTTTCTCTTTTTATAAATCGTTGTTGCATAGTTATATTAGTTAGGAGTTATCGCTTCGCTAGAAGTTAAAGAAGTTATCGCTTTGCTAGAAGTTAAAGTAGAATACCTTCTTATGACTTTCTAGAAGTTAAAGAAGTCAAAGAAGTTATCGCTTCGCTAGAAGTTAAAGTACAATTCCTTCTTATGAATTGAGCTTTACTTCATGATAAAGCTTACCTCCTTGTTCTATATGGGTTATTATTTTCTCCACTTCAGTTTCGGGCAATGCGGCTGTAAGCGACAGGCGCAGACGCGAGGTGCCTTCAGGCACTGTGGGCGGACGGACTGCCAACACATAGAGTCCTTGCCGCTGCAATGCTTCGGCTTCCCGAAGTGCTGCCTCGCTCTCGCCTGCAATAAGAGGGACGATATGACTTTCAGACGGACAAGCGTAACCCGCCTTCCGCACTGCCTCGCGCACCTTACGTGATATTTCCGCCAATCGGATGCGTCGTCCTTCCCATTCCTCCAACCGTTCGAACACAAACTTTGTCCACGCTACATTGAGCGGGGGAAGTGCCGTGGTAAAGATAAGTGTCCGCATCCGATTCACCAAATAATCGTGCGTCAAACGGCTGCATACCACGTAGGCGCCGACCGATGCCAAGGCTTTCCCGAACGTACCGCACAGGAAATCCACCTCCTGCAGGCAGTCTTGTTCTTCCGCTACACCCAGCCCCCGTTTGCCTCGCACCCCAATGGCATGCGCCTCGTCGACATACAGCATCACATTCTTAAATTCTTTCTTCAGTGCCACCAACTCCGTCAACGGAGCCACATCGCCATCCATACTGAAAACGCTTTCGGTCACCAGAATAATCCGGTTATACGAATGGCAGTGTTTCTCCAGGAGTTTACGGAGCTGGACATAGTCCTGATGGCGGTACCGGATACACGTGGCAGACGAAAGCCGGATGCCGTCTATCAGACTGGCATGCACCAGCTTGTCGGCAAGAATCAAGGTGTGCGCGTCCGACACGGCAGGCAGAATGCCGGTATTGGCGTGATATCCGCTACTGAACACCAGCGCGCTTTCCCTCCCGAAACGTTCCGCCAACAGCTTCTCCAGCTCGGTATAAACCGTAAAGTTGCCAGTCAGCAGACGCGAGGAAGAAGCCGAAAGCCAACGGTCGCGCGAAGAAAGTTCCTGCCAGAACTCTTCTTGCAAACCGCTGTCGGCAGCCAGTCCCAAGTAGTCATTCGAAGACAGGTTCAGCATCCGCCTTCCGTCTTTCACTATCCACATCCCGCAATGTTCCGCTTCGGGCAGCGTGCGCAGGTTTCCTTCCCGCTCCAGTTTCTGTAACAAGTCTTTTTCGTTCATCTTTTTTTCACCACAGATTACACAGATTTTTTTCTTCAATGAATTACACAGATTAAATAATTTATTTCTCTGTGTTTCCGTGTCTCTGTGTTCGATTTTATTTGAAACGCAGATTAACGCAGATTTTCGCAGATTATTATTTTCACCACAGATTAATTAAATGAAGAATTAAAACTCTGTGTCTCCGTGTCTCTGTGTTTAAATAAGAAAAAATCTCCGTGCACTTTGCTTTCTCAAAAAATAGAAAACTTTGCGTCTCAGCGACTCTGCGTTCGATTTTATTAAACCATTATTAATTAATTGGATAAATCTGTGTAATCTGTGGTGAACCTGAGCTCGCTCACGATTTTCACCAGTCCCGATGTCAGCTTTGTCAGTTCATCGGAGCGGATGACGAACGGCGGCATCACATAAACCAGCTTGCCGAACGGACGCACCCAGATGCCTTCTTCCACAAAGCGGCGTTGCATCCACGCCATATCGACCGGCTGTTTGGTCTCGATGACCCCGATGGCACCCAGCACACGCACGTCTGCCACTTGGGGAAGTTCCGCCGCCGAAGCCAGTTCTTTGCGCAATTGGGTTTCGATACGGTTCACCTTTTCCTGCCAGCCGTAAGCAAGCAGCAGGTCGATTGACGCGCACGCCACCGAGCAAGCCAGCGGATTGCCCATAAACGTAGGGCCGTGCATAAACACAGATGGAGCCTTCGACGAAATACCTTCTGCCACCTTCCTGTTTGCCAGCACAGCCGAGAAGGTCATATAGCCTCCGGTCAACGCCTTCCCGATACACATAATGTCCGGCTCCACCCCGGCGTGTTCCCAAGCAAAGAGCTTGCCGGTCCGGCCGAAACCGGTCGCTATCTCGTCGAAGAGTAACAAGACATCATACTCACGGCACAAGGCAGCCGCCTCACGCAAATACTGCGGATGGTAAAAACGCATCCCGCCCGCTCCCTGCACCACGGGTTCCAGTATCAACCCAGCCAACTCATCGTGATGCCTTTCCAGCATCTCGCGCAAAGGCCGGATATCGTTTTCGTCCCATTCGCCTCCGAAACGGCTTTGGGGAGCAGGAACAAAATGACGCACCGGCAATGCCGGACCGAACAAACTATGCATACCCGTGACAGGGTCGCATACCGACATCGCATTCCACGTGTCCCCGTGATAACCCGAACGGATAGTCACGAAATTGGTTTTCTGCGGACGGCCTGCCGCATACTGATATTGTATAGCCATCTTCAAAGCCACCTCTACCGCCACTGAACCGCTATCGGCATAAAAGATGTATTGCATCGAGGGCGGCACTATCCGCAACAGACGCTTGCCCAAGGCTATGGCCGGCTCGTGGGTCAGTCCGCCGAACATCACGTGTGCCATAGCTTTCAATTGACGCTCAATAGCCTCATTCAGTTCGGGACGGTTGTATCCGTGCACCGCGCACCACCACGAAGACATTCCGTCTATCAGTTCGGTACCGTCTGCCAGTGTAATCACGCATCCTTCTGCCCGCTCCACCTTATAAGTGGGCAAGGGATTGAGCGTCGACGTATAAGGATGCCACAAATGTTCACGGTCGAACTCATCAAATACTTTATCTACATTCATAACCTGCTGCTTTTATTCGTTCTACATCTTCTGCCACCTTCGAGCCCAGTGTGGTCAACAAATCGCCGACGATGGCAGCGTTTATACCGGCATAAAATGCACGCCGTACACACGCTTCGCTCAGTTGTGAACGCCCGCCGGCAAACCGCAGATAGGCATCGGGATTCACCAGACGGAACATCGCCAGGGTGCGCAATACTTCTTCTTCCGACAAATGGGGCATATCTTCCAGCGGAGTTCCCTGAATGGGCTGCAACAGATTCAGCGGTATCGACTTCACATCCAGCTCACGCAACGTAAAAGCCAGTTCCACCCGATGACGCATCGTTTCACCCATCCCGATAATGCCTCCGCTGCATACCTCCATACCTACCCGGCGTGCGGCACGAATCGTCTCCAGCTTTTCTTCCTGCGTATGGGTGGTGCAAAGGTGAGCGAAATACGAAGGGGCAGTCTCCAGATTGCAATGATACCTGCCGACGCCCGATTCGTGTAAGGCTCGTAGCTGCTCCTCATCGACAAGCCCTAACGAAGCGCACAGCCGGATGCCGCTATGCGCACGCAGGTAAGCGAAACGCTTGCACAACTCGTCCACTTCCTTATCCGAAGGACGCTTCCCGCTTGTCACCAGCGAAAAGCGACCGACTCCTTGACTTTCATTCAGCCGGGCGTGACGAAGGCATTCTTCTTCCGATACCAATCCATACACCTGCACGCCGGTATCGTAATGCGCCGACTGGGCACACCATTTGCAATTCTCCGAACAACGTCCCGACTTGGCATTGATGATGGAACACATATCGAACTTACGCGAAGCGCAACGCACCGTCACCCGATGTGCCGCTTCGCACAATTCGTCCAACGAAGTGTTTTCCACCGCTTCCAACACCTCGTCCGGCTGGAGCTGTTTCCCTTCATAAATGGTTTTCTCTAATTTTTCTATCATTTCATTCCGTTTTTAAACAAAAAAGCGGAATGAGAGAGACCCGCTTACGAGTCTTTCCCATTCCGCCTACTATTATATATAATAAGGTATATAAACGCTCCGGACAAGAAGCAACCTTGCCCAAAACCTGTACCGCCATCTGCACCAAGCACAAAAGTGATACGGATTTCCATCCCTGTGACGCGGACACAAAGATTCCTCCGCCTTCGTCATCCGGCACTTCTTCCATAGCTTCCGTACCGATCCATGCAAGTGCCTGTTTCCTGTTCGCCGTAGAAAAAGATTTGTTCTTGCTCAATGCCGCGTCCATAATGCTCCGGCATACGTGCCCGATAGTTACCGCCCGATGCAGGCTGACAAACACAGCATACCCTTTCCGGCTCCACCGACGGAACCGGACACTGCATCGTTTAAGTAAACTAATCTTTTTCATACACATTTTTAGGTGGCTAGTTGACTGTTTTTTTCACCACAGATTACACAGATTTATTAATTAAACAAGTTCTGTGGTTTAATAAAATCGAACGCAGAGACGCGAAGATGCAAAGTTTTCTATTTTTTTGAGAAAGCAAAGCGCACGGAGATTTTTTCTTATTTAAACACAGAAACACGGAGACACAGAGTTTTAATTCTTCATTTAATTAATCTGTGGTGAAAATAATAATCTGCGTAAATCTGCACTAATCTGCGTTTTAAATGATAATCTGCGTAATCAATAATGAAAAAAAATCTGTGTAATCTGTGGTGAAAAAACAAAACCTCGTCAACTATTAATATTCCACCTTAATTCCTCGTTTCATCTCATCGGCTACAGCCGCCATCATGCCTTCTACTTGCGCCAATGCCAACATACGGCCGTGGAACGAATAACCGGCGTTATAACCTTTATCTTCGTCACCCAACATCGTACGTCCGTGGTCGACACGCATCGGCAATCCCGGCTTGATTTGTTCGAAGATACGAATCAGGTCGAGCACGTGACCGCGTCCTTCCAGGTGCGAGCTTTCGATGAAATTACCGCCCGGCATAGCCGCTGTGCTGCGCAAGTGAACAAAATGAGTACGCGAAGCGAACTTCTTAGCCAACTCACGCGTGTCGTTATGCTCGCCTGCACTCAATGAGCCGGCACAGAACGTCAGTCCGTTATGCGGATTGTCGACCGCATTCAAGAACCACGCAATGTCTTCCTCGTTGGTCACGATACGCGGCAAGCCCAATATTTGGAAAGGAGGATCATCAGGATGTACACACATATTCACGCCATATTCCTCGCATACCGGCATAATGGCAGCCAGGAAATAGCGCATATTCTCCCGCAAGGCAGCACGGTCGATGCCGTCATACAATGCCAGCAGGTTACGGAAGATAGCCACCGGATTCTTGTCGCCTTCCTTGATGTTTCCATTCACAAACCCCTGTGTCTTCACGATAATCGCGTCTACCAGCTCGTCCTTCTCGGCTTCGGTGATGACCTTGTCCAATTCTGCCACCTTGCGCAGTTCCTCTTCGCTATAATCGGCTTCCGCTCCCTTGCGTTGCAGAATCTTGGTATCGAAGTAGGCAAAACGTACCCGGTCGAAATACAACGAGCTTGCACCGTCGTCCCACGGATGTTGCAGGTCGGTACGCACCCAGTCGATAACCGGCATAAAGTTGTAGCATACTGTCTTTACGCCACACTTACCCAGATTGGCAAGGCTCACTTTGTAATTCTCGATCAGCTGATCGCGTTCCGGTCCGGCATACTTGATAGCTTCACATACCGGCAAGCTCTCTACTACCGACCAGCGCAAGCCATACGATTCAATGTACGACTTTAAATCGTTAATAGCCTCTTCGGTCCAGATTTCACCATTCGGCACTTCGTGAAGCGCGGTTACAATGCCCTCTACTCCGATTTGTCTCAGCATGGAAAGTGTAATCTTATCTTTCTTTCCAAACCATCTCCAAGTTTTTTCCATCATAATATTGTTGTTTTTACTCTTTTTAATTTTAAAACCCTGTTTTATGCAAAATCCAAAAAGGACAGCGGAAAGTTATCAAGAATATTCCGAATAGGCAAGCAACCGGCAGATTTTATTTTTTTTCACCACAGATTACACAAATTTTTCCTTCAATGGATTACACAGATTTAGATAAATGAAGAATTAAAAGCTTTGCGCCTCCGCGTCTCTGCGTTCGATTTTGATTTGAAACGCAGATTAGCGCAGATTTTAATTCTTCATTCTTCATTCTTCATTCTTAATTCTTCATTCTTCGTTCTTCATTCTTAATTCTTCATTCTTCATTCTCTCCGTGCCTCTTGTTTCAAATTCCTTTTCCTTTCTGTTTTTTTATAAAAAACAAGAAAAAAGATTTGTGTGTCTAAAATAAATTACATAGCTTTGCAGCTAATAACCGAAAACACCCCGAATAAGACCTTTAACCCATCTTCTGCTAATAAAAACACAACAGTAGATTCCTATCGGGTTATTGAAAAGAGAGAATAGAGATAGAAAAAAAATAGAGATATAAGAAAACACAAAAAAAAGAGGATTAGGCTATGAAACAGGTAATTACAATCCTTTTATTGTGCTTGGGCATTTCAGCCTCGGCACAGAAAGTTGCATTAAAAACCAACGTGCTTTATGATGCGACTGCCACCGTTAATGCCGGGATAGAAATAGCATTGGCTCCCAAATGGACACTCGACGTATCAGGAAACCTCAACGCTTGGGATATGTCGCACGACCGCAAATGGAAGCACTGGCTGGTACAGCCCGAAGCACGTTATTGGTTCTGCAACAGCTTTAGCGGACATTTTCTGGGAATTCATGCCCACGGCGGTCAATACAATGTGGGAAACCTCCAAAATGACATCATGTTTTTAGGCAGCGACTTGTCTAAGCTTTCCGATTCACGCTACCAAGGATGGTTCGCAGGCGCGGGTGTCGCATACGGCTATACATGGATACTCAGCAAGCATTGGAACTTCGAACTGGAAATCGGTGTGGGATATGCCTATACCCACTTCGACCGTTACCCGTGTGCCCAATGCGGCGAGAAGCTGGATAGCGGTGATCATCACTACTTCGGACCGACGAAAGCGGCAATCAATTTAGTCTACGTATTCTAAATACTTCCCGATTATGAAAGCAAAATATATTTTCAGCACGTTATGCTGCCTATTTATTATAATAGGTGTAAATGCCCAGAGCATTATGAACGGGCAGATACAGATAAAGGACTTGAACATCGCCCGGAATGAAGGCAACATCTTCCTTTCGATGGTGATGGATGTCAGCGGACTGGACGTGAAATCCGACCAGGAAGTGATACTTACCCCCGCCCTGAAAAGCAGCGAAGAGACATTTGTCAACCTGCCTACCGTAAGCATCAACGGACGTAACCGCTATTACCACCACTTGCGCAACGGCGTACCGGCAGAAGGAACCTATTTCTATCGCAAAGGAAAAGTAACAGAGATACACTATCAGGCGATGACACCGTATGCCGAATGGATGGACAATGCTTCGGTCATCATCGGCGAAGACCTGTGCGGCTGCTGTAGCGAACTGCTGATGAACAACCACGACCTGCTGACCCAGCTGGATATGGCACCTAAAGTATTCGAACCGGTATTTGTCTATGTACAGCCCGAAGTAGAAACCGTCAAGACCCGCAACGTCAAAGGCTCAGCATTTATCGATTTCCCCGTCAACCAGACCGTTATCCGTCCCGAATACCGGAACAATCCTACCGAGCTGCAAAAAATCCGTCAGACCATCGATGTCGTAAAGAACGATACCGACACCCGGATTACAGCCATCAGCATCAAGGGTTACGCCTCGCCCGAAGGCTCGTATGCCAACAATACCCGCCTGGCAAAAGGAAGAACCGAGGCACTGAAAGCCTACGTACAAGAGCAATACCATTTCGACCCTTCTATCTTCACCGTTTCCTGGGAACCGGAAGACTGGGCAGGACTGGTACGCTACCTCGAGTCGACCGAGCTTTCGGACAAAGAAGGCATCCTGAAGCTGATATCCGCCAGCGAGGCTGACTTGGATAAAAAAGAAGCCAACATCAAGCGCCGCTATCCCGATACCTACGCCTTCCTGCTGAAGAACTGCTACCCGGCACTGCGCCACTCCGACTATACCGTAGAATATGTAGTCCGCTCGTACACCGATGTGGAAGAAGCCAAACGCATCATGAAAACCGCACCGGGCAAACTGAGCCTGCAAGAGTTCTACACCATAGCCAATACCTACGAGTCGGGCACACCCGCTTATAACGAAGTATTCGAAACAGCCGTCCGGATGTATCCCGACGACGAAACTGCCAACCTCAATGCAGCCAACGTAGCCATGAACAAGCGCGACCTGACCGCAGCCCGCAAGTACCTCGAAAAAGCCGGCACAGGCAAAGAAGCTGAATATGCACGTGGCGTACTGGCTGCCCTCGAAGGAAACTATACCGAAGCCCGTACCCACTTGCAACAGGCACAGGCAATGGGTGTCAGCCAGGCGGAAGACTGCCTGAAGCAAATCGAAGAAATAACCAAATGATGCAACCCTACTAATTAGCAGACGAACAATGAAAACACTACATAGCTTTTTAATGATGAGCGCGTTAGCTGTATGCTTCACAGCATGCAACGACGAGATAGAGGGAGGAAACGTCCCTACGGAGACCTCCAACTCCGTATATCTGCAGTTCTCGCTTGACCTGCCAAGCGGAAGCAGAAGTGCAACGACCTCAGATGAGGAAGATGGTTATGTCACCTCTGAAGACGGTACTGAAGTGGGCAAAGACTATGAAAACCAAATCAATCAGATTCTGTTGGTTTTCACAGATGAGAATAACACGTATCTGACATCCACCGATGTCGTTTCGGTAAGCCCCACTACAGACACAGAAAATCAATATGTGATTACCATCCCGCCCCAAAGGCTGGAAGACTGTGTAAGTCCGGAACCCGAAGAAGGAACGGGTACTACGATCCCAAAAACAGCTTATGTGTATGCATTTTGCAACCCGACCGATGAATTACGTGCCTTGGCAGGCGCATCAGCCGGAAGTGCACGAGTAGAAGATTTTATCAACAAAGCCCATACCCTAACCGACGGTGAAAGTGAAAACGCATCGGTATGGCAAAGCAGCAATTTCCTGATGAGCAATGCTGTAAAGCATTTAATTACATTGCCTACCTCATGGAACGAATATCTTTCATCCAGCCATTCATTCGAGATAGGCCCCATCAAAGTGGAACGCTCTGCAGCACGTTTCGACTACAAAGCCAAAAACAATAACCAATATCCCATATATGATGATGTGGATGTCAAAACGACAAATACCAATCCAGGCATCTATATCGAGCTGACGGACATTGCCCTTATCAATATGAGCAAGAGTTTCTACTACTTGCGCCGAGTTTCTGACAATGGACAAAACGCCCAATCAGCCGTTTGTGGAGTGGAAACCGCTAACAATTACGTGGTAGATACCGATGCAGAAGAAAAAGTGAATTATACAAGCGCTGAAAACTGGACTAATAAGACA
Organism: uncultured Bacteroides sp.; assembly: GCA_900544675.1. GTDB lineage: Bacteria > Bacteroidota > Bacteroidia > Bacteroidales > Bacteroidaceae > Phocaeicola. The sequence continues at coordinate 70,560 of UQVZ01000016.1, forward strand.
GATAACTTCTTTTACAACTTAGAAGAACCTGAAACATGGCAATGGACTTCATTGGCTACCATAAGCAACAATACAGAAGACAACTGGGGAGAAGATAAGGATGAAACCAAAGGCTATCACATCTGGCGCTATGCCATAGAAAACACCATACCTCAAGATGAACAGGAAACTGATGCCTTGCAAAAAAACGGAATCACAACAGGTGTCGTCTTTAGAGCAAAAATAGGGATAACAGAAGATAGTGACGTGACATGGACGGCAGGAGAACCTATCTATGTTTTCGAAAACAAGCTGTACGGCAACTGGGAAGCAGTAGCAAACTATGCAACAGTTCATTCAAACTCAAATGTCGCGTATGCATACAGAGCCGTAACAAATGGAGATTATGATTATAAAGGAGCAGGATTCACCATCTATGAGCCCAACGAAGACGGTAACTATTATACCTATTATTATTACTGGAACCGTCACAATGACAACGGGAAAGTTCCCGATATGGGTCCGATGGAATTTGCTGTAGTACGCAACAATGTCTACAAGCTTAGCGTAGAAGCCATTTATCGCTTTGGGTATCCCGAAGGTGAAACACCCGACCCTGAAACTCCAGACGAAGAAGAACCAGACCCAGATCCGGAGGAACCAGACCCGGAAGCTCCCAAAGTATTCTTCGAAGTAAAGGTACAAGTATTACCTTGGGTAGTACGTGTAAATAGCATCACATTTGGAGACCAAGATAATAGTGGTACAATATAATGAATAAGACATTAAAACTTACAACGCCATGAAACGATATATGATATCTATAGCACGGACAATACTCCCGATAGCTGCCCTGCTATGCGCATTGTCTTCGTGCATCAACGACGACTTGGAACCTTGTCCCAAAGGAGTCAACCTGCGCTTTGTCTACGATTACAACATGGAATATGCCAACGCATTCCCTGCCAAAGTAGACTGCCTGACGCTTTACATCTACGACGAAAGCGGAAACTATGTAGCTACCCGTACCGAAACCAGCGACGCGCTGAAGGACGAAAACTACCGTATGCAAATCGACCTGCCGGAAGGAAGCTACCACTTCGTTGCCTACGGCGGGCTGGCATGCGAAGCCCATTCATTCACCCCGAATGCCGAACCGGCTGCAGGAAGCACATTGCAGGCACTGCAAATAGCCATGCAATACAACGGTGAAACTTCGGACGCCAAACTGCACGACCTCTTCTATGGCAGCCTCGACGTCACAGTAGAAGGCGATATGTATGCCGACCATACGGTCTACATGATGAAGAACACCAACAATGTGCAAATCATCCTCCAGCAGCTCAACAACCAGCCGCTGGACAGCGATGATTTCGACTTCCGCATTACCGACGACAATACGCTGTTTGCTTCCGACAACAGCCTCATCAGTAACGGTACGATTACCTACCTGCCGTGGAGCCAAGGCGAACGCATCGTAGGCGAAAGCGGAGGCGAAGAATCGGAAGTGACCGTAGCCTACGCCGAGCTGTCCACTTCACGCCTGATGACGGCCAATCATCCACGCTTGCTCATCACAGCACGCGAAGACGGCAGGGAGATTGTAAACATCCCGCTCAACGACTATCTGCTGCTGCTGAAAAGCGACCTTTATGCCGATATGCCCGCCCAAGAGTTTCTCGACCGCGAAAGCGAATGGTCGCTTATCTTCTTTCTGGACGACAACAACCTGTGGTTGCAAACCGTCATAGTTATCAACGACTGGGTAGTACGACTGAATAATATTCCGTTATCATGAAGAAATATATTACACGACATATAATTCCCCTCTGTCTGCTCTTCCTGTTGTTTGCCTCGTGCAACCGGCAGGAAGATACCCCACAGCAAACAGATGGCATGGTCAACCTTACCATCTCGGCAGCTATGGTTTCACGTGCCAGTTTCGATGAAGATTCTTCTGCTGATAAATATCGAGAGCTGATGCATACCCTGCGCATCATTATCTTCGATGAGAATGACCAGTTAGAGCACGACAGACAGTATACATTGACAGGAGAAGATGGTGAAGGGCTATTCGAAACCAGATATTATAGCTTTATCGTAAAAGGCAACGAAACCAAAACCATCTACCTGCTGGCTAATTGCGAGGATATTCTTGAAAACAAAGAAATAAGCATAAGCAATCTGGATAACCTCGAATTGACAACTGATGATGGTTGGTTTTCTAATAAATCAGAAGGTGTAAATTTCCACTTGCCAGCCACTGCTAAATATGAGATTGAAGTAGGTAATGAAAACCAAACCAAAGATTTATGGGTAGCACATGCTGCCAACAAAATCCACATTACATACAACAACGCATTAGAATCGGGGGAACCCATTACCATCTATTCGTGGACACTTGAACAGGTAGCCCAAAACTCCTACTTGATTCCTCAAGTCACAGACACTGAATGGTACGAGAAAGTCTTAGCGCAATACAACAAGGAAAATGACACACCTGTTACCGACTACCATGTGCCACCCGATGCTAATCACACTGCGTATACCTATATCTATGCAGAGCCTGTGGAGGTAAGTAAAGGTACGCCGGTAACAACGCCTGCCGAAAGTGAAACTCCCATCTACCTGCACGAAAGCAAGAACATTCCTGAACCTGATTCCCCTGATACACAAGGATACACTATTTCCTTCCGCATCAGCGAAGAAAATGGGACGGCAGAAGACAGCAAGGTTTATACCGCCAAGCTTGAAAACCTTCCTTCCCTCTTCCGTGGCACTTACGTACAGATAGATGTCACGATTAAGGCATTGGAAGAAGGCGAAGGCCCGGATGGTATCTTTGCAGAAATAGAAGCATGGAAAGAATATGACCCTACTACCGGAACAATTGTTCCCGAAGAAGAAACTACAAACTAACCCGTAAAACAAGAAACTTATGAAAAAGCAATATATCATACCTCTCTTCGTGACGCTGCTGGCAGCCTGCTCTTCGAATGAGCCATTGCCTACGGCCGATGATGCCGCCCCAGAAGAGACCACAGCCGTAGGTTTCTCTGCCAGCATCCAAGGAAGCAGTTCAAGCCGGGCTGAAGATGGCGAAGACTATTTACACAATAGCTTCATTTTTACTGATGAAAGAAAAAGCCGTATCCGGGTAGTCAATACCGTAAACTATTCGGTACCGGACTTTAAGACAGAAGGTGCATACAAAGAATACACCTATACAGGGCAAACCGATAAAAATGGCATAAATTTCACTCCTACCAAGGACGGAAGCGGTTTCGATTGGAACGAAATCCGCCCGACAGCAGCCGCCTTTGTTTTCGAAGCAGCTTGCTACCCGATGACATATACGCATTTCAGTGAAATAGAAACCGACCAAACTACAAGAGATAATTTTTGGAAAGCCGACCTTCTGCTAGCCCATCACGCCCAACCGTTAAGCGACCGTTACGATTTGGTCAAGCTGAAATTCCATCACGTGTTTGCGATGGTAAGGGTAACAATCGACCTTCCCATCTCCCCTCCCCAACAAGACGGTGGATTTCCTGAGAATGCTATTGAATGCGTGCAATTAATCGGCATGCAAACGGGATATGAAACAGAATACAGCGAAGCCATTCCTAATGACGGAGCACGCACCGTATATGCAACCGGTGAGAAACGCGACATTACGATGTATCCTTTATTAAATGAAATAAAAGAAGGTGACGGTACAACAGGAACACAACGCTCTATTTATTGCGGCATCATACCTGCCCAAAGTATTTCTCCAGACCAAGAGTGGGTAAAGTTCCGCATAAAGACTTATACGGGAGAATTTAACAATAATAATCTTCCTGTCATAAAAAGCAAAAATTATATTTTCAGACCCGAAGCAAGCATACCATTGACCCAAGGATATATCACGAATCTGGAACTGACTTCCAATGTAGATGAAACAGAAATCATACAACTAAAAGCCTCTGTGGAAGAATGGGATCCGTGGTATACAACCATGCCTATGGAACCGGATGGGTCGAATACCACGGATACGCCAACCAGTCCAGATACTTCAAATGAGCCAACTGAATGACAGTATGGCAAATTTATGACACAGGATAAGAACAATAAAGTTGCATTGAATTATGAAAACAGAAAAATATATATGTTTACTTGTTTGGGGAATGCTTGCCTGTTCCTGTACAGAAGAACAAGATTCAGTCACAGCCCAACAAGGCGGTGATAATCCGATTGTCCTATCCGCCTCTGTCAACAATAACGGACAAGCAGACAGCAGGGTTGAGTCGGGTGAGATAGAAGAAGGACAATACTACCTGACCTACACCGACACTATCAACAAGCAACAAGTATTATCTGCCATTTTTACAAGTGGTGTAGGATACCCCTATATCTACGACACGGAAGGTACAGGCACTCCACTGAAATGGGAAGGGGTAAAAAACATAAGTGGCAAAAGCACGCTGACATTAGACAATGTACAAAATCAAATAAATGTGACTGATGTCACCTTAGGTGATGCGTACAAAGCTGCAAACGCACAAGAGGATAAAAACGATATTGTATGGGGGAAAACAGAGGAGGCTACATGGAACACCGCTGAGCCTGTCATATTTACCCTCCAGCACAGAATGGCAAGCGTGAAAGTTAATATCGATGTAGCAGAAGGATTGAGTTTAATAGAAGAGGAAGTTAAAAAAGGAGTTACCGTATCTTTGTTAGAAATAAGAACGACTCCCTCTACATTTAATCGCAATACGGGAGTTGTAAGCGTAAATAATGAAACAACAAAAAAAGACGTCAAAATCCATGAAGGAATTTTATCCGACAACGGTGATACAGACACTTGGATATTTCCACCGCTCAACTTCAGCGATGGACGCCCTCAATTACAAATTATATTAAAAGATGGTACGACCTATACAGGTACCATACCAGAAACCATGCTTTCAGGTGAAGAATCTTCCGATGACAACAATGCCACCTCCCGGACATTGGCATTCGAAGCAGGTAAATTGCTTACCATCCGAGTGCTACTGGTAGAGGATATCGAAGAACAACCGATACTTTTCCTTCCTGCACGGGTGGAAAACTGGGAAGACAAAGGCCCTGTAAGCATCGAATGTAACCAGCTTGGCATTTACAATGAAGACGACTATAAAACAGTCGTAACTGCTTATAATAACGATGACGAATCAACATTAAAACGCTATGCCACTTATGACAAGGGGATATGGACAATCTGTATCTTCGCTTCTTTTGGAGAAGAAACAGCATTAAATGATGATTTGAAATTCAACAATGACGAACAGTTGAATTTACAATTAAACAACCATACTGTCTATGGGCAAAAAACTTATGAAAATTTGATAAAATCCTCAACTGAGGAAGGAGATACAGGCAATCTCCCAACCGATGGGAATGATGGAAACACAGAAAACGATAACGAAAGCGAAAAGGAGGAAGCACAATGAAAAAGATAACAACATACGGACTGTTTGCCTGCCTTATTGCCACACTGACGACAGGATGTACCCAAGATGAAATAAATCGCATAAGCAACAACACTTCTACCCCAGTCATCATTACCGGTAGCATCGAAAATGCAGTAACGGTGGAGAGCCGGGTAGGTAAAGACAAATTTAACACGTGGGAGCAAGGTGGATTTGCAGCAGGTGACCAAATAGGCTTTTATTCTGAATGGGGAGCAGAAGGCAAGCCAAGCAACGGCTTCAACAACTTATGCCTGACTTATACGAAAGAAATTGAAGGTTCCACAGATAATGACAGATACTTCCAGACTTTCTATAACTCTGAGCTAGGCAACACGCCAAGCAACTGGGGAAGACTTTTTGCGTATTATCCTTATGCCAAACAAGAGGTGGAGAATCGTATTCAAATTTTTGATGAATCATCTGAGTGGGGAGATAACGGACTCATTGACTTATTGATAGCCAGTAGTTCCGGATTAAACAATGCAGATGGATTGATTCACTTCAACTTCAAACACGTATTTTCTATGCTTTTCATCTTTCCAGGAACAGGATTCAGCATAGATGAAGATGCACGCATTACAGTACACTTAAAAGAAGGCGTAGCTTATGCCAAAGTAGTAAGAAACACGAACCAAGACTTTGATTTGGATTTGGTCACAGATGCTAAAGCAAAAAAGGACTATATTGCCATTCCAAACGAGCAAGTAATTACTGCTGAAGATGAAATCAGAGACCAAACGTATGCCCAAAATAGTTTCTTTTATGTTCTCGTACCCAGCGAAACCGAAGTTGAGTACATTCAAATAAATGATGTCTTCGGGAACCCACAAAAGGTTCGTCCCAACGGCATCTTGCCTAAACTGGAGAGAGGAACACGCTACACCTTCACCGTACAAATGCAAGGAGACCAACCAACCATCTGGCCGGGAACATTTACGCCATGGGACCAACAAGAAGAAATCGTAGAAGAAAGAAAAGGCATATCCGAAGTCGATGAACTAAAGGCATGGATTAGTGCATACAACAGTGACTCCAGCAGCAAAAATACGAATTTAACCCAATACGGAAGTTATGAAAACAACCATTGGGAGTTTTATCTCAATAACGACATCGACTGTTCCCAATTGGATATGGAAACCAGTCGTCTCTTAACCACATTCAAAGATGTACTGGATGGACGTAACCATACTTTACGTAATCTGACTTTGAAGGGGGAAAATCCGTATTTCATCGGAACGTTATCCGAAGGTGGCCAGATAAAGAACCTGAAACTGGAAAACGTAACAATCACAAATACTACAGGTTCAGAAGCCATCGGCTGCCTTGCCAACACCATGACGGGTGGAAGCATAACCGACTGCGACATTAGTAATTTGTTTATCAATAATACTAAGGGACTTGTAGGAGCAATTGCCGGAACGGTATCTGGAGGTACTATCCAGAACAACACCTGTGGCGGCACTTTAATAGGAACCCAATCGGAGGAAAGCTACAGTTATCTTGTCGGAAAGTTAGACAATCCCGAAGAAACAGCAGTAACCATTACAGGCAACTTCGTTACCGATTTGATATTTCAAAAAACCGAATAAACTATGCGCATCATGAAAAAATACATACTGACTATATGTCTCGCTCTTGCCACCTGCCTTTCGGGTTGCAAGGATGACGTGGAACCAGGGAACGGAATTGACAACCGGAATCCGGAAAACGGTTTGCCCATCACTTTCGTTACCGAGCTTACACCCATGGAACAAGATGCCCAATCGAGAGCCGAAATAAAAGACAACTATAAACAGGAGTTCCAGTCAGGCGACTACCTTCACGTTGTCGCTGTGTTTACCATAAAGAAAGCTGACGGGACAGAAGAAAAGCAAGCTCCTTTCTACGATTGTTTCCAGTTCGATGGTACAGAATGGAAAACAACCGCTACAGCCGAAGTGGGCACCTCATCCCCTATGACATGGCCGTGGAATGCAACAGAAGCAGACTTTACAGCTTATTACATCAGTGCATCGGATGGCCGGTTGGCTGACACACCGATTACCGTAAAGCTGGAGACGTTGACCGATGTCACCGACCCTTTGGTAGCAGAAGCCCAAGAAATAGAATACGGACATGCCGTACCGTTAAAATTCGAACACCTGTGTACCAAACTTACCATTACCGACATTACCGATAACGCAAACGAATTTTGGGTCAAGAAAAGTACAGAGTTGAAAGAGAAAGAGTTGAAAGATGCCTTCCAATTATTCATTACAAGCAATGGTGATTTTCAATTTGATTTTATAAAGGAAGGGACAGAAGAACCACGAGTAAGCAGCCAACGGTTGAGCACAGAAGACGACAATACAAGTTATGTAAGTTATTATCTGGCTCCCTGTGATGCAAATGTAGATTACGGTTATAAAGGCATGCAACTGACTTATCGCTACAGCCGTCCTTATCTTACCCTCAATATGGAGGAATTGAATAACTTGGAGGAAGGGAAATCGTATGTGGTATCCATTATCAAAAATTCGGGCAGCATCACAGTAGACGAAGATGAAGACGATTGGTGGGACGACCCAGACCAAGAAGACCCCAATGAAGTAGAAGTTAGTATCAATGAGTTCCTCGACCACATTTGTGCAGGAACTGCTTATGAGGAAGATGGAACCACCATACTTACTCCATCTCCTGAAGGAGGAGTCGAATTATTAGTGAATGTAAACTTTAATAATCAATCATTCAGTCCACACACCTTGCCCAACGGTGCCATATTCAACGGGAATTACCATTACATCAAAAATGTAAGTCAACCTTTGTTTGAAGGCGTTGAAGGCACAATAACCAACCTGCAATTGGCAAATGTAAAGATTACTGAAAATCAGAATGAAACCAATACGACAAACATAGGTGCTCTATGCAGGACAAGCAGTATCTCAAGCGACATCAACAATATCCGATTGACGGGAATCACCATCGAAGCGCAACCCAACGCTACAGCCGATTTGTGCAACTTTGGTGCATTGATTGGTTACAGTGCGGGCAATATCGAAAAAATCCAACTAAGCAAAGACATTACGGTCAAAGTTTATACGACAGAAGCAACAACAAACTTAGGAAGAATTTATGTAGGCGGACTGATAGGCGAATCATCCGGAAATCTACAAGATGTTTCACGATTTAAAGAAGCAGCAGAAGCTGAAGATAAAGGAACCATAACCGTAATCTGTAACTGTCCGAACCAAATCGGAGAACGATATACAGGCGGACTGGTAGGACTTTCTACCGGTAACATAGCCAATTGTACGCTGGAAGCTACCGTCGATGCATCCAATGCCCGCGGTGTGCTGGTTTATACCGGAGGAATAGCAGGCATGACACGTTTCACCGAAGCAACAGAAGGAGTTTCCAATTGTACCTTCCATGGAGACATCCATAGCGGACTTGCCTATTCCACAGAAAACGATCAAGTAGAAGGCCATGCCTATACCGGAGGCTTGGTTGGTTATGTTGCCGCAGTAGGCACAATCAATAACAATGCCGTCTACGGAACTTTACACGGACCGACAGACGAAGGACAATTTACTCCTCTTCCTTATTCCATTTATGCCCTTGGCGGACTTTATGGACAGATATTCCAGACTGTTTCCTCCAATAACACGACATGGATTACTTTCAATGGATTATATGAAGAAGAAAGTAGCAATTATCATGTAGGCAAGATTGCCGGAAGGGCAGACGATACATCAATTACCAATGATACCAGCATGAATACAACAGCAACAGAATTGGATGATATTGGTGCTCCAATTGATGCGGGCGACATTGGTGGAGATTTGGATAACTAACAACCATAACGACAAAATCAAACGGAACCATGAAACAAATAAATAAGAATATCCTATATATGTTAGCGGCTTCGTTGTTTGTAACAACCTATGCCTGTACCGATGAAGAATCCACCGGCATGTCATCGGAAGAAATAGCTGACAGCGCGATTACATTTATAGGTTCGGTAGAAAACAGTACAGTCATAACCACACGCGAATCAACCATCATGGGTAGTGACAATAATCTTTATAATGAGGAAAACATCTATATTTGGCAACAAATAAATGATGAAGAATCTAAAACCCAAGTATATCAAGTCACATCGGGAAAACAAGGAAAATTGGAGACAACTGGTGGAGAAGCATTAAAATGGGAAGATGCAGATGCCCAACATGAATTTTATGCATGGACACAACCTCATAAACCTAACGGAGAAGATACTCAAATTACCGGAGGAGTTTCTATGAATGCAGAGACTACCGGCACAGTGATTTTCGGCACACAAGCAAAGACAGGATTGGAAACTTTCATTGTTGCCCATGAAGGTCCCATTTCATACCACGAATGGGGACAATATGTCAGTTTGCACTTTTATCATCCGGTTGCCAAAATAAAATTGAACAGCATCACTCACATTGAAGCGGATGGTTCAACCAACCCTATCACGTCGTGTACAATCACATTCCCCAATTTAGCCAAGTCTGCAACCTTTACCGCCACTGGCTATACAACTGAAGAAGGGAAAGAAAAATATCCACAGGTTTTAACAATTCCCGAAGAACCAACATCCAAAGGCATAGAATGGGAGTGGGAAAAAGGAGAAGGAGTAAATGCTAATGATTACGTACTCTATGTTCCTCCTTTCAACTTCAGCTCAGACAATAGCGAAACACCGTATTATTATGAAGAGCCCAGTTTCTTCATCATTACAACCAGTTCAGGAACTTATACAGGTTCGTTGACCCAAGTAAACGACCCGACAGAACTTCGTGCCGGTGAATGTTTGACGATGAATCTTATCGTAAGAGACGGTACAGTAAGCGGTATGTATTCTTATATAACAGGTTGGAACACAGAAGAAATCGGAACCATCCCCCAGCACCGTGTCCCCGGCGTCTATACCCAAGAAGATGCAGAAGCCTTGCTTATAGGTCTGCTAAGCACCCCTGCAAGCATCCCCGACTATCTGGTACATGTAGAGGGAGAGGGAGAATCACAAACACAAACCATCCGCTTCTTTACCCATGTGGATTGGAATGATATAGAAGGAGTAGAAATTCCTGAAGACGGCATCACCATCCCTAAAGGTTACACGCTGGACGGACAAGGATATTACTTGGTTTTGCCCGAAGGCGTCACCCTATACGGAGATATAGATAATTTAAAGAAAGAAGATGGCACAGAGTATACAGAAATCCTTGAAAAGCCAGAAGAAGATAATACCGAAGATAGCGGAGACGAAGGAAATGAAGGAGGAAGCAATACAAGCGAAGATACCACCACTTCCGATACGGAGGGGGGAACAAACCTCTAATCCGGACGGAAGCGGAAACGAAACCACAGAATGATGTTTCTGATGGTAAATTAATCTCTATCAAAACCGTGAGGAAGCGTCCTCACACACATTTTACTAAATTAGTAATCAGAAACCGGTGCGCAGGGATGCGCGCCGGTTTTATTTTTACCTGAAAAGCTTCCCGATTATCTTATCAACCGGAGGAAACCTTCTTCTTCCGGAAAGACAATTATATGAAAGTACCCAGCCAGACAATCTTCCTGATGCAATTAGAGTTTCAGGCAGTTTCAATTAAGTGAAACAACTGTTTCAGCTAGGTGAAACAAGTGTTTCATATAGGTAAAACAAGTGTTTCACCATATTGAAACAGGGTGAAACTAAGTTTGTTTATTTCAAGTAATCAGGTTTTAGATAGTTGACAAGGCTTTTGTTTGAAACGCAGATTTTAATTCTTAATTCTCTCCGTGTCTCTGTGTTTTTTATTTTTAGGTAACTAGTTGACTAGGTACTAGGTACTAGGTTTTAGATACATCGGCAGAAGTATTGGCTTAACTCCTTAACTTCTTTAACTACTTAACTCCTAAAAAACAAAACTATTGGCTTTAACTCCTTTAACTTCTCTAACTTCTTTAACTCCTGGCCACAAAAACCTTGTCAACTCGTCAACTGATACCTTGTCAACTAAAAATAAAAACCTTATCTTTGTCCTACGGTAACATCTAAAACGATTCAGGCATGGAAAAGGCAAAAGTGAAAGGCATCCCTTACGGCGTGGCACGCTTCGAAGACATACGCAGGGACAATCTGTACTACATAGACAAGACGATGTATCTTCCGTTGCTGGAAGACACAAGCAACTATCTGTTCCTGATTCGCCCGCGCCGTTTCGGAAAGAGCGTATTCGTCAGCATGATGCAGGCATACTACGACATGGCTCAGGCAGACCGTTTCGATGACCTGTTCGGCGGACTCTGGATACAACAGCACCCTACTCCGCTGAAGAATGCTTTCCAGGTGATTTACTTCGACTTTTCCCTTGTATCTGCCCGCCAAGGCAAGTTGGAAGGCAGCTTTAATGATTACTGCGGTGCCGAACTGGATTCTTTCATCAAGGAATACAGGTCCTATTACGATGAGGAGATGGTTGAAAAAGTGCTTGCGGAACAAGATGCCGCTTCCAAGATGAAGATAATCAATGCGGAGGCGCGACGTAAGAAATACCAGCTTTACCTGATTGTTGACGAATACGACAACTTCACCAATGTCATTCTGAGCGAGGGAGGCAAGGAGATGTTCCGCAACCTGACCCATGCCAGCGGTTTTTACCGCGATTATTTCAAACTCTTTAAAGCCATGTTCACCCGGGTGTTCCTGATAGGTGTCTCACCCGTAACGCTGGATGACCTGTCGAGCGGGTACAACATCGACTGGAATATCTCGCAAGACCCGCGCTTCAACCACATGTTAGGCTTCTCCGAGTCGGACGTACGCACTATGTTCCACTATTACCAGGACAACGGAAAGCTCCGTGCCGATGCCGACATCGAAGCCATGATGGCAGAAATGAAGCCGTGGTACAACAACTATTGCTTTGCAGAAGAATGCCTGGAAGATGACCGTCTGTACAACTGCGACATGGTTTACTATTACTTACGCAGCCAGGTTCTGTACGGTCGTCCGCCCAAGGAAATGGTGGACAAGAACATCCGTACCGACTACAAGAAGTTGAAGATGCTGGCGGACATTGACCGTGGAAACCAACGGGAGAATCGGATGAGTGTCATCGAGGAGATAGCCGCTACCGGCTCGGTACTGATGACACTGAAGACTTCCTTCCCTGCCGAATACGTTACGGAAGACAACAAATTCCGAAGCCTGCTTTATTATTACGGTCTACTTACTATGGGAGGTGAAGAATGGGGCGAACTGCGGATGGTCATCCCGAACAATTGCGTGAAAGAACAATACTGGAGTTTCATGCGCGATTATTACAACCGCAGCTTTGATATAGACTTGAGCGGTCTGAAGCAATGCTTCCGCATGCTTGCAAGAGATGGTGACTGGAAACCTCTTATCGAGCGTATCGCCACGGCATACAAGGAAAACTCTTCGGTGCGCGACAGCATCTTAGGCGAACACAACCTGCAAGGTTTCTTCAAGGCATACCTTGCTCTGAACAGCCTCTACCTGGTAGAACCCGAAATAGAGTTGAACTACGGCTTCAGCGATTTCCTGCTCTTGCCTGATAAGTCACGCTATCCGGAAATAGCCCACAGCTACATCATGGAGCTGAAATACGTAAAGCCCACTGCCACAGACGCGGAGGTAGAAGCCAAGAGCCAGGAAGCCGACACCCAGCTGGAGAAATACAGCCAGGACAAAGTGGTCAAGCGTCTCTGCGCCGACACCCAACTGCACCTGCTGAAAGTGATATTCCGTGGGGCGAACATGGAGATTTGCGAGGAAAGCCGATTGTTTTTTCACCACAGATTACACAGATTAATTAAGAGCCTGTTTAAATTTTGAATTAAATTCTTTATTCAGTTTCTTTTGAGCTTCTT